>JACPYX010000011.1 GCA_016195815.1 Chloroflexota bacterium
ACCCATCGTTCAAGTTCAAGCCGCTCAGGCGGCTCCAAGCAAATCGGTGTGGCGATACGTGGCACGGAGCCAAAATACTGGGTCAAAATGATAACTCCAGTCATTTATGAGACAGAACACTAGGAGGAGGATTTGTAGTTGCGGGGGATCCCACGAACGATGCTTAAGAGCCAGAGTGTGTAAATCGTCGGAGATTGCGAGATTATGCAAGAAGGATTCCTCCAACCAATCATCACAGAGAATCGTTCCCATCCGATAAAGAATCGCGTTGGAGACAACTTGGAACGTGCTTGAATCCATGATCAGCAGGTTCGAACTGCAACCAAGGAAAAACTTCCGAGATCCAGTGAATCGCACCTCTCTTCGCAAGGGTTCTAAGCTCTGCTTCGAGGTCGTCTCAGCTCCAAAGGTAAGCCCATCTGTGAAAAAGCTCGCCCCGGGGGCCAGACTGCGGACACCAGTTGCCACGCACTGGTTGGTAGCGCAGAGCTGAACTAGTCCGTAATCGTAGAAAGGGGGCTTGTTCAAGACGCATGTGGCAAGAATCTGTAGCTTCGGCAAGCCTTCACCCCGTTGGTTCGCTATAGAGGCTTTTGCTATCCCCAGGACCTGTCGGGTTTGCTCGAGAGCCAACGAATGAGACATCGGCGGGGCATGGTCTACACTTTCTACATGGTTGATGAGGACGTAGAGTTCCCCATTGAAGAGGGCGACATCGCTGACGACGGTGTAACCCGATGGTCGGCCACAGCCCACGAACAGTACCGCTATAAGGATCAACACCAGACCGGTCTGGAGCGGAGCCCTACCCACCGATGTGTTCAGCGAATGCAACATGCGCGCTTGATCTTGTTGAGTAAGCGGTGATTTAGCGACCTCCTAGTCTGCGAGCCCGTCAGCGTGGTACATGCTGGTGGATGAACGACTACACCTCGATTCCACGTCGCGGTCCCAAAGCCGCCGCCCGTCGAGAGCGCATCCTCGCGGAGTTCCAACGCAGTGGGCTCTCCGCCTACGCTTTCGCGCGGCAGCATCCGCTGCCCTACACCACACTCATCCAATGGCTCAGGAAGCCCCGCCGTACCCGAAAGCGCATTTCATTCACCGAGGTCCAGCTCCCTGCGCCCCCGCCCGAACCTCTTGTTCTCGAACTCGGGCCCCATGCCCGGCTCCGATTGACCTCCTGCTCTCAAATGCCCCTGGCCGTCCAACTCCTCAAACTCCTCCAGGCCTGATGCTCAGCTTCCACTCTCACCTCAAGGTTTTCCTGGCAACAGATCCCTGTGATCTGCGAGCCAGCTTCAATGGCCTCTGGGCCGCCGCTCAGAACAAGCTCGGCGAAGATCCGAAAAACGGCGCGCTCTTCATTTTCACAAACCGCCGACGCAACAGAGTAAAACTTCTGTGCTTTGACGGAACGGGCGTCGTCATTCTGATGAAAAAGCTCGAGAAAGGTTGTTACCGCTGGCCTCAGAGCGCCGATGGGCCCAAACCCAAACTCTCGCTGGCTCCCGCCGCATTGCAGCTGCTGCTCGACGGCGTCGAACTCAAAGATGCAGGACGTCGAGCGTGGTACGAAGCACCGAAATAGTCCGCATCGAACGCTTGGCAAAATTCTTTGCGAAAGTGTGAAACATCTCGGAGTCGATGGGGTCTGACATTGGACTCCGATGAACGCCGCTTCTCTTCAACAACAAATCCTCGAGCTGCAAGCGCAGCTGACCTTGTTGCGGGAGACCTCGACGGCGACGATCACCGCGCAGAGAGCGGAGATCGAATCTCTCACAACCGAGAACAAGCTTCTGCGCGGAAAGCTCGACGCATTCATCCAGCGTTACTTTGGAAAGAAGAGTGAAGCTCTCAGCGAGGGACAACTGGAACTGCTCCTGGCGGGCATTGAGGCGACTGCGGCTCCTTCGGTTCCTGAACAAGCTTCGCTCAAGAAGGTGTCGCGCAAGCGCGACGGGAGGACGAAAGTTCGCACTCCGGAGAACCTGGAAGTGGTCAAAGTGGTGATCGAGCCCAAGGAAGTTCAATCACAGCCCGATCAATGGAAGGAGATCACCCAGGAAGTGACGCGTCAGTTGGACTACCAGCCGGGGAAGTTCTTCTGGCTCGAGACGGTGCGCCCCAAGTACGTGAAGGCAGAGGATAAGGCGCAGGCTCCCGTGGTGGCCCCGGCTCCCGCCAAGCCGTGTGGGATGGCGGCTCCTGGACTCTTGGCCTATCTCTTGGTGAGCAAGTTTTCAGATCACCTTCCTTTCTACCGCCAACAGAGCATTTTTCAGGAACGGCACCAGGTGTATATCGCTCGACAGCAGATGGTGCTGTGGATGAAGCAAGGGGTGACGTTGCTGGAGGGGATCGTCCACTGCATTAAGGAAGAGCTTCGCAAGAGCTCCTACGTGCAGGTGGATGAGACCCCGGTGAAGTAGGTTCAAAGGAAAGATCCAGTGCGACGGCTACAGCGCGTATCCGGCGTTTGCGAAGGACAAGCCGTGGATTGAACTCTATGCCTGTTGGGCGCACGGAAGACGAGGGATCTTCCAATCCCAGAAGGAAGCTCCTCGGTTGGCGGGCTGGATCCTCAAACAGATCGACTGGCTATATCAGTGGGAAGCTCAGCTTAGGGAGGAACGAGCGGGACCGGAGTCGAGAGCCGCGATGAGGGCGAGCCATCACCGGATGGTGGTGGAAAGGCTCCATCGTGTGTTGGAGAAAACCAAATCTCGGTTTCTGCCCAAGAGCGGGATGGGAGAGGCGATTGGCTACATTCTCAACCAGTGGGATGGATTGGCGCGGATCATGGAAACCGGGGTGGTAGAGCTGGATCAGAATCAAATTGAGAACAGAAGCGGACGCAGAAGCTCGTAATCGCTAGCAGGAGCAGGCGGACCTGCAAACCCTCTCTCGGCATAACTGCCTCCGTGGACCACGCCCCTCGGCGCACTTGTCCAGGGAGACATTGAAGCATCAGGCAGCTGCCGCGACTTCTTCTTCTCGTCGGTGTTTTTCACTTCGGGCGGTTGGATCCCCTGTCAAAGCACAACTCCTTGTTAACTATGTCTGACCAGAGAGTAACGAGAGATCTGCCAAAACGACTGCAAGAGGACCTTCAGTTGATCGACGGGGACTTCGTAAACTACTTGCAGCGGCGCCATACCTCTGAGTTTACGATCTGCCGTTATCGAAAATTTCTTCGGAAAGTAGCGCACTATCTGTCGAACCGTCGGCGATCCATTTGCCATCTTCGATTGCGCGATGTGACCCGCATCATGCGAGGATGTTTGCCTCGGTGCAAAGCGGCTTCACGCAAGCCACGGCAGGCCGGCCTGCGACGGTGGCTCCACTTCTGTGGCCGATTTCGCTGTCCTCTTCCCAAGTGCCGGTGGCAGATGTGGCTCGATGATTACGAGCAGTTCTTGCTACGCGATCGTGCTCTGGCGGATTGCAGGCGGACCGCCATCTTGCGTGTCCTTAGAGGATACCTCGCTTGGCAGTTTCGTAGGCGTGCATTGCGTTGGGATCTGGTTAACCCAGCTGACCTTCATCGCTACGCCCTGTACTTAAAGCGCACTTTTGTTCCCAAAACCGTCAATGAGTATCTATCCATCCTGCGGCAGTTCTTTCGTTTCATGCACATGCGAGGCCGCTGTACCCCCAGCCTTGCCAATGCGGTTCCCACTGTGGCGGACTTTGCAAACCACAGACGCCCAGAAGTACTCGATGACGAACGGCGGCGAAGATTTCTCCGAGCATTCGACCGAAGGTCCAATCAAGGTCGGCGAGACTATGCTATGGCCGTGTGCTTGATCGACCTCGGGCTTCGCGCAATTGAGGTTTCCAGGCTTCGACTCACCGACATTGCGGGCCGATCTGTCATGGTTCCTGCAGCCAAGGCGAGTGTCGGACGGCAACTCCCGCTGCCACCTGCTGTAGGTAGAGCCATTAACAACTACCTTCGGCATCGCCCATCCACCGATGCTGATCGGTTGTTTGTGGGCGAATCGGTACTTCGGGGTCGCCCCATATCGACAGCGGCCATCGCGGCGACAATGGACCGGGCGTACCGCCGATGTGGTATGGTTGGCTACTTCGGTACCCATAGGCTTCGGCACTCATTTGCCACACGCCTTTTTGCCCACGGAGCAACGACCAAAGAGATTGCCGATCTCCTTGGACATAGACATGTCACCACAACAGATCGGTATACCCAGACCAATGATCTTCGGAGATTGGCACAGCTATGGCCAAAGTGAGGTTTCGATCAAAGAGTGTGTTGGTTCGACGATACCTTGCCTATCGTCGCAGCCTCGGTTACCGCCTGAATGGGGGTGAACTGCTCCTGGACTTCGCTCGATTTGCAGACGTTGGGGCACGGAATAGGCCCTTGACGAATGCGTTGGCAGTTCAATGGGCTACGGCCTCTGCGTCCGCTAACCCCCACACTTGTGCTCAACGTCTTTCGAAGGTACGAGGATTTGCAAAGTACTGCGCGAGTCTCGATTCCCGCAATCAGGTCCCCGACTCATCTCTGATCGGATTCGAGTTTCATCGCAGGCGTCCCCACCTCATTAGTGCAAATGAGCTAGCATTGATCCTTCAGAGAACGAAGCGACTTGAGACTGTACGGTCTTCTTTGCACCCATTGACGTATTTCACTTTCATTGGGCTGTTGGCGGTAACAGGCGTGCGTCCAGGGGAAGCGATAAGATTGCGCACGATCGATTTTGACGTCGTACGGCACACACTCCGCATTCAACGCTGTAAATTCAGTCCTGAAAGAGTCCTTCCCATCCATGCCACCGTCGTCAGTGCGTTGCAGCGATACTCTGAAGCTCGTCGGAAGCTCTTTCCGGATGCTGAGAGGTTGTTTGTCAACGTTGCAGGCCATCCGCTCAGTGCGAGGCGAACCGAGAAGGTTTTCAAACATCTGGTTCGAGGCATCGCTCCTCGCAGTGAGCGAGGCTCGATCCGGCTCCTGGACTTTCGCCACACCTTTGCCTCCAGGCGGATTTCTGAATGGAGCCGGAGAAAACAACCGCTCGCCCACCATCTGCTCCTCTTGGCGCGGTATCTTGGGCATCGAACTTTCAATTCGACGTGGTGGTATGTCACGTCCGACCCGATAGCCCTACGTCATGCCTGCGATCGCTTTCGAGATTTTTATGCGCAAGCTCAAGCAGCCAGATGAACTTCCCGCGTTGGTTCAACGCTATTTTGTCAATTACCTGGCAAACCAGCGAAACCTTAGCCATCACACTCGATCCGGTTATCGGGATGCCTTTCGCCTGTTCCTGGCTTTCCTGGCCAAACGCCATCGATGCTCCATTGATCAGTTAACTCTGAAAGCCATCGATCCGACTGGGATCTTAGCCTTTCTCGACTATTTGGAAACGACGCGAGGAAATACCCCTCGAACCCGCAATCTGAGGCTTGCGGCTATCAGGACGTTCGCTCGTTTCGTGGTTGGCGAAAGCAGCGGAGTTGAATTTGTTGCAATGGCACACCGAATCCTCGCTATCCCCAAAAAGAAGTCACCCGCACGGGTTCTTGGTTTCATGACTCGGCAGGAAATCGATGCGGTCATTGCGGCAGTTGACCCAACAACACCGTCCGGGAAGCGAGACCGAATCCTCTTCCTACTCCTCTACAACACGGGTGCCCGGATCTCCGAAGGTCTACAGCTCAGATCAAAAGACATCGCTGGGCGAACCGTTCATCTTCACGGGAAAGGTCGCAAAGAACGGACGGTGCCCATCTGGGCGACAACAGAGAAACTCCTGCGACAGCGGTGCAAAGCCGAGAACATCGAGCCTGAGGGACTTGTTTTTACCAACCGCAACGGCGAACAGTTGAGTCGAGACGGTGTGGCCTTTCGTCTGGCGTTGGCTGTTAACAAGGCTGCTGATCGATGTCCTTCCCTGAAAGGCCGCAGAATCACGTGCCATACGTTTCGGCATTCCTGTGCAATGGCTCTACTCCAAGCGGGTGTGGCTCTAGAGGCAATGCCGTTAAGGCAATTCTGCCTTGATCGGAAGAGTTTGGTATTCCGGCCCCCCGTTCTTGTAGGTGTTTTTTGTGATCCGAGGCCAACTGCTCACGGGTTGGCGCAGTCCTCGCGGGCATGATCTCTTACGTCGCTTG
>JACPYX010000010.1 GCA_016195815.1 Chloroflexota bacterium
GAACGTCCGCACCAGGCGCTGGATTACCAGACGCCCGCACAGGGTTACGGCGCGAGCCTGCCTGTGATACACTCAACCTTAACAAATCGCTACACCTTAACATAGCCCTTTTTCAACTCTAAAGAGTCTTATCCGCCTCAATCCCTTGGTAGCAACTTGGGTTTACTTACTTAACTGATGTTACGCACTGAGCGGAAAAAACGGGTAAGATTTGGGGATGAACAAAGAGCGATTAGAACTCTACACCGATTACCTGCTCAGCACGTTTGGCTATGCAACGGCTACGGGTCTTTCCGAGATGTTGAACGGACAAGTCAGTCACGATCAGATCACACGCTTTCTGTCTGATGAAGAGTACAACTCGAAAGACCTGTGGCAAGAAGTCAAGGCAACGGTCCGCAAGGTGGAACGGGACGATGCCGTCCTGATTTTTGATGATACCGTTCAAGAAAAGCCTTACACGGACGAAAACGAAGTGATGTGCTGGCACTACGATCACAGTAAAGGCAAAGTTGTGCAAGGCTTCAATCTGCTCAACTGCGTGTACCATGTTGGCGACATTTCCATTCCGGTGGCCTTTGAACTGATCAAAAAGCCGCTGGAGTACAGTGATCTCAAGACACACAAACGGAAGAGAGCCAGCCTGGTAACCAAGAACGAGTTGATGCGCTCCATGCTGGACGTTTGCATGAAGAACAAGCTGAAGTTTCGCTTTGTTTTGTTTGACATCTGGTTTTCTTCCAAAGAAAACATGGGTCACATCAAAGCAACGCTCCAGAAAGACTTTGTCTGTGCTTTGAAAGCCAACCGTTTGGCGGCCGTGAGCGCCGAAGATTACCAAAACAACCGTTTCACTTCGATTGAAGACCTGCCTTGGCAAGAAGAGACCCTGTTTACAGGCTGGCTCAAAGACGTGCCTTTTCCTGTACTCATCGTGCGCCAAGTCTTTACCAACCAAGACGGCAGCACGGGCAACCTCTATCTGGCCTGCAGCGATACAACGGTGACACGGAAGTTCATCCTAACGACCCATCAAAAACGATGGCCGATAGAAGTTTTCCACAAATCGCTCAAGCGGAATGCCGCTTTAGGCAAAGCGCCGGTGCGCCGGGTTGTGACCTAGAATAATCACGTCTTTGCAGCTCTCTTTGCCTTCTTCAAACTGGAATGTCTGAAAATCAAACAACATCTCAATCACTTCGCTTTGCGCTCACATTTATATCTCAAGGCGATACGCGTGGCTTTCGATGAACTGCAAGTTCTCAAGGCTGCGTAACATCAGTTACTTAAAAGTAGAGACGAGCAAGAATTCTTAACCCGGCATGTAATGTGTTTTGGGCGACCGATTCATGGCTCGGCACCTTTCAGCAGTAAACCTATGGGCTGAGGTCAATTGGTTATTTCGTCAAATCATGTATATCCATAAATGATCTATGTGATCTGCATCTTGGCCTGTCAATGTCCTCCATGCTAATGACAATTCCAGATCGAATAAGATGCCCTCATTCAATACTGATATTTCGTAGGTAGTGATTTTACGAGGCAAAGACAGCAAGGGGTTGTTGTCAACAAACCTGGAAAGCCGGGCCTGTTTTTGGCGTTTCATCTTATTGATTTCGTTCGGAGAAAAAGGCGAAAGCACGACTTTAGCTCCATTAATGGCTGATGTACACAACAAAGCATTCGGTGCATTAAAGGATTCAGTGATTTGCAGGCCTAAATCCAAACCACAGATTTTTGTGGCGACCCTGTTGAGCCAGCCAAGTGGATCATCCACTTGAACCTCACGCGCCAGCTTTTCGCGCTTGATACGCAGGTCCTGAATTGTCCAAAGCAAAGTCTGCTCTCGAAGATCATCAATTGCCTTTCGTTGACGCTCATTCCCGGCGCTGATCAACGCGCCAAAGAAGATCACAGCCGCGACTACCACAACAGCAAGTATTATTTCCATTTTTCAAAATCCTTTCGGTTAGATTGATTCATCAGCTCTCGGTGAGTGAATGTCGTTTTTATTGGTTATGAGTCGTATACTCTCCCTCAACCGGTCAAGCGCCGTGGGCCGAGGATCCACCACGCTGGCCGATGCAATCGCCAGGAACAGACCTAACAGACCAAGCAGTTGCCAAAAAGGCATTTGACGTGCCGGCTGAATAGGCTTTGTAATAAGTTCAGTAGATGGCACGGCAAATACCGGTGTTGGTGTGGCTGGCTTTTGTGTTGCTATAAGTGCGGCTTGCGGCGTCATCGTTGTTGTCGGGGTCGGCGATGGTGTCAAAGGTGGAGTTGAAGTCGCCACAAATGGAATTTCAATTCTCCCTTCATCACTGCCGCACAGATCATGAACATCACATGCAATGGCTACCACGCGATACCATCCAGATGGCGCCAGCGTTCCATCTGCGAAGCGCCGGTCCCATGAAACCGCAGCGGGGATTTTTTCAGGATCAAAGTTCAGAACCACTTCCGGCCACCGGTACTGTGGATCACTGATGACCACCTTTACACCGGCAACGGGAAAGAAATTGGGAGAGACTTTCAATTGACCAGATTCCCAAATCCACCAGTGTTCAGTAATGGAAACGCTGGGTGGAGAATTATCGACAAACAGTGTGATTGAAGCCGGATCACCAACATTGCCGGCCTGATCCATCCCACGCATTTGCAATTCATACTGCCCGTTTGACACTTGATTGGAATGCCATTCAAAAGACCATGTGTTTCCTGTTCTCATTGACACGGCTTGCCAGGTTTTTCCCCCATCCTGGGATAGTTCGCCGCCAGCGTCGCCCGACGTACTATCTTCCAACCTACCTGCCAACTGTACATCCCCTTGCACCACCTCGCCATTCGAGTGAGAGGTAATTTGCGAGACCGGCGGCACTGTATCCACACGGATCACTTCAGTCGCAATCGTTTCATTCCCAGCAAAATCTCGTGCGCGGGCAGCAACAGGAAAGACTCCATCGGAGAAATGGATCGGGAAGGAATTCCAGGTCGCACCTTCGTCTACGCTTCCTGCAACTGTATCAAGACCAGAGACGGCATCCGAGGCGTTGGCAGTCAGGTCTACTTCCGAGATGTACCAGCCGTTCTGCCCGTCCAATGGTGGAGCCACGATGTTGAGTGTCGGTGGTGTGACATCGCGTTGCCAGGTGGATGAACCACTGGCTGTGCGGCCTCTGGATGAGATCGCGGTGTAACTGGCCGTTCCCATGCCTTCAGGCAAAGGAACACTGCATGAACTCCCGCACGTGAATGGCACTCCATTCAGGTCACCGCTGATGGTCACATCGTAGCCCTGCGGATTGCTGGCGGTTAACTCCAAAGACTCATTCGCCCTGCACCAGCCGGCCTCTCCCCAAAGGTCGCAGACAACCTGCCCGAGGATCTCAGGCGGCAGAGGCGTTGGTGTTGGGGAAGGGGTATCCGTCGGCGTGGTTGTTGGCGTATTCGTGGGTGTAAACGTCAGCGTTGGCGTTGGCGTTCGTGAAGCAGTCGAAGTCGGTAAGAGCGTGGGCGTCCAAGTCGGAGACGGTGTCAACGAGGGCAAGGGAGTTGCGGTGTTGGTCGAAGTTGGCAGGGGCGCTCCATACGTAACATCCACAGTCTGGAAATCCACATAACCGCCCGAAGCGGTAAGCGACCAGGATCGGCACCCAGCCGGCACAGCCAGCCCCATGCTGACGAATCCCGGCAAGCCGTTCCCAGGACCGGTATACAGATTCCATGTCAGGGAAGCGGAGCAGGCACGCAGAATCGCGCTGCCCACATCTGAGTCGTGAGAGAACGCCACGTTCACACTGAAGTCAGCCACGTCGGTGGCGAAGGCGCCGCTCACCTTCCCACTGCTTGACATGCGCGTGACCCACTCTTGGCAGCCAGAACCGCAATAGCCTCCGCCCTCCTCCGGAGGCAGCCACGAACCGTCTTTATGCGTCAGGTAAACATATTGAACCGGCCCGCTCCAATCGATGTAGCCAGTATCATGCGCCTGGTCATAGATGTGACCCTCCTCTAATGCAATGGCCGCCAGCGGAGCCGCGCCTGTAGTAACTGTCGCCCATAACAAGAGGACAGAAAGAAACAAAGTGATCAAACCGATTTGTCGAAGACGCCGCATACAAAACTCCCGCAGGATCAATGTTCCTGGAAATCCCGAAGACCAAAATGAAATATGAAGAACAACACAACCGCCAGCGCCATGAGCGCCAGACACATGATTAGGAAGAACTTGATCGGAATCACGAGTCCCGGCAAATAACCAGCGAATAGACCAACCAGGACTCCAACAGCGAATTTGAGCGTCTCACGCATTCGCTTCGCTCACCTGTGCCTGCGGCACTGGCGCAGGCAGTGCAAGATTCCCTGTTTCATCTTTCAGGATCATGGCCAGCCGGCGAGCGTCGAGATCACGCCACCAGGCAATTTCATCCAGGATGAGGTGATATTCCCAAAGCATTCCCTGCATGGGCAGCGACTCAAACCATGTTTGCAAACCCGCTTTGAGCTGCTCCCCCATCTTCCCGTCCCGAATCGAGACGACATCCACTTGACCCAGTTGAAACGATTGCGCCTCAGACTGTGTGGCCGCTTTCACTTTGGTGCTATGAGCATGCATCCACTCCATGAACAGCCTCAGCCGAACGTCGTCCAGGCGCAGGGCCTGGCTGGATATATCCCCTGCCATCTGCCCGATTAGAATATTCAAGTCATTCATCGGTCCCATCCGTTATCCGGTCAGGACATAACCCAGGCCAGGTAAACGACCCCGACGGCAGTAACCATACAGGCAAGCGAACCTCCGCAAAAGGCCAACAAGAAACGGAGAATGATCGCCGTCATCAGAAACCCAACCTCCGTTCATCCTCCTGCATTGGGGGTTGTGCGACCCTTCCATTCTGATTTTCCATCCTGACCGCCAGAAACTCATCCAGCAGATGGGACAACGCCCTGGGCAACATGTTCTCCAACACTTTTGAAGCCTTACCCTGCCAGCCATCGGCGGGAAGGTAATCGGCGGGATGGGCGGCGATCACTTCTTCGATGAGCGCTTTCACCCTTGCACTATCGGCGCGCGGCAGGGGCTTGATCTGCGTCAATGTGGGTGGCTGCCAGCAGCCTGCGATCCGAGCACGCAGCCAGCATTGCAGCGAAGGCAGATCAAGGGTCATGTTTCCATAGCGTACTGTAGAGCTCAACGCGGCGCGGATCAGGTCGGCGTCCTCCGGGTCGGGCGAGAAGAACATCTGTGTGGAGGTATTGGCAAGCAACGCCTGCACGACCGGCTCCATCCCTTCCACCTTGCGCATCAATGACAGCGATTGAGCCAGCACGAACATGCGCGCGCCGAACTTGGCTCCCTCCGAGAGCATCGCCTCCAGCCGCATTCCCGAACCGATCTCCTGCGCTTCATCCACGATGAAATAAAAAGGCACGGGCTGCGCCAAGGTAGCCCGGCGATACGCCGCGTCGAAGACGTTGTATAAAACCGATGCGGTCAAGCGCGCGCCTTCACGGCCCATCTCGCCCGAAGGCAGGCGCAGAACGATCCACGCCTTTTCCTCCACCCACCTGGTCATATCCACGAAGCGGTCCTGGTGCATGGCGGAGAACAACCACGGCGAAAGTTCCAGCGCCATTACCTTCGAGAGCACCGGGCTGATGACTTCCGTGACCCAGCCCTGACTCCACTTATCCACCTCCCCGGTTTGACCGAGCAGGGCATCCAAAGCCAGCGCACCCATGCGTTCACCGGGCGGCAGGAGCGCCATCGCGTTGTGCCGCCATTCCTTGTTGAAGGCCATGAAGACCACGTGCAGGAGTCCGAGACCGTCTTCGGGATGCTTTTGGTTCCAAGCGTGAGCTAGGCGGAACAAACCGAGGAGAGCCGCCTGCATACGGGGTCCCCAGTAATCGTCCCAGATGCGCCGGCCGATCTGCACGATGGCATTACCCGCCCAGGTAAAGTCGGGGACAGCCAGCAAGTTCAAAGGAATGACTTGAGGCTGTTCGGGTGTGATGATTCGCAGTCTTTGGATCGCCTTCCGTCGCTGCTCTTGGGGCAGTTGAGCAATCGCATCCAAAAAGGCATCCGCTAGGGATACATGCGGGTCAGTGATGAAGATGCCGGGCGCGTCATCGCCGCAGGCGAGCAATTGCTCCAACATGGCAAAGACAAAGGATGACTTACCGCTCCGACTGCCGCCTGTAGCGAGTCCGTGCCCATCCGGGTCCACTCCAACCCATTCTCCTGTTGCCACGCTCCGCCCAATCTTGAATTCCGCCTCGAGTAATGGCTGGGAGGGAGGTGGGGCCGGTACTTCCTGCCAGACTGCGCGATCCAATAAGCCACTGCCTTCCCCTAGTTGAAGCGGAGCAATCAGACCGGCCAGTTCACCTGCCGGCAATGGAATGTCATGTTTGCAGATTTCGGGCCACAGGTTGGCAAAAGGTCTCCAAGATTGTTCCCCCGCCAAAAGAGGCAAATCCATCCTCGAAGTTAACGTCATGGCAACTTTGAGCAGAGGCTCCTGAATCCGCCTTTCCAAGACTTCCTTTGGGATCGAGCGCCATTCCAGCCAGTTGCGAATTCCCCATGCAGAAGTCATGCAGATTGCGCCGCCCGCAATGACTCCAAGGATTCCGATCAGGGGTGAAAACCAACCCGCGCTCCATGCGCCTCCACTCAAGCCGGCGATCAACAGGCCGATGATCAAAATGGAACGCAGGAAAACCAACTGTATTCCCCACGGATTTGGCGTGCTATTTTCGACTCCACCTTCCGTTCCATAAGAATAGGCGGAAAGGCTTCGCAAACGTTCCTGCAGTTGATCTTCATTCCCCAGCAGCCACAACCTCAAGCTGATTTCGCTGCCATCACGCGCCGCGCTGATCAACCGGCTTCCAATCGCAAGCAGCGGGTCGCTGTCTTTGGCGGAGGCAATCAGCGACGGCAGGTGATTGGAAGAATGCAATACATAGCCACTTTCCTCGATGGATGCAGTTCCCAACTTTCGCCAGCGGGAATGCTGCCCGGTCATGGCAGCCCAGGCCAGCACGACTCCTTCCGCCACATTAGGAGGGAGATACAAACGAACGCGCAATCCATTTGGCGAGGCGATCCATTCGACCACCGACGGAAAGGGCAATTGCCCGATCCAACTCATCACCTGGGCGCGCAGATCGACGAGGGCGTGAGGGGCAAAGAGCATTTCCCAGCTCTCCCATTGGCCGTTACAAAGAGGACAGTTGTCAGGGTTCGATGAAAATTCGTAACCACAATAAATGCATATATACCCGCTATGCGGGTGCATGTACCCGTTCTTTAGGTCGATCATCGAATCACTCCGGTTGCACCCAATTGCTTCCAGAATTGAATCCATGCGGAGGGAATGGAAACTAGCACAGGGAACAGCGCGCCGCGTCCAGCCGACGGTGCCGCGAGAAACACTCGCGGCGGAAGTCTGGAGGTTGTCTCCGCGTTCTTTCTAGCTTCGCTTTCGGGCACACCAAGCGAACGATAGAAAGCAAAAGCCTCATCGGGTCCGAGCCGGCCAATGAAGGCGGTGGATGCCAAACTTAGTGAGGTGGGATTCTTCATCAGGTCGGCGGGCAGGTGAGTGATCAGCGTCACGCCCACTCCGCGTTTGCGCGCTCGTCTTCCGAGTTCATCCAATAAATCTGTGAAGGGGCCGCTTCGCAATAAGCGCCAACCCTCATCAATGTAGATGTCCATCGGTTGCTTTCCGACCGTAACAGCATGATATAAAAACCAAGCTAAGACTGAATGGACGATAGCGCGGTTTTCTTCGCGCAAAGAAGAGAGATCGAAGTTCCACCATTGACCAGAAGGGAAGTGAGGTGAAAGTAAGGCTTTGGGTCTGTCGAAGAAACCTTCGAATAATCCGCCGCGCATGAAAGGTCGCAACAATGCCAGAGGCATTGCCGCTTCAGGCGCATTGATCGTGCCGAGCGTTTCTACGAACTCAGCAATTGACATCGCACCGGGTCTTCGTTCCCAACGTCTTTTCACAGCTTCGTGTAAAGCCGCCTGCACCCCAGGAGATAGAACTGACTCGCCCGCGAGCGCGGCGATCAGGAAGCGCACTGCAAGCAACAATTCAGCTGGGTTCTCGCCTTGCAATGGGTGAATGAGGCAAGTTTCCTTATCCTCTGGAATCCTAGCCGGCACGACCTTTCCGCCCACCGCTTCACACAGTTTGTTGTTCTCACCTTCTGGGTCAATGGAGATGACCGTCCTGCCCTGTAGTAACCGTTGCAGCATGATCCAACGTAACAAGCTGGTCTTGCCGGCGCCTGGTTCACCGAGGATCAAAGTGGTGGCATGTGGCGGAGGCGGGACTGCGGGATCAAGACCTTTGGTGAACGAGAAATGCACATCACGCCCATCGCGGGCATGGGTGCCGATCCAGACCGAATCCTCCGCGGGTAATACCTGTTTTGATGGTGCAGGTAACAGGGGAAGGGTCTCTTCGAGAAATAGAGTTGGCTCGTCTAGGCCGGGAAATAATTTCCCTCCCGGCTGAAAATGATGCAAGGCGCGCTCGGCGATATAGAAAAGGCGCTGGGCAGTAAGGCCACGCGCGCGTAAGTTCGATTCGATGACTCTACGAGCGGCTTCAGCTTCCCCGAAGCGATCCCGTTCCACAAAGAGCGCGCTCATTAAGGCAATCTGGAAAGCCGGCTTCCCAAAGGTCAATTCAGACTCGGCAGCGTCCAGCGCATGATCGGCGGAACGTTCCGCCATCGAAGGCCGGCGACCGGTCTTCTCCGCCAGCGCCATCATGAAACCTTCAAAGAGAGTACGGCGCGCACGTAAGGAACCGCGCAAAACATCCGGTGGTTCGCGGCGCAAGGCTAAAGAATAGATCACAGGCAGATTCGGATAAAAGACCTCCGCAGTGAGTCGCGACCAGGGACGATCTGCCATACCGGGCACGCCACTGCCGCGCGCGGAAAGGGGGAGGAGATAACCACCTGGAAAGAGAAGGTGATCCTCCAGAATTTCCACGGCTTCGGATGCGATGGTGGCGGCAAACTGGTCTTGGGGTTCAGGCATGAGTGGCATAATACAAAAAGACACGGACGGGTCTTCCGTCCGTGTCGGCAATCAGTTCGAGCAGTTCTATATGGAAGAGGTGATAATCGTTATTCTGCTCGATCCCTTCTTTTTAGATTGAAGGCTTTCCGATGGACCGACTTGTCTAAAGCTATAATCGCTCTTATACTATTTGAGAATCTGCTGGAGGTAAGCTATGCCCCCGTTTGTTTCAACCGAGTGCCCGCATTGCCAGAAGCGCAATCGTTTTGACTTGGCGGAGTTAAATAAAACCGACACAATGGTTATGAAAAATATCCTACTTCATGTTGTCAGTGATGACGATGAAGAGTTTTCCGTGACGTGCCAGCATTGCGGGCGTAAGTTCAAGTTAACTATGAGGGGAGGAAAAGATGGCGAAGAAAAATAGTTCTTCCAAAGATGAAATAGTTATTGCTTCATCCCTTCTTTCAGAGAGCGATGAACGCCTGGAAAAGCTATTCGATGAATTGGAAAGCGGTTCACTTGAAACACTTGAGAACGCCGCACGTCAGATCATCACGCTTTCAACTGCGTTGCTTGGGGCTTTCTTCGGTCTGTTGGCGTTCAAGGATGCGCCTGCATATTTGGGCTATGTTGAAGTAAAAGCAGTTGGAGCAGTGGCGCTGACAGCATTCCTGCTTTCTCTGTTACTCGCTTTACGTGCCATCTCACCGAAGCGATATGATTTTCCGCGCGCCAGCCTAACGGCAAAGCGAAGAGCGTTAAATGAGATGCTTGGGCGGAAGCAAAATTCAGTGATCTGGGCTTCATGGGCTTTTGGTATCGGCGCATTATTGATGTTGGTAGCCGCTTTGGATATATTGTTACTCCGGCTTTAATGAGATGGGGCAACATGCTCGAACTCCAGCTCACGATACAAAATAATCAAGTTAACATTCGCGCTAATGGAAAACAAAGCCACCAGTTTTCTCTGCATGATTTGAGTCAATCCGAGCAGGAATGGAAGGACTTCTACAAGAACCCGCGCGCCTACGGGGAGAAATTGTTTAACGCTTTATTCAAGGATGCCGCACGGACGGAGTTCGACGCGCTCTCCAAACAATCCGAGCGGACGATTGTGCTGGTGTTGGAGTCGTCAGAACTGGATGTCATGGCGTGGGAGTACGCGTACAACGAAGCCAAAGAAGAATATGTGGTGGAGGATTGCGCCTTCGTGCGCGCCTTACCTGAGAAGGAACGCCCCGCGAATGGACGCATGAAAAATGAAGTGGAGCGCGTGCCGTTGTTGTTCATCCCTGCCAACCCGCTGGTGGATGTGAGCGGCGAGCCGATGCGCGCGTTGGATGTGGAAGGCGAATGGCGGGAGATGAAACGTCTCATCGAGAAAAGCAATGCGCCGTTCGACATGATCGAGTTGAGACCCGCAACGCCCGAAGCGTTGCAGAGTGTGATGGCGAGATTCCAAAATGGGATGATCGCACATTTCTCAGGTCACGGCGCGGCGACGAGGGATGGCGCGATCCTGTTGTTTGAGCGCGAGAACGGGGCGTCGAATCCGCTGGAGGCGCGAGAGTTTGTGAGGGAGATCAAAGATAAGGCGTGGATCGGCTTCTTGAGCGCGTGCCAGTCCGCAGTCCCAGAGCGAACCGAGTTTTCCAATCTGGCGCGGGAATTGGCGAAGGCGGGAGTCCCGTTTGCGTTGGGGATGCAGTTCAATCTCCCCGATCCGTTTGCGCCGAACATCAGCGGGCAGTTCTACAACTATCTCGCGCATGGACACGCCGTCCCCGAGGCGGCGCGGCAGGCGCGGCGCGCGGTGAAGCGTGAGAATGAATTTTTCGTCGGCATGATCGCGCTGTACGCGGCTCACCCCGATGAAGTGGGAACCCTTCGACAGGCTCAAGGTGGCGCATGGCGCGGCGCGGGTGCACAGACCGTAAGCCTGTTCCGTCCCGCCGACGTGAGCGACCTGCCCTCCCCCGCCAGCGGATTGATCGGACGCCAGCGCGAGTTGATACGCATTGGCACGCGCCTGCTCGAAGGCAAGAAACCGCTGACAGTGACCATGCATGGCGCAGGCGGAATCGGCAAGACCGCTTTGCTCTGGCAGGCGCTCCTGCGCTTCGCCCCGTCCTTCGAGTTGACTCTCGCCATCGGGCTGGATCCACTGCCCTCGCTGGAAAGCGTGCTGGGACGGATCGAACGCTTTTTGGGTTTACCCTCGCCTTGCGCCAATGACACGCAGGAACGCGAAGCGATTGTGCGGAACGCGTTGACGAGTAAACGAACGTTGTTGGGACTGGATAATTTTGAGACGCTCAACCATGCCCTGAACGAAAAAGGCAGCGAGAATGAAAACACGGCAAAGAGCCTGCATGAATTCTTCTCCAGTTTATGTTCCGAAGGAGTCGCGTTGAGCGTGACCAGCCGTCAAGCAACAGATTTGCCTAGCGAAGAACTATTTGAAATAAAAGGATTAGAAGAAAAATCGGGCGGAAATGTATTTCGTGAAGTTTCTGGAAACCGTCGAGATACTTTAACCGAAATGCAAACATATAAAATCAGCGAGGCAGTTGACGGACATCCACTAGCATTACAACTTCTTGGGTCTGTTTATAAGAAGAGAGCAGATTTAAGTCCAGACGAATTTTTGAAGAAGATACAGTCTCTACTTTCCGAAACGAAAGACCAATGGACCAAGAGTAAACGCCACATAAGCTTAGAAGCTTGTTTTGCTTTTTCGATGGATAATTTGGCAAAAACAGGAGAAGGATTGATTTTGCACGCTGCCTTATTAAGATTGGGGCTCTTTATCGGTTTCTTTTCACCGATCACTGCAAGTTCTGTCATCGCAAACAAATGGTGGAAAACTGACGAGGAAGCAGATGATCAGAGAGGAGACGCAGAAAGGATTTGTCACACCTTATGGGAACACAGCTTACTTGAGAGACTGAGAATTCCATTGGAGGAGGTGGATTTTTACCTTTACCGTATGCATCCAGTACTTAGACCTTTTACAGAGCAGGACCTTACAGAAGATTGGTTAGCCGTGAATGAAATCTACTATCAGTCAATAGTTAAGTTAATAGATATTGCGGAAGGAAATATCGATAGAAATTCAGTGGCAGCACAAGTTGTCCTTCACGCCCTTCCTGATTTGACTCATGCTGCCAAGTTGATAACAAACACAATTTACAAGTATAAAGTAGGTAAGATATTATCGCATTTTGGTTTCTATGATGACGCCTTACAGTTGTTTGAAGAAGTACGGAGTTCTGATGAATCAATGGATGACCAAAGAGGGGAAGCTGCAACTATCCATGCAATAGCAGATATTCACCTACGGCGGGGAAACCTGGATGAGGCAATGAAATTGTACACACAGTCGCAAGAAATCTATGATGAAATAGGCGAACTGCAAGGCAAGCGCGTTGTGCTCAATGGAATGGCAACAATTTATAGTTATCGCGGTGAACTTGATAGAGCGATGGAATTGTATGAGCAGTCTCTCAAGATTTCAGATTCAGATGACGTAATTGGGAGAGGTATTGTCCTCCACAACATGGCTGGAATCTTAGCGGATCGCCGGGAATATGAAAAAGCAATGGAATTGTGTAATCAGGCATTTGAAATATTTGTAGACAATGATCATGAAATTGGTGTAGCCGCAATATTAAGTACTGTTGCTAAGATGAACGAAGAAAACGGCGATTTGAAAACGGCTATTGAATATTATCGGCGATCCTTGAAACTAAAGGAAAAATTAGGCGATCCTGTAAGCAAAGCTGATACGCTGGCAGCGATGGGAATAGCATTATGGAAATCCAGTGACTATGCTGAAGGGTTACGTGCCACAGTAGACTCATTAGAAATATTTCTCGAAGCAGGCGCAAAATCAGAGGCGGACAAGGCGGCGAGTATTATTTTGTATATGTGTAACGATATTGGTGTAGAGAAATTTAGCGAACTCTGGCTAGAAGAGATTAGACAACCTCTTCCTGAATTTTATACAGAACAACCTGAGGATGAAGATGACGTGACTATCGAGTAGTTCATCGCGGGGGTGATTCAATCTGCAAGGGAGAAGCGTCCCGAAGCGGAGGAGTATTTCAAGGATGCACAAAGATTGGCAGCGGATTCGAGCGTCCCTGCAGAGATGCGCGAGTTGGGGAGGGTCTTGCAACGAATCATGATCGACGACAAGAACGTTGATGTCTCGTCCCTGCCGAGGGAGTGGGCGGAGATAATTGAAAGAATGATAGGCGAAAATAAAAGATGAATGTCATTGGCAGCGGTTGGCTTCGTTTTGCCATGTCACTGCGGAACCACTAACGACAGCAACGCCTTCCCGCTTTGGACTTTACAACTGGCGGTCGGCAGAGTACTCCAGATTGGGATTGAGCACCCAGTGGGATAATTCCTCAATAGCAAATTGATCCATATAGCGAATCCGAAGACCAAAGCCGGCGCATAATCCGCACAGCCCCTCCCACCAGGCGATCCCTTCATCACCTGGCAAGACAAATTCCAACACTGTGCGACGAACAAAAGGCAATGGATATTCCTGTATGGCGAGCGTCAGTCCCTGATGTAATATATCCAATCCTTCCGTTCCTGGTTTGCTCCAATTTTGAACTTGTTTTTGAAACTCCAATCTTGGCTCAGGGTCGGGCCAGAACAATTGCAACAGCCTTAGAGTCCAACCTGGCTGCATCGAAGAAAGCATTGCCTGATACGCCTCCTGGGGTCGCACCTCGGGACGATCCGGGTCGGCATATATTTCTGCAAACAGGCGGCGCGTATCATCCTCGCCGATCAAAGCAGCCTGATTGCCGACCTGCGTAAATCCCTTCGGAAGCACGAAGGTGCGCGTGGAACCAACGATTTGCTCCGACATTACAAAACCCCTTTGAACATGGATTCAGGAATGTTCAAATCCGTCGCGCGAAAGCCCGGACGCATGGGGCGGTTTCCAGTTGGCAGCAACCCTTTTCCCTGCTCAAATCGAAACAATGGAGAAAATGAAGGGCGCGCGGCAGTGCGTTCCACGATGTGCGATACTTCCACGATTTCGCGCACAATCTGCCCGTGCTGTGGATTGCGCTCAATATATACCGCCGCGGTCACTGCTTCTGCAAAGGATTGGGCGATCTGAATTTCGGACATGCGCGCCGCATCAGGATGCGCCTGCACGACCTGCAGGAAACGCGGCCAGACGTGCTCGGCGCTGGTTGCGTGGATCGTGAAGGCAGAATGCCCATGCCCGGTTGCCGCGGCGCGGATCAACTCCCAGGCCTCCGCCCCGCGCGCTTCGCCGATCACTACTCCATGAGGCCGAGAGCGCAAGGCAGAACGGATCAGGTCATACATGGTCACAGGCGGAGGACCGCCGCGAATCTCTGGACGGGTCACTGTGTATACGATGTTGCCCGTATCGCTTTCGCCGTCACCATTCCAGCCGTTCAGGATGATCTCATTGCTATCTTCCACGATAAACAGACGAATCGCGCCACGCGGGTAATAGTCCAGCATCTCCTGCAAAATTCGCTGTCCAACAAAAGTCTTGCCCGAACCCGTCGTGCCGGCAATCACCAGAGTACCACCATGCACCATCACACTCAGTAGGTAATTGGCGGCTTCGGGCGTGAGGATGCCATTCCCGCGCGGGAAGTCTTTCGGATCGAATTTGGGACGCGGCACGGGCGGTAGTCTGTTCTCGCAAAGCATCGCGAGACTCCCTTGCGTGAGATCGGACTCGGTACGATAGTTCGAGATACGCAACGTGATCGTATCCCCGTAAGGCGAAGCCGGCGGCATGAGGTAGTTGACGCGCACACCTTTGCGCCTCGCCGTTCCATCTCCCAGCGGGACCATGACCTGCAACATCGCATCGGCAATCGGGTAATCTGGTGTCGGCGCGCGCTGCCCCGCGCGGTCGATCATAACTCGTAGGGCATCGCCAATTCCGTCAGGAGCCGCGCCAACGTGTTCCCAGCCGTTCGATGTGGTGTACACATAGATATGTCCCAGGTTGATGGCGATGTCTTCGATGTCTGAGCGTGCGATGAGTTCGAGCAGGGGACCCATGCCAGATAGATCGCCAATCAGACGCAAGATGTATTCAGGTGGAAATGTAACACCTGCGTCAACTGCCCGCATGCTCACTTCCTCAAATACGCGGCGCGCCAGCGTCTCGATCTCCGTCGAGGAGAGTGAGCGTTGGAGGGATTCGATGGCTTTCTTCGCACGACCTTCTTCCGCCAGAATATTCCACCAGCGTTCCATCTCATCTGCAGAACGCGCCTCGGTCACAGGTTTTAGGGTCTTGCCGGCAATGTCGAACATCGTTTATCCCTTTCCAAACCAGCCGCGTTTTTTGTTGGTGTTTGGCAACAGTCCAACCCGCGACGCGCCCTCCCGCACCGCGGGGACAAAGTGCGCGGCAAAACCCAACAGGGAATCGGCGAAGGGACCGAGTTCCTCCAACTTCTCCTTCTTATAGCGCCAGATCAGGATGTCCTCGCGGCGGTCCGAGTTCACCGCCTGTGCCGCGAGGCGCGGGTCTACGATAGGCAGGATGCCATTCGGGATCAGCGCGAGTTTGATCTTGTCTTCGCTCAACGCCTGTTGCAACATCTTGTGCGCCGACTTGAAGCCATCCCCCACCACCTGGTTATAGCAAAGTTTGACGCGGCTGCCCACGAACTCATGCGCGCTACCTTTGCCGACAACATTTGCCAGTGAGTTGATCATCCGTGCGATCCAACGGCGTGTTTCCGCCAGGTCGGGTATCTCAGGTTTGATGACAATCGCAATGCCTTCGGCGGCTTTCAGCGCCGCGCGATGGACGACATGCGCGGGGTTGATCCCAATGTCCATAATCACCACACCACCCGCCGCGACACCCGCTTCATATAAACCTTGAATCACCTCGGCTACTTTACTTTCCTGTTGCAGGACTTCATCACCTAGATCATCGGTGATCAAGCCAGGCAAGACTCGCAGCGTTGGCAAATTCTCCAAGGGTGTGAATGCATTCAGATACGCCGCGCCCGAGGCCACGTCGCTCATCACGCCTTTATTGGCTTTGGCGATCTCGCGGCGGAGCAAACCGATCATGGTCGTGTTGACGCGCTCCATGCGCATGTGATATTGCAGCGCGCCGGCATTGCCGTCTGCATCCACGAGATAGGTGGTGATACCCGACAGCGCAAGCGCTACTGCCAGGTTTACTGCCACGGTCGTTTTACCTGTGCCGCCCTTTGGAGACGTGATGGCAATCTTGCGCACTGCCATGCCGGATTGAATGCGAGCTGACATATCGCTTCCAAGAACCGCGCGGCGATATTGGTCATCCGCCGCCAGATTGCCGGCATCGGCGCGCCGCATCTCTTCATACAACTTATTGATGTCCACATCCGAAGGCGGGTATGCAAACGCCGGTACGCCCACGCCATTCGCCCACGAAGACATCCCATCGCCCACGCCCGCGATCACGAAGATCAACTTGCCGCGCTCGGCGGCCTTGACCAGACTCTCGGGCGAGACGGATGATTCGGGTGAGATGACGATCAAAGCACGGAAGTCGAACAGGTCAATGTGTTGGGGCGTGAAGGCCGCAATCTGCGCGATGACGGAATGACCTTGTTCCGCCAACTGCATATTGAGTCGCGATGTTACCGTCCCTGCGCCCAATAATAGAACCTGCATTATTGACCTCCATGCACAACTTTTTCACGATCCGCTTTGAACAGGTCTTCGAAGTCCCAGTACGTGAAGCCGGCAGTTGGCGTTTCATCGCCGCGCGCCATCAGTGAGACCACTAAACGATCTCCTTGCTGCAGCGCAAGCGACAACACCTCGCGGCTTTCATTCGGAATGAGCAGGATCAGCATCTGTTTTTGGTCCTGCATGTTGAAGGATGAATCTGCATTGTTTGTGTTGTTCGAATCCGTTTGCTTGGGCAATCCCTGAACGGCGATCACGCGCACACCCATCGGGAACAAATCTTTTGCCAGCGGCGGCAGGGCGCGGCTCAAGGCGTCTGCCTGTTCGATCTCCTGAGGGGCCGGCGTTGCTGTAGGTTGGACTCCATAGCCGGGTTGAAGGATTACTTCGGGCATGGCGGTTGGCGTGGCCATCTGTTGCGGGCGGCTGGTGATCACCATGGTCACGCCGATCAGATCGCCAGGCAGGAATGCTTCGGCATCGGGCGCGACCAGATTGGTTGCATCCAATGGCAGAGGAAAAAGACTGTATCCGGGATATTGCGCGAGCACCGCCGAGAGTCTTGTCCCTTCCGCGGCCTGTGCGAGGATGGCAGATCGAAAGATGGGTTGCCCGCTGAAGATGGGTTGCGCCACTACACCGCCGACGACTCCTGAGGCTTCCTCACCGGGAATATACAGATTGGCGTTGTCGTCTTGAAACACCGTCTTGACGGCGAGATCACTTGGAGCGATGACATCCCCGATGTTGAGATCACGCGTGGCTGATAGAACGGAAATCGTCGGCGGTCTTTGTGCCGCGCCCAGGGCATTGAGGGCGATGAACGCCAGCAGAAAGACGGCGACCGACACGCCGAGCACAACCACATTGATGCCGGTCGAGGCGATTCGTTTAAGCATTTGTTCTTCTCCTATCGTTGAATTTCCAGGGCAGGGAGTTCTGGTCGAATGCCTGCCGCAGGGCAGGGGTTGCTTCGATTACTTCATCGAGATGTTCCAGGGTTTGGCGGATCAGTTCGTACAGGACCATCATCACAAAATCGGTTCGCAGATGGTTGGATGTGAGCAGTTGCTCATGCGCCTGGGCGACGCTTCGAGCTGCATCCATCACCTCGGAATTTGCCAGTGCCTCCGCTGAAATGCGCGGCATGTCCGGGAAACATCCCTGGATCAAATCCGCCAGTTGCTGTTGGATGTGTCCCGGAAAATCTGATGGTGGCTGTGGAGGCTGTGCAACAAAATGGGCCGGTGGGTTGAGCAGGTCAGCAACAGAAGTGCCTGGATTGATTCGCAACTGCTCCGCCGCGCGCGGCAAGCGTTTGAGGCCGGCTTGAATGGCTTCCGCCAATCGCTCCTGCGCCAGCGGAGTCAGTGCCGCAACCACTTCGACGTTGCGCAGGGAAACATGTTCGCGGAGACCCTCTGGCAATGACTCCAGCGTGCGTTGCCAGCGTTCGCGTTTGGACTGGTATGTCTCGCTCATGGGGCGAATGATACGGAGGCGCGGGAAGAGGTATGTGGGGTGTGTCGCTAAGTGTATCGGGAGCCAAGTCTGCTTTCTTGTTGTTGCATCGCCAGCCCTGTTGGGCCCGAAAACATGAAAATTCCATATTTACACTTCCGGTAATAAGTGTTAGTATGGGGTAACTATATTTACACATCGAAAAACGGCTGGAATTATGGAACCCAAAACATTCCGTGACCCCAAGGCTGGGCGAGCCATCCGTACCCACACCGGGTACTGGGCATTCCTCCCGTCGCCTCTCCCTCCAGAACTATCCTGGTCTACTGAGCTCGTCTCGGCCCTATCTGATGCAGAGCGGGAGTTGAGCAAACTGACCACGCTGGCGGGCAGCTTTCCTTTCCCCGGATTGCTCATTCAGCCCTTCATGCGCCAGGAGGCCGTTTTATCCTCGCGCATCGAGGGAACGCGCGCTTCCCTGGAGGACCTGTACAAATACGAATCTGCCCAGCTCTCCTTCTTGGAGCAAGGCGACGACGTGCGCGAAGTCTACAACTACGTGCGCGCGCTGGATTATGGCCTGCAACGATTGGAGACTCTACCCGTCAGCCTGCGTTTGATCCGGGAACTCCATGCGAAACTGCTGGAAGACGTGCGCGGTGGAAAGCTGACGCCAGGGAAATTCCGCCGGACGCAGAATTGGATCGGCCCAGCTGGAAGCACACCAAACAGCGCGAAGTATGTCCCGCCGCCTGTGGACGAGATGCACCTTGCCTTGGATGCGTTGGAGAAATTCATCCACCGCGATATAGATATGCCTGTGCTGGCCCGCGCCGGCCTGATCCATTACCAGTTCGAAGCGGTCCATCCCTTCCTGGATGGCAACGGCCGGGTGGGCCGCTTGTTGATCATCTTACTCTTGTGCGAATGGGGACTCCTGCCACAACCGCTGCTCAACCTGAGCGTTTACTTTGAGCACTATCGCCAGGAGTATTACGATCATCTGCTGGCAGTCTCCCAGCGCGGCAAATGGGAGGAATGGCTGCGCTTCTTCTTCCGAGGTGTCAGCACGCAGGCGCAGGACAGCGTGCTACGCATGACTCGTCTGCAAGGCATTCGCACAAGCTACGAGGAGTTCGTGAGGTCCGATCGCAATCCGATCCGCATGGCCGAGGTCGTTGATTTCCTGTTCACCCGCCCTATCCTCACCGCCAGCCAGCTGGCATCCGGGTTGAATATTCCGTTCAAGACCGCCGGGCAATACATTGAGAAATTAGTACAGGCCGGTGTCCTGCGCGAGATTACCGGTCACGCGCGCAACCGCATCTATCGCGCGGACGAGATTCTGAAAGCATTGGGAAGTTTGGAAAAATAATCTGAGATTTTCAAGACTGCGCTAATGCTAAGACGGAGGCTATATGAAGCCTAGAAGAATTCTTCTTATGTTCATGGCTGCATGGTTGTCGTAGGTAGCCTGCAACAGTATCCAACAAGCACCCACGCCCGCCAGCTTTGCCGGCAATCAAAATTTCGGTACCGATTTCAGAATAGCGAACGGCTTCTTACTGTTCAGCGTTAGCCAAATCGAAATCCTTAAAGTTCCCGGATGAATTGCGTCTGTCTGTCTGGTCAATTCATTACGAACCATATTACGGTCGGATTTTGTACAAGAAGGTCGCGAAGACAAGCCAGCGGGGGTCTGTCAGGACTCGGCTGGCTTGTCTTCGCGCGGTTACGCGCAACTGATTACTGATTACGGATGCTCGTCAATTGCCCGGCGTGGGCGGATTGCGATCCACAAAGTCCACGGAGCAGTCGTTCGTGTCCTGGTTGGCCGGCGAACGCTCAATCGAGTGACCGGTCGCGACGCCAGGGTGTGGCGTGACGCCAGGATAGACACCGGCCTCATAGGTCGCTACATCCACAGGAACGTCCGAACCGTTCAGCAAAAGAACTTCATCGCCTGTATTGCTCAACGAAATCGTGCCTGTGGCCCAGGCAGAGTACACGCTCATATTCGGCACGGAGGCGTCCGTCTCAAGCACTTCATAGGTCGGGTTGAAACCGTACAGCGCGAAGAAACCGGTGGCTTTCAACGCCACGCTGATCTTCTGCCCCACGCCGAGGCTGGATCCGGCTGGGAAGCGATACATGCCCTCCGTACCGCCCTGCGTCTCTTCATCGCCGAGTTTATAGTTGCTCAGGTCAATCGTCGAGGAAGTCGGGTTGTAAATCTCGATCCACTCTTCGTCCGAGTCGGTGCCGGGCGTGTCGTAGAAGACTTCGCTGATGAGTGGATTTTGAGGTCCGGAAGGAGTCGAAGTAAACGTCGGTGTGGGTGTATTGGTTGGAAGAGGCGTCGGTGTATTCGCGACAGGTGTCGTCGGTGTCGGCGTCGGCAGTATTGATCCGCCGCCAGAGACGGTCCAATCGTAGTTAAAGACCTGCGCCAGATAGTTGTAGCCGTCTGTGGAACGGACTTGCACGGCCACTTCGCGATTGTTCTTGGTCGAGTTCTCCGAGCCGTTGATCGAGCCAGTGTGAGTCCAGCCCTGCGTCCCGTCCCAGACCAGCACCATCTTGTTGTGGATGCCCGTGCCGGTTGGGTTGCCGACCAGACATTGCAAGTCGAGCGATTCAGAAGAGGCAATGCCGTTCACATAGGTGCAGGTCGCGGCATTGCTGCGCGGATCGGTGGGCGTATCGTAGAACGAATCCAGCAGGATGCGGACTTTTGCGCCGCGGCGGGCCGCGGTGATATAGGCTTCAAGCCGGATGTTCGGGTCAGCCGTTGGGTTGCTGGTGGAGGGTCCCCAATATTTCTGATCGTAAAGTTGTTCGACGAAGACCATGCCTCCCGCCCCGGCGCGTGCCACCATTCCAATCAGCGCATCCTGAGAACGCAGGTCGTTCTCCGGCGATTGGATGACTTCAAAGTCGAAGCTGCCATTCAACGCCAGCGGGGTCGGGAATTGAACGGGATAAATCGTCCCACCGGAAATGTACGAGGGGGCGAAGCCGGCCGGAGGGCTGTCGGTCGCGGCGCTCCAGCGGCGCACGTCGCGATGATTGGCCGGGTCGAGGTCGAGATCAAAAATATCCTGCATGTACGCGATCAACGCGGATGAATCGGTGATGAGATACACGCCGCGGTTGCCCGAGGTGCCATCGCTTTTATCATCGGCGGGCATCGAGGAATAATTGAGATTCTCGGAACCGGTGAGAAGCGTAACGCCGTCCACGATGGTGAACTTGGAATGCTGATAGGCGTAGCGGTCGTGCACGCCGATGGTTGAGTCGGTGAACATGAACCAGCATTGGCCGCCCGCAGCTTCCAATTGCTGGCAGACCCATTTCTCCTGATCGGCAATGCCGTTGACCGGTTCGCCTTCCATCAACATTTTCACCTGCACGCCAGCCTGCTGTTTGGCAATCAGCGCGTCGGCGATGCCGGCATTGTCAATGGTATAGCCTTCGATGTTTATATAGGATGTGGCCTTGTTGATCTCGGCCACATACGCGGCGTAGATGTTGTCCGGCGCGACCGCATACGTGAGGCGCGCGTTCTGCGTGACCTTGAGCGGGAAGAAGAAATGCTCCAAATCCCAGCCGGGATATTGGACCTTCTTGCCGTCCACGTTGTCGTTCGTGGACTGCGCCCAATCATTGGTCGTGTTTGTGTCTGGCACAGGCAGGCCGGTAATCTCATCCAGTTTGCGATACAGGACCTGACCCTCTTCACCGAAGAAACCCTGCGTGTACGGAGAAATGGCCGCGCCGCTCCAGCCCGTTGTGGCCGTATTGCCGCCTTCATAGACAATCGCGTCCACCACCGCATTGGAGGCATCCAGCAATTGCAATTCATCACCCGTGTTGGCGAGCGTGGGCGCAGTGCCGGTCATATCCGGGACTGCTGGATCGGAGTTCCCGCCATATTCAAAATCGGGCGCGAAGCCGAACTCGGTGCGGAAGGTCGTGGCTGTTTTTGTTGCCCAAATGCGCTGGCCCGCGGCAAACGAATAGGATGGGAACGTGACCGTGCCTTCTCCGTCCGTGGCTTTCCAGCCGGATAGATTCACCGTGCTGCCGCTGAGATTAATCAACTCAAAGGCCTCTTCGGGTTCGCCAGTGGTGTAGGTATCGTAATAGATGGCGTAAATCAGCACGCCTGCTGGAGCAGGTGCGTTGGTCGCGGTGGGCGTGGGCGAAGAGGTAAAGGTTGAAGTGGGAGTGGATGTAAAGGTGGCGGTTGGAGTGAACGTAGCTGTGGGAGTAAACGTGTTGGTGGGCGTGGGGGTGCGAGTCGGCGTTTTGGTTGGCTTGGGAGCGGCCAGGGCAGGCTGGTTGACCAGCGCCGTCGAAGCAATCAACATCATCACAACGCCTAGAATTATCAAACGCGAAAGGAAAGACGCAAACGACCGGTTCATGAGCATTCTCCTCTGCTAAAGTTGGATTTGAGCCAAGTTTACAACAAAATCAGCCCTTGGAAATCCACCATTTGAATGATCTGCCACGAGAATTGGGGCTACAGCAGGATCAAGATAACCAAACTATATGGATGTCGCCAGACGCTACTATGTGCAACAACAGTGCTGGCCGGTATTCTATATGGGAGCATGGAAATCCAATAGTTGGGTGAACGTGATCGACAGGTTGATAGGAACCAAATCCACCCATAGGTAAGAGGGGCGTGAAAACATGATGTACGAAGGCAAATTGAATTGTTTTGCCGCCTACGTGCTTTGACAGATTCCCACATATCCATATAATCCGCACTGTTCCTACTTTCCACAATCCATTCCCTCTTTCCAAGAAGCCTGGCAAACGCCGGGCTTCTACCGTTGTCTGACGATCCCATCTTCCTACAAATGAAAGGAAACCATATTAACGAATTCAATAAATAAAACGATCCCATCTCTCTATCAAAGTCAACAGGTAACGAGCATACTGGATCAAATTGCCCGAATCGCAAGGATAATTCATGAGCCAATGGAAAGCAGGAACATAGACTCCTCACCAACAGGCAGTTTGAGATCTGCTCGATATGCTCGTGACGTTGCCCGACACAGTTCGAATTGGGCGGACTGTATCGGCGATGAACGCGCAGATATAAACCGTTCGTTCCCTTGAAAGGAGGTTCTATCAACCAAGATCACAACTGAATATCCCCACCAAGCAAAAACGGGTGCTGTCCTGGATTTTCCCAGGACAGCGCCCGTTTTCGTTTTCCAGCGAGGACTCGTCGGGGTGAGAGGCCCGATAAAAAGCGAAATCGTCCAGCGGCAACTGGGCGATTTCAAAGGTCGAACAATGTACAACACGAATGATACCACAACCAGCAAGACCGTCAAGATTTTTTCGCCATTCCGCCTGAATGCCGCACAACGCAAAGTGCTGGCGGACGGCAAATTGCTCAACGTCGCAGTACCCGCCGGGCGACAGCAGGGAGACTACCTGTACTCCGCCACCGTTACACTGCTGCACGAGGACTCGGCGGTGTACACCACGGCGCCCGCCTGGGCAAGCGTCGAAATCCGATGAGCAAATACCGACACGCTGGTCCACGCGGACGCGTGATCATGAACTCTCCTTGGACACATTTAACAATTCCAAACAAGGAGACTGATCCTGCGAACCTTCGCAACGTTACTCATCCTGGTCGCTACCGCCGCCTGCCAGCCTCATCACTGGTTTATAACGCTCACGGCTTTCCTCCCCCATTAACTGGGCGGATGGTTCACAAACGAAAACCCCAATCAAGAGGAGGTCGAAGGAAAGGACATGGAAGATATCTTATCCGCCGCCGAAGAAATTCTGGGAACGGCGGTTCGAGTGGAACGCCACCGCGATTGGGCCATCTTCTGGTGTCCTTTCCATAACGATGCAAGCCGAGAAGGCCAGGGCGGACATCCCAACTTCGGCGTCCACCTCGTGAAGGGATACTGGAAGTGTCTGCGCTGCGGAGCCACAGGCGGTTCTCTGAATACCCTGCGAAAGAAATTGGGGCAGGACTGGAAGCCGACTGTATCGGTAATGACGCCGAGACGCCCACCCGGGCCGCCGACACACCGTTCGTGCCGCGAGCACGACGGTGCGAGACGGCAAGTGCAGATGCTGGATGAGGCCATGTCGGAAGCGCGTTCGTGCGTCCAACGTTCGCCCGCATGGGCTTATCTTTCGCAACGCGGTGTGCTTCCTTACACGGCGCTTGTATATGGATTGGGATATGGCATTTCTGTACCAAGAGTCCATCGTGAGATCATTCAAGCGGCAAGGCAATCGATGATGGTACGCCGCGACGGCATCTGGTTGTGGGCGGGTGGCGTGGTGTACGCCGATCCACCGACACAGCCAACCGTGATGAATGTGCGTTACATCCCTGAAGAGCAATTGCCAAAGGGCACGCGCAGTTTCAAACCCGAGAAGAATCACAAGACCTGGGGCAACCGCGTGCAACCACTTGGCAGCTGGCGCATTACACAAGCTACGCGCACAGTGATCGTACTCGAAGGCTTGTTCGACATGCTCATCACCGCGCAGAAGTTGCACCAGCTCGGGCGCGATGCCGACACGGTCGCAGTGTACACCAACGGTGCCAGTCCATCCGCAAAAATACACCGATGGTTCAGCGAACATGGCGATTACGAATACGTGTTGCTGCGCGACCCGGATAAGGCTGGAGTCGAGTGGGCGCAAACCGTATCGGCATCCATCCGAGGCGGCGGCGCGAAAGTGCGCACGCTCAAACCACCTGACCATCTCGATCCGGACGAAGCCATCCTGAATGGATGGTGGCTGTCCGCCATCTAATCCATCCCATTCCCTGTATCGGGGAGCGATAACCCATCGCTCCCCGATTTCATTTCCCCAAGGAGAACAAATCATGTCAACGTTCACTCTCATCGCTATTCTGATCGCAGCTCTCTTCCTGGGCTGGGCGGTCTGGTTCGTGATCGCCATGATCCACTATATCGCGTCCGGCCAGTACGAAGTGGATAAACGCCTGCGCGATATCTGCCGCTGAACCAAATTCAACAAGGAGAAAACAATGTCCAAGCAATACAACAAAACTATGTTCATAGGTCATCTCGGCACCGACCCGGAGATGCGCTATACACCCTCCGGCAATCCAGTGACGTCCTTCAACGTTGCCAACAATGACCAGTACGCCAACGACAAGGGTGAAGTCATCAAGACCACAACCTGGTTCCGCTGTACTGCCTGGGGCAAACAGGCGGAGGTGTGCAACCAGTACCTTCACAAAGGGAGCAAGGTGTTGATCGAAGGATGCCTGACGCCCGATAAAGCCACGGGGCATCCGCGCATCTGGCTCCGTCAGGATGGCACGGCTACGGCGGATTACGAACTCAAAGTATCAGAGATTCATTTCCTGGATAGTAAGAACGGTAGCGAACCTTCTGTGGCGCAGATTGATCCTGTGGAAGATGGTGTTCCGTACTAGCCCATCATGTCACGAGTGGCAGTCCATTAAGACTGCCACTCTTTTTGGAGACCATCCAATGAACGCCGAACAACTCCGTTCCCTTGCCCGCATCCTGGACTATCTCGCACAGGATGAACATGACCACTTTGAATGCGCCTCGCCTGAGAAACGCACAAACCATATTTATCTGGATGTCCTGATTCTGCAGGGCTATCTGGAACAGCAAAAAGGAGAATCCAACCCATGATCACCATTGAACGAGATTTGCTACACGTACCGCTGACCGCCGTGACGCGCGCCAGCCTGAAGAGCTCTTTGATGGCCGCCTTTGCCCTCGTGCGGCTGGACGCCAACACGAACGGCGTCATGCACCTGTCCTGCTTCAACGGCGAGACCGCCGTGCGCGCGGCAGTGAATGTAGACTGCAATGAAGACCTGTCGGTCTGCGTGGATGCCATGACCCTCAAAGCCATGGTGGAAACCCTCGCGGGCGAAGTCCGCTTGTCCGTGGAACAAAATTCGCTGATCGTGAAGGGCGCATCTACAAAGACAACTCTGCGGATCGTAGATGAGCCATTGCCTGTTATCGGCGAGGAAAGTATTCAGACGATTGCGACGCTCTCGGGAGTCACCTTCCGCAGTCTGGCGCGCATCCTGCCTTTCGCCTCCACCGACGATACGCGCCCGTTTCTGCAAGTCCTCCATCTGATGCTGGATCAGGAATCCATTTCCGCGCAAACAGCAGATGGATATTCCGCCGGTCATGTGCGCGAAAGCACCGAAGGACCGGCAGAACCGACTTCGATTTCCCTGCCCTTGAGTTTTGCCCGCGTGTTATCCACGCTGGTGGATGATCGCGACACGCTACGACTTGGAACATCGGGACCCAACCGTTATATCTTCCAGATCACGAACACAGAGAATTCCAAAGATCTGACACTGGCGACCGTCACCGCCGCAGAGAATTTCCCCTCCGCGCAGATCACAACCCTGATCGAAGAGGCGAGGAAAAATACAACGGCCCATCTTCATGTGCAACAGAACAGCCTGATGCAGTCCATCCGCATGGTCAACGCGATGGGCACGCAAAACACGTTTATCAAGGCGGTGAACGGTGTAGCGAAGATCGCTTCAGCAGAGTCCGAGACCGGGCAGGCGCGCAACATCCTGGAAGGCACGGCCAGCGGCGAAGACACCAGCATCTGGCTCTCCGCCATTTTCCTGAAACGCGCGGCGGAAGCCTGTAAGGGCGAATTGGCCATCCGGATCAGCGGCGGGCAGAAACCCCTTCTGATCGAGGCAGGCAGTTTCACGGCGGTCATCATGCCAATGTTGGTGGAGGGGAACAAGGATCCCTTCCCCGAGGATGAAGCCATTGCCCTGGGCTTGCCGGAGATGGCGGCAGTTTGAAGTGAATGAAATAAAAAGAATCAAGAAGACGGCGCAGTGTGATTGACTGCGCCGTCTTCTCTTTCCGAAGGAGCCTATGACCACTTCTGATCCGTTAGTTCTTCAAGTTCCCCCATCCTATGACCAACCCAAACTCAAGACTTTGCCCTTGCGCGAACAGCCGGCCTATCGCGTGGCCCAGAATGCGACCGCCTGCAATCTCACGGAACTCATGGCGGCGGTGATCGGTGGGCCAAAGCAGATCGAAATTGCACAGGACTTGCTGGCGCACTTTGCGGGCGACATCCGTCGCCTGTATCAGGCCCACCCTGTGGAACTGGCGAAGGTCAAGGGCATCAGCCAGGCGGCCGCCGTTCGCATCAAAGCCGCGCTCAATCTTGGCTTGCGGCTGAATCTCCCCAATGAAGAACGCCCCACCATCAACTCGCCTTCTGACGCTGCGGGGCTGGTGCAATACGAAATGAGCCTGCTTGAGAAGGAACATCTGCGCGTGATCCTGCTGAATACACGCAACCATGTATTGGATGTTGTGCAGATCTATGAAGGCTCGGTGAATTGCTCCCAAGTGCGTGTCGGCGAGGTCTTCAAACCGGCTGTGGCGCGCAATGCGCCTTCGATCATTGTTGCTCATTCCCATCCGTCCGGCGACCCGACTCCCAGCCCCGATGACGTGGCCGTCACGCGCGCCATCGTGCAAGCAGGCAAGCTTTTGGATGTGTCCTGCCTCGATCACCTTGTCATTGGACATGGTTCACGTTGGGTCTCGATGAAGGAAAGAGGCCTCGGCTTCTCATAGGGTGACGCCATGCAGAAACCCAAACAACTCACCATGATTCTGGCGCCACCACCCATCACAAAGAACAAATCCAACACCGCCAGCAACCTTTGGGTGAATGTGAGTGACATCTCGCTTGGCACAGGCTTTACCACAAAAGTAGCCGTGAGTTCGACTCTATCGGACGCGTTGGAGCCAATCACGACGGAAAAAGATGGCGACTATGACCAACGCTTGTGGGACGCGCTCTGTCTGGCTCACTTTCATCTTTCGCTGGATCACAGCCCAAAGGCCGCGTTCACCTTCGCGTTCCCTCGCAAGCACTGGAGAACCGATGAGGTCTGCGAAGTGAGTCTGCGCCTGAACGTCGAGATTCAAAAAGACGCGGCCTATCTGGGCTTGTTGGAAGATTTCTAGACAGGAGAAACACATGCCATTCTATCTCGGCAGGCGGACGCAGGGCGACTTGATCCTGTTCTGCTGGCACACAACACCCACCAAAGAATCGCACAGCCATCTCTATACGGCGGTGATTGGTCCGTTCAAGAGCAGAGTCGGAGCGAGTTACTTTGCCCGCTATGGACGGAACAATCCGCACATCCGCAAAGTGCGGCGAACTTTCCGCACGGCAGATGACGCCGAACGCCTGGCGCGCGAGGACCCGCGCATGGAACAGGCCATCATCGAGGAAAGCATGACCGACGAGGAACGGACCATCGCCTTGGAATGCGACGCGCAGGATCAACACGAATATTCGCCACAACCAACCTTGCCTTTGCCAGTCGAGCCTACTTCCTGGCAAACGGTAAATACAGCACAAGGAGAAACCTCATGCCTAACTGGACTGAAAACGAACTGACTATCACCGGTCCCGAGGTACAGAAAATCTTGGAAGCCATCCGCTCCGAATCACACGAAGATGAGGATGCTCGCATCTTTGACTTCGACCGGGTCATTCCCTACCCGCAGGTCTATCGCGACATGGACCGCCGCGCGCGGGAGTATCAGGAGAAACTGCGTGCCATCGCAAAGGAGGACCCGCATCGCAAACAAAAAATGGATTCTCTGGCCGCCGAATATGGAGTAGAACCCGGAACGCCGTGGATCAAGGATGGCTACAACTCCGGCGGATACGAATGGACTTGTAATACTTGGGGCACGAAATGGAACGCAACGAGCGTTCATCTCACAACCCGCGAAGACACGTCGCGGAATCCGCTCCGCAAGACCGTCACCTGCTTGCACTGCAAAACGAGTCACAAGATCGAAGGCATGACAGTCCTGACCTGCGCGCAATGCGGCGCGCCATTGCCAGACGATCCGCCCATCCGGGCATTCCTGGAATTCGACACCGCCTGGAGCCCGCCCGTGCCCGTAATCGAAAAACTGGCAAGTATGTTCCCGGACCACGAGTTCGACTTGAAATACTACGAGGGTGGCATTGGATTCTGTGGTCACGCCCGCTGGTCTAGCGGGGAGGAACAGTTCCACGAACAGGACGAATACAGCGGCCTGCGCGGCGGATAATCTCAATCTTCAACCCAATAGACAAGGAGCATTTCAATGTCCCATTACTCTGAACACCAACGCATGCCTGCACCTGTGGCGCAGGCACAGGTGCAGCCAGTACTCAATCTGGCGCGTAAACTCGACATCGCCACCAATCCCGATCTCAGTGCGATTTTCGATGCGGGGAACAGCGGCTTTCAAGTGTGGTGTACGCCGCAGGATCACCCCAAAGGATGGAACCGAATCACGATGAACTCCGGCGCGTTTTCCAAACCCTGCGAATATGTGGGCAGCGTCCACTGGAAATGGGAGGATGACAAAATCGTGTCGCTCGAAATCGAGACGACCGCGTACGCGCTCGCAGATCAGAAGCCTGACGAATACAGCCAGTCAATGAATCTCTCGTTGAACGATCACCGCCGCACGATCTTCAACCGTGACGTGGACATCGAGTGGCTGAAGGAAAAGGTCATCTGGTTGTTTGCTGAAGCAGGAGTTACCCTGCCGCCGTTCGAATATGAGCAGGCAGCGCTTTCTGCAATCGGACCCTACATCCTCACTCATTATGTTTCCGATGCGGATGAATACGTGGTGATCGTCTCGCCCGAACTGGATCCGCAGGAGTTTTGCAAGCCCGGCTATGAGGTCGCGCGCACAATGGATATCTGGAGGGCAGGTGATTTTCCCGCCGATGTCATTCTGCGCCCGGATCACGAGTACCAGGAGGCGGATGCCGAACCCGATGAAGGTCCGCTGGTCGAGTATTACGAGAACGCCTCCCGCCTCGGCGGCGACGGCTGGCTTGAAACCGCCTTCGAAGACCGCATCGGCGGCTGGAACGAATAATTTTCAAGAATGGAGGCCGCTTTTCCGCGGCCTCCATTCTTTTTCAGGAGAATCCAATGAGCACACTTTTTCAAATCACCATCGAAAATCTTTTGAAATCCCACCACCTGCTGGATGCCTTTCAGACCCAGGCAGATTTTCACGTCCGTTTCGACATGCCGGGCTACGAACGCCTGGTGATCGAACGGCACGGCGAATTGATCAGCGTCGCGCACTACTACGAACAGAACGGCGACCTGGTTCCCGATCCCGACGTGGAACTGCACTATCCAACATGGACGCCCACTGCGATCACGCAGGCGCTTGGAAACCGGCGCGAGAAATTCATCGAGCGCGACGGCAAGACCTTTGTAGACACGCTCTTCCACCGGCAAGTCGCATTCTTCCTGGCGCTGTGGGCGAGGAATATCCAGGCGCAGGGCTGGGCGGAGAAAGGGCAGGTGCAGGATGACGAACGCGACTGAATCCAACATCTGCTTTCGCTACCTGTACCGCGATGCCAGCAATTACAAACAGCATGGCGAAGCGGTCTTCACCAATCACAGCCTCATGCCTACTGAGGAAATCGAGAAACAGATCCGCGCCTGTCTCAAGGACGGCGAATTCTTCATTGCCCGACAGGTGAACATCGAGGAACGATTCTTCGACGCCTTGTATGAGGACGACCATCCCTGGCACGAGTTCAGCCGGGTGGAGACAACCTCAAAGCCCGCCTTCGATCCTGAATACTGGAACAAGCACAAACGCGATATTGCGGAGTTCATCGCGGATTTGGAAAAGGTGCAACGCGCAGGCTGGGATGAGACTCAGGTGCGCGGGGATGTCGCCGGGCTGATGGCGAGGCAAAAGGATGAATTGAAACGGGCATTCGATGCGGGCGAGGATGTTCTGAAATGAATACGCAGAGGCTGATCGGCGTGTATAAGGGCATTCGGAGCAGCCTTGACACATGCGGATTATCCGCTATACTGATTTACGGCTTTACAGATTGGAGAGAACATGAACAACACCTTTCAAGTACAGGTCGTCCGACGCGGGATCATCACCCTCCCCAAGGAATTGAGGGAACACAACAACATCGAGGAGGGCGACATGTTGACCCTCATTGAGTTGGGCGACGGCGTGGTCGTCATGAGCCCGCGGCGCTCGCGCGTGGATGAAATTGCGAACAAACTTGCCAGAGAATGGCAGGATTCGGGGGAATCCCTCGAATCCATGCTGACCACACTGCGCGAGGTCCGGGCGGAATATGACACCGAAAAATCCTAAAGTCTTCCTCGACACGAGCGTGGTGTTTGCCGCGGTGCTTTCTCCGACGGGAGGCGCGCGCAAATTGTTTCTTATGGCAGAGGCAGGCATGCTCAGACTGGTGGTCGGTCCGACGGTTCTTGTAGAATGCGATGAAGTCGTCAGGCGGAAGGCGCCCGATTCCATGCCGAGGCTGGCGCAATTGCTTGCGGCAGCGCGGGTGGAGACATCCGACTCGCCGACCAAAAGCCGGATCAAGACTGCGGAATCCATCGTCCGCTATGCGCCCGACGCGCGCGTACTTGCGGAGGCGATCCGCGCCGAACCGGACTGGTTCGTGACGCACGACAAGGAACATTTCCTGAAAAGCCGAGGTAAGTTCGACCTGCCTTTTGAAATTGGCACGCCCGGCGACCTCATCCAAAAATTCAAGGACGATCCCGAGCTGCTCTAGCATCTGACAAAATTTCGAATCCATATACACTGCGGGACCGGTTATACCGGTCCCGCAGTTTTTGTTTGCAGGGAGCGAAATGAACAAACCCAAACCCGATCTGGTGATCCTGCCATTCACGGCTGTGATGTGGGGAACGTCCATCCAACTCACCTTCGAGCAAGCATTCAAGAGGTGGAGAAATGGAGCGCCGATGCAAATCGAACGCAGTTACCCCGGCGCGCCGCATGCCATCGGCTGGACAATCTTCCGCCGTACCGCCAAGAAATATGTGTATGAAGACGAACCGCTTTTCCGCTTCGAGCGCGGCGCGCGGAGGTACATCCGCAAAGCCTACGCCATCCGTTACTCGCTTGGGGGCGATGATGATGGCATGACCTATTCCCACTTACACCTCTAAAGGAGAGATCATGTACGACTACATTCTGGAAGAAATGGCGGATGCTATTGCGAAGGAACTGCATGTTGATCGCAACGATGCTCTAAGCGTTCTCAATGGTTACTGGCAGGACAAGATTGCGCACGTATGGCAGGTGGACGACATACTGGAAGCTGCGCGCCGGGCGGGAAAACCGATCACGCGCACGGATGCGGCAGGACTCCTGTACAACGTGTTCGATCATCTCGACTCCAGCTTGGGGATCAGCTGGACCAGCCTGGGTGTTGCCCTCGAGGACTATCACTTTGATCTGAAAACCTGGCCCGAGGAAAAATACAACGAAGTGCACGGCGTCTTCAAAGTCTGGAGAAAGGGAAATCCCATCGCTCACCAAATCGGCATGTATCCAAACAAGATGGATGGGAACCTGCCTGATGCGCTGGCGCTGGCAAAGACGATGGCGATAGAAATCCCCGGCGAGCCCGTTTTCGTTGGACTTGCAAACTACCCGGACGAAGATGCCACTCCTTGGTGGACGATCACCCTGATTGCAGGGGATACCGAACCGATCATCGAAGAGAGCGAGGAGCCATGCACGCTGTACAGCCAAACCAACGCGTCCGCATCCTGACCATTCAGATTGCGGTCGCGGATGATGCCGATCCTGAATCTGTCGCCGATGAAATCTCCGAACTGCTTTCCGAAAACGGGATCTGCGCCGAGGGCAGTCACATCCTGGACTGGCGCTATCTCACAGAATACCAGCCTGCTGTCACTGCAAGCGACAACCCCGAAGAAGGCGAGGTTTTCGACCTGCTGGACTTCAACCTGACCATCCACGCAAAGGAGTGAACAATGTACGAATGGACCCAAGCCTATGAAGATGTATACATCAAGGAACGGATCGAGGAGGCGAGACAGGCGCAGAAGAATGCTGTGCAGAACGGAAAAATCCTAGTCGCATCCTACGAACAGTTCTGGCTTCCCGTCCTGAGCGATCTACCCGATGTTGAGTACGTGGGCAGACAAACGCATCGCGCCCCATATGGGACGTTCGAGCCTGCGTCCGATGCTCCCTTTCACGGCGCGTTGTGGTTCACGCCTGAGCTCGGCTCTGAACTTCCTCCTGCATTGAAAAACGTCAAGGAATGGCATCCAACCAGCGCAGTGGTGGATATGAACGCCCGCGTGGTGAAAATCCAGATGGAGGAAATCGAGATCACCTTCACCAGCATTGACGTCAGCCTGAACGCACATGATTTACTGAGGGAGATCAACCGGGAACTGGTGCGCGTCAATGCGGGAGTGTATGTGTGGAGGATCGAGCCAGTAGATGAGGCACCTCCCGTGCGCCATCTGTATCCCAATGGACGGATCCCAGCTCTCAGCAACGCGCACACGCGCGCGGATGTAACTGGTTACGCCCTCCTGGCGGATCGCCCCTACCAGCGCACGCTCGTTTATGTAGGGATCGCCGCGCACAAGACCAGCGTGGAGAGTCTGTGGGCATCGTTGATCCGCGGACGCGGCAGTTGTTCCCTGCGAGGCGCATCCGTTCTTGCAGATGGCGAAGTGAAGATGGTGACCCAGCCATTGGCGGAGTTCAATGTTTTGCACGCTGGCATCCTCTGCCGCAAGGCGATACCCGGCAAGTGGGATGCAAAGGATGATGCGGTCTATGCGTTGGTCTTTGGAGAAGGAAATGACGTTGAGGCGGAATTGCAATCGCTGGCGTTGAAACGCTTGCAGGAAGCGTTGGCGTTTCCCATCCCGGACACGTGGGCGAAGACCCTGTGGGAACATGCTTTGGATGCAGAATACATCCAGCGGCTGGAAACCGGCGGAGACTGCCGCGGCGGGGTAAGGATTGATCTCACCAAGCCCTGGCAGGAACTGGTGCAGAACCTGCTCGAGCAGGAAGTCTTGACCGTCTAGGAGAATACGATGTTTCAATCCATTCAAACCGACGAGATCTTCGATTTGCGGAAAGCGCAGGTCTCCGAGGATCATCCGGCGTACTGGCTGGCGCAGTTGCGTAAAGCCGACTGGCAGTACCTGTCGAAGTTTGTGAATGTGAAACTACCAGTGAAAGCGAAGAAACAGGCAATGGCAGAAGCAGTGCTTCAGCACTTTGAGTTCACAACGTGTGATGGGCGCCGCGAGGTCTGGCAGCTGTGGACCCACACACGCAAGGTACATCGCACTCTGATAATCCAGTTTCGGTATTCCGAGACCGATTGGTCACGGGGTTTGCCGGAGTTCGTTGACCTGGACAAGAATGAGCCGCTCGGTTTCGTGAACATCGCCGGGCGGTTGTTCTGCCGTGTGAAGTAGGAAAACAAATCCAACTCGATCCCCCATGCCCAAAACGGCGTGGGGGATTTTAATTCCAAGATGAGGATGCCCATGAGCAACTCAAAAGAAAGTACCCAAAAAGTCTGTGCATCATGCAAAGAAATAAAACCCATTGAGGAGTTTTATAAAGACGCGCGGCGCAAAGACGGTTATTACAAAAGGTGTAAAAAATGCCATGCCAAGTCGGTGAAAAAATGGCAGTCCCAACATGCCAACAGATTCAGGGAGATAAATCTGAATTGGAAACACACACATAAAAAACAGCGCAATGAACAAAGCAAAAAGTGGGCAAAGGCACACCCAGAGAAAAGACGAAAAACTTTTGCCGCATGGCGCAATAAGAATCCAGAGTACGGGAAAAATTGGCAAAAGAACAATAAAGAAAAAATTAGGCACTACGAACAGAACCGCCGAGCCCGCATGCTGGGTAATGGTGGCGAGCTTGCCATAGAAGAATGGAATGCCATCCTTGATTTTTACGGCCATAAATGCCTTTGCTGTGGAAGGGAAGATGTGAAGCTAACCATCGATCATGTCATGCCGATATTCCTCGGTGGCAAACACACTGCCGACAATTTCCAGCCGCTCTGTGGTCCCTGCAACTCACGAAAAAAAGATAAGCACATCGATTACCGAAAGGATAAATACCATGCGTCCTCCCGCGCTTGAACGACTTGGCTTCTACCCCACAGCAAATGTTGTTGTTGAACTGCTCAAAACCTATTTCCAACCTGCCGAGACTGGTAGATTACTCGATCCGTGTGCAGGAGAAGGCACTGCAGCTTCGATTCTGGCGAGAGCTTTGAACTGCCATAGTTGGGGCGCTGAATTATCGCCTTCCCGCGCCGCGTTCGCCTTGGAAAAGATGGACCGCTTGTTCAACGCGCCCTGGCAATCCTGCCACCTGACCAACGAGTCCGTTACCTTGCTGTTTCTCAACCCGCCCTACAGCCATGATCGTCTAGGCGACCAGAAACGATTGGAGCTGGAGTTTCTGAAATCCACCACACCGAAATTGATGCGCGGCGGCGCGTTGATCTACGTCGTGCCACATCCGCTCCTGCGAGATCTGGATGTGGCTTCGCATTTGGCTGGCTACTACGAGAACATCACAGTCCATCGCTATCCCGAAACAGAATTCAATCAGGTCATCGTGCTGGCGGTGAAGCGATTGAAATTCAAGATGCCGTCCAATGAAGAGGTTCAACAAGTGCAGGCCTGGGCTGAGGTCGAGCCGCCTCTGTTGGCAGAAGCGCCCGAACCGTTGTACACGCTCCTGCCTTCTTCCGACAAAGGCGCGGGCGGGCAACCGGTCCGCTTCTCCCGCCTGGACTGGCAGTCGGAGGAGATCGTAGATGCCACACAAAAACGTGGTGTTCATTCCTCCAAGGAATGGATGGACCTGATCAATCCCTCACGCGGATTGGGGGAATTCAAACAGCCGGTCATGCCTTTGAAGAAGGGGCACATTGCGATGTGTGCGACACGAAGTCTCTTGAATAACTGTCTTGCGTAGTCAAGACCTGCTGTTCCATCGGCAGTACCCTAGGCGGGCATGGGAAGGTAGCAATGCCTTCTTGTGAAGCCCCGCCGACAATGTAGCCGCAGCCTCTCATGGCTGGCACTCAACTCGTGAGATAGAGTGTTTCTTGAAAGTGTCTATAGGAACGGAGCTAGGGTCTGGCAGTACGGTTAGCACATGCGAACACTTGATAAACGTCGTCAATGTGAATGAGCCGAAGACACAAGGTAACAAGGCTCAGCCAAAAGGCAATGTAGCGAGTACAGGAGTTGCATAGTCTCCTGTCATGGATATAAAACGCTACCGGCGAAAAGAGTGAACCTAACCTGCCATGTTATTCAAGGGGAACGTGGTAAGCCCATAACTTTGCCCGCAAGGGCAGGCAAGCCGCAAGGCAAGTTGTTGAAGTTGTGGGTAAAGGAAAGCGGAAAAAGCGAATGCCGTCCTGTAATGGGATGGATAGGGACTGAGCGCAAGCGACATCATCCCGCACGAAAGCGAGCAGACTTCCGCATGGTCTTTGATCACGAAATCGTCTGACAAACCGATAAAGGAGGTAATGCAGATGAAAGCAAATCAAGAAAACATTGCTTGTGCGACCTCCCATGTGGAGGTTGACTGGCACGCCATCAACTGGCAGAAAGCAAACCAAAACGTGCGTCGGCTTCAGGCCCGTATCGTGAAGGCAACACAGGAAGGCAGATGGAGCAAAGTGAAAGCCCTGCAACGTCTGCTGACCCACTCGTTTAGCGGGAAAGCTCTCGCTGTGAGACGAGTGACAGAAAACCAAGGCAGGAACACCCCCGGAGTGGACGGAGAAATCTGGGACACTCCAACGAAGAAGGCAACGGCTGTACGCAACCTAAAGCAAAGAGGGTACAAACCTCTGCCGCTAAAGAGAGTGTATATCCCCAAAAGCAATGGCAAGCAACGACCTCTGGGAATCCCGACCATGAATGATAGGGCAATGCAAGCATTGTATCTGCTGTCTCTTGAACCTGTTGCAGAGACCAAAGCCGATCTGAACTCCTATGGCTTCCGGCCTCAACGTTCCACCGCAGATGCAATCGAACAAGGTTTCAAAGCCCTTTCATGCAAGCGTATGGCGGAATGGATTTTGGAGGGAGACATAAAAGCCTGCTTTGACAGGATTAGTCACGACTGGCTATTGGCAAATATCCCAACGGAGAAAACCATACTCAGAAAGTGGCTAAAGGCCGGGTTTATGGAGCAGGGCATCCTCCATCCAACGGACGAAGGTACACCTCAGGGTGGGATCATCTCACCTGTACTCGCGAATATGACTCTGGACGGGCTGGAAGAGCGCCTCAAAGCGCAATTCCATACAACGCTAAGAGCAAGATCGCAAAACAAAGTGAACTTTGTTCGGTACGCGGATGACTTCATTGTCACGGGTAGCAGTAAGGAACTGCTCGAAAGCGAAGTACTACCCCTCGTTCAATCCTTCATGAAGGAAAGAGGGCTGGAATTGTCGCTGGAAAAGACCCGCATCACTCACATAGAGGACGGCTTTGATTTCCTGGGACAAAACGTCAGAAAGTATGACGGTGTCCTTCTGATAAAACCATCGAAGAAAAGCATTAAATCTCTTCTTGGCAAAGTCAGAGAAATCATAAAGGCAAACAAAACTGCCACAGCTGGCAATCTCATTCTCCAATTGACTCCAATCATTCGAGGATGGGCAAACTATCACCGGCATGTGTGCAGCAAGAGAACCTTTAGCTACATAGACCATGAAATCTTCAAAGCACTATGGCAATGGGCAGTAAGGCGGCACAAAAATAAAGGCCTGCGATGGATCAAAGATAAGTACTTCAAGGTCGTCGGCGGGCAAAAGTGGGTATTCACAGGTGAGTTCAGGAGCGAAGGCGCCAAGCCAAAGATCATCCGGCTTTTCTCAGCGGCTCGCACGCCGATCCGGCGTCACGGGAAGATCAGAGGTGAAGCCAATCCATACGATCCTGCTTGGGAAATGTATTTTGAACGCCGTCTCGAAGTGAAGATGGAGAACAACCTTCGAGACAAATACAAACTCCTAAACCTGTGGCGATCCCAAAGCGGTATCTGTCCAGTATGCGAGCAACAGATCACTGAAATCACCGGCTGGCACAGCCATCACATCGTATGGCGATCCAAAGGCGGTGGTGATAACGCAAAAAATCAGGTACTGGTGCATCCGAACTGCCACATGCAAATCCACAGCCAAGGAATATCTGTTGTAAAGCCGCGTCCCGAAAGGGCGTAACAAAGGCTTGAGCCGGATGAGGCGAAAGTCTCACGTCCGGTTCTTAGGGGAGGGGGCGGCGGTAACGTCGCCTCCTTACCCGACTGATGGCCTCGGGCATGATGGGAACACTACGGTTGAATGACGAGGATGGCAAGCCCATTCACGTGAAGGGCCGCGTGGTGAAGGTCACAGAGAAGATCGAAGAGACTACAGACAAGAAAGGCAATACAACAACTGAGGTCTTTCGAGATCGCTTTGTCTCGACGGTTGCCATCCTGCGACAGAGCGGGATCGAGATCATTGACAAAGTCGAGCCGCTCTCGAAATTCATGCACAAGTACGGTGATCAGATTGGCGCGCACATCCTGTCCACATATCGCCCGCTGTACAACTTCGATCCCACATCGGAAGAGATTGCCATCCTGGACACGTTGGGCACGAAGCGCAAGCCTCTACCCGGACAGGAAAAGCCGGGTTTGCTTCCGACACAACGTCATATCGCCGCGGGAATTGCAAGAGCGATCAAGAAGCATGGAGTGGGGAATGTGCAAGGAGAGATGGGCGTAGGGAAAACCGTGGTAGGCGCGGCAGTTCTGGAATTGATGGATGCATATCCTGCAGTCATCCTCTGCCCGCCCCATCTGGTTCCCAAATGGATTCGGGAGATCGAAGAAACCATCCCTAGCGCGAGAGCAATGGAACTCACGCGCATCGGACGCAATGCGGATGACCCCGGCGATGTGAATGACGTGCGCAGATTTCTGCAACTATGCGAGGAAGGAAAGTTGGGGCAGAAACCTGTCGCAGTCATCGCCCACACCTCCGCGAAATATGGCGCCGGCTGGGAACATGCTGCGGTACGAAAGAAGTTTGTTGACGAGGAGGAATGCCGCGTGTTTGAGGCACTGACCTGCCCTGAATGCGGTTCACCCATTCAGATTGATTTGCCTGGTGGATTGGTAACGACAGCAACCACGATAGAAGAATTGGGAGACAAGCGCCGGTTCTGCCAGGCTGAGATCACAGGCTATGAACTGAATGAACATGGACGGCTGGTGCGTGATGAACAAGGCAACCCGGTTTGGGGAAAGCGGATTTGCGGCGCGCCATTGTTCCAGTTTACCGGACGAAGATGGGCGATTGCAGACTATATTGCAAAACACCCTAGAAGGAAATTCATACTGCTCATCGCGGACGAGTGTCACCAATTTTCTGCGAAAGCCTCGGATCGAGGCATTGCATTTCACCAGCTTGTTGGTGCAACCAAATACACCTTGACTCTGACAGGCACTTTCTTTGGCGGTCGCTCGACTTCCATCTTCTGGCTGTTGCATCGCCTCAATACAGGCGTGCGGAAAGACTTCTCCTTCAACGATGAGAAACGCTGGGCGCGATTGTATGGCGTGCTGGAAACGACTCGTAAAAGTAAACGCACTGACGATGAAAGCGATGAAGACGGTTTTACCGGCAATCGTCGCTATCAGAATCAAGCGAAGGAACAGCCGGGAATCTCGCCTGCCATCGTGAACCGCTTGCTCGATACGACTGTCTTTCTGTCGCTGAAGGATTTGGGACTGGCTCTGCCTCATTACGCAGAAGAAGTCGTGACGCTCAATATGATGGACGAGCAGGGCAAACAATATCGCTCGATGGAGAAGAAACTGCGAGACCTGGCTCTCAACAACCGCCGCTATCTCTCGACCTGGTTGCAATGGACTCTTGCCCGTCCGAACTCCGCCTTCCGCGATGAAGTCGTAGAGATTGATGAGGTAGATCGCAAAGGCGAGTTCCTGCGCAAGCGGCAGCTGATGGAGCTTCCTGCCATCGTTGACGGAAATACCATGCCCAAAGAAGGCTGGCTCGTAGACTTCTGCCGCTCCGAACGTCAGCAGGGACGCAAAGTGCTTATCTATCTGCGCCAGACGGGAACCCGCGACATTCAGGATCGCATCCTGAAAATCCTGCGAGAGGGAGGCGTGCGCACGGAGGTGTTGCACAGCGGCGTCAATCCCCGCAAGCGCGAAGAATGGATCGCCAAGCGGGTCATTGGGCTGGATGCTTTGGTGGTCAATCCACGTTTGGTGGAGACCGGCCTCGATTTGATAGCCTTCTCCTCCGTGGTGTTCGGTGAGATCGAATACTCGTTGTATACCCTGTGGCAAGCCGTGCGCAGGGTATGGAGATTAGGTCAGACCAAACCTGTGAAAGCCATCTTCTCGGTCTACAATGACGCGATGGAGGCGCGCGCCCTGGCGTTGATGGGACAGAAGATGAAAGCGGCGCAACTCCTCTACGGGGACGAAGTGGGAGGCGCCATTGTCCCGGAAGAAGATGGCGACATCCTGATGAAACTGGCGCGCGAAGCGCTTGAGTCTGCCGACCTGCTCGATCTTCAATCTCTATTCGCCGACGAAGTCGTTGTCTCCAATTCACCGATGGGATGCCCGACGGCTACGCGCGCGCCATTGTCGGTTCCAGAGATGCCCAAAGTTGTTTCATGGGCAGACTGGATGGCTCAAAGGAGCATCGCAGTACGGTCAAACAGCCGCGGACGTTCCAGGCAGGCAGAGCAAAATCAAATCTCGTTGTTCTAAACGACACCAGCCCCGGCATTCCGCCGGGGCTGGTGTATCCTGTTCAGGAGGATCGCGATGGAAGGAAAACCAAAGTGCAAAAAGTGTGGTCGGGTTCTGAAGTCTCCTGCCAGCATTGCAAGGGGAATGGGGCCGAAATGCGCGGGAGTGAGTATGGCGCGCGGCAAGCGCGTTGAAGTCAGAATGAAGCAGAGTTCTGGAAGAGCATACGGAAGTGTCGGCACAGGTGGACAGCAAATACCCCTTTTCTCTGGCGAAATGCCTACAAAGCAAATGAGCAAGCGAGAGCAATATCGCCGGCGGCGGGAGGAACGCAGGCGTATGTTCGAAATGCGCGAGGCATTCCAATGCGGCTTGCTGCTGCCGCAACGAAAACCACTGGTGTACGTTCCGTTGAATGATGGCAACTGGAAAGAAACTCCAAGCGGTAGAGTAATCTCGCACGAGAGATTGCAGGAGTATTTGAGACGATACCGGTTTATCTGAACAGCCAGCCCCTGATCGTTGAAAATCAGGGGCTTTTTGTTTTAACTGGTTAGGTTTGTAGGGATCGTTTGCCTACTTTTACATCAAATCAACTTCAATTCCCTCTCCCATCCATTTTTCAGTTTGACTTTTCAAACTCCCTCCCTCACTCGCGTGGACAATCAGAGCATGTCCTGCAATCCGTGCAACAAGATCGTACCGTTTCAATGCCATATCCTTTTTGACTTGCGTCTGATATTTCTTAAAAGGCGAGATAACCAACATCCTGCTTTTTTCGATTTCATGTTTCCACACCGCAGGGATGCGCGCCCCCTCCAGTCTGCGGCCCAGAACGACAATGATCGGGCAGGTACCTTTCAAAAGAACTTCCAGCACTTGCTTCTCGGCGGGCGAATGAAAACCGCTGATGATTCCTATTTCTCCATTTTTAATCTCTTTGGCGTGATCATGCGCTTTGAGAATTGAACTGGCAGGGCATTTAGCAGACGAGAAAATTGCAAGCGTTGGCGCTTGGATCAATTCGCCATTGCCAATATAAGCCAAATCCCGAAGCAATAAACCGTTTCCCAACTATTCCTCTCCGCCCTTGGATGTGTTACAAGCAGAGCAAGATACCTGCCCATTTTCTACTGTAGTTTTCCCGCCCTTTGACCAGGGTGTCTTGTGATCACAATGCCAGTCATCCCATGTAAGTTTTACGCCTTCGCACTTGATCCGCAACTGACAAATTCCGCCGTCTCTTCGGAATATCGCCAGACGTTGAAGATGAGTAAAGTCACGTTGATTATCTTTCAATCGGAGACCAGTAAATTTTTCCAATAAGTTTCTCAGCATATATTCCATGCGCCAGCGAATGGACTCTTCGGCATCGGTGCTGTGACTTATCTTTTCTTTGTAAGTAACCCATTCTGGAATAGCCTCATCGCTGGGTTTTGCTTCTTGAGTATGTCGTTCGCGCTCAAACTCAACAAACCAATTGAAGAAGTTGGTTTTTACATCTTCGATCACATATTGCTTCAACAATTCGGCGACCACGCAATAAAGCGAAATGACGTTGTATCGTTCGAGCTCAGGCGTTTTTTCGCTGAATATTTCGTTCAAAGTGTTCAAGATACGCACGACCGATCTTGCCTCAAGCGATTTTGCGTCAAATTCCTTATTGTTTTCATACATGCGGTTCAGATCTGCGTCTTTCACATTTGTTGGACCACCTGCCAATTCCATGCACACCATTTGCGCGGCGATGTGATCATAGGTATAGCGCGAGTTTAAAAACGGGACTTTCCCAAAGAAGGCATGTTTCGAGAGTTCCCTGACAAAATCGCGCATGCGACCAGGGTAAGCGTTCCGTTTCTCTTGCGCTTTGAGCGATGTGCCGTTCTGCAGGCGTAGGAACATCTCCCGAACCTCATCTTCATCGGTATCTTCCAAAACTACAACATCCAACGCGTACACATCGAACTTCATACGCAGTTCATCGGGAAGGTCATCGTATTTACAACCCGCAATCTCCATGTCATCAATTGGATCAGTATCTTGGGGGAGTTTGAATTTACCTTCGAAGAAATCCCAAACTGCACGTAAGCGTTGCTGACCATCCACAACATCATATTTATCGGGCTTTGACGCGATTTTCCGCCAATACAACTTGGGAACGTCGTAATCCCTAAGGATTGTATCCACTAATAACTGCTTTTGAGATCTACCCCAGACGGCAGGACGTTGAAAATCGGGATTTGTATCAATCCGTTCTCGAATCCCATGAATGGTTTTGAGCGGCCAGGGTTTTTTGTTTGAGTTCATGGTGAGTGTTATTCCCTTCTATGGAGTCGGCGCGGGTGTAATAGATTGAATTGGTGACGTCTTGGTGCACTGATCTGCCAATGAAACTGTAGGCAACAAATTGACTTGCATAGATTCCCGCTCTTCAACTACATAAACCTTTACAGGCTTGCAGGTTTCGGCATCAATCTCTTTGAAAAGGTAATACTTCCCATTGTTCACGGTGAGTAAATGGAGACCATTATAGACATAATAATCATATCCGCTCGCTTTTTCTGGGGTCAGGACATCATTTTCTAGTGCCATTGGAGTGTCGGAAACAAGTTCGACTTCGGGTGAGAACTGAAGAACATAGTTCTGTCCGACCCACTGGCCGTATTGCTGGACAACCAGTAGGGTCGAATTAACAAGAAGAATAAAAAGAAAAACAAAGAAAGCACGATCCGCGATCCAAAACCATAATTTGGTTTTTCGGCCAAGTTCAGGGAGATGGATAGATGGAAATTTCGTGAACACTTTCTGCTTTAACCAATTCGCTACCCTAGCGCGTAGAGGTACTGTCCAGTCGCCAAACGCGCTAAGTATTCCACCAATTAAACTGCTGACCACGATCATCCCAATTGGATATAAAAACAATGGAATCCAGGCAACAGCTCCATATTCTGACAAAGAAAAGGCAAGCTGGTATTCAGCGATATTCATCGCCGCGAAATATCCGCTGGCAAAGCTGCGACCTGCCAGGTAGAGCAGGGCAGCAAAAATTCCTGCCCCCGCGCTGACCAGACCGATCGCTTCGCGCAGGGACTCAAACGGGCGTTTCTCGCTCGCTGGTAATGGCGGTTGTGTGGTGGGTATTTGAGCGTTTTTTGTTGCCATAGAATTATGACTTTGCAGTTTTTTTCAAATTTCCTTTATGGCAGTTTCGGATTACAGAAGCCATCTTTATTTCGAATCTATCCCAAACGTTATTATCGTTTTGTAATTCATTGCAATACTTCCTCAGGCATAACTTCATTTGATAGCGAAATCGAGTTGAATGGACCCTCCTGTTATTCTTGTCCCACAAAGGATATTTTTCTTCTCGCGTAATTCGCCAACCATTCTTCGTTTCCGCCTGGTGTAGTATGCCGCATCGAATGCTGTCGTAAAACTCATTTCCAAGAGATTCAAACGCAGCGAATTCGCTGTAATGTTTGAAGAAATCTTCAAATACTTTACCTACATAAATTTCTTTGCCAGCTACTTTGAGTCTATGTGTGGTTTTCCAGCCATTCCGAAACGATTCCATTGCCTCAATCATCAAGCAACTAGCCGCCATTTGAGCAAAACCGCTGTTGAAATCCGGATCGACTTTTTCAAACGGCATCAAATACCGCCTGTAGAAACGGTTGTATACAAATTGAGCAGCTTTCTTGCGCTCTCCCTTTTGTATAAATCCATAAACTTGCTCAACAGTCTGCCCTTTGGCGGGTTCGGTTCGCTTCTCATCGTTACTCAATGATTCATAGGCTTGCTTGAGCATAACATCAGGGTCTTTGGTCCTTTTACTCACCCTCCCCCTCCTCCCCAGCGGACGCGCCCATCCGATACTTGACATCATAATTGATGATGAAATCCAACTCCTCATCACTCAGCCCGTAGTGACGCGCCAGCGCGCGATCGATCTCGTCTATGATCGGCTTGGATAAATCCCAGTCAAATTCTTGAAATTCAGTAGGGCCTCGGTGGTTGACAAAAGAGTTCCTATTGAAGTCTTTCATCAACTCATCAAACAAATCACCCACAATCTTAAGTGTCTCTTTTTCTGGTTTTCCCAACGCAAAGGTTTTGACATCTTCAAGTGTTAAGTTTCTGCAATTCCCCATAGCAAAGAAATGGAAAAAGTATAAGGTGCTGTTTACCACTGCACCGATAAATTTGTTGTAAGCCAAATCTGAAACTGACAATTCCCGCGTGTGAAATATTGACCTATCACCTGTTGGCGCTTTGTAATACGGCAGAAAATCCATCATCCTTATCCAGTAGCCTGGCGTACGATGAAAATAGAGTTTATGCTTGCTTTCGTTTACCAAGTGCAACGCGATAAGATCGGATTTGACGCTTGATATCTTCCCCAAAACACGAGTTGCAATATCACTACCGGATTTGGGGATTAGGTTCTCGTTAGCCAAAACAGTTATGTCACTGTAAGTAATTTTCTCGAAGAGTGTAGGACGCTCATCTTTGAACCATTGATTGTATTTGGTTGAGTATGCTGTTTTCTTTGAGCCTTTCTCTCTGTTTACAAGACAAATGGTTAAACGTTGTTCGACGCCTTCAAAAAGTTTTGCAGGACGAATAGCATAGTTGCTGAACCAAGAACTTCCTTGATTTAGAAGCATTCGTCTTACGACATAGTTATCTGGAACGCTAACAAGCGATATTGGAACAATTAAACCAAGTCTCGAGTCGGATGAAATCAACTGCAAAGATCTTTCAATTACATAAACGTACAGGTTTTCAGATTCTTCTGTTTTGTAATCTTGTACTTGGTAAGTTGAGCGAACTTTTCTATATTCCACATAAGGCGGGTTACCAATAATCACGTCGAACCCACCCTCATTCATAATGCCGAAGAACTCCACAAACCAATGGAACGGCGTGTGCGACTCAAGCCACTTTTTATAATCTTCACCTTTGGGGTTGTGGATGGCATACTGCTTTGCCAGAAGGACGTTTAATTCCTTTTCCAATTCGCCCAGGCGCTTTTGTAGTTCACGCTTGTCTTCGGGGCGCACTTCACCGCCGAACTCGGTCTGTTGCTGGCGGAAGAGTTTATACAGCCTGTCTACATCTTCGGCTTTCTCTTCAATGCGTTTTAGTTGTGCATCCTCTTCTGGCATGGCAAAAAGTTTCTCGGACTGAACCCCGCCCACCGTCCCGAATTGAACCGAGCGTTTTACATCCTCCCGCGTGGCAAAGCCCACCAGCGTGTTCCCGGCGCGGATGTTAAAGTCAATATCGGGCAGGGGCTCGATCCCCAAATTCTCCTTCGAAGCGTCTGGCTCCACCTGCGAAGCCAGTTTCAGGAACAGGCGCAGTTTGCAAATTTCCACCGCCTCTTCCATGATATCCACGCCGTAAAGGTTGTTGATGATGATGGACTTGAAGATAAAGTAATCCTCATCGGGGCGCTGGCGCACCTGCTCCAACGCCTTGCGGAACGGCTCATACTTTTTAGGGCTGTGCTTCTCCCCTGAGCGGTCGAGCTCCTCCACCAGCGCGCTCATGCGTTCCAGGCAGGCTTCATAGAGCGGCTCCAGCACGTTCAACGCCGCAAATAGGAACGCACCCGAACCCACAGTGGGGTCAAGGATCTTGATCTGCGTGAGCGCCTTCCAGAACGCCGCCAACAGGTCGGCATCGCTGTCTTCGATCACATCCTGCGCGAACTGACGGATATCGAGATTAAGCGTGATCAGGTCGTTGATGGACCTGACTTCGCCCTTCGCCAGTTTTTCCTTTACTTCCTGATAGCGACGGCGGCGGGCGACCACCTCACGCCAGATTTCGGTGGGCAAAGCGAATTCTTCTGGAGCAGGCTCGTTCCACCCCTCCCGCCGCTTCGGATCAGACTCACCGATAGCGATTTCCGTTGGTAAAGCATTCCCTACCCCATAGCGGACTGCCGCGTAAATATAGCGATCTGGGTCAGCCTGCAAATGCCGCCAAACAGAACCATCTCCTTCAAAGGCGATCTTGCATTCCTTTTGCGCTACATCGAAGAGATAGGGAATGATGGTGTTCTTGGTGATGTACTCGGTAATATCTTCCTTGGTATAGTACGCGCCCATTTGCTTCTGGTTGATGTATTTCTCGAAGATATACCCCAGCACATCGGGGTTGATCTCGTTATCGGCTTTATTCGGGCGCTCATCTAAATGCCAGCGATAGTCGTCGAAGAAAGCGAACAACTGCTCGAAGGCTTTATCAGGAACTTGGATTTTCTCTCCGTACATCTCTTCGATCTGATGTCGCTCGAAGATACCGCCATTTAAATATGGGATGTTCCCAAGCAGTTTCTTTGTCTCCGCATTGTGTTTTTTCTTGGCAAATCCATCGAAGAACAACGGGCATAGAAAATCGCTATAGAATAGATCCTTGCCCTTCTTCTTGCTCTCTTCCAAATGGTGACGCAGATAATTCGGGTCATTTTCCAAAAACTGTTTCTTCTGGATGAAGTAAATGAACATCAAACGATTTAGTGTCACCGAGACATACCAACGCTGCATTTCCTTATCTGGAATGCCTTTGATAAATTTCAGGAAGGCAGTATGCTCATCCTGAAAACGGTCATAAAATTTCTTAGTTACCTTCTCGACATCAAAAGCTTGTTTTAACCGTTGCCCAACCTCTATGATTGTCAGATCCTCTTCTTCATCAAGTTCGAAGATAGCGGACTGAAGTCGTTGCAAGATAATTTCCGTTTTATCGTATTCCCTACGGGCAATTGGCTTGTTTGGTTCGCGGCGGACCCACTGCCATTTTTGGGTTGTCTTATCTCCATTGGTGAAGATGATCAAATGCTCGTGCGCGAGTTTCCGCACCTGAGTTTCGATCTTGGCGCGTAATGAGGAATCAGGAATAGATCCATCGGGCATGGGCGAGCATACAAACGCGGCCAACCCGCGTTTCTGCGCCACCATCGTCAACTGAAAATGTTGGCCGTCAACTTGGATCTCGGATGTCTGTTTGGCAAGATCCCATCCCATCTTCTCGATGAATAGTTTTTTTAGATCGAATGCCTGTAAATCCCTACGGGTCTGAATAATACTGAATGGCATTATCACCTCCTATTAAGCCAAACCCAATGAACAAATAATTTTGGGTTCATGTTTTTCCACATCAGCCTCAGTAATACACAACCGGTCATCGGCGCGAAGGTTCACAACTAATTCTGCCAATTCATGCGTCGAAATGCCTGTTCGCATTTGGCGATTGAGAATATCCTTTGCATATTCACGCAACGGGAAGCGATAAATCTCGTCAATTGCTTTGAGCAAGTCAGGTGTGACGAATAATGTACCTTGATTTTGGTCCATGAAATTCTTGAGCCGTTCATAGGCACGGAAGCGCGCACCAGAGGGACGGCCGAGTTGCCCACCGACCGCTTTTTCCTCCTGCGAAATCTTTTCGACACCCTGGCGAACCAGTTCATGATGGTTGGGCTGACGTGGTAGAGCAGGAGTATCGAGCGCACATTCGGCGGCTTTTAGGATTTCGTATTGCGACTCGGTTACACTGCCGCTCTGCGTGTCAATCCATGCCAGCGCATCATTGTCTTCGCCTGTCCGAACATAGATCAGTGCGCCCTTGGGGTTTTCGGAAATCTTTTTGGTTGAGAACGCAACATCGGGTAGAGATGGAACAACCTTTTGCAATTGAGGATCACTATCTATTGCATTCTTCCAAATTTGATAGGCATAAGAAGCCAAGTCAACTTCGGTATCGGCATCTTCGCCGTCCAGGATGCCTGCCTTTTCGTTATACAGGTCTACGATTACTTGCTCGTTGTCGTCGTCCTCGAAAAAGGCTTCATCCGAGCCGACCACCTCAGCATTTTCTTTCAATCTTCTCCGCAGACGGTCGCGCAGGCGGATGATGGTTTCCACACCCTCCGCCGGAAGGAAAGTGTGTGCATCAATCGCGCTTGCCTTTTGCCCAATTCTATCCACGCGTCCTACGCGCTGAATCAATCGGATGATTGCCCAAGGCAGATCGTAATTGACAACTACGGAACAGTCTTGAAGATTTTGACCTTCGCTAAGAACGTCAGTTGCAATCAAAACGCGTATTTCATCTTCCAGCTTGATAACATCACGCTTTTCATTGCTTACCGGGCTGAAGCGCCATGCCAATTCCGTCGGGTCGTAAGAGTTGCCTGTAACGCCGGCAACTGCCTCGACGCCGCGGTTCTGAAGTTGTTCTTCGAGATAATGCACGGTATCTGCATATTGTGTAAAGATCAGAACCTTTTGCGTGGGGTACCCTTTCTTTACCAGTTTGACAAGCTCTTCCAGTTTGGTATCTTTGGTTGGGTCCCAACTCCCGCTTTTATTAAGGATCTGAATTAAGGTGTCTGCATCTTCACGTAAATGTTTTGCAAGAGTATCTTTGAAGATAGATGTGCTGATCCAGTCAAATCGCTTTCTGAAGTGGGTGCGATACTGTTCATAGACTTTTTGAGCTTCGCGTTTGAAGTCATCCTCGGTTCGCAAACCGCTTTTGACTTCTGCTTCGGTCTCCTCCGCCTCTTCATCCACTTCATTGCTTGTGGTATCGAACATATCGCCAAGATCGCTGTCTTTGTCTTCATCTTCAAAACGAGCATCCAGCAAGGCAGGTTCTTGGGTTCCGATCGGCAAAGGCAGATTGTTTTTCAGAGCATACAGGAAGATGTGATTCCGAAGAATGTGTCTCTCCACGGAGAGCAGAAAAGAATAGCCACTGCTCTCTAGCCGCTTGAATAAGTTAGTTCGCGAGAATCCAATCAGGCGTTTTCCAGCTCGTGAAAGATCGCCTAGCAGTTTCTTTTCCCTATCGCTTAGATTATTGTCTTTGTTGTTTACATAGATATCTTGACCTAATCCATAACGAGGCAGTTTCATCTTGCTAATGGCGTCCACGGCCTTTTCATCGTAAAGACGAACATATTGGTCACTTGGGTCTTTCTTGTTTAATTTAAACTTGACCGTCTTCGGTTGGCGTTCGGGAAAATACGATTTTTCACCATTCTCAAACAGCAAATACTTGCGCCCTTGTTCATCTGCCTTTGCGTAGTTAGTTTTAATGAAACTGCGCGTGCGACGCACCATGTAGAGGCGCATCAGTTCCTGCCAATCAGACGGATGGGGACTTTTCTCGAAAGCAGCCAACGAGTGAATATCAGCCTGATATTGGCGAATGAATTCTATCTCGCCGATTTCGCGCAACAATTGTTCAGGTCGAACGGTCAATTTTTGATCTTCAGGAATGAATAACCGCAATTGATTGGAAAGATCAATGTAGCCCTTGTTGTAAGGCGTTGCCGTTAGCAGGACGACTTTACTTTCATTGTGCTCGATGTAATCTCGAACGGCGCGATAACGCTTGCCCTCGCGATTGCGCAGATTATGACTCTCGTCAATGATGACGAGTTTGTAACGGCGTAGCTTCGGAAGCTCCTTGATTGCTCGACTTATAGAGAGAACATCTGCGTGCATGCGATAAGTTGAACGGTAACTATTCCACATCTTGACGAGATTCTTGGGGCAGATGATAAGAGTGTCGTAGCCGCGCTCATCAAAGACTCGTGAAATGGCAGTTCCCACCAAGGTCTTACCAAGCCCTACCACGTCGCCGATCATTACCCCGCCGCGCCGTTCAATATGGTGAGCAGCGATTTTTACAGCAGCGGCTTGATAGGGCATTAATTTGGATAGATCACTTGGTATATTGAATTCTGATAGACCTGCACGCGCTTCCTGAGATAGGTGATATGCCATCTTCAAGTATATCTGATAGGGTGGAATCGGCTCTTCTCTCGCCCACGATTCATCAATGACCTTGATTAGTTCCTCTGTTATATCGATCGTTCCAAAATCATCTTCCCAGCGGTTTCTGAACCATGTGGCAAGTTTCTGGCTGGCATCGCCGTCCAAGACATCAATGTTCAATTCACCTTGATGTGATAAGCCCGCCAAAGTCAAATTGCTGCTTCCCAAGAAGCCGATGATCGGGTTGAATTTATCCTCTCGAAATAGAAGATAGAGTTTTGCATGCAAAGGATGCTTCAAGAATAATTTGACTTGTACTTTTCGCAACCGAAGTTGCTCTGCTAGTTTACGGAGGGAAGATTCGTCTTCATTACTCGGTGCGCCGAAAGTCAATTGTTCCCGGAACTCCTCAGCAAGTTTCTTCTTTAGCCTTATCTTGGTTGGATTGTCTAATTCTTCTTGGCCAGTGGCGAAAGAGTAATATCCCCTCAGTTCGTCTTGGGGCAACTTCTGCATGCCTACTAATAGACGGACGCAATGATTGTCGCCCCCTTCCCATTGATCGACATAATTGGCGAGCTCCTTCCATCCCCGAAGATTGAAATACCCCACGCAAAAATCGGCGCGGTATGACGCGACTATTGCGTTTTGCAAGTCGGGGAGAAGCCGTAGCTCAATGTTATCGAAAATCCGTGGCATCTTGTCCGTCCCAACGTAATGACAACTGATGAAGATTTCTATAATTCTACTTGCATTTTTGATTTTATTCGATTCCGTTTAGCCTCTCCCACTCCGCCGCCGGCAACATCCGAATATCTCCAATCCCCCCATCTCCAGCTAGAACAAGATCTTATTACCTAGAATTCTTCCGCAATCAAAGCAATAATCTCTGTGATCTATTTTGCTAGCATGGTCAAAGTTGGCAAGGAGGATAGATCGCCGAAACCCTTCACTTTCTGGCAAATACAATTCCTGTCGAAATTCGTTGTCCCCCTGCTAGATATTCCTGTTAGGAAATCATAACGGATTCGACTGATTTCTCCGGTGTCGCCCATAAAATTCGTAAACAGGTGAATAAATAAGGAGACCGCGGAACTTGCCACGCTTGTTGTAAAACTTATTACCGCCGGTGTCTTGGAATCAATATCCTCGACATATCCTTGTTGGAGCAAGTGTCGTCGCTCTTCAATCGGCATGCTTTCTGCTGCAATTCTTTCGGATCGGAGAAATTGCTTACACCACAGGCAGGGCTTATCCGGTCGAAGAACATCCACTGCGCCTATTGCATGAGAAATCACGCCATCATCAGACGAGATTCGGACGCCAAGATTGATGGTGGGAATCATGTACTGATAGGCAATTTGGTTGACGATAGACCGCCCCCAATGTTCATCGGTGCTGAGAAAGAGGACGTCTCGATCCAGTAGCAGCGAGGCTGTCTTGCTTAGCACCACATTTTGATGTACTGCACGAATCTGAACATTTGGATTTATTCTTCGTAGATTGGAAGCAATTAGGTTGACCTTATGCTCGGAGAAGAGTCTCGATTTCCTTACTGACCCATAATAGCTCCCATAGACGCGAGATAGATTTGTTGGAGAAAATTTATCAGGGTCAATCAGTATAAGATCCAAAACTCCCAAGCGCACCAATTGTTCGGCGATGGGTGAACCTGTTCCCCCTAGCCCAATGATGCCCACCTTGGCACGGGAAATAGCCAATTGCCCATCTTTCCCAAACGCTCTTACTTGGCGGTCATACAAATCCAGTTTGGTTGAATCGGTTGGAACCTTTTGCAATTCGATTTTTTGAATGTGGTGTCCTATCACAATGATCTCGTCCAGGTTGATGGGCTGGGATTTATCTGCAAGCCAAATCCTGCCTGTTACATTGTCCGGGGTAAATAACAGACTTGCTATGGGTGCTTTTGCTGGAATGAATGGGCGAAGGGTATCCGCAATCCTTCCCTCCCCATAATCATCAGATTGTGAATACCTTAGCCCACTTGGATGACTATGACATATTACTGCCCCTAACTGGTTCGCATCACACAAGGCAATCAAGCCATTAATAGCCTGAGGTGCAACTTCAAGGCGATATTCGTTTTGAACCATCATCATGTGTTTGGGTACTGAAATTGGTCGTCTTATGAGAATATCTGTTTCATCGCCATATTCAGCGATTCCTGCCAATGCAAATGCTCCCGCCTCATCTGGTAAATCAATCAAAACCATATGGCGTAGTCTATCGAAATCCTCACGCGAGATCTTTAACCTGTATTTGCTCATTGGTTGCTCTTCCCAGCTCTAACAAGACCGTAGTTTACAAACTCCAAATACATATACAAGTTTCCAGTTCCAGGATTCCAACCTTGAGGATGCCAAGAAAACTTCCGCCACTGTTGATCTAGGTGATTTTCAAGCGAATCTGCATTAGTAGGAGTCCGTCCATCTGCACACAACAAGTCTGGCGCTGTCCAGAACATATCTGGGTTGCCGTTTGGATATGATATGGGTATCCGTAACAGCAATATGGTGCTTTGTTTGTTATACATTGGAGGCAGTGGATAATCATCCAATATTATGTTTGCAAACCCGTCCGTTTCGATCAATTCCACTTTGTAGCCGGCCTCTCTCAGACCCGCAATTTCTTGAAGCAGGATGTCGGTCAACATCTTAGCCGAAGGTTCCTGGAGGCACAACGCGGTAGCGTTGACCATTTTTAATTTGAACAGGCGCGGTAATCTGAATATCGTCAACTGGCAACTGACCCTCCGGGTCCGGCGATTTGTTGATCAACCACACCTCATAGTCGCTTGGAGCCCCCAACGCATCTCTGAAATCCTGTGGAGTAAGTTCGGACTTCTCGAAGTGGTACGGTTTTTGGTTGATATGAATAGTGATTTTCTTCGTCATGATATTTCTCCTAAAGTGGATTGGAAGAATTCGCAATGCTGACAAGCCATTTCCGAATTCTCCTCTTGCTGCCCGATTAGGGAAGCGGCTTTCATAACTGTTAATACCGACCTGTTCTGAATTTTTGCCATTTTGACCAAAAACTGGAGGACGGCGGTATTAATTAATTAGATCACCCAATCGTGATGATTAGCGTGATTTGGCGTAAAATCAATCAATCCAATCGACAGAAGGAATTAAAATCCAATGCCAGGGCATCCCTAAAATCGTCGGTAGGGAGGTTATTTTGAACGAGAAGAAAAGACAGCTTCTAAATGATTTTCCGTGGGAGGAAACCTACCCCAAACTTGTGGCGTTTGCGGAGTGGGTTATTCAAGGGAAGAACTGGAACTCCGGTGTTCTTCCCAAGGGACAAACTGCGGAAACCATCGTACAAGATGTGATTGCGAAGACCTTCAGTGAGAAGCGGAATTGGGACCCTGAAAGGGGGGACTTGCTCGATTGGTTGAAATGGGTGATCAGGAGCGAAATCAGCCACTTAGCGGAATCGTCTGCAAACAAGCGTGACATACATCTGGATCACCTCAACGACAATGACCCTGCGGTTGCCAGAATGGAAGACATGGTGAACCGCGAGTCTCGCGTCAGGCCCCAGGCTAACTCTCCCGAAGAAGCCATGATTGCGGTGGAAACTGAAGATGAATTAATGGCTTCTGCTGGGTTGAGAATCGATTCATTGTTGGAAGCGTGCAGTGGAAAACCTGAACTTGAAGAGATTGTTTATGCTATATGCTATGGTAAATGTTCTGCTAAACCACAAGACTTGTCCAAATGTCTGGGCAGGCCAATCAAAGAAATAAATCAACATCTGCGGGCGTTGCGGCGAAGAGCATCCAAAATAAGAATAGAGGCTGAAAATGGACGAGAATAAATCCAAGAGAACTGATTTGGAAATCGCGAACGAATTCAACCGCTTGTTCGATGAAATTCCGGAACCGGAAACCGACGAGGAAATCCTGGAATTCTTGGTGGAATCCGGATATGACCCTGAAACTCTAAAGACTCAAGGCGGGGAGTTTATAAACAACTTAATAGCCACAAACTGGCGCTTTGTTTCTTCAAATGATATTGATGAAGCCGTAACCAAAATTGACGATGTGCCCATTCGGAAGGAATGGAGTCGCGGCCAATTAACGAATGCGATCCAAAAATTGTCGGCCTCCCTTGCTTTCGGCGGAAAGCAACCCTCACTGGCTTTCCGCAACCTAGAAGAATTAACCGACTCCGATTTAGCAGTCATCCTCCAGGAACTTGAGTACAAAGCCCGCGCTAGCGGAATTGATTTTGATCTGAGTCAAGGTTAGGATGAGTTCAGCTGAAACAATTGCGAACCTGGTCCTAGACAGACTTGACATTTCTAGGGTAGACGATCTTTTGCTGTTGAAGGAAATTGTTTATGCACGTGGTGCTATTCTCCGAGAGTATGAGTTGAAAGGAGCTGAGGCGTGTCTATTGGTGGGGCCTGGCAGACCAATCATTACTGTATCATCCTCGCCTTTAATCAGCCATCATCGCCGGCGTTTTTCCATCGCACATGAACTTGGTCATCTTGAAATGCATCGAGGCACTGGTTTGCTGATGAACTGCACAAAAGGCGATATTCAGGATATGCCCAATGACTCAGGTGTTGATACTGAACAGGAAGCTAATCAATTTGCTTCGGCTTTTTTGATTCCAGCCAGATTTGTCGAAAAGCCATTCATCGAGAGCGAACCCTCTTTCGACATTATTTCTGATTGGGCAATGCGCCTTGATACATCCCTAACCGCGACCACATTTAGCTTTACGCGATTTACACCTGAGCCGGTGGCTGTTGTATATTCTGTCCGAGGCATCATCCAGTATTTTCAGCCTTCCCCAGCATTCACTGAACTTGGTGTTTTTCCTGATGTAAAAAAACCAGTAGGAACAAACACCGATGCGAGAAGATTATTCAATGGCATAGACATAAAGAGTGAGTGGCACGAAGTAAGAGCCCTTGAATGGTTCCGTGATAACAAGGATGCCTTTGATAAAACTGATGTGATTCGGGAATGGTCGGTCAATATGCCATCGTATGAGGCCGTTTTGAGTCTTATATGGGTACATAAACCTCTTGGGGAAAATGATGATTGGTAATTTTCATCTTCGGAAAACCCGAAGAAGTGTTCTTTGCAGGAAGATAATACATCATATAGAAGTCACCTTTCCCCATTCCAGCATCGGTAATTCGCCAAACATCCGCTGATTCCCCATCACTACAGCCACCTCTTCCGGTAATTCCACGCAAGCCCACCGCGCGGCTTCATGTACCCAATTCGTGCTCAACTGCACATACACCAACCGCACTCCGGTTCGTTCACATAACTTTCGCGCCTGATCCAGCCTCTTCGTTGTAATCTCAATGATTTCATCCCGGTTCTTGTGGTGGTCCCCGACCTCGAGCCAGAACAACGTCTCATATCCCTGAATTCTTCCCCATGCTAATCCATCCGGGATCACATATAGATCAGGGATACGGACCTCGCTCCAGCCAGTCCAAATCTCTGCATAGTGCCAGGCGGATTTCAACCATGCAAACCAAACGCGGGATATACGACGGTGCTCATATCCGATCTGCTGGAGATTCTCCTCTTTTCGAGAGGTAAACTCTATGCCTTTCGGAATCCCCCAACTTCGCAATGCAAGAGACAATCCCTTGGAGCGAAGATGCCCAAGGGGAAACAAATCCATTTGAGCGGGCTTGGATTTACCGCGTCGTATTTTTGGGTTGGTCTTGTATACGACCAATTCCTTCGCCTCGAGATGAGCAAGCGATCTTGTTGTAACGTCAATGGGCAAACCTACCAGCGTTGCAATCTCCTCCTCATCCCCTTTTTCCATTCTACCCAGCGCCTGCAAACATCGTAATTCCTCCAATGAGAGATGAGCATGACTCTCCTCCACAGCCGGTGGGCGTGGAAGCGGTGAATGAAACAAGCGCGACGGACGGGAAAAATCCAACCAGTCCGGAGTCTTGTCTGCCATCGTCACGGCGTAAGGCAATGCCAATCCTTTCAGTGAGCGCCTGATCTCCAACATGAACCATTCGCCGGGCGCATCCACCTGCACCCACAACGAAGCGCCCGGACGTTTTCGGTTTGTATGTGATGACATCCGCCTCAAGGGTTCTTCATAGCAGAATGGCGGGATACATGCATGGGAATCGATGCGGAAGATAAACGTGTCCGTCCAGCCATCCTGAAACGACAGACTGACCCAATCCGAAAACGTCACTTTTCCAACACGGACGGTCATGGATCAATCCGAACACCCGATGTTGATATATTCATCTTCGGTGAAAAACAACTGTGGGTTCAGCCATACATAGGCTTTATCGCCTGTCTTGTGCTTGATACCGTAATGCAGGTGCGCGCCGGTGCTGTTGCCGGTGTTGCCGCTCAAGCCAACTACATCGCCGTAATGCAAAATATCCCCTGCGGATACCTGTATACTGCTCAGATGCGCCAGCCAGACCTGATAGCCATTATTTTCAATGACAATCAGGTTTCCCCACGGACCATTCGAACCAGCCCACACGACCTTTCCACCCATTGTGGTGTGCACCGGTGTTCCTTCATTGACGGGAAAATCATCGCCAGTGTGAGATTTGTAATGGGGATCATGGAAGGTACAACCAAGCAAAGGCTTGTCATATTGAGTGCTCCAATGCTGGATGGGCCCAACCAGCGGCAAATCGTAAATATCAGATTCAGGACCGGTATATCCATCCCACGGAACAGCGCTCAACCCTGCTGGCGATGAATCCCCGTAAGAACCATTGTCACCGGTCTCGCTGTATTGTGGCACATCGAATAGCCACTGCTCGACGCCAGGTTGCGCCCAAGACGGTAATTGGGGAATCGTCAAAACGACGATCATCACATACCCAACAACCAAAGCCGCCCCGCATAAGATGGGGGCGGCGATCGCAATGATCAAAAGACGGGTGAAAGCTTTCATTATAGAACGCGGCCCAGGCGGTCCAAACGGATCTCGCCCTGCCCTCCAGCTTGCAAACCCATCGAGGCTTCGATGGACAAGCCATTGCGGATCATCCGCATTGAGAGCCAGTATGAAACGCCTGAGCCGATAATGACAGGCGATAGCAACAGTGGATTGGCGGAATACAACTTCCCGACCTCGGGCGTGGTAATTGCAATCAAGACCAGCACAGCCGGCGGGAAAAGTGCAAGAAAGCGCGCTTGCCATTCCACACCCTTTGCCGCGGCGCGGGCGCGTGACAAGACTTCCACGACAGTTCCCAACGTTTTTCGCAGTGATGCAACTAAAGGCCCGATCTCGATGCGGCCTTCGATGGAGGCAAGCAAGGACGTGGCAACAATGTCCACGGCGGGATTGTCCCAGGCAGTGGTCCATTCGCGCACCGCCAATGCCGCTTCATCGGCAGGCGCAGTACGCAAACGAACCACCAGATCACCCAATACCATGCGCCCGTCCGGACCCACAGCCTGTGCCGCGTCATCGAGCGCATCGCCCAAGGGCTTGCCCTGCGATAACAAAGTTTCCACCACGCCTAAACCGCGCAGGATGTCCTTGGCTTGCTTCAAACGGAATTCCTGTCGCTTATCGGATAGCGTGCCTGCATACAGCAATCCGCCTGCAATCGCAAACAGGATGGCTGGGAAGAGTCCAAGAAACATTCCTCCTGCCAGCCCTCCACCGACCCATGCGAGAAATCCATAGGCGATCTGATTGAACGCAAGACCCGTTCCGGTTTGACGTGCAAACTTTTCGGGATCGAATTTTTTCTTGGGCTGGGCGATGCCCATGGCGCGCGCCATGCCTGCTTCATCCACGGTTCGCCGCCAGCCGAATGTAATTGGAATTGCGGCCAACGCCAGCGCGCCGATCAATGAAATCAAAGTGATCATTTTCTTCTCCTACCTGAACCAGATGGAAAGTTCCTCCGCCCCGCCGTTGGCAAGCCAGACAGCAAAATACACGCCCACAACGCCAAGCAGGGCCGTGAGCAACGGATAGACTCCGATCTCATTCCAGGCCAGGTCGATCGGATGAAGCACCGTTTGTGTTGCAATGGATGGCGCATGGCCATCAAAGACTGGGCGCTTAGATTCTTGTCGCTGAGCATTTGCTGGTTCCGCTCTGCGAGTCGCGGTCTGTTGGTTGACGTACTGCCTCGTCTGCATGGCATAGCGAAAGCGGCGCGTCAACCAGACTTCGGGCGGGACGCGGTCGGGACCGAGCCGGAGCAATGCCAGTGCCATAAATCCAACCAGCACGAGAAAACCAACTACCACCTTGCCCACGAACGAGAAAGGTAAGAATAAGCACAGCACTGCCAGCAACGCACCCGCGCCGAGGATGCCGATATCGCGATTATTGAACATAGAAGTTAGAAGGGCGGTTTGGGTTGGAACTTATGAAGCAACTCGCCAATCTGCGGAAGAAACAGGAAAGCAAACAGGACGATGATGACCAGCCCGACCACGCCGATGATCGCCATCGAGGTCATACGGCTGGCGCCAAAGGCCGCGCCTGCCGTGCCCTGTAGGACGTAATACAGTCCGCCCAGCAATGCCACGACGATCAACAGACCGGCCATGAACGCCCAGGCGTCGCGGGCAATCGCAAGAATTTGTTGCATGATGGGATCGAACATAAGATTATTCTCCTTTCACAATTCAACAGGTTCCAAGAAACCAGGCGGCGAGGGGTAGCGCCGCGCTAGCCAGGATCATTCCGAAGATTGACTCACCGCATTCGATCAGCGCGTTGGCAAAGGTAGATGCGCCGCCGATCGAAGCGGAGAGCATAGATGCAAACGCCGCCTTGAGCATCCTAAGCGCCGCAAGTCCGCCGATCAATCCAGAGGCGAGACTGCCCAGCTCGTTGATCGGACCGCACCCGCCTCCACCAGGCAACGAGGCTTGCAGGGCCTTCACAATTTGCGGGATTCCCAAAAAGGCAAATAACCCGAGCACCACAACGGACAACAACGCGGAAACAGATTCCCACACCCACAGGTTTGCACCCAAGACGCTTGCCGAACTCACGCGAAGCATTTGAGCAATCCCTGCCAGAAGCGCAAATGCTAGGAAAGCGCCTGCCAACGTCATCCACGCTTCGCGCAGAAAAGTCAACAGGATGGAGGAAACCTGAGTCATGAAAGAACCACTGGATCATGCTTGTCGAATTCGGCTTCGAGTGCGGGATAAAATCGTTCACCCCAGAATTGCATCGGGAAGCGGCGCGGGGGACCGGTGCGATCCTTCAACGTAATGACTTCAAGTGGGGCGCATCCGCAATCGCACACATCGCCTTTTCGTTGGACAACCAGCACACGATCCGCCTCATACGGAACCCGTTCATCGCCCAACAGGGCGGACAGATCATCTCCATCGTTGAAGAACTCCGATTTCAACGCCGCGGCCGCGATCACCGCCCAGCCGTGATGCCGCGCGACTTCCCGCAAAGCCGCGGCTGCCTCACCGCTTCGACCCTCTTCATTCATCATCCCTGTCAAGCCAATCACGGGGACGCGATTGAGGTAATCGACTGCCAGCAGCGCAGGTCCTTTGACAGGAAAGGCATAGTCGTGAATGAGCGTATCTTCCAGTGCGCGCACCGTATCTTCCCGTGAATTCAAAGATAAAAGAACAGCCTCACTTGCGCGCGCCAATGCCATCTCCACTTTTTCCTGTCGAGTCTGTATATGCGGACCGCTGATCATGGCCTCTGCCTGAAGGAACAGACGATAGCGTAATTCTTCGGGAGTGTGCTCGTAACATCCAATGGCGGACGGGATGTGGCTGGAGGCAGACTCGAACAACATCCGCAGCAGCCAGGAAGTCTTGCCGATTCCTGGCGCTGCGGCGAGTAACGTCAAGCCGCCGCTCCAGAAGGACAGGCCAGCGAAGACACCAAAGGGAGTGTATGGTTGGGAGTTGCCCAGGGTTCCGGAACGCGGCATGGGGGCATCATATTCAATTGAGGATCGGGGATGGTGAATCGTGTCGCTATGTAACGGGGAAGATCAATCGCAACAAAAGAAATGCAAGTAGTCCAAGTAGCAGACCGGGGATGGCAGGGATCGAACCGCTTTGCCTGCGAATCCAAATTCTGCGCCAGACTTCCAAACCAAGCAATGAAAGCAGAACCGCAGGCAGTGGGAAGAGACAGGCGAGTCCGCTGATGGCTAACAAATCTGCCCTCCCAATCAGTCCCTTTCTATACCCATACCCGGTAAGCAGCACCGGCCAGGCGGGTGGATAAAACAAAAGCGGCAAAGCGAACCAGCCGGAAATGTTTCGGAACAATCCCCAGGCACAAGCGAACAAGATGATGCCTGTTTGTAATGGAGATACAGGCAGGGTCAGCAGGATCGTTCCAAGGAGAAACAATTCGATACCAGGTACGAGGCGATAACGCAGATCAGCGAAGCTGAACAAGGTGAAGGATGCCAACGCAAACGATTCAGCGAGGGTCATGATGTCTTATCTTCATCCTTGTCTCTGATTGGTATGAAGGTGATCATGCCCTGTATGTTGCTGGCCTTTCCGAGTTCCGAGGCGCGGTACAGTGGGTCGCGCGCCTGGCTGATTTCCTCCGAATGATCCAGATACGCCTGCACCATGTGGGCAGTCTCTTCAGGGTATTGCGCGGTAAGCGCATTCGGATCAAGTCCATGTTGGGAGATGTGAGGGGATAGGGCCTGGAACCCGCGTTGGAAATCTTCGCTCGAACCATTGAAATTGGATTGAATGGTGGAGTTCACCGATGGAGAAAACCCGAAGTCTTGTGACTCACTCTGAACACCATTAAATCGTTGCATTCGCTCACCGAGTTCCGCCTGTCTTGCGGATAGTTCATGTCCATGTACGAGCGAACGATTGTATGATGCAGGCGCGTGGAGCCCCATCGCTTCGAATGTCGCCGCGCGCTGAGTGAGTTGCTGTGCCGCGTTCAGGTGACTCAGGGCGGCTTCCCCGCCGCTGAGCCCACCCGTGGTTGCGGCAGTTTCTGCCGTAGCCGCACCCGTTCCGGCAGCGCCCGCGGTTCCTGCGCCTGCACCGCTGGCGGCTAATGCTCCAATCGCGACGATTTGTTGCGCGGTCTTAACCAATTGCCCAAATGCATCCGCGGTGGTGGAGATGGTCATCTTTCCGAGGATGCCCGCAATGGAAAGAAGCAGTCCCGTCGCGCCCCACAGCCAGATCACACGGATGATGGCGGATAACAAGCCCTGCTGTCCGAGCCAGGTGCTGGCTGCCATTCCAGCCTTGAAGATTCCCCCAGCGACAACAGGCAAGAGAGCAATCAAGATCACCGCCTTCAACCACAGGGAGCGCAGCCAGGTTGCCTGTGGGAGAACGCTGGCGATCGCCAGTGGCGGGGCGAGAACAGCTAGGATGAATAAGACCGCGTTCGCAGACGCAAACGCAAACAGCATTCCGCCAATGGCCAGCAGAGAGCCAATGGCCAGACCCATGGAGAGCAAACTTCCGAGGAAGGTCAGGTTGGCGAGTCCAAGCAAGATAGAGGTTGCGGTGGTGGACTGGACAAAGCTCACGGCCAGCACACCGGTCTCGCCGATGACCTTCCCCGCCATCCACCAGCCGAGGCGGACGATCAGATCGAGAAATGGACCGGACACGACTGCCAGCACACCCGCAGTAACCCAATCTCCCACCACGCGCAATCCGCTGTCATCGTCGCCAAGCAATCGCCCCCAATGATAGAGCGCCAATCGCAATAGAAACAAAGCCGGAGCCAGTGCCGCGGCGACTGGCAAGCTGGACTGAGCTACTTTGCTGTAATCGCCCTGGCTGGGAGCTTGCACGATCTCACCGATCGCTTGCGTCCAGCGCGCCACCTCCTCACTCATGGCATTCACCTCTTTATCAGCAGCCTTGTTGAAGATTCCTGCCAGAGCTTCGGAGATTGTCTCGGCGGGAAATACAAGGCGATGAAAAATCTCCGTGATGCTGGTACCGGTTGAACCACCTCCCGGCGGAGTTGGAGTCGGTGTGGGTGGCGGGGTTGGTGTGATGTTATAAGACGGGCTTGAGTCATGAGTGGGTGCGGCAGCCATCGCCAGACTGCCGAGCGAAATCAGGGCGAGGAACAGGGCAAGGACAATGAAGGGGCGGGTTTGTTTCATAGTGTGGAGAGGGCGTGAGGGGAAAGGATATTTTTTTCGAAGCACAGGCTTTGGTATCCGCAGTGCTTGCACAGCGAAGGCTGGCGCAGGGCATTCAAGGGTGGATGCGGTCCGTTCTTCGCCAGATCAGATAAAGATTGAACGATGCGTTCCAAATCTTTGTCTGCGAGAGTTTGGTCGTAATGCTGGACCTCGCCGGTTTCGCGATCCAAAGCAAAGACGGTTGGGATATTCGGCCACGGTTGTTTGCTGGAGGAATTACATCGTTGCATGAGCGCGAATCGAAGCTGGTCATGTTCCATGCGCGACACAAGCAATCCGATTTTGTTTTCCATCACGTGACCGACTGGAACCTTCCAAACCAGTACATCGAACTGCACGGGCAATCGGGCGAAAGGCAGGACGAGCAAGACTTTTTCGCAGGAGAGAATGTATTCCGAGTCGCGTTCGATCTTCATCCCGATTCGCCAGTCCTGTGAGAGGAATGCCCATGCTCGCACATAGATAAAAAGGTTGCGCCAGTCTCCTCCAAGATTGTTGATCGCATGTTGCGAACCAAAGCGGCGCGCCATGTCGATCTTTCCGCCCCGAAATAATGGCAGGAGCTCGGGTGCGGGAACCGGGTTTTGTTTGCGATATTCCTCAACCTTGCGGACGTATTCCCGGACATCCTCGATCACGTTTTCGAACCCATAGCGCGCGAGGTGATCCAATAGAGTCCCGCCGCTAGTGAGGTCTTGCAGGGATTGCCAGAGCGGATCGAACGGCGGTGTCGGGTCTGCGCCGGCCAGCCACCAGCGCGCGGCAGCTGGACAGAAGGTGTACAGCATCGCCGACAGGATTGGATGACCGCGCGCGTTGCTTCGGTTGAGCAGGGCAAGGAAGAGGTCAGTGTACATACCAGAGCATCAGAAGAAAGGGAATGGTGCGCCAGGCGGCGGGAGACTTCACATCTGTCATCGCTTGTTTTTTGATGACTCGCCAGATGATCTGTGCAGCCCCAGTCGCGAGGAATGAAATAAACATAAAAAGAAGTGAGTGAGAAGATTGTTCGACCGGCAATGCCCACAGCAATGCGATCCAGAGCTTGACATCCCCCGCACCCATCCGGCCTCCTGCCCAGGCGTACATCAGCGCAAAACTGGCAAGCCACACTTCGGGGCGTTCAGGGAAATGCGCAATCACTCCAGCCGCAAGCAAAGGAAGCGTGCACCAGTTCGGGATTCGCCCCATGTGCAGGTCATACAGGCTTATCGCCAGGGCGTACATGAACAACCAGATCATTGGTTGCTCATCATATTTGGATTAGCGTAGAGGTATGGGGAATGTGTCGGTTTGAGTTAGCGACAGCTAGCCTGCTAACCCAAAGTTAAAATGTCACCCGTATTACAAAGTAGAAATGTACCCTTCATGATATAGTAGGCGAGCCAAGCTCTTGGGTGCCCCCTCACCCAGGAGTTTGGCATTTAACTGGAGTAGTCACAATGGAAACACAAGCTGGAAGAGCTTTGCTCTCTTTCCCTAATCTTCTAAAGAATCAGAAGATTGTTCTGACATCACCTCAAGCACATTTTTGCGACCAAACCTAGCGGCGTTTTTTTCATACCACCGTGAGGCCTCTTGCGAGTTACTAACACCTACTTTCTCGAAGATGTCTGAGATTTTCTTTCGGATAGAAGGATATGCGTATGATTTCAGCTCGGCGATTTGCTTCAATGATTTTCCTGTTATCCTTAATTCCAAAATGTCCCACTCACTATCATCCAAGGGATTCTCAATCTTCAAATCCTCAATCAACCGATCCAATTCCGTCAGAACCGATTCTGAGTACAATGCCGATTTCATAATTGCTTGTTCTAGGGCATGCCTAACCATTACCTCATTCATGTCCTTCTTGTAAAGAAAACTGTACTTGGATTTCACTGCGTCGCGAAGAACCTCGTGAGGTATGTAGTCGGAAGCCACAACGATAGGGATGGAAAAATCTTTCAACCTTGAGATTACGTCTATCCCACATTGTTTTTTGGGCTTGGGCCGACCCTCATTCTCGGGAATGTATAAATCAACGAAAGCAGCAATAATATGTGGCTTTTCCGCCTCAATGAGATTAAATGCCTGGTCCCTATTCTTGGCCGGCCCGACAATTTGATATTCAGTTGGGCCGATCCAGCCTATGAACATGGGCAAGTAAACTGGTAAATCTTCAACAATTAGGACCCCCATACGGGCGGAAGCACTTTCAGCCATTGCCCACCTCCACCAACAGAGGAACAATAACATGGATTAAAGTGCCTTGATTATTGGACTCTATCCTCGCCAATGGCGAACCGAATATTCGTTTTATTGCCTCCAAGCGCCCAAAAATGCCGCTAATGCCAGTCCAAGCATTCGACCGTTCTTCTTCGTAGATTTTCGTTGCCTCCCCCACATTAAATCCACTTCCGTTGTCTTGAATCTTTACATCAATGGAAGTCAATGACTTTTTTACTTCAACCTCAATTGTGTCAGCCTCACCGTACTGAACTGCATTGAGCATCGCCTCACTGATGGTCGCGTAAATAGCCTGGTTGACTGCCCTGCCAGAATAAAAGGTGCCTGGATCAACGCTTATTTTTATATTAAGATCGCGGTTCGAGGAGTGCTTCAGTGCTATACCATAATTTTCGATTAAACGCGCTAAACCATATTTATCCTTTCCTATCTCGTTTTCCGCAGATTTTGATTTTAGGATCTCCTTTATGACTTCCTTGAGTTGTTTTCTGAGTATACCCATTACTTGATCAACATCACCTTTTTGTTCCTTGATAGTTTCTTGGAAATTAGAGATTAAATCTATCAATTTAATACCAAACATGGAGTGAAGATCGGGTACATCAACAAACAGAGGTGAGTTACGAAGTTCTGCCTGTTGGGTAATGACGAGCTGAACTGCGTATATGCTTAGCAATGCTTGTAGCCTCAGTTTATAGGCGTCATCAAAATAAAATGGACGGCGGTAATTTATGAACAATACAGCCACACGTTCCTTTAGAGTACCAATTGGCAGAAATGCGGTGGAGGCGATGTTTTCTCTAAAAACAAACCTCTTAGAGAGCCCTGCAGCTGTTTTCCCCTCTTGATCAATTGCAGAAGTCAACAAAGGCTCATTTGCGGAATCCTCAAAGAAACGAGGCTCCCATTCTGCTATCAGATCAAAAGTTACTGAATCGTCTGTCAGAGGAACCTTGAGTCTTGCCGGATCTCGAAATTCTCCGTAAGCATATGGAGGAGATATTGGATAGTTAGTGCCTGGCGCCAAGGGAAACAGGGTAATAAGATCTGCTTGAAACAATTCTACAAGATTTTGGGTTAAATCATCGAATATCTTCTTGATGTTATTTTGTTGATGAATAGCCGATGCTGTTCTCCTTAATATCGCTAACAAATTCGTGTCTTCTTGACGGGCCATCAATTCATATTTGTGTTCTAGTCGCAGAGAAAGGGATGCAGAAAGCGTAGAGGCAACAATTACATCTTCCTTAGAAAAGGCATCGAATCGATCACTCTGAATATCTAGGATGCCCAACACCTTATTATTGACCATAATAGGCATTGCCAATTCTGAACGGGTTCCATCAAAACCTTTGAAAGTAATATAATGGGAGCAGCCATTTCTAATGCTGGTCCCAGTTCTTTTTGCTAAATGTGGCGCTCTTGTTTTAGAAACGTGGCCAGCAATGCCTTGACTCCTTGAGAAATGAACCTTTCTCAGATCGCCATCCTCGGCCCCAGCGCCGCCCGCCAGATTAAATTCCTTCCCTTTTTCATCTAACAAAAGGATGAAGACCTTGTCAAATTTCAATCGTTGGGCAATTTCTTGCGCAATCCAATTCCATTCTGCGGTATTATCTTTCTGCAGATTGCTTTGAAATTGTGTTTTGGACAACGCTTGAATGACAGATTGCAATAAGTGCCCTCTCTCAACCCAGATAACATGCCGCCTAATAGAGTAATGTCTGGCTGCAGTAAGAGATATTATGAAAAAAGCTTTCGCACCAAACGTAATCCAGCCAGTTATATCAGGAAAACCGAAAGCGGTTAAATTCATCAACCCATTAACCTGCCGATTCTCGGTCAAATAAAGAAAAATGATTGTCGCCAAAATAGAGTATGTGTAGCCGGTCGTTGTATCATATTCGCTCGCGAGCATAGGTGGAAACACGTAGAGAATCCATGACCACTCAGCGATTTTGGGTGAGCAGTTAATGACACTAAGTTGTACTCCCGCAGTTAATACTAAAGCAACAACTACATGAAACATGTGATATTTTTTATCAAATGCTTTAAGGAACCAGTATTTTCGCAGATCAGGTTGTGCAGTAACCAATGTATGGAGAAGTGCAAATAGCATGACGCCCATGATCCATATTGCCATTGGAATTGTCCCTGAGCATTCGGGGAATTGTTTTCTTTCCGATAGGGTCAAAGCAAGGGTCAATAGAATCGGCATGATAATAGTCAGGGCTGACACTATGTACAGCCAATTCTCAAAGAAGCGAACTAACCGACGTCGGGGAACTTGCAGGTCTACTAGATTAGTTGGGCTCAAGAGCTCTGGCTCTATGTCAATACATGACTGATATAAAGTAAGTTTCATTTTGTATTCGGGTCGACCCTTTCTGCTTTTGATAGATTATAGACCTGAACCGGCAATTAAATGTGGTTGACTAACGGGTACAAATGTATTAAATTTGTGGTACAAGATGATCACTAAGGCGAACATCAAACAACTTCCGTGGGAGGTTAAACGATGGCAGTTAGTGGCGAATCTGCGCGAGCATTGATTGAATTTAGGAAAAGGCTTCGTTACAATGTTGAAGTTCATTTTTCGAATGCAAATCTTGTAGAGGGCAATCGTGCCTTGCAGGAATGGACTGGGAGCTTCTTGGGTTTTGTGTCCGCCCATATTCCTGATAGATTGGAGGAGGCAAAACAACAGTTATTAAATAAGACAATTGAACGAAATCCCAAAGATGCGGGTCTGCCCACATTAACTATCTATGAAAACCAAATTGGGGCTTGGCTTCATAGTTATATCGAAGGTTTACTTCAAGAAATCACTAACGGACACACAGATATGACGACAATGGATTCGGCACTCAAAAAGAATGTTTTCATCGTGCACGGGAGAAATGACAAGATTGCCGAGTCAATGTTTGACTTTTTGAGAGCAATAGAATTGAAGCCAATGGAATGGGCTTATGCAATTCAGCTTATGGGCACGCCGACGCCTTTTATCAAAGATATCTTGGATGTGGCATTTGCAAATGCACAAGCAGTCGTGGTGCTCTTGACTCCTGATGAAATGGGTCATCTAAAGGAGGAATTCCAAAAGCGAGGCGACCCTCCATACGACTTAACACCAACCGGACAAGCTCGGTTAAATGTCATTTTTGAAGCAGGGATGGCGCTGGCTACGCATCCAGATCGAACCATTCTTGTAGAGTGCGGTGATATTCGTCCTTTCAGTGATATTAGCGGGATTCATGTTGTTAAGATGAGCAATTCATCGGAGAGACGATTTGACTTGGTAGAAAGATTGAAACAGGCTAAATGTGAACCAAATATCGAAGGTAATCGGCGATGGTTGAAGGTGGGAAATTTTGAACTGTAAAAGCCTAATAGATCGAAGTTTTTCTAATATTCTTATATCTGATTTCTTTTCGTTATAAACACCGAAAGGCATATGATGCCCCAAGGGTCTCATGACATCAATTGGGCAAAGGGAGGCTTTTTATATGTTGCAGATTGGCAAAAGTACTCATCACATCGCCAAGGGCAACTGCCTGCATTTGTCCAGCACGACTGATATGTTCTCAACTCCTATGACCGGTTCCAAGATTGTTTTGATGGCGCGCGTGAGCAAGCGCGTATAGCGCGGCAGGTCTATTGTTCGCTGATCGAGGTCTTCGGACAAATCCCACGCGCGGGCGCGTTGCTTCCCTCGAATGTAGAGAAAGCGGATGGACTGGCCGGGATTGAGAGACTTACCTTCCCCTTCCAACTGTTTCATTGCATTTGCTGCCGGAGTAGGTGCGCGATACTCATTCAAGTTTCGGCTGACCCATTGGTGCACGAGCAACTTTTCCAATGGCACTCGACCATCGCGTAGCTCTGCCTGCTTCTGCTGGACGAGAGTCTGGATTTCGGAAAGGAAATCCATCAAGCCGTTGCCGCTGGGGGCTTTGTTTAGGATTTCCAATATCTCCATCTGTGCCTCACTGATAAAGCTCGGCATATCGTGACGGCGGTTTTCTATGCCGCGGGTCTTGATTTCTCCGTTCTGGAAGATTCCGAAGTAACTGGTGGGCACTGCATTCCTTTTATCGCGCTTGGAGGACGGGAAGGCAACCCACTTGTAGACGCCCTCCAACCCGATGCGCAGATTGGTACGGGCCTGAATCTCATCCAATAATGGCTTGTAATCTTCGGGCACTCGGCAGCCTAATTTATGAATCCACATGCCATCCACGTAGATGTGCAAAACACGAAAGCCTAAGTCCTCGGCGGCCTCCTTCGCCCGCAACATACATTCGCGGCTGTAAGCCGTCACTGCTTCGTGCGCCTCGACCTTTCCAAAGCGAGCAGCGTGGAAATTGAGATAACCGAAGCAGGTGATCAACAGCCATTTATCTGCGGTGCAAGCCGCATCGTAACGTTCGTAACGACAATCTTTCGGAGAGAGGGTCAACAAAATGTCTTTGAGAGCCAGTCTTTTTTCAATCAAAGGCGCAAGGGTTTGAGGAATGAGGCCTGGGTTATTGCGGTCAACGATCATACCCAACTCGGAGACCAGTTCAGCGGTCGGTTTCACAGAGTTGACAGTCTCCGGCGAGATGTTGAAATATTTCATCAGGCTCGGGTACATCGAAGAAAAGTCAATCTCTGCCGCGTCGGGATGCAGTCCAAGGATGGGATCGTAGACAGTGCCACCCATGTCTTCCCGATATAACTGAGCGGTCGTCTTCCAATCCTCGACCTGTTCTTTGTAGACCGGAACGAGGATCCCGAGCTCCAAAGCCTTGATGACCTGCATGGCTGAAATGCCTGTGCCCGGTGAAGTGTGGGCCGCGGTCTGGATGGGCTGGGAGGTGACACGCGCCATTTCAAGAACACCATCTATCCCATAATCGCCATACAAGGAGATGTTGCTCGTATCCAGATGAAGCCGGCCTTTCAAGAGGACTTGCTGGCCGCGATAGATGACCTGACCGTAGGCAAAGTAAGGACGCGCCTTTTTCCGGCCAATTACACTGTCCGGATCGCGGTTAAGCTGGAGCGGCTTGTCATATTTGGCGGCGCGTTCCAAAAGCAAAGGCAGAAGGTATGTTTCGCCGCGGGACGAGAGAATTAAATCGGGATCGTATTTTTGTATGACGTAATTTAGAAAACCCAGTGAATGAGGATCATTAATGTCCTGCGCCACCTTGCCGCGCGGCGTCCCGATAATAAACTCCTTGGGGTCGCGGTGGAACGGATCAGTATCCAGTTCGAGCGTGAGGACACGTAGAGGTGCAGGCTGAGGATCAAGTTCCCATTTTGAATCCAGCACATGCAATTCCTGGATTATGTTCTCCTCATCCACGACCACATGACAGCGCGCCATGGGGAACGTCCTGTATACCGCGGCGTGGCGGAGAGCAACATGAAAGTCAATGTCATATAAGATCAGATCGGGAAAGTATTCGGTTATCTTTCGGTGCAAGTCTGGGAGCGCGGCAGACTGGTGAAGAGTAGCGGCCAGGACTGTTCTCATGCCCGCGAAGAGGTCCCGCCTGTTTTCCCTCGAAGGTGTTATGTGAAGTGATTGTTCTCTGAGGAAGAGCCACAGCGCGCGCAGGCGCTTATCCGGGCCGGCCGCGTAAAACGTAACGGGAAAATCCTGGCGCAGACAGCGGCGTTGGCCGTCGTCGCACAATAGCCAAAGGACAATGCCCCACTCAGGGTGTGGGTACAGGTCCAGCAACCAGCCAGTGTACTCGTTCATAATTCAACTCGAAACTTTCTTGTCTTCGACAGAGGTACTCGACTTCCCCGCGCAGACGCGTCACCTCGCGCGGCAATTCTCTCAGGGCCATCACTTCGGCGTGTTCTTCGATCAACATGGAGAGTAGGAAAGTTTCGAAAGGCAGAAGATGTTTGGAAAGGCTCGACGGGGCGCGGTGCTTGTAGGCGGCGCTGAAGAGGTCGTCGAAGACGATTTGATGCTCGCGGCGCAGGGCGCGGCGATAGTTTGCCAGAGCCTGCTCTTCGCGTTGCAGAATATCGGTGATTGTCGAATTGGTATTTCCCATCAAAACATCCTTTCCTGCACCGGCTCGGGTCCATGTGAAGCGTACGGTATTACTTGCGGCGCGGCCTGGACCAGACGGTTATATATATTCACGGCTAGGGCATCACTTGGCATGGGCTGGATGAATACGGCAAGTCCGGCGCCTTTGCTCAGGCGTTGAATGTGAGTGATGCAATTTCCCAGGAGGAAATGCCTCATGTTATACGGCACGTGTTCGTCGTAGAAATGAGTGAGAGGATCGAACACCATGACCGGCGCGCTACCAGCCTGTGTGGTCTGCAAGAGGATGGTGGTTTCAAAGCAATTGAAGGCGCGCCGGCTCTTGATCCGGTTCAGGTTCTCTTCGCGCCCAAGCGCGGCTCTCAGCACCAATGATGGGTTATATTGCCGGTTGCAATCCAAGACGAGCAGAGGCCCGCGCCTTGCCAGGTAACCGCAGGCTTCCAAAAAATATGTGACCTGATCCCTGGGCAGGACATGCAGGTTCCAATGACCGGGACGGATATCGAGGAGATCGTACATGCCCAACAGAGTAGCAAGAACAGAGTTAATAAACAATCCCCCAAGCTCAGATTCTTGGGGGATTTTCTTGGGGGATTTCCTGGGGGACAGCTGTATAGGTGTTTGATTACTGGAAGGTACTATTGGTGGGTCCGATCCCACCACCCTGCCATATTAATTCTCAGATATTGATGAAGGGCAACAAGGTGTTTGGCCGTGCGTACCCCAAATTTCTCAAAGATGGATTCAACGTGGGATTTGACGGTCTCGGTACTTATGCCCAATCTCGCTGCGATCTGATTCCTGTCGTAGCCAAGATTCAGTAAAGCATCGACTTCCTGCTCGCGGAAGGACAAGATATCCCAGCGTGCGTAAAATCTTTCGAGTGGATCGCTGATGGACGCGCCGGCGGGCAGTTCTTCTGGATCTGGTTTTTCACGTGCGCGGTTAGCTTGGATGGCAAGGTCATTTCGCCGCAATTCGATATTCGGTACATCCAAGCTGTAGGTGTTCTTTTTTTCCTGTTGCCGGCCTGTCTTCCAGCGCTTGCGAAGCGGCTGACCAGGCATACGCGGCATTGTAATAGAACAAGTGTTCTGATGTCAAGGAAATTGGCTGTTTTAGCGCCCTAAAAAGGGATTTCAAGCTCCGAGGGTGCCGAATTTTTCTAGTTTCAAAAGGAAAAATGGAGAAAATCGGTGCTGACAGAGGCAATTCTTAGCTTGGACTTGCAGCCGCACCGGTTATCTCACTCTAACGGGACCGCTCTATTTTTCCGACTTTACCATATTGGCTTTGCAGCTTCCAACTGATCTGAAATACTTACGCCTGGCTTAGTTATCCCTGATCTCCTTTATCACCCCAAAATAGAAATTCAATAATTTCAGGGTGATACCAAGCCCAAAGGTTAAATACCAGGATGGGGACACCAAGAATAAGGTACACCATTTCCAGAATGGAATCCCCGCCATAGAAATCACGCTCAAAGATCAAATGCAATATCAATAGCGCGACGGGGATCACTGCCAGGATCGCCAGCACGAATCGGAGGTTCTTTCTGCGCCTTGTCCTATCCATGTGTCCAGCATACTAGAAAAAAGGAAATTTGCGCAGGGATTCCAGTGATGGATTTTCTGCTCGGCCATTGCGATGGCCTTATGCTATGCAAAAATTTATGGTTCCTTTCACTTGATGAAAGGAACCATAAATTTCATACATGTTGAAGATTAAACTCATCTATCTTCCGCCCGGGAGTTCCGTTGGCGGATCAACCTATTGCTATTGCCCCGGCCAGCCGATTTGCCCCTGCCCTTCCCGCACAGCCCAGTAGATGATCCCGCCCCAGTTCCAGGAACGCTGGTATTTCGGATTGCTTACGCTGTTGGAGTCATCCATGCGCCGCAGGGTCAGGTTATTGTCCCAATAGGCATCGGGCGTGCCATCATTGTTGATGTCCGCCATCAGCGCGGCAGGCAAGTTTTGTACCGCTGTAGGAGGAATCTCACCTCCCTGGGAACGCCGTTTCCATTCATAGCCAACGACTTCCTTGTGACCTGTTCCGCCTCCGCAATTGTATCTACCATTGCCATTCGGGCCGGAGATGCACCCCTCGATTGCCTCATATTCGTAATAGCGCAATTCCCAGAACAACTTATAGGGCGCGCGCCCGTTGCCAACAAACAGGGGAATATCAGAGGGTAATTCATCCAGCCCGGCAATACTTCCTGCCAGCGGTCCGGCACCCACGGCGGGATGGGAGGGCACTTCCCATTGGATCATGGTGGGGCTGCCCGTCGCGCCTTGATTCGGCAGGATCAAATCCCCGATCTGTGGAAGGGTCACAAACATCGGGCCTGCGGGTCGCAGGGTGAGGATCAAACGCAAGTCCTGCCAGTCGCCCACTTGCGGGTTGTTCGGTGAACCGCCGCCATTGGGGATGTAGTTCACCCCTCCCGAACCGCTGGACTCCGGCAGGCCTCCATTGCGAACCGCTGTCGGCCAGCGCACCAGCGTTGCAGGATAGGGGCGCACGTCGAGATAGATTTCGGGGAACGTGACTCGCGCGCTCACCTTCCAGCCTGTGTTTTCACAGGTGATTCCGCCTGCGCCTACCGAGAAAATTGTGCAGGGGTTTTGGGGTGGCAATGTATCCGGCAGTTCGCAGCTAATATTACCGATCTGTTCCGAGATACCAATGATCTCGCCGGTGCAATTGTCCACGCGGATCGGAAAGACTTTGCACGTGCCGGCGTCATACTCCAGCACCTTGAACGCCAGGTGATTGCCGGGTATACATGTGCCTCCGTTGTTGTCCCCTCCGCCATCATTCCCGCCGCCATCGTTCCCGCCCCCGGTTGTGCAAATAATGCTCCCGTCCGGCTGGAAAGAACACGAAGGATTGGATTGCGCTCGAACCGATGAAGGCTGGACAAATAACAGCGCGATGAAAAGAAGAAGCAGAGTGGCACGCTTCACGGTGTTGCTCCTTCTGATCCAGCGGACAACGCATTGAGAATGAATTGTTTCTCGTTTTCATCCGTCAGGTTTTGCCAGTTCTCGGGCAAAGGTCGCATTGGCAAGCGATGGAAATCCATCAACCACTTTGCATCCCAGGGTTGCGAGTCATACAAGGTTGCCACAGTGAGGCGGTCGCTGGCGTTGGCCTGCGGGTTGGTAATCTCCTCTTTCGGTTCGGCCTGGGTCCCAAGCCACACCCAATATCCATCCGATACATAACCGAACAACAGGAACGAGCGCATGGGCGTCGCAGGGGAGGTATAGGTACGACCGTTCAACGAATAAACAATGTGCGTGTTTTCAGCATCCTCGACCACGATGCAGATCACCGGATAATCGCCGCCCCAGATTTCCACACGGTTGCCGGTAATGGTGGAGGTTCGGAAGCAGCCGCGCAGGGCATAGGTCACGGCGGGTTCGCCATTGGTATTAAGTCGCCACTCCGTGAAGTCAGGATTCGGCGGGATGAAACTGACCGGCACATCCACCAGTTCATTTGCATCCTTGGGGATGGTAACCTTTTCCAATTGTCTCATCGGCATTTCAGTGAAACCAAGTTGTTGGGTCGCCTCCGCGCGGCTGTATCCTTCGCGGACTGCCAGCGCCCAGGCAATGGTTCGTTCCAGTCCTTGATACACACAGGCGGGCTGGATGACCTGATGATTCTCGCTGATCAAGGTCGGCGAGAAGAACCATTCTGCCGGATCGGTCGGACAGCCAGTTGACACATTTCCTAGCGGTTGCGTGTCCGTCGGTTTATCTGTTTCAGTGACTGGCGCGGTTAACGAAATGGAGGCCGGGGTTGCCTGCACCGTCTGCACTGTGTTTTTCAGCGTGCTGATCAACAAGTATCGGTTCAGCCCGGCTAGACCTCCTGCCATCAAAAGCAAAAGCAGGATCAGCCCGGTGATGACCGTGTAGATGCGGGGTTGCCTCTTCCCGGCAAGGTCTTTATATGTCAATCCATCCAGGATTGTTTTCCAAAGTGAATTCATTCTTCTCCTAAGATCATTGATCGCCGCGGGTGACGCCTTGCGCCAGATACCCAATGGCGCGGACGGTCACCCAGCGGGCTGGCAGCAGATACCCTGCGGATCGGACCCGCGCGGTCACAAAACAGGCCGGTCGCCCCTGGTGTCTTCCGCAGGAGACCGAGTTGAGTTGTGTGTAACCCGGTCGTTGTGCATTGAAGTAGGTTGCGGCAATGCCATTCCCAGCGGTCGTGGCAGTGATCGTTCCGTCCGGCAACACCGTGATTTCCTGCGCACCGGCGTGGGCAGCGAGGTCAGCGACAGCCACGGTCTCCATCACGCGCGCGTTGGTCACCATGTAGTCCAGGATGCCCAGCAGAAACAGGGACGTCACGGGCATCAGGATCGCAAACAACAAGATGGACTGGCCGCGCTCCGTTCGTTTGAACTTCATCACCACCTGGCCTTCCAGGTTTCGGAGCGCGAAATAAACCACTCGCTGTTCCATCCACCTTGACTCAATCCAAACAGTCCATCAAATAGGGTTCGCGCTTGAAAAGAGACGAGGCACCGGCCCGGCAAACCCGGACCGCTCGGCGGCGTGACCTGCACGCGATATTGCACGCCTGCCGTGGCGGACCAATCGGCATTCAAGGTCTTCCACGCCACGTTCACCGCATTGCGTTGCGCGCGGGATGGATCAGGGGATTGCGACAGAAATTGCGAGCAGGCATACGCCGCGGCGGTCGCAGCGGTGCGGGCGCGATGGGTTGGAATCCAGGCAAGCAAGCCGAATGCCATCAGGACAGCCAGCATTGCGAATAAAGCGGTTTCTGCTAGCGCCTGACCGCATTCACCCTTTCGGTGATGATCTTTCATTCGATGCCTCCCGCTGGAGGCGGTCCGGGATAGAAGCGCCACAAACGGAAATTGGTTTGCGCGCGTTGCGCTTCGATCAGGCGGATGCCAAAGATCCAATCGCGTGAGTCTTCCACGTTGATCAACGAACGCACCTGGCGCGGACCGCTCTGGCCTGCCTGGATGCGATCCGCAAGGTCGGGCCACAATACGTTATCTCTGGCGTGTTCCGTCGCCGGTGTGTTGTACGAACCCGAGGCGACGCCCGTGATGAACACGCCCCAATCCATCGCGGCGGAACGAAAGGCATAGAACGCGGCGAAGGTCATGCCGAACAGGAGCAGGATCAGCACTGGCAGGATCAGTGCGAACTCGGCCATCGCCTGCCCCTTTTCCTTCTTGCGAAACATTTACCCGCCTCGCGCCATGCGCAGGGCTTCGATGCCGGCTTCGAAGGCCGCGATCAGTTCATTACGATAGCGGGCGATCACCGCGATGGCAACCACACCCACCGCGCCCAGGATCAGGGCATATTCAGCAAAGTCTTGGCCATCCTCTTCACGGATGAAGCGTTTGAACAAATTGAACATGTGTATCTCCTTTTGAAATAAAAAATCGGCTGACAGAGGGTTCTGCCAGCCGAGATAATAAGGAATTCCAGGGAGGAGAGGAGTTAAGGTGTCGCTTGTCGAACGTCATCCGATGATTATGATGAGACAACTTGGGTTGATAAAGGGTGTAGATTCAACTCACAAGTGTGGCTTTGAAGGTCGCTGAGATGTGAACTGGAGTAGGATATTGCTTCTCAGACGACCAAGTCAAAGGACCACTATAGATATTCTTCTAATCCGTTTTAGGCGATATTGCAGCGCCACTGCCAGGTGTGCGGATTTAATCTCTTCGCCCCCCTAAAAAAATCTGCAATTGTGCGCGCCAGCTTGAGATTGCTGCTATTCGGGTTGGCATTGCGATACTGCCCACGCATCTAAAAATCTTATTGGGGGCCTTCCTGCGGAATGTTCCTACCTGCACTCGATATTTGCTTCATCCGACGCATAAAGGTAACACACAGGCCGGGATGGGTTTGCATTATCTATCGCATTGAACCAGGGCTTGTCCGTCAAATTTGGCAAAACAAGATCCGGATGGATTCCCTCCAATGACTCGCGATACCAATCAAAGGGTAATAAACTGCCTGCTACGATAACAACATCCGGACGTTCGCGCAAGGCATCATGAAAATACCAAAGTGTAAAGACCGCCCGATCTCCATCTGCAAACAGAATGGCCTGAGGCGGCGCGGTGTTCATGATTTCGATCCCAAAGCGCTCAGCCCGCTGATCAGCGGAGGCGTCCACTTGCGGCCAATGATAAAAAGACAATCCGATCAGATATAACAGGACCAGCCAGCCGATGCTTCCGCTCCATCTCGGCAGAGTCCGCGAAATGGCTTCAGTTAAACCATCTGTTCCCAAGCCGATCCAGATGGAGAACGAAAGGACCGCCGGAATAAGATAGACAAACGAGTCCGATGTATCATATATGATTGCAAAGGCCGAAAAGCTGATAACGGTCCAGAGCGTGATTAAATGCAATCGGGTGGGAGCGAAGAAAACAATCAAACCGCTTAACCCAAGGATGAGGCCGATCACCCCAAATTGTTCCCGGAAAAGAACGGCCCAGGCCTGAAGGCGGTCCCATAAGGCGGAAGGCGCGAACAGCGATAAATCCGTCTGATACAACTGCCCAGAGACCAGCCACCAAAATCTTTGCGGCGTCAGCGGGTCTCCCCAATTGACCGGAGGATGTTGGCTGGCACGCAAAGGAAGGATGAGATAGATCAAGCTCGCAAGCAACAAGAAGCCGAGTTGTCGCAGGAGAGATACGCCATCCAAGCGGACGTCCTGCCATGAAAATCTGGAGGATCCCTGCCGGGGCTTTCGAATCCCATTTGCGAACAAGATCATCGGCACCAGTAAGACAGTCGTAAGATGCGTTCCCAGCGCCAGGCCAAGGCTCAACCCGCACAGTCCATCTCTGCGCGGGGAAACGGGGCCAGTGCATAGAAAGAAGATCAGGGCGATAAAAAACGCCTGCACTGCATAGACTTCGGTGATCACGGCCTGCGACCAAACCAAAGGCGCCAGACCGAACGCGACAGCCGCGACCAGGCCGGTTAAACGGGGCGAACGCTTCGAGGTCCGGGACAGGAAGCGGGTTACACTTCCATAAACCAGCATCGCGGCGGATACCGCCGCCAGGCCAGACATCAGGCTGGTTCGATAGGCAAGCGAGCCAACCGGAATCAATTGAAAGGCCTGTGCCATCAAAAGATAAACCGGATAACCGGTGGGATGCGCCACGCCGCCGGTCGCGGCCGCCGTAACCAGATCGCCCCCATCGGATCCATAATTCGCCCAGGTCAGACCCGGTGCCATCGTCGCCAGGTAGATCGCAACCAATCCGCCCCCCAACAAAAGCGGCGTCAGTTGATCGAGCGAGAGCCGAAGGTTCTGTATCTTCATAAAAAGAAAAGGCGGCGGGGATCGCAAACGATCCGCTCCGCCGCCTTTGATTTGTGTAGTGAATAAGATTACGGCTGGGCAGCCGCCAAAACATATTTGCCGGTCTTGCCGGCCACCGCGCACGCCAGTTTATTGTCGCTTTCCAGTACGGTTTCAAGCGCTGTCCAAACCCGTCCATCGTAGACATAGATCTTGCCCGCTATGTTGGGCAACGCCGCAAAACAAATCTTAACATTGCCATCGGCGGGCGCAATTTCGGGCGCGGGCTTGCCGGACACATGATAGGTCAAATCGCAAACTCCGGCCAGATAACGGGAGGTATCCTGAGGCTTGTTTTTCAGCACATCAAAAGGAAGCAACTTTGCAAAAAGACTGACGGTGTCAGCCAACTGTTCCACATACACAGTGCAAACGCCTCCCACTGGATAAGTGCCGGGCTTTGTAATGGGCGGCGCTACAACCGGCGGCGGCTTGACACTGCCGGGGTTGGCATTTGCCTCCAGCCCGGCAGATTGATCCTGGCTCTGCCCCGCGCGGTTAATCACATCAGGCGCATTGCCTGCCCAGGCAATATTATTGCGAGCCAGAAAGAGAATCCCTGCCAGAACGAGAATGGCAACACCGATTCGAATTGCTTTGTTCATTTATATCTCCTTTCAAAGTCTCTCGCTTTCAAATCCTAGCACAGGATAGCCGCCTGCCGGGTTCGGATTTATTTCGGATTTCAGCGGAGGTCGAAAGACACCTTGAGCTGGACATCCTCTCTCAAATCGGTCTGGATCATGATGTTCGCTCCATCCACGATCCAATTGGGTGAGGCGGAGCTCAGCACCGCATTTGCTGGAAGATGCGCGCGCAGGGTCAGTGGAATGGCCAGGGTGCCGGGTTGTTTTTTAAAATTCAATTGATAGATAAAACCCTGGTCCTTACTTTGCAACAAGATGCGTTTGACAGGCAGGGCAAAACGCAGGCTGACATTTACGGTCTGGCCGCCGGGGACAACCAGCAGGGTTCCGAAACTATCCAGGCCCGGAAGTCCCTCCTCCAGTTTATCCACGCGCGGCGGCACGCTTTGATTCAGGATCGTCCAGGAGGCCGGCACGCTTTGTGGTGTGGAAGACAACAAGCGGGCGCCTTGCGGAACATAGACCCGCATGTAATCCCAGTAGCAACGGTCAATTGGATAAGAGGCCTCGCCGACGATCTGGCCCTCTTGGCTCCATTGGATGCAGGGGACATTCGGGTTTGCGTTATTCGTGTGACTGACAAATAATGTCCCAACCGGCGCGGAAAGATCGGTCAAATCAACATCGTAGACCAGGGAGGTAGCCACAACGGCGTTCGTTTTATTGAAGCCAATGTTGCTATCCATCACCAGCAGAAAGTCGCCCTGCCCGGACTGCACGGCTCCGTTCCAGTCCCGCCGTTCGATCACTGCCTTCATATCCTGATCGTCCATTTGCAGGAGCAGATGTCGTTGCTGGAGGGCTTGCAAGAGAGCTGCAGATACTGAACGCCACTCAGCTAGGCTGCCGCTCAGAACCCTGTTCAGAATCGCGTTTGCCAAAGAGCCAATAAAGGCCTTTCGAGTCCAGTTGGCGGGCCGCGATTCGCCCGAGGGAGGCGATTTGGCCGAACGCATATATGCAACTACATTATCAGCGGTGATCGGATAGGAAACGCCGTCTACATTCAAAGGCCCCAAAGTCCCCAGCAGCATAATCAACAGACGCTGATCGAAAGCCACAATTCCATTGACTGAATTCTGATGAGTATAGGCATACAACTGCTCGACGTACAGAGCAGAGGTGGGGAAATCGGGGAACCAGTTGGCATCGCGCAAAAGCAGGACGCGGCTGTTCATATACTGGCTCAACTGCCAGGGCGCGACCGGATATGGCATGGACCAGTTATCCAGTTCCCCGGAATCTTCAAACGATAGATCCACTATCCTGCCCTGATCCAATACCAATTTGCCAACCGCTGTAATAAAACCACCGCTGGGGCGTAATTCATCTTCATTTTGCACAAGCAACAGATAAGTTTTGGGGCCCTCCGAGCCTGTTCCCAAAACGGAAGGCAGCGCCATCGCCAGCGACAGACCATCCCGCATCCATTCCATGCCGGGATCAATTCGTTGAACGATCAAATCCCTGATCGGCTGTGAGAGCGCATCGGGGTTGATTTGATTACGCGCCTGCTGAGCTTTTTGAAGGTCCGCCTGAGCCTGCATCAACTGAGGACGCGCCTGAGATAAAAGAGTCGCGATTTCATCCAGCGACGAAGGTTTGCCGCTGGATGAGCTTTCCAGCAAAGGCGCGAATGCGGTTTCAGTTTTCTGTGCAGAAAGCGTCAGGCGCTGGACGAAATCAAGAAGCGACCCCGCCTGAGCAAGGTCGCCTCCATACGTCGGGACCCAACGGAGCCAGGGGCCCAGCCAAAGAACTGGCTCGACCTCTTTCCTCAGTAATTCCAGATCGCGATTCAATGCGGGCAACTGGTTGAGAGTTGCATTTAGCGATTGCATGTCAGGCGAAGAAGGCAAGACCTGCTCCACTGCTTGTGCGTCCCCTTTAACTTTTTCGATCAAGCCATAAATTCTATAAGTCTTTATTCCCGCGAAAAGAAGGAGCAAGAGGAGAATACCAGCAAGAAGCGTGGAAACAATACGTTTGCTAACCGGAAGCAATGGCCAGCGGTCAGCCGTTGCTTTCGCTGGCTTTCCAATCCCGGCCATCCCGCTTTCCAAACGCCTCAAGTGCGCCTCCCGGTCGCGAAGCAGGTTCGCCAGGCGCTGCAGACCCTTTTTATGCCAGTCGCTTAAGGTGCTGGAAGCCGCCACCTCCGGCTCGTCCCCCACCAGGCGATACCGCATCTTCTGATCTTCCGGGACGGCACCGTCTGCGTTGCCAAAGGCAAAGAGCAAAATGGAACGATCAATTTCCCTCCAGGAATCCCGTAACGTGGGCGGAAAAGATGTCCCGAAGCGCAGGGGTGCAAAATATCGCGCGGCCAGAATACCGAACTCCCCCCAGCGCGTATCCAGCCGGAGTCCGCGGCGCGGCGGCAGGCCGGGCATCATCTGCCGAAATAATTTTCCGACGACCATCAGCAGACGCTCTCCGGGCCTCAGGCGCGCCAGCGCGGGATCTCTCCGAGCTTCATCCCAAACCAGCAGACTCTCCGCCCAAGGATGATCATCCAGTTCTTCGGGATTCTGGACGCGTTCGAGGATGGATCTCAGATTTTCCATGCGGAAGGCAGACGCGTCCGCTGTGTTACGCCCGTTGCTCACAAACGTCTCCTCGATAATTCCTCCGCCAGTTGTTTGATCCTGGGAAAACCCCGCTGAACGAGATTGCACATTTCCCGCAGGATACGATAGCCCTGATCGGCGGAGGAATTGGGGTCGGGAATATCGAAGGGCACGCTGTCCACCATTTCAGACAAAAGATGGACCCGTTCGCGCGCGGCCGGGAACTCGATGCCGATGGCTTCCTTATGTCCTCTTTCCATGACCAGGATCAGGTCATAGCTCTCCAGCAGATAATCACTGACGACTTGCGTTCGATACCCCTCGATATTCACTCCAAGCGATAGCCCATGCTGGACCACTTCCGAAGGCAGGGCCTGTTGCGAGATTGTCCATGTTCCGGCGCTGCCTACCAGCCAGTCCTGTTCGCACTGCTGGTCCTGCAGAAGCATATTAAAGTAGGCCGCGGCGACCGGAGAGCGATACTGGTTGGCCGTGCAAACGAACAAGACGGATGGCATAGTTGCTTTGTTGGAAGAGGAATCAGGGGGCCGGTTTCTGGCGCGGAATCAACAGCCAGCCGGAAAAAGCCCGACAGCTTTCATCGAAATCGTTGTATTGTTTCAACGCAGCCGGGTCCGTTGACAACTCACGCGCCAGCGACTCAATTGAACTGCCTGTGTTGGAGGCCAGGTAGGTTTCAAAAGATGGCAGATCTCCCGCTTGCGTTTCGCCGACCAGAATGACCACCACCCATTCCTTAAGCAGGGGGACGGGCAGCCGGTAATTCAAGGCCCGGATCGCATCCACGGAAGTCTGGTAATAGTTCGCATACATGCTGAGGCTATCGCCGTCCTGTGCCTGATGAATGATGAATTTATGTTCTTTCCCAAAGGGTGTGTCCAATGGATAGCCACAGACGCCCTCAAACGGCGAGGTGGGAGTTTGCACAACCGGCGTGCCTGCGGAATAATCCGCAGACGTGGAAAAATTTGTTTGAATAGAAACAGGGCTTGGTGCAGGAGGAATAAAACTGCCAGGGGTTTTGGTTTGAGTCGCCGCCGCAGTAGATGTTACAGGAACTGTGACGGGAGGCTGGCTGCCTGTATTGGTCTTCCGAAACAAACCGGATGTGATTTCGTTCAACAATGAAGGAGTCTGCGCCAGCCAGAGAATCAACAACGCCGGGATCAATATGAACAACAAGGCGGGTATTCTTGCGGCTTGTTTGGCGCGGCCTGTTTTCGCCATGCGCCTGCCGCGCACTTCGGGCGGCAACGGCCCCGGTCTTTCGTTTCGATAGATGGGGCATTGAACATGATCGGAAGTATGACAGTATTTTCTTTGATGTTCGATCCGCACCGATTCGGGAGGCCGCGCGCGGTGACAATAATTCCAGTTGGAGGAAAAAGCCAGGCAGGTCTGAGGATCATCTTTCAACCCAAGAAAATCACAGCGGCTGGTGAGCGCGGACGAATGGCTTCGAGTATTTTTCATGTGTCAGCAATGGGAAAGGCCGATTGTTATTTTCTCGCGGACGGGACTTCTTCTTCAGATTGTCTGCCTTTTTTGGATTTTCCGTTTCGAGAGAATACGAATAAACGTGAGAGTCTGTTCTCTGAGGCGCTTTGCACTTCCTTTGTTGTGATTGTCTCGTCGTGATGATGCCCGGCATAATATTGATAGCCGCCGTTGTAGTAAGGCGAATAATGGCGATAACCGCCATAGTAATAAGGACGGTCGCGCGGGATGCGGTTGAAGATCACACCCAGGACGCGCGAGCCGGCCCGGTTCAACTGTTCGAGCGTGGCTCGCGCGTCCTGGGCCTGCGTATGGCCAGGCTGGATTACCAGCAATACTCCGTCAATCTTCGCCGCCAAAACCTGGATGTCTGCCACGAGTGACGGAGGGCTGTCAACGATCAGCATTTGCGAAGACTCACCCAGTTCGCGCAGGATTTGATCCATGCGGGCCGAGGCCAGCAGTTCTGTTGGGTTGGGCGGCAGGCTTCCGCTGGTAATGACCAAGACGCCCTCCAGGCCATCGGACTTCTGCGAGACCAGCTGGGCTGGAATGGCACCGCGGAACAAATCGCTCAACCCGGAGCGATTTGGCAGATTGAGAAAGTGATGCACCTGCGGTTTGCGAAGATCAGCATCCAGCAATACGACCTGTTTGCCTCCCTGAGCCATGCTGGCGGCCAGGTTAACGGCGATGGTCGTCTTGCCCTCGTTCGGGCTGGCGCTGGCAATCACCAGGCTGCGAAGTGGTTTATCCACGCTGGAAAATTCCAGGTTGGTACGCAGCGAACGAAACGCCTCCGAGACCGGCGAACGCGGCTGGCGCACCACGTAAACGCCCTCATCGCTGGTGTCAGGATATTGCATGTTGGCAATGTAACCGATCACCGAAAGCCCCAGAATGCGTTCAACATCCTCCGGCGTTTTGATTGTATCGTCCAGATATTCAATGAGAAAAGCGACGCCGCCTGCCAGCATCAGGCCGACCAAACCCGCCAGCAAAGTATTGGTCAATGGACGCGGGCGCACCGGCTCATCCGGGACGACGGCCTGATCAATCTGAACGACATTGGGCGTATTCTGAAGCCGCGCCAGCCTCACGGATGCCTGACTATTTAACAAGTTGATATAAATCTGCTGATACAAACTCAATGTGGATTGAAGTTGAGAGAGCCGGGTTGAATTACTGCTCTGACTACCCTCTACAGGCTGGCCCAGCACCACCAGGTTGGTGTTGATCTGTTGATACAGGTCCAGGATGGGCTGCAATTGATCGAGCTTGGACTGGTCATTCGCGATCTTGGCCAGGTTTTCCTGGGTGGGATTGCGTTTGAGTTTGGCTATTTCCGTCTGCAAGCCGATGATCTGAGTCTGAAGGGTGGAAATTTGATTCTGAACCTGGATCAATTGATCCTGCACGGTGGCCGTGGAAACATCTGAAATTTGAGTCTGCAATGAAGCGATCTGAGTCTGAATCTGGTCAATCTGCGCCTGCAAACTCTGCTCGGTGGCGGTATAACGCCCGGATTGGAGATTTTCGTTCTGACCGATCAGGGATTGAACCAATGTATTGGCGATGGAGGCCGAACGCGCCGGGTCATTATCCTCGACGGTGAGTTGGATTACCTGTGTAGTCCCGACCTGCTGGACGCGCAACTGAGCCGCGTCAATCGGGAATCCCAGTTCCGTCGCGGCGGAGTCTAACACTGGCTTAGTGGTAAGCAATTGAATGTAAGTCTGCGCCAACTGCTGGTCGTTGAGGAAAGCGATATCGGTGGAGGCGCTTTGCGAAGCACGCAGCGCCAAGATGCGCGTGGACGCCTGATAGATCGGGGTCTGATAGAGACTGGCGGCATATCCCCCAATCGCTCCCAGCGCCATTCCAAGTATCAACAACCAGGCCCAACGCCTCGCCATTTCCAGATATTGTTTAAGTTCCATTTTCCATCTCCTAAGCGATAAAATGTGCCCGGTAATCTTTCAACTTCATCACAGGGTCGGCAGTGCCTTTCTCACCGATTCCGCCACCCATTCGACATCCGCATCCTGCATGGCAGGATACAAGGGTAAAGTCACCTCCCGCGCGGCGGCTTGCTCAGTGACGGGCAGTAAACCATTTGCCCAGCGGGCGCGAGTGCGGTAGATCTGGAATTGATGCACCGGCGGGTAGTGAATGCTGGTCTGCACGCCGCGCGCTTTCATCGCCTCCATGAATCGAATGCGATCTGTTCCGGCTGGCAGAAGGATTGGCAGAATGTGATAACAGGATGTCCCGCGCGCCTCCGCAAACGGCATCCGAATTTCGGGGGCGAGTTCGGCCAGAAGTTCGCGATACAAAGCAGTGAGAGCCGCGCGTCGTTGATTATTGGCGCTGACCTTTCTCAATTGCACGCGTCCCAGGGCCGCACGCATCTCATCAATTCGATAGTTGTAGCCCAAATCCACCACGTCATAACTCCAGGCATGTCCTTTGTGGCGATCCCAACTGAGCGAGGTCATGCCGTGTGAGCGCAAAATCTTCAAGCGCTCGGCCATAGCATCATCGTCAGTCGTCAACATGCCGCCCTCGCCCGTGGTCATATTTTTATTCGAGAAAAAACTGAAACAACCGATCTGCCCCCACGTACCCAGCTTGTGTCCATCGAGTTCCGAGCCAATGGCATGTGCCGAATCCTCGATGACAGCCAGGTCGTACCTGCGGGCAATATCCATGATGGCGGTCATGTCACACGCATGCCCCGCGTAGTGCATCGCCAAAATCGCCCGCGTTTTATCGGTGATGTGTTTTTCAATGGAGGCAGGAGAGATCGTGAGACAATCCTCACTCTCGATATCGGCGAAGACCGGGATCGCACCCGTGTATCGCACAGCGTTGGCGGTAGCAACGAACGTCAAGGAGGGCAGGATGACTTCATCTTTGAGCTTCAAACCAACCGCCAGGCAGGCCAGGTGCAACGCGGCAGTCGCGTTGGTGACCGCGATGGCATGTTTGGCGCCGATGAAAGCTGAGAATTCCTTCTCGAAATTCTGTGTCTCCTCGCCCATGCTCAACCAGCGGCCGCGAATCACCTGCTGAACGGCCTGCTCCTCTTCTGCCCCAAAATCAATATCCGCCAACGGTACGCGCCAGTCCATTATTCGGCCTCCGGCAGGAACTGTGATTTCATTTCAGAAAAATCCTGATTGGCCTGCTCGTAATCATCCGCGCGGCCCAGGTCCTTCCAATATCCATCGAAGACGTAACCCAGCACCTTCTCACGTGCGGCTATCAATTTAAGCACCAGATCGGGAAAATCCAGATACTGCATCTTCGGGATATAGTCGAGCACGCGCGGCTCGAAGACGTAAATGCCCATGCTGACCGTGTAATCATAGGTGGGTTTCTCGATGTAGCCCGCCACACAATCATCCCCATCCCATTGGATGACACCCAGATCAATCTTGACCTGGCGGCGATGCACTGCAATGGTGGCCGCGCCGCCCTTCTGTTTATGGAAGGCCAGTAACTTCTTCAGCTCAAGTGTGGTCAGCACATCGCCATTGGTGACCAGGAAGGTGTCGGCCAAATTTTCGATCAAAGCGATCGGCCCCGCGGTGCCAAGCGGCTTGTCCTCATAACTGTATGAAATGCGCAGGTTCCAGCGCTCGCCGTTGCCGAAATAGGAGCGCAAAAGACTGGCCAGGTGACCAACGGTTAGAATCACATCCTCCACACCGGCGCGCTTCATCTGGCGCAAAAGCACTTCCAGAATCGGCATCTCACCGATGGGCATCAGCGGCTTGGGCAGGATGTGAGTATAGGGAGCCAGCCGCGTCCCGCGCCCCCCTGCCAGCACAACAGCTTTCATATTCATTTCCTTCCCTTTCTTTGATCCGTCATTGCGAGCGATGGTCGAGTAACCCTGCGATCGAAGGGAGTGCCAAAGAGTGTATTGAGACCGGGCGAAGCAATCTCCTCGAGACTGGGGATTGCTTCGCGAAGAACACTCGCAATGACATTATCAAAATTCATAACGACCCGGACGATACCATTCCAGATGCGCGCTGACCCAGGCGATGGTCTTCTCCAAGCCCTGTTCGAACAAGACTATCGGCTGCCAGCCCAATAAATTTTTAGCAAGACTATTATCGGAAAGCAAGCGTTGGACCTCGGACTTCTCAGGCCGCAGACGTTCCGGATCCACCACGATTTTGACGGGGCGGCAGACCATCTCGATCACCAGCCGCGCCAGTTCACCCACGCGGACCTCGCGGCCGGTTCCCAAATTAAATGTTTTCCCTTCTACGCCCTCAGCTTGGGCCGCGCTCAGGAATCCGTTGATCGTATCGTTGACGTATGTAAAGTCGCGGCGGGCATCCAAATTGCCGAGGCGGATTGTGCTCTGCGTGAGAGCCTGCGTGATGATGGCCGGGATGACCGCCCGCGCCGACTGGCGCGGGCCGAAGGTATTGAACGGACGCACCGTGGTGATCGGCAAGCCATAGGTGCAGTAGAAACTCTCTGCCAATTTATCAGCGCCGATCTTGCTGGCTGAATACGGGGACTGCCCCTGAAGCGGATGGTTCTCACCAATCGGCACATGCAAGGCTGTGCCATAGACCTCGCTGGTGGAGGTGTGAATCAGCCGCTGTACGCCGTACTCGCGGCAGGCGAGCAAAACGTTCAATGTCCCCATAAAATTCGTTTCCGCAACTTCAGCAGGATGACGATAAGAATATGGAATGGAGATCAACGCGCCGAGATGAAAAACAATCTCACAGCCTCTCGCCGCCGCATGGATGGCCTGCGCATCGCGCACATCCCCGGCGATCAATTCGACCTTGGATATCGAGTCCGGCGGGAGCAAACGCAACAAACCGGGGTCACCACGCGAGTTGTAGCGGACGAAGGCGCGCGGGCGCGCGCCCGCGTCCAGCAGGGCCTCGACCAGCTGACTGCCGATGAAGCCGCCCGCGCCGGTGACAAGTACTTGCTTATCTTTCCAGAATTCTTTTATCATTTAAGGTAACCCTTACATCCCCTCACTCTACACCCTCTCCCGCGGGGAGAGGGGATAAGGCCAGGTGTTTGCGGAACATGCCCAGCAGATCAGGGACCAGAACCAACCTTGCCGAAGTCTGGTGGCAGAGCGAGAGGATGCGTTCCTGCTCCGCAGGCTCGATGCGTTCAATGGCGAAGAGAAGCACACCCACGTCGTATTTCTCGACGATCTCCGGGATGCGGCGCGTCATACCCAGGACACGATGGCCGTCAATCATCATGCCCTGTTTGACCGGATCATCATCCACCATTCCAATGATCGAAAAGACAGAGGATAGATTGCTGTGCTGAAGAAGCCAGCAGGCCAACAGGCCGCACTCGCCCGCCCCCACGATCAACACACGTTCTCCAAGCCCATCGCCTTTCTCGCGATACGATAGCCAGCGGGATGCGATGCCGGTTAGCAGGCGCTCGCGATAGCGGACGGAGACGAAGCCCAGAAATGCCAGCAGGCCGGAAACGAGGATCATTCCCAACGGAAGGAAAGGCCCATTGGGCCAGCGCCAATTCAAGGTCACGAGCAGAAGCGTGGAGATTCCCCCGGAGAAGGCCAGGTCAAAGGCATACATCGGACGAGCGTACCGCCAGGAAACACGCCCGAGTCCCAAAATAAAATTGACCAGGCTGAAAACCAAAGCCATGGAAGCGGCGGCCAGAATGGACGATTCGATTCCGAGATCCAACGGGCTGCTCAAGCGCCAAATCAGGCCGGTCAGACCCACCGCGGCAAACGCCATCAGCACATCCGCCACAAACCACGAGAAGTATCGTTTGGCGAAACGGGCCAGCCAGCCGTTGTAGAGCGACTCGGTCGGCACGGGAGTCTTGCGCAGGCTGGGCAATAAGGCGATCAATGTGTAGAAGATGACATCCAAGTCCATAAGGAAATTGCGATTACGCACGTAGAGTTGATCGAGGCGCAGTTTATCGGGCAGGACGGACTTGAGATAACTGTCCATCACGTGATCGGCTTTGAGCATTTTCTCTTCGTTGCGATAGATCACGGAGGCCGGGCTGGTGATACCGGGCCGCACAGAAAGGACTTCTCGGCGGGCGCCCGCAGGCCAGGTTTTGGCAATCTCCGGGTCTTCGGGGCGCGGACCGACCAGACTCATTTCGCCAACCAGCACATTCCACAACTGCGGCAGTTCGTTGAGTTTGGTGTCGCGCAGCCAGCGGCCAAGCGGCGTGATGCGGCCATCATCCTGCGCAGTGATGCGCGGTCCCTGATAGCTGGCAGGATGCTCGTACATGGTGCGAAACTTGAGGATGCCGAAAGGCTTGCCGTCCTTCCCGATACGCGGACCGCGGTAGAAGACCGGGCCGGGACTCTCACGTTTGATCAGGGTCGCGATCAAAAGAAACAGCGGCCAAAGAAGGAGCAGGCCAAAGCAGGCCGCGCACAGGTCAAGAGCGCGTTTGATGAAACCGTCAAGTTGGCGGCGGATGGATAAGCGATAGGATGCAGATTGTGGTTTGATGCTTACGATGGTGTCGGTCATGGTCTCCCCTTTTTCAGTGGACAGTGAGCAGTTGTCAGTAATCAGTTGTCGGTTGTCGGTGTTCGGTGGGCGAATGGCGGCGAGGTAATGAGCACAGAATATTACATCCCTTTGACGAGATTTACAGCTTGTGGAACCTGTCGGAGTGTCTAAACCTGTAGGTGAAGGAAGTCAATAATGTTGGCTGGATAAGCAGGATAAAGGCGTTTCCAGAGTTGACGTTGGTTGTAGCAAAAGACCAGCAAACGGATGGCACATTTCAACGCATACGGACAGCGAGA
>JACPYX010000009.1 GCA_016195815.1 Chloroflexota bacterium
ACCTCGTTTGCCGTACAGAATACCATGAATTTGCACGGCAGTCAACTGCCTGGCAGGGCATCTTTGGGGCAAGCTCCAGCCGCCCGTAAAGCACGGCCTGGCGGAAACGCGCGTTGTTATGGTGTAGGGGGACGGGCGGGGGTCAGTGTCTTTTGGCAGGAGGGTGTTTGCGACATGGGATGAAAAAAAGGTAAAATAAGGGCATGAACAGGAAAGTGCCGCTGCGTATCAGGAAACTGATGAAAGAGTTGAAGGAAGGTCTTGTCCGCATTTATGGGGACAGGTTGAAGGCCGTCTACTTGTACGGGTCTTACGCGCGCGGGGAGGCGCAGTCTGATTCGGATATTGACGTGATGATCGTGCTTAAAAATTATCAAAGTTATGGGAAGGAAATTGATCGTACAGGTGAATTGGTCAGTGGACTATCCCTGAACTATGGTATTAGCATTAGTCGTGTGATTATAAAGGAAATACAATGGAAGGAAAGCGATACGTCATTACTTCGTAATATCCGCGTGGACGGAGTTTCTGCATGAAAGAACATACTCGCAAACTGTTGGATAAAGCCATTGATGCTATTGAAGCCGCCGAGATACTCGTTGATCACGAAAAACCTGACGTTGCGGCTGGTCGGGCGTATTACGCAATGTTCTATATTGCTGAGGCGCTATTGAACGAAAAGTTATTCAACCAGGTGGAAATTGACGCTGAAGTTCATACTCTCGTCTGGCCAAATGGCGCGGACTTTGACCCTTTTACAGGATTGGCTGAGCATGTAACCGAAATGAAGAAAATGGCGGAGCAGTGGGGAAAGGTCAATGCGCAGTAGTCACGCCGCCTTTTACTGCTTCTTGCATAAAAAACTAAATTTTACAGGACCAGTGTCGGCAAAAAAATCGAGAGTTCAGTTCAGATATTTACGCAGTGCTCAGTAGGACTCGGGAACTGATCTGGGATAATCCGCGTGAATTGCAGAATATTATCCATGTTATTCAAAGAAATAGGTCAGCCCCGAACCATCGGGTTTCGGGGCTGGCTTTTTATCTACGAACTAAAGCGACTTCTCCGCCGCGGCTTCCCCCTTGCTGTAGGGCAGGCGGCGTGTCGAAGCAATGCGAGTCGGCTTCGGAACTGTTGATTCTATTCTTTAAACATCTGGGCGATGTCGTCCCATAAACCTGGCATTTCAAGAACTTCCGCAAAGGACTTGGTCCACTGCTTGATGCGGGCAATATCAAGGTTGGGATATTTGTCGGCTAAAATGCGGATATCTTCCATGTCTTTTGGACGATGCGCCACGGCTTTGAGAATGATCAAGTCTTCAGGCGTGGGTAGTCGAAGCCGCAAAACTGCGTCAATTTGATATACCACACTGCGTTCGACAATCTCTTGCTCAAAAGGGAGAACTCCAAGGGAAATGTCAATGTTTGTGTTTGAAATAACGTGCTTCAAGAGCATGACGCGGCTTTTCTTTGCGAACTCAGCCGCGTTTGCAATGCGCGGCTCAATCCCTTCTCCTTTTGCCGCTTCCAACAGACGGGGAATCTCCTGGGTGGAAAGCAGGAACATTGCGTCCAGGTCTTCTGTATAACGCGCTTTTCCCAAAATGCTGACGGCGGCTCCGCCAATAATGACGCCGCGATCATCAAAACGTGAAAGAAGTCTTTGCAAAGACTCTAAAGGCTCAAAAAAGGGTTCGATTCCATCAGGCCGATTCATCTGGCCCTCGTAACGCGGCCCAGCGGTTAAAGATTTCTGTTTCACCGTCATCATCGCCGCGCGCTAAACCAAGTCGAATGGAACGGCGCAAAATGGAATTCAGTTGCCGCCAATTTGTTTGCGCTGTGGACGCGCGCAATTCCTGCCGTTCGATTTCCTCAACGGCTTTCCATCGTTCGCGGTAGAACTTGATGTCGAAATCAGTGTCCATGCGGTAATTATAGCACTCGTGATCATGATAATCCGCCCAGGCTGTTAAGGAAGAGTGGCTAATTTGGTGGGCTAAGTTATACGTCGTTGCGAGCCGCGTACTTGGCGGCGAAGCAATCTCCCCCGCAAAGGTGGGGATTGCTTCGGGGAAGAGCGCCCTCGCAAAGACGTGAGCCCACTCTTTTATCCGCTCCCTGTTAAGGTGTGCGACCTCCTCGCCCCGATTATGACGATTTTTCGTTGGTGTATGGACTGGGGGCGCAGTAGTCACGCCGCCTTTTACTGCTTCTTGCATAAAAAACTAAATTTTACAGGACCAGTGTCGGCAAAAAATCGAGAGTTCAGTTTAGATATTTACGCAGTACTCAGTAGGACTCGGGAACTGATCTGGGACAATCCGCGTGAATTGCAGAATATTACCCATGGTATTCAAAGAAATAGGTCAGCCCCGCCCGTTGGCTCGGGGCTGACCTTTTATGACTCAGCAGCCTACAGTGACTTCTCAGCCGTGGCTTCGCCCGTGCCGCCGGGCTGGTCGCTTACTGTAACCGCGATGCGCACATTCGTGCCTGCCGGGACGATTGTGGTTGCCGCGTACACCCAGCGTCCGCTCCTGGCCGGAGTTTCTTCCGCATCTCCGCTTTCGATGGCTTCTCCGTTGGTGTTACTAATGCTGACGCGCAGGCGGGTCACTTGGAAGTCATCATGGGCGCGCACCACGATCGGGTCTCCCACCGCCCCTGCATAAGCCGAGAGATCCACCTCATCCACCACCGGCGCGTTGAAGAAATCCGCAATGGTCAGTGAGAAGAGCGGCTTGCCTTTCGCCCTGGCAGCCTGTTCATAGCCCGCCTTCTTTTGCGGGTCGGCCATTACCAGCCGCCCATAAAGTACGGCCTGACGGAAACGCTCCTGGTGCTCCAATTGCGCTTCGGTCGGCTGGATGCCGGAGCGGTCGGGTTTGCGCCCGACCACCATTTCATCACCATAATGCTTGAAAACCAGGTCCCCCACCTGCCCCCGAATTTGTTCAAGAACCGGATTCAACTTTACTTTTGCCATTTTTTATCTCCTTGTCTCAGTGTTGATGGGTATGAATCATGCCCTCGCAGGGGGCATGCCAACGGGCAAATCAAAAAACAACTTTTCATCATAAGCTCGTCATAAGCGCATCATAAGCACATGCTAAGTACTGCGAGCCAGCCTGAACTTCCTGATTCCTTTTTCTTTCGACAATGAACATTTGTTCTGTTTACTTGGCGTATTTTTACAACATTTCGCGCCATAAATCAAGGGCGGTGGAAATATTTTAAGATTCAGTCTTTTGCGCCTAACTGGCTGGTTCTATTAAATTCAGGTTTTGCGCAGAATGATTTTGCGGCGCTCTAGGATTTTCCGTGACGCATCGCCAAATGTAGGTCGGATTGGCAATCCGACTTACGCCGTGCCGCCAGATGTGCTGATTTATCACAGCGATTCCCAATGAACCGATTTTGTCTCCGCTGTAAGGCAGAGAGATTGAAGATATAATGTTTGCATGCTTGAGCATTCCAAAATCTCAAAATATTTGTATACACTATGCATCCCTGCGTTTCGATAATTATCATCTGTTGGAATAGCAAGGAGTACCTGCCGCGCTGTCTTTCTGCTTTATCAACACAGACTTATCGGGATTTTGAAGTCATTCTGATTGATAACGGCTCCACAGATGAATCCACTGTGAGACTATTGGAAGATTATCCATATATTGATCTCCGCCTGGAGCGCTTCGAGACAAATCAAGGCTTTGCTGTCGCAAACAACATTGGCGCGCGCCTCGCTCGTGGAAGATGGCTGGCTCTGCTCAATAGCGACGCCTTTCCACAGCCGGATTGGCTGGAACAATTACTGCAAGCGGCGGAAAACAATCCTGAATTTTCCTTCTTCGCCTCCCGCCAACTTCAAGCCCAAAACCCTGAACTGCTGGATGGGGCCGGTGATGCTTATCATCTGAGCGGCTTCGCCTGGCGTCAGTATTTTGGATATCCCGCGGATCAATTTGGCCTGGCGCCCCGGGAAGTGTTCAGCGCCTGCGCCGCGGCGGCGCTATATTCGCGCGAAGCGTTTCTACAAGCAGACGGATTTGACGAAGACTTTTTTAGTTATTATGAAGATGTGGATTTGAGCTTTCGCCTGCGCTTGCAGGGTTTTCGGTGTTTATATGTTCCGGATGCGGTCGTACAACACGTCGGCTCGGCCAGTGTGGGCGCTCGCAGCGATTTTTCGCTCTATCACTGGCAAAGGAATCTCACCTGGTCATTTATTCAAAACATGCCGTCTGCTTTGTTGTGGAGAGCTTTGCCGTCTCATATATTGGCCAATGTGGTATTCCAGATACTTTTTACCCTTCGAGGGCATGGAGTAGTCTTCTGGAAAGCAAAGGCTGATGCTTTACGTGGCCTTTCGCTTGCCCTACGCAAACGCCGGAAAATCCAAAATGAAAGCAAGATAGATGCCGCAAAATTGCTTTCTGCAATGGAATGTGGTTTTCTTCAACCCTATTTGCAGAATTATAATATCCGTAAATTTCTGCGGCTGGAATAAATTCCCGCAACTCTCAATATTGTCAATTCTCTGTAATTGAATTCTTCTTTATCCATGCCCGAACCTCTTATCTCGATTGGCCTCGTAACCTGGAACAGCGCGGCTCATTTGCCGGGCTGCCTAAACGCTTTGGCGAATCAGGAGTATGCTAATTTTGAATTGATCGTGGCGGACAATGCTTCCGCTGATGATTCGCTTGAACTTGTGTTGCGGCATTATCCAAACGCAAAAGTGATTCGGAACGCTGGCAACACCGGTTTTTGCCATGCTCACAACCAGGCCATTCAGGCCTCGAAAGGCGTCTATTACCTGCCGCTTAACCCGGATGTTGAAATGAAGACGGGATACATTTCGAACTTGGTCCGCGCCTTGGAGAATCGACAGGGATATGGTTTGGCGGCAGGCAAGTTATTACTAATACCGCATGAAGAAGATCGCTGGCGTCTGGATTCAACCGGCCTGTTCATTGACCGGTGCCGGCGGCAGTATTTGCGTGGACATGGCGAGATCGATCATGGTCAATATGACAAGTCTGGCGAAGTCTTTGGGGTGGATGGAGCCGCTCCCTTATATCGGCGGGAAATGTTGGAAGATATTAAAATAGATAGTCAATATTTTGACGAAAGCTTTTTTGCCCATAAAGAGGATGTAGACCTGGTCTGGCGTGCGCGTCTATTTGGATGGGGTTGCTGGTACCAACCGTTGGCAGTAGCTTATCACCGACGCAGCTTTAGACCGGGCAAGCGTGAAGCAGTCACACCCGATATTCGGGTTGACGCCATTAAGAACCGGTATCTTTTGTTGATCAAGAACGAAACAACCTCTGGTTGGCGCCGTGATTGGTTCCATATCATCTGGTATGACTTGAAGATTCTGGCATATATCTGTTTATTCGAACGCTCCTCTCTAAAGGCTTTTAGCCTTCTCTGGCACGATTGGCCGCGGGCACAAGCATGGCGCCGGGAGATTGTCCGTCGAACTCGCGTCAAGCCTGATGATATTCTGAACTGGTTCAAATAAAAGAGTAATTGTGCGTTAAATTCTTGATTGCAAATAATTTTTAAACTAATGACCAAAAATATCTTGGGAATTCATGTAAATCCTACAAGTTATATGGAAGCCACCCGGCAGATTTCCACATGGGCAAAGGCGGGTGAAAGCCGCTATGTTTGCGCGGCAAACGTTCACATGGTCATGGAAGCGTATGATGCCCTGGATTTTAGGGATATTGTCAACGCCGCAGATCTTGTGACCCCTGACGGTATGCCGCTGGTATGGATATTGCGACGTCAAGGTAATTCAAATCAGACTCGCGTCTACGGCCCAGACTTGACTCTTGAAGTCATCGCTGCATCTACCGCCGAAAAGATCCCAGTCGGATTTTATGGTGGCACACCGGATGCGCTGGATGCCATGATCTGTATGTTTAAATCCAAGTACCCTGCACTACAGGTTGCTTACGCTTACAGCCCACCTTTCCGGCCACTGACCGTTGATGAAGATGCTGATGTTGTTAACCACATTAAACAATCAGGTGCTAGAATCATATTTGTTGGATTAGGCTGTCCGCGCCAGGAACGTTGGATGGCCGCACACAAAGGCCAGGTATTGGCCGTAATGCTCGGCGTTGGAGCTGCTTTTGATTTTCATTCCGGGAGCAAGCGACAAGCTCCCAAATGGATGCAGGCTGTCGGCTTGGAATGGCTCTTCCGCCTCATTCAGGAGCCGCAGCGACTATGGCGGCGTTACTTTATATATAATTCCCGTTTTATTGTATTAGCTTTAAGGCAGTTATTGCGCCGGGAAAACGATAAAGGTCAGAGATAAACCTATGCTGCGGCGTTTCTCCACAAATTTTGCTGTCTTTTCCATGATTATGGATATTCTCACTGTCGTCTTCAGTCTGTGGGCAATAGAACGTATCCGCCCTCTGCTCAGCCCCCTCACTTTTATCAAAGATCTCCCCGACCCGATCAGGATGCCGTTTACGCTTTACCTGGCATTCCCAATTTTGTGGGCCCTGATTATGGCTGTATTATCAGTATACGATGGTCATAAAAACCTGCGGATCGTTGATGAGTACACCAGCCTGACTTTGAGCGCGATCTTTGCCGGGATTACCCTGGCGGGTTTCCTTTACCTGACCTATCGCGATACTTCCAGGGCCTTATTCGTATTATTCATTATCCTGACCTACGTCTTTCTGCTAACCTGGCGGGCCTTTGTTCGTATTTTATATCGAGCGCGAAATTCATCCATGAATCTCGGCCAGCATATTTTGATACTCGGGGCTGGCCTGGTCGGTCATAACGTGCAAGCCCGGATAAACGAGCACAAACATCTCGGCGTAATTATGGAAGGTTTTCTCGACGATGACCCCGCTAAACGTTCCAGCCAGCCGGACATCCTCGGAAGCCTGGACGACATCAGGATGATCATCAGGGAAAAAGGCATCACCGATGTAGTCATTGCCCTCCCTACCCGCGCCTATGAGAGAGTAAACTCGCTCGTGAGTGAATTACAGGATTTGGCGGTACAAATCTGGATCGTTCCCGATTACTTCAATCTTGCCCTGCATCAGGCCAAAATCGAGGACTTCCTCGGGCTTCCCATGCTGGACCTGCGCGCTCCGGCCCTTATTGAAAACCAACGGCTCGTCAAGCGGGTTTTTGATCTATTTGTCGTCATGTTGTTCCTGATCCCCGCCCTGCTATTTATGATATTGGTCTCCCTGGCAATCGTATTGGATGACGGCTTCCCGATCCTGTTCAAACAACAGCGCGTGGGAGAAAACGGCAGGCTGTTCAATATGTATAAATTCCGCACGATGGTCAGGGACGCCGAACGTCTGCGCACCATGGTCGAACAGACAGATGAACAGGGAAACCTGATCCATAAACGCCGCGACGACCCGCGCATTACAAAGGTCGGGCGGTTTCTTCGCAGATTAAGCCTGGACGAACTGCCTCAATTATTCAACGTGCTGCGCGGCCACATGAGCCTGGTGGGTCCGCGGCCCGAACTGCCCTACCTGGTGAAAAAATATCAGCCCTGGCAGCGTAAACGATTTGCCGTGCCGCAAGGCATGACCGGCTGGTGGCAAATCCATGGGCGCAGCGACAAACCGATGCACTTGCACACGGAGGACGATCTCTACTACGTCCAGAATTATTCCATCTGGCTGGATATTCAAATCCTGATCCGCACGATATGGATTGTCTTACGCGGCAGGGGCGCATACTAAAAAGATGCCCGTCAGGCCTGCAACCCTTCCCACTCCCCAAATTTCCACCTCGGACGACAGATCACCGTCCTCGGTCCATCGTCCACCATCCGCAATGTTTGTTACATCCGCAACAATGTTGTTACAGCAATATCTTCGTTTATTTCCTCCCAGTGCATCCCAATTCCATGCGCAATCAATCGCCATTTATTGCGTTGTTCAGGAGTTGCGTTATGCAGGCGCGGAAACCATTCCAATGGAACGGACACTTCGCGCCCATCGGATAAACTGACCTGCATAGCATCCTCTGTAAAACGGACACCCATTGCAAGCACAGACGTTGGACTATGTGTTTTTAGGCTGTTCATACCATTTCTCCAGGAAGAACTCAACGTGTTCGTCTACTAATTCACGAATCTGTCGAAGCTCCTTCGAGTTGTATCCAACTGCCCAATCCAGTTCGATTGGTGAGAGCCAAAACTTGGCAGCGTTTTCGGCGCTTTCGACGTGAATATGAGGCGGTTCATGATTAAAAGTAAAAGCGATAGCGGCCAATGACTTTGACGGTGGGCATACGCAGATTATACCCCGCTCAAATTTGTAATGCTTCCCACTCTGCAAGCCGGTCATCCATCTCACGCTGCGTGGACTCGTATTCCTTCCCCAGCCGCGTGACCTCGGCCGCGTCCGCAGGCGGGTTTTCCAACTGCGCGCCGAGTTCGGCCAGTTGTGCTTCGAGCACAGCGATCTTATTTTCAAGCTGCTGTAAATGCGCCAGCTTTCTTCTTTCGTCTTTCGCTTCCGCGCTGTGTGTTTTACGTTTTACGGGACTCGGGATTCGAGAATCGGGAATAGTCCCCGCCAACCGCGCCGCTTCCTTCTCTCTTTCATCACGCATCTGCGAATACGTGCCCTTGAAGGCGATCATGCGCGATTCGTCCGGTTCGACTTCCCAGATTTGTGTGCCAAGCGCGTCGATCAAATAACGGTCGTGAGTCACCAGCAGGATCGTACCGGCATAATCATCCAGCACGGCCTCCAAAACTTCCTGCGAGGGAATGTCAAGATGATTGGTCGGCTCATCCAATAACAGCAAATTCGTATCCTGCAAAGCAAGTTTGGCCAAAGCTAAACGTCCGCGCTCGCCGCCGGACAGGACTTCGACTTTTTTATACGCGTCGTCGCCGCTGAAAAGATATTTGCCGAGATACTCGCGGATCTGACCCGGCAGCCAGTTCGGCATGATGGAGCCGATCTCTTCGATCAGAGTCTTGTTCGGGTCGAGACCTTCGTGGGCTTGCGCGAAATAGCCGACGTGCAGACTCGCCCCCAGAATCACCTCACCCGCCAACGGTCCGATCTGACCGAGGATGGTCTTCAAAAAAGTTGTCTTACCCGCGCCGTTTGGTCCGATCAGGGCCGCGCAATCGGTGCGCCGCAGTTCGAGATCCGGCGCAGAAAAAAGCAGTTTGCCGGGATATCCGACTTGCAAATCTTTGGTGCGCAGGACAAGATCGCCGGAACGTTTTTGCGAGCCAAGTTTCAAATGCAAATGCGGCAGGGTGCGGACGGGCGAACGCAGCGCGTTGACGCGTCTCTGCGCTTCTTCAACGCTGAACGGGCTGGTGGTGGTTTCGACATCCAACTGCGACCAGTTGCTGTTGAGCACCGCGTCCATGCCAACCTGCTCGATGGCCTGCACCACGCGCGTCAGCCGGCGCAGTTTGCCTTTGGCCTGCTGCACATTCTGGCCCGCAATATTTTTCTTGATGTACTCAAGGTCTTTGACCAGCTTTTCTTTTTCAGAATCAAAAACTTCCTGACGGCGGTCGGCGCGTTCCTGCCGCTGACGAAGATAGGCCGAATAATTTCCATGATACAACTCGAACGCGCCGGGATGCAATTCGAGAATCGCATTGCAAGCCTTGTCGAGAAAATAACGGTCATGCGAAACGATGACCGCCGCGCCGTCCCACTGACTGAGATAACCTTCGAGCCATTCGACCGCCGCGATGTCGAGGTGATTAGTGGGTTCATCGAGCAGCAATAAATCGGGATCAGATAAAAGCAATCGCGCAAGAAAAGCACGCGTGCGCTGTCCGCCCGAAAGATGATCTAGCGACAAAGTGTAATCGGCCGCGTCGAAGCCCAGGCCGGTCAATACTTGTTTGATGCGCGTGATGTATGTGTATCCGCCGCGCCGCTCGAAATCTTCCTGCAATTTTCCATAACGCTCCATCACTTCATCGGCCTGCGTCGCCATCTGACTTTCGAGCTTGTGCAGTTCCTCCTGTTTTTGGATCAACTCATCGAAGACGGAATGACAGGCGTCCCATAACGTGCCGGACATTTCAAAATCCGCTTCCTGCGACAAGTACCCGATTCGGACTCCCTTTGAGCGGCTGACCGTTCCCGAGCTGGCTTCGTCCACGCCGGCCAGGATGCGCAGGAGCGTCGTCTTACCGACGCCGTTCGGCCCGACCAGCGCCATGCGCGCGCCTTTGGATACGCTGAAAGACAGCCCGCTGAAGATATCGACCGGGCCGTAGGATTTGGAGAGGGATTTGACGGAGATGAGGGACATAAAGAAAGTGAGTAGTGAATAGTAAATAGTTTTGAGCGCCCCGAATTATAAAGCACCCTTCGCCAAATAAAGTCACTTTACGATTGCATAAATATAGCTATCGCGCGGTTCGTTACCGACATTGAAACGGATTGTATTTTGTCTCAATATTCCTTCGCGCTTCATACCCACCTTTTCCATCACATGCGCCGAGGCAAGATTTTCCACGTCACAGGTTGCAAACACGCGATAGATGCTAGGTTGTTCCAACAGCCAATTTATGACCATACGCGCGGCTTCTGTAATAAATCCTTTGCCCCAATGCGGACGCGCCAACACATAGCCGATCTCAACTTTGAAACCTGCAGGATGCATAGCAATCATCCCAACGACAGAGCTTGAATCTTTTGGAATAATGGCAAACGAGTATGTGCTGCCATCTTCCCAATATTTCAACATCATCTCCACGATGCCATAAGTCTCATCAATATTTTTATGAGGAGTCCAGGTCATGTATCGCGTTATTTCCGGGTCTTGAGCATACGAGGCAAAGATGGCCGGTGCATCGGCCATACATGGCTTGCGAAGAATGAGTCGCTTAGTCTCGAATCGTTCAGGCGGTTTCATTTCTCTTCTTCATCGCTCTCATGAATATGCCCAGGCTTCTCCTTGCCCAGTTCCAACGATCTTTGATACGCGGCCCAAACAGCGCGTGAAATCGCCGTGCGGAAGCCGGCTTTCTCCAAATAATACAACGCCTCCGCAGACGTTCCTCCCGGCGATGTGACCTGATTCCGCAGCGCAGCAGGATGCCGTTCAGCTTGCTCATAGAACGATGCAGAGCCTTTAATGGTTTGCAGGACCAATTGCTCGGCGATGCGGCGCGGAAAGCCCATGTGAACGCCCGCATCTATTAATGCTTCGGTGAAAAGAAAAACGTAAGCGGGGCCCGAACCTGAGAGCGCCGTCGCCATGTCGAGATAGCTTTCATCTTCCACAAAGACTTCAGTGCCCAACGCGCCCAGAATGGTCCGCGCAGTTGTGCGCTGTTCCTCGGTCGTCTCTTTCGAGGCGGCCCAGACCGTGATGCCCTCGCCGATCTGTCCCGGCGTATTCGGCATCGAGCGGACGATGGCCTTGTGCTTCAACCCGGCGCTGATCTTCTTCATGCTGGCGCCCGCAATGATCGAAAGCACCAGTGCGTCGGCGCGGACTCCCTTCAAGCCTTTCATTACTTCGCTCAGTCTCTGCGGCTTTACCGAGAGCACTACCACGTCCGCCTCGCGCACGGCCGCGGCGTTGTCCGTCGTCACGCGGATGCCATACTTTTTGCGCAGTTCATCCCCGCGTTCGGCGCGCGGGCCGGATGCGGTCAGGTTTTCGGGCTTTGCCAATTTCTGGCCTAATAATCCCGCGATCATGGCTTCTGCCATCACGCCTGGTCCGATAAATGCGATTTTCATTTTTATCATAGCTGTCTCCGTTGTCATTATACTATCGGCTTTCTGCATCGAACCTGAAAAATTTAAATGGGACGCTTGCACGATTTTCAGCGGCTGAGGCTCGCAAGCCGAATAACGATTCCCGTTTACTTATGGTAAAATTTTCGAACTCGGAGGGATGACCGAGCGGCTGAAGGTGCTTGTCTTGAAAACAAGTTAGGGTCACACCTACGTGGGTTCGAATCCCACTCCCTCCGCCAGTCTCCAACTGAGACTCACAATCAAATGGGGAGGTGCCAGAGTGGCTGAATGGGCTCGCCTGCTAAGTGAGTGCTGGGGTTAAACTCAGTCGCGGGTTCGAATCCCGCCCTCCCCGCCAGAAAGAAAAACGCGTCTGCAAAGACGCGTTTTCGATTCATTCGCACACTCCCATTAATAGACATGAATGGTCCGCAAACTTTTAGGGCTTATGTTTCTGGCGTGTAATAACTGCGATGAATTCCATGATGACGCGCAGCGCAGCGAAGACCGTTGCCTCGGATGGATCGAGCGGCGGCGCAACTTCGACCACATCCAACCCAACGAGCGGCAAACCCTGCAAAGACTTAATCAGCGTGATGACCTCGCGCGAGTTCAGGCCGCCTGCTTCGGGAATGCCGGTTCCGGGTGCGAAGGCCGGGTCGAGACAATCAATGTCGAGTGAAATATGAACCGCATCGCATTTCGATAATATCTGATGGATTTCTTTGACAATATTTTTCATGCCGCGCTCGGCTGCGTCTGCCGCGCTATAAACATTCAAGCCGCCGTTTTCGATCAGGTCAATTTCCTGGTCTTCCCACGAACGCAAGCCGACCATGCAAATATCCTCGGCCTTGATCCCAAATTCCATGCCGCGCCGCAGAACGCAGGCATGTGAAAGCCGCGAACTGTTGAAGTCGTCGCACAGATCGGGATGCGCGTCGACCCATAGCACGCCGAGACGTTTTCCGGCGAAGCGCTGGCGTTGTCCCTGAAAGATCGGGATCGTCACGGAATGATCGCCGCCGAGCAGGATGGGAACGTTCGGGAGCGCCGCTACTTTTTGGCGAATCCGCTCGAAGTCCGATTCTGGATGCGTGATTTTTATATCGCCCAGGTCGCAGATTTTTACATCCGCAAGCCGTGTGCGGTCTTCGCTGAAAGGCGTCAGATGCTGGGACCAAAAGCGTATCCGCTGCGGGCCTTGCGCCGCGCCTTTGCGCGCGCTGGCGAGGCCGTCGAACGGGAGGCCGATGATCGAGAAATCGGTTTCAGCGGGTGAAAGGTTTGGGCGGGCGAGGTCGGCCCAAAGTCCATGTGTGGCGGCGGGATCGGTCATGTGTCATCCTTTTCGGATGATTGTATCGCACCTGAAAACAGAACATAAATTCGGTTATACTCTGCCAGCGAGGTCTTATGGCTAAAACTCACACCCGTTATGTTTGCCAGCAATGCGGACGAGTGTCCGCTTCTTACATGGGAAAATGTCCGCAGTGTGGGACGTTTAATAGCATGGTCGAGGAAATCGTGCATGATGAACCGGTTTCCAAAGGCCCGGCCTCGGTGCGCGGATTGACCGGCCGTTCACAGCCGCGTCCGATCGGCGAGGTGGGCGGGGACGCGGAAGAGCGCGTGCATTTACCCATCGGCGAGTTTGCGCGCGTGCTGGGCGGCGGCATTGTGCCGGGTTCCATCGTGTTGGTCGGCGGCGACCCAGGCATTGGCAAATCAACGTTGATGCTTCAAATGGCGATGGAGATGGCAAACAAACAACGCGTGCTGTATGTTTCGGGCGAAGAGTCTGAACGGCAGATCAAGATGCGCGCCACGCGCATGTTCCCGCATAGTAAAAAAGATCTGCCCGCGAATTTACTGCTGGTCACTGAAACCAATCTTGAAGTAATTCTCAATCATGTCAATGAAATCAAGCCTGATCTGTTGATTGTTGACTCGATTCAAACTGTTTATCTTTCCGAGCTTGATTCTTCCGCCGGTTCGGTTTCGCAAGTCCGTGAATGTGCCTCGCATTTACGCGAGCTTGCAAAATCAAGCGGCATCTCGGTTTTTCTGATCGGCCATGTCACCAAGGAAGGCGCCATCGCGGGTCCGCGTGTGCTCGAACACATCGTTGACACCGTGCTTTACCTTGAAGGCGACCGCTTCCAGGCTTATCGTTTATTACGTTCCGTGAAGAATCGTTTCGGCGCGACTTCCGAAGTCGGCGTGTTCGAAATGCGCGAACGCGGACTCGTCGAAGTGGCGAATCCATCCGAGGCATTTTTGGCGGAGCGCATGATCAACGCGCCCGGCTCGGCTATCGCGGTGACGATGGAGGGGACGCGCCCGATCCTGGTCGAAATTCAGGGATTGACTTCGCCGACTCAATTTGGCAATGCGCGCCGCACGCCAAACGGCGTGGACTTCAACCGGCTCCTGCTCATCGCGGCTGTTCTCACCCGCAGGGTTGGACTTAAACTCGCCGAGCAGGATGTCTTCGTCAATGTTGTTGGCGGCATCCAAATTGATGAACCGGCGGCAGACCTGGCAGTCGCCGCGGCCATCGCCTCATCGTGGAAAGATGTCTCGGTGCGGGCCGATGCGGTTTTGATCGGCGAGATCGGTTTGGCCGGTGAATTGCGTATGCCGGGGCAGATCCAAGCGCGTCTGCGCGAGGCGGCCAAGCTGGGATTCAAAACTGCCATTGTGCCAAAGGCCGTGCATAAAGGGGAAGGCTGGCCGAAGGATATAGAAATCATCGAAACGAGGTCCGTTCAACAGGCGTTGGACGCGGCATTTGTCGCAGGGAAAGAATTGCCCAAGGGGCGTAAAGTAGCGTAAGTTAACGAGAAACCAGGGTCTGTGAAGTTACAATCCGCGCCTATGCTTGAACAACTTAAATCCCGCGCCCGCGCCTTGAAGCGCGAGACGTTGGCGCTATACTTTGCCGTCCGCGACCCGCGTACGCCGTGGTACGCCAAGTCTTTCGCGGCGCTCGTCATCGCTTACGCTTTCAGCCCGATAGATTTGATCCCGGACTTTATTCCGGTGATCGGCTATCTCGACGATTTGATCCTCGTCCCGGCGGGCATCGCGTTGGCCCTGAAGATGATTCCACGCGAGGTGATGGAAGAGGCCCGTTTAACGGCGGCCGCTCAAGGTCCCGCGAGAGGCGTGGGTATGATCGGCGCGTCCGTGATTATCACGATCTGGATTGCAATCGCAGTGTGGGCTATACTTCTTGCCATCCAAATCATCCAGGAGAAATTATGACCGACATCACCATCCGCCGCGCAACCCCAACAGACAAGCCCGAATGGTTGAGAATGCGGCTTGCGCTTTGGCCCGATTCATCCGCCGATGAGTTCGCACCCGAACTTGACAATATCCTGGCCGACCAATTGACGCCCGTTTTCGTCGCAGCCCGCGCGAATGGAAAACTGGGCGGCTTTCTGGAAGGCGGCACGCGCAAATATGCCGACGGCTGTGAGACCAGCCCGGTCGGTTATCTCGAAGGCTTGTACATGGATGAAGACTTGCGCGGACAGGGCATCGCTATTTTATTGATGAACGCCGCGGAAGACTGGGCGCGCTCGCTGGGCTGTCAGGAAATGGCATCCGATACGTGGCTGGAGAATGAAGCCAGTATTCAACTGCATTTGAAGAGAGGCTATGAAGAAGTGGAACGTCTCGTCCATTTTGTGAAAAGACTGTAATTGGCACTTCGCGAAAAGGTTTCGTAGCGGCGACTAAAGTCGTTATTACGGTTTCGTGATCTACCGATAAGCAATTTACAGCGCGGCTTTGGCGTGAAAAGACAAAGCGAGGAAACATAAAAAAGTTGTTTTTGTTTCTGCTCGCATGGGCGCTCGCATCCTGCGGCGCGCCCCCTGTCACTGAAACACAGGAGGCCAATATGAGCCTATCCATTTCAAGCGCGGCCTTTGCGCCCGGACAATCCATTCCGGCCAAATATTCCTGCAGCGGCCGCAACATTTCTCCCGACCTGGCGTGGACGAACGCGCCGGCCGCGGCGAAATCTTTTGCGCTGATCGTGGACGATCCCGATGCGCCCGCTGGAACGTGGGTGCATTGGGTATTATTCAACATCCCTGTGTCCACAAATCGTTTGGCCGAAGCCGTTGCGCCCGGGGGGCAGCTTGCGGACGGAAGTTTGCAGGGGGAAAATTCGTCCGGCAATTTGGGCTACGACGGGCCTTGCCCGCCTTCGGGCATGCATCGCTATTTCTTCAAACTCTACGCACTCGACACGGTTTTGAATTTGTCGTCCGGCGCGGGAAAAGAGCAATTGCTAAAAGCCATGGAAGGTCATATCCTGGCTCAGGGCGAATTGATGGGGACGTTCAGCAGATAAAATTTTAGATGCCGCCGGCGCAATATCGCTCACCCGCAACAGGCGGATTTATTTGAAGTCTGCCTGGTTTTTTAAGGAAGTATAATCAGCCTGTATGGGCATCATCAATGGAAAACATATTTTGCTCGGCGTGACAGGCTCCATTGCCGCTTTCAAGGCCGCGGATTTGGCGTCAAAGCTGACGCAACTCGGCGCGCAGATGGATGTCATCCTCACGCCTGCCGCGGAAAAGTTCATCACGCCGCTCACAATGCAATCCGTCACAGGCCGCAAGGCTTACACCGAATCCGATCTATGGAGCGGCGAAGCGCACGTTCTTCATATTGGTCTCGGCAAAAGCGCCGACCTGCTCGTGATCGCGCCCTGCACGGCCAACACCATTTCCAAACTCGCACACGGCGCGGCGGATAATTTGCTGACCATCACCGCGCTGGCGGCACAGAGCCCACTAATTATTGCACCCGCCATGGACGGCGGCATGTTCGATCACCCGGCCACGCAGGAGAATCTCGCAAAGTTAAAAGAGCGCGGCGCGTACGTCGCCGGCCCGACGCAGGGACATCTCGCCTCGGGACTTTCAGGCGCGGGACGTCTGCTCGAAGTTGCGGATCTCATCGGTCACATCCGCTTCGTTCTCGGACGCCGCGGGCGGCTCGCCGCTAAAAAAGTTTTAATTACCGCTGGCGGGACTCAGGAACCTCTCGACCCAGTGCGTGTTCTCACCAACAAATCTTCAGGCCGGCAGGGCTACGCGCTGGCCCAATCTGCAATTGAGGCGGGCGCAGAGGTCACATTGATCACAACGCCGACATCCTTAACTCTGCCAATTGGAGCGCGCGTGATCAATGTGCAGACTGCACAGCAAATGCTGGAGGCCGTGTTGAAAGAATGCGCGCAGGCCGATGCGCTGATCATGGCCGCGGCGGTGGCGGACTTCCGCCCGAAGCAGGCCGCGCGAAACAAGCTGAAGAAACAGGATGGGATTCCGCAGATCGAACTCGAAGCGACGGAAGACATCCTCGAAGCGGTGTCTGCTCAAAAATCGAGAAAGCTTGCGCTGAGCACAGTCGAAGCGAAGCGGCCGCGCATCACGGTCGGATTCGCGGCTGAGTCACGCGATCTGCTCGAAAATGCAAGCGAGAAACTCCGCTCCAAACATTTGGATTTTATCGCCGCCAACGACATATCAGCGCAAGACGCGGGCTTCAATGTTGAAACAAACCGCGTTACGCTTTTATTTGCGGATGGAAAAAAAGAATCTTTGCCGTTGATGAACAAGACCGAGGTGGCCGAGGCCATCCTCGAACATGTCGCGGCACTCCTGGAGTAATCATGCGCATTCTGGTCATTTCGGACATTCATGCAAATTACACTGCACTGGAGGCTGTGGTCAACGACGCCGGAATGGTGGATGAAACCTGGTGCCTCGGCGACCTGGTCGGCTATGGGCCGGACCCGAACGCGGTCGTGGAGCAGGTGCGCGAACTGCCGCATTTGACCTGCATTCTCGGCAATCACGATGTGGCCGTGATCGGCAAGATGCCTTTTGAAGCATTCAACGGGGACGCGCGCCGCTCGTTGATCTGGACGGAGAAAGTGATGACCGCCGACAACATGAACTTTATGCGCACGCTTCCACAGAACGTGAAGGTGCGCGGCGATGTCAGCATGGCACACGGAAGCCCGCGCGACCCGATTTGGGAATATGTGTTGAACACGCTTTCGGCGCGGTTGAACTTCGACCATTTCGACACGCCTTATTGTTTTGTAGGACATACACACGCACAGGTCATGTTCCAGTTGAGTGAGCAGAATGACCGCGTCACTTTGGAGGGTACAAAGCCGGCTGAGGCAATGCGGCTGATGCCGCGCGCTATTTTGAATCCGGGTTCGGTGGGCCAGCCGCGCGACCGTGATCCGCGCGCGGCGTATGCGATCTACGATTCAAAGGCGCACACTTGGGAAGCGCGGCGGGCGGAATACAACATCGCCGAGGTGCAACGGAGAATTCGCGAAGCAGGCCTGCCCGAGAAACACGCGATAAGATTGTCGGAAGGTTGGTAGGTCGAGAAAATATCCAGCGTTTAAGCGCTGGATATTTTATTTCACGGAACTTTCCATCCGCATCGGCGTCTGTTGAAGAGAAATCAACCTTGCGTTTTCCCTTGAAGGAGGAAGACATGAAACGGATTCTTGTTATCATCGTCATCGTTGCGGCAGTCGCATTGTCAGCTTGCGGGGCTCAGCGAGCGGCGGCTCCTGCGCCGTATGCAATCGGCGGAGGCGCGCCTCAATCTGCTCCAACTGCTCCGATGGAAGTTCCCGCGCCGGCCTTCGTAGACTCAGCCAAATCTTTCGCCCCGAGTCAGTCAGGCATTGTCACAACTAATTCATCCGCTCCTGTGACCGACCGCCTCGTCATCCAAAACGCGGACCTGACGATTGTGGTCAAGGATGTGAATGGGCGCGCCAAAGCAATTCAAGATATGGCAAAGCAAATGGGCGGATTCGTGGTCTCGGTCAACATCGGCCAGACGTATGCCAATGACGGCGCGCAAGTACCGCAAGCGCAGGTTGTCGTCCGCGTGCCGGCAGACAAATTGGATGCCGCGCTGGAACAGGTCAAGAAAGACGCGGTGGATGTCCAGAATGAAACGCGTTCAGGGCAGGATGTCACCAGCCAATACGTTGACTTGAAGTCGCAACTCACAGCCAAGCAGGCCGCCGAAGCGCAACTGCTCAAGATCATGGAAGGCGCGACAAAGACCGAAGATGTGCTGGCCGTGTACGCACAACTGCAACAAATCCAGAGCGACATCCAGGTGCTCAAAGGCCAGATCAAATATTATGAAGAGTCCGCCGCGCTGTCAGCCATTAGCGTGAACATTGTAGCGGAGGAAACCATAAAGCCGCTCGTGGTCGCCGGCTGGAAACCGCAAGGCGTGGCACGCGACGCCATCCAGAATCTGATCTACTTCTGGCAGGGCTTCATTGACTGGCTGATCGGCTTCGCCCTGTATACCCTGCCGGTTCTGATCACCATCGGCATCCCGCTTTACCTGCTCTTCCTGCTCGTGCGCTGGATCTTCCGCAAGGTTCGCCAGCCCAAAGCCAAAATAGAAGAGCCAAAGAGTTAATCACCCAAACGGCTCTTGCGTTATACCCCTTTCCCCAAAAAGGAGAGGGGTATAATTTTGAAACAATGGACAAGCTCATCAAAAACGCGCAGGAACTTTTTCACGTCAACCTGGGCGGGCGTCATGTCATGTCGCTCATCACCTACGAACGCGAACTGCTTGAATGGAACCAAAAATTTAATTTGACCGCCATTCGAGACACGGAAGCCATCCGCACCAAACATTTTCTGGACTCATTTTCCTGTGTGCTGGCGTGGGGCGCGAATCCGCCGCATCATCTCATTGACGTTGGAACGGGCGCCGGTTTCCCGGGCCTGCCCCTCAAGATTTTATATCCCCAGTTAAAACTGACGCTGGTCGAGTCGGTCGGCAAAAAGGCCATGTTCTGCCAGCACATCGTCCGCGTGCTGGGACTCGACAGCGTGAACGTCATCCATGCCCGCGCCGAAGATCTTGGTCACAAGCCGGAACATCGCGAACAATATGACTGGGCAGTGGCGCGCGCCGTTGCCGGCATGAATATCCTGGTCGAATATCTTTTGCCGCTCGTCAAAGTCGGCGGGACGATGCTGGCACAAAAAGGTGAAAGCGGGCCCGCCGAGGCACAGTCCGCTGAAAAGGCCATGAAATTATTGGGCGGAAAATTACAGCAGATTCTGCCGGTCAACTTGCCGGGCGTAGCCGATGACAGATTTTTAGTATTGGTTCACAAGTCCGCGGCCACGCCGCCAAAATATCCGCGCAAGGCGGGCGCGCCGATGAAACAGCCGTTGTAGCGCGGAGGTACATCGCGCCTTGCGAACCGGAGAATCTCTTTATTCGCCGCGTTTGCCGAGACGATGATCGAGCATCAGCACAGCCGTGCCGCGCGCGTCGATCATTTCCAATTGCTGGACGATCTCCATCACGTTCTTTTCCTCTTCCACCTGCTCGGTGATGAACCACTGCAATGTGACCTGCGCCGGATAGTCTTTCTCTTTCAGGGCCAGCTCATACAGCGCGTAGATGGATGCAGTCACTTTGGCCTCGTGTTCAGCCACCTGCTTGAACAAATCCAGCGAAGTCTTCCAATCCGTTTCAGGCGCCTGAATGGCTTTCAGCAGGACCTGTCCGCCGCGCTCGACAAGGAAATCGAACAGTTTCATGGCATGTGCGCGTTCCTCGCCTTCCTGCACGCGCATCCACTTTGCAAAGCCGGGCAGATTTTTCTCCTCGAAATAGGCGGCCATCGAGAGATACAAGTATGAGGAATACAACTCTTTGTTGATCTGATCGTTGATCGCATCCTGCATTGATTTAGGGATCATAGGTTTCTCCTTGATTGAGTATGTAACATTAGCCTAACAACTCACATCATCTACAATTGTAATCCTATCTTCCTTGTTGGGGATAATACACAGGAATTCAAAAGGTTCTTCGCCCGAGTTTTGATACGAGTGAATCGCGCCTTCAGGGATGAAAACCACGTCGCCGGTTTTGACACGATAGGTCTCATCGCCGATGGTGATGGCGGCCTGTCCGCGCAAAACATATTGCTCATGCTCGACGGTGTTCGTGTGGCGCGGCATGCCTCCGCCCTTTTGCATGGAAAATTTCCGCAGGGCGAAGTTCGGGCCTTCCTTTGAAGAGATCAAAACCTGAATGGTCGTATCTTTTCCGGCAGCGACATCTTTCGCTTCGACATCGGTTGAATGTTTGACTGGCATTTTTACTCCGTTCTTTTTTGAGCCGCGAAATTTTTTCTTTTCTTCGTGTCCTTGGTGTCACTTCGACTTCGCTCAGTGCAGGCCTTCGTAGTTAATCTTTTTTCACACTTCCATCCTGCACTTTCCATACTTCTGACTTCTCCACAAACTCCGGCGTAAACATCTTGGCGTCGGTGGCGGTAAATAAAACCTGCTCACCCTCTCCCACATATTTTAGCAAATCGGCGCGCCGTTGCAGATCAAGCTCGGCCATCACTTCATCGAGCAGGATCACCGGCCATTCGCCCGTGCGTTCCTTCATCCAATTCACTTCGGCGAGTTTCAATGCAAGTAACATCGTCCGCACCTGGCCGCGCGAGCCGTAATCGCCCAGGTCAATGCCATTGGCAAGGAAACGCAATTCGTCGCGATGCGGGCCGATGGTGGTCACGCCGCGCGCGATCTCCTCGGAGCGGATTTCTTTCAGCCGCGACAAAAAGCCTTTGCGGATGTCGTCCGCTTTGAGGGCGGAGCGATCCGTGTCCGTCGTCAACTTCATGCCGATCTGCCCGTCGGGATTCGGCAATGGATCATACGCGGGTTCATAATTCAATCGCAGGACTTCCCTGCCGTGCGTCAACTCGCGGTGGACGCGCGCCGCGAGGCGTTCGATCTGCTGGACGGCCTCGATGCGCCACTGAATGATCTGCGCGCCGAGCCGCGCCAGCGTTTCATCCCAGACTTCAAGCTGGCCGCCGTTTCCTCCGCTTTCGTTCAACGCTTTGAGCAGAGCATTGCGCTGACTGAGCGCCTGGCTGTATTCGCTCAACACACCCGCATAAGCCGGGACGGCCTGCGCCAGGGCAAGGTTGAGATAACGCCGGCGCTCGTCGGGGCCGTCTTCGATGATGCCCGACATCTGCGGCACAAAGATGACCGCATTGAAGTAACCGGTGATATCGTTGATCTGTTTTTTCACGCCATCCAGCAAAACTTCCTTTCGCAAACGCTGACCGTTGATGCCGGTCGGTTCGAGGATCAAACGCGCTTCGAGTTTGTGGTTTTTTCTGCCGCGTTCATACTCCGCAACAAGGCGCGCCACAGCCAAAGGATTCTTGGCTTCAATAAAGTTAACCAGTTGACGGTCGCTGTGAGTTTGAAAAGACGCGAAGGATGCCAGGAAATAAATTGCTTCGAGGATGCTGGTCTTGCCCTGCCCGTTATCGCCCACCAGCAAAACAACCCGCCGGGGTACGTCAATATCCAGGCGGGCAAAGTTGCGGAAGTTGGTGAGGGAGAGGTGTTTGAGGAACATTAGACCATATCTTCTTCTTCATCCACCGACGGCTTCCAAACTTTTGTGGCGCGATCCGGGAAGACGACTCCGTTCAGATGGTCCACTTCATGCTGGAAGATACGCGCCAGCCAGCCTTCGGCTTTGAGCTTCATCGGCTGTCCGCGCCGATTGAGGCCTTTAAGTTGGATTGTCGAATGGCGTTCCACTTCACCGACCAGGCCGGGGATGGAGAGACAGCCTTCCACGCCCAGTTCCTTTTCTTCCGAGAACTTCACGATTTCAGGATTGATCATCACATATAGTTTTTTGGGACCTTCGATGATTTCGCCGTTTTCATCTTCTTCATCTTCTCCGTATTCGACCACGATCAGGCGATCAGAGATTCCAACCTGCGGCGCGGCCAGCCCGACGCCGGGCGCTTCGCGCATCGTTTCGATCATGTCGTCAATCAGGGTTTGCAAATTTTTCTCGAATTTAGTGATGGGCCGCGCCTTGCGCCGCAGGACCGGGTCTGGAAGTGTTACGATGGTTCTTAATGCCATGAATCAACCTCATAAAATGATCAAGTTCAAAAAATCGTCCCCCGATTTTACTCTTTTTTCGGCTCGGACTCGGAGGCATCCTCTTCCTTGTAAAATTCCCTGGCGTTTTCGTGATACGCCGCCAGCCAGTCGGCCATGCGCTCGCGTTCCATGGCGGCTTCGGCCTCGCGCTTTTTTGCGATGCGCGCCGCGCGGCGGCGGTCAATATCGGCCTGCACCGAAGCCGGGTCGAGCACATCTTCGAAAGCCAGCTTGGTGCCGCCGACGCTGATCTCCACCGTTCCGAAATTGAGCAAATATCCGGCCAGTCCGACGCGTTTGTATTCCATGCTCAGGATGTTTTCGAGCGGCGCGGCGCGGCGTTCCTCCGTGCCCCACGGTTTGCGGTCCAGGTCAAGGATCTGGTCTGGCGTGACCTGGAACTTGTCATTGCTCCAGTCAACGTATTGATAGATCCACCAGCCAATCAAAGGAATCAGGAGGATCGGCAGGGCGGCCATGGTTGTATCCACTTTGAGGCCGTTGGCGGTGTCGAAAAGTTTTTCACCCGGCGTACGGACCAAAGTAAACAGCCGGATAATCAAGCCAGAGAGGACCAGCAGAATCAAAAGGGTTGGCTGCCACACCTGCCGCCACAACACATACACATGTTTGCGATATGTGATCGTGCCGCTGTCTTCCGTCCGCATTTTGAACCAGTTGGCCGTGGCGGCGTCCAACAGCGAGGGGCGATACGGCCCGCGGATGATTGCCTGCTTTTCGAGCGGTGCAGACTCTTGAGTCTTTTCATCCATTTTCAAGCCCAACTTCTCGCGGATGGTGTTCCGCATGGCGTCCTTTTCTGCGCGTGAGGCAAAATGTTTGGTGCGGCCCCATTGTTCCTCGATCATCTGTGCGGCCTGGTACGGATGCGAGACGTGATTGAACGGAAGTTTGCCCACAAACGTACGGACGATAACGTGACCGTAATCGAAGAAACGGCCGGTCGCGTCTGTTTCAACGCCAACAGAGAGGACCGTGCTGAGCGGCGCTTCCTGGCGGCTGTCGTACAGTCCGACTACTTTCTCAAGCCAGACAGCGCGCTGATTGGTCACGATGTAATAATCGTTGCCCCAATCAATCCAGTTCCAAACCGCCCAGCCAAGGATGACAAGGAATGAAACTCCGGCCAGTGAAATTGCCACCAGCGAGCGGAGTAAAAAGAAGGCCACCATCAAAGCAATCGGCACGACCAGCGAAAAAGCGGGAGCGCTCAAGGCTCGCAGCAAGAGAACGAGATGTTTGCGCGCCACAAAATAAATGACTTCGTCGGGCCACAACCATTTGAACCTCTGTTGGCGCGCCAGCCTGCGGCTGGCAATCGAAACTTCAAAAGCGGCCTTCAATTTGGAGAAACGTTTGAGGAGTTCGTTGAATTGATCGCGCGAGAGCGAGAACAGCAAGGTCTTTTCGGAGGCGCGCACCGTTGCCGAGCGCTTTCGCTTCTCATAAAGGGCTTCCTCGCCGAAATAATCGCCGCCCACCAGGAAGGCCAATTCCACCTTCCCCTTGCGGCTCGTCTGCGTGATACTCACCCTGCCCTGATAAATAATGTAGAAGCGCTCCGCCGCGGCGCCTTCCTCAAAAATTGCACTCCCCTCTTCATAGGCCTCTTCCGTCAAATTCTCCGCCACAGGCGTCAGTTCTTCATCCTTCAAATCATGGAAGAGATGAATCCTGCGAAGATAAGCCACGCGCGCCGGGATCGGGATCACGCTGTTATTCTACTGCTTCGCGCACGATGGCGCAACCATAGGCCGGAGTCTCCGTCAGCGCTGGCAAACGCCCATCGAGCAGGGACTCCACCGCCTCGTCCAGAAAGAAGCGGGCCGGCTTTCTCTGGCGGAAGGTGACATCATCCACCGCGCCGCGATAACGCAGGATACCGCCGCGGTCCATTACAAAGACGTGAGGCGTGGTCTGCGCGCTGAATAAATCCGCGGCGACTTGTTCCGCGTCTCTCAGGACGATGGGCAGGCGGCGCGTTTTAGCGGCCTCTGCAACACTTTGATTTGACTCGCTTCGATTCGCGGCGACGGACAACACGACCACGTCTTCGCGCCATTGCGCGGACATTGCCATTATGGCGCGGTCGGTGCGCTCGGAATGCGGGCATTCGCACGACCAAAAGTTGACGATGACGATCCTGCCGCGGTAATCGCCGAGATGATGAAGATTGCCATCGAGATCGGGCAAGGAAAAATCGGGAACGGGTTTGTTGATTTGCACAAATGAATTATATCTTTCAATATGGTATTGCGAGGAGCGCTGGTCGAGCAGCCGCGCTTGTTTTGAAATTGCCACGCCGCCTCCCGGCGGATCGCAAGCAATGACATTCGCCATGATAAAATCACAACCTATGAAAAAATGGCAATTCTGGCTCGGTGTTCTAATCAGTGTGGTCTTCATTTGGCTGGCCCTGCGCGGCCTGCGTCTCGACCAGTTTTGGGGCGCCGTTAAAACAGCAAACTATTGGTGGCTGATTCCGGGCATCGGTGTGTATTTCGTCGGCGTGTGGGTGCGGGCGTGGAGATGGCATTATCTGCTTGGCCCGATCAAAAAGATTCCGACCAACTCGATGTTTCCCATCACGACCATCGGTTACATGGGTAATAACATTTATCCGGCGCGCGCCGGCGAAGTGTTACGCGCGGTAATCTTGAAGCGCAGGGAAGGCGTATCGGTTTCCGCTTCGCTGGCAACCATCATCGTCGAAAGAATCTTCGACGGCGTGGTGATGCTGGCGTTTGTCTTCGTCAATCTGCCGGAACTGGCCAGGTTGACGGGCGGCTCCGGCTTCGTCGGCAATATTCAACAAGTGGCTGTGATTGGAACGGGAGTCTTCCTCGGCGCGCTGGCGATCTTTTTGCTGGCGGCCATGTTTCCGCACACAACCGCAAAAGTTATGCTGTGGTTCATCGAACATCTCGCGCCCAAACGTCTGCATGAACGAATTACGAGTTTGATGAATAAATTTCTAGACGGGCTTGCCTCGCTGCGCTCGCCGCTCAATGTCTTGATGGTCTTTTTTACTTCGGTCATCATCTGGCTTCTTGAGACCGGAAAATACTGGTTCGTGATGCAGGCTTTCAATTTCAAGGTTTCGTTCTTCGCATTGATGTTGATGAACGGCATCGTCAATCTGGCGACGACCATTCCGTCTGCGCCGGGATACATTGGCACGTTCGACGCGCCGGGCATCGCCGTGTTGACGGCTTATGGCGTTGACCAGGCCACCGCCGCAGGTTACACATTGACCCTGCACGTCGCGCTGTGGCTTCCCATCACCCTGCTGGGCGCGTATTTCCTGGCACGCGAAGGAATCAAATGGAGCGATTCGCTCCGCTCTGAGACGAAAGAAAATTAACTACAAAGGCACAAAGAACACAGAGTTTTTCTTTGTGAACCCAAGAGTTCTTCGTGTCTCTGTGGTGAAAAGGATAAATAATGAAAATCGCGATTATCGGCGCGGGGTTTGGCGGCATGGCGGCCGCCTACGATCTTAGAAGAGCGGGGCATCAGGTAATCATTTTCGAATCTGCCGATTACGTCGGCGGACTGGCGAGCGGATTCAAAGAGCCGCATTGGGATTGGTCGGTCGAGAAGTTCTATCACCATTGGTTTCAATCGGATAAATCCATGCTCAGCCTGATCCATGAACTGGGTTGGGACGACAAGGTCGTCTTTCCGCGTCCATACACCGTTTTGCTTCACAACGGCAAATGGTATCCGTTCGACTCGATCCTGAAGGTGCTTCTTTTTCCGGGACTTGGATTCGGACTCGACAAAATCCGTTTTGGCTTCGTCGGAGCCTATCTCCGTTTAACGAACAACTGGAAAGCTTTGGAAAAAAATACCGCCCATGAATGGATGCCAAAGTACGCGGGCCGCGAAGTTTATCGGAAGATGTGGGAACCGCTGTTGATCGGCAAGTTCGGGCCGTACTATAAACAAGTCAACATGGCGTGGATGTGGGCGCGGCTCAAAGCGCGCACCACGCGTCTCGGCACGTTCGAAGGCGGCTTCCAGAATTTCGCAAATATGTTTGCCAAAAAACTGCGGGATTCGGGAGTCGAGATTCGGCTGAGGGCAATGGTCAAGTCTATTAAACGGGAGCCGGATAAGGGTCTCGTAATTGAGGCGGGAGAAAAGGAAGCGTTCGATAAAGTTCTCATCACCGCCTCGCCAAATTTGATGACGAAGTTGTGTCCCGATCTGCCGGAAAATTATTTGAAGGGTCTGCTCGAGTTGAAATCCATGGGCGCGGTGGTGATGGTCGTGTCGCTCAAGCGCCAACTTTCGGAACAGGGCTATTACTGGTTCAACCTGCCGAAAGAAGAAGGCTATCCTTTTCTGGCTTTGGTGGAGCATACGAATTTTGTTTCACCCGAACATTTCGGCGGCGATCATATTGTGTACGCGGGCGATTATCTCGAAACGGGCCACGAATATTTTTCGATGAGCGACGAGCAGTTGTTGGAACAATTCACGCCCGCCTTTAAAAAATTCAATCCCGCCTTCGAAAAAGATTGGGTGAAGAAGGTCTGGGTATTCAAAACAAATTATGCCCAGCCCGTGCCTTTGTTGGATCATTCGAAAAACATCCCCGCGATTCAAACGCCGATTGAGGGGTTGTATTTCGCTTCGATGAGCCAGGTCTATCCATGGGACCGCGGCACGAATTTTGCAGTGGAGATCGGAAGACGCGCGGCAAAGATGATGTTATCGGAAGCGGCCGAGAGAGCCAAATAAAAGCTGGAGGAGTCCCAGCAGGCCCACCAATAAAATGATCACACCGATGATCAGTCTGAACTCGGCCAGAGCATTTCCCAATCGTCCAAGCGATGGGCCAATGGAGGGAATGGACCGCAGCGCGCTGGCCGCCAGAACGAACCCGGCCAAAATCAACAGGATGCCCTGGAGGCTGAACAGTTCGAGAATACCGAGAACGATGGCGACGACTCCAATCACAACGTCAAACGCGCTCAGCCAGCCTGCAAACTTTTCCAGCGAGGGCCCAATGCCGGGGACTTTACGCAGGGCGTCGCTGAGCAGAACCAGTCCGGCCAAAATGGAAACAATTATGGTGATCATTTTTTATCCAATTGCAGCAGGGCGGCAGTGAACCGGAAACGATGTATGCCTTTCATGGTTGTTCGCTCCTTTCAAACTTATAAAGATTTGCGAATATCAAGTTCATAAAGATATTTTATGGCGCCAATGACTTAAGATGAAAGAGAACCATTCGGACTAGATGAAATAATGGCAGACACCCGAGACCTTGTTGATTTCGGGTGTCTGCTGAGAGGAGGAGAATTTAAGGTTTCGCTTTCGCCTTATGATTGCATTCTAATGCGCCAAGATGACGCGGCCATGACACGCCCTTAAGCGTAATCTTATTTTCCTCGCCCAAAGATAGACGTTTTGAAAAAAAAACTTTGCAACATGTGAAATGAAGTGTACAATAGCAGCGTCAAAACTTTGTAACGCCGCGCCTGCGGCGTTCCCTTAACCCAAAAGGAGAATCCCCATGTACCACACCATTATTATCGTCGGCAATCTCGGCAAGGACCCCGAAATGCGTTACACCCCTTCGGGTCAGGCTGTGACCTCGTTCTCGGTCGCATCGAATCGCAAATACACCGCCTCCAACGGCGAGCAGGTCAGCGAGACCATCTGGTTCCGCGTTTCGGCCTGGGGCAAACAAGCCGAGATTTGCAATCAATATCTCAAGAAAGGCTCCAAAGTTTTGATCGAAGGCCGCCTAACTCCTGACAAGACCACCGGCGGCCCGCGCATCTGGCAAAAGCAGGATGGTTCCTCCGGCGCTTCGTTTGAAATTACTGCCGGAACCGTTCGATTCCTGAGTTCACGCGGCGAAGGCGAAGCCAGCGGCGGCGGTATGCCCGCTGACAGCGGCGACTTCTCCGCTCCCGCCGAAGACGATATTCCCTTCTAAATAATCAGCAAGGACACAGCAAAATTGCTGTGTCCTTTAACAAAAACTGGAAATCTTATGGTCCTCCCCAAACCGCAAGGCCCCATTCTTGAAATCCCGCCAGGCATGGAAACGGTCTATAGCAACCTGGCGCGCATCTCCCACTCTCCCGCTGACATCGTGATAGATTTTGCGCAACTGCTTCCGGCAGAGACAAAAGCCGTGGTCAAGTCGCGCGTATTGATGTCGCCGCTTTCGGCCAAGTTGTTATTGCGCGCATTGACAGAAAATATTGCCCGTTACGAAGCCGCCTTTGGCGAGATCAGCGTACCGGTCAATTCGACGCTGGCCGAAACCCTTTTCAAACCGCACCAGCCGCCGGAACCGCCTAAAGAATAAGAGTTATCATGCACAAACTTGAAGGCATTACCGAAAAGATCCGCGCCGGCTTCGACGCGCGCACCGCGGCGCGCGACCGGGCCCTGTCGCAGGCGCGCCAATTGACGCGCGCCTGCTCGCTCGCCATCCGCGCTGTCCATCGCGACGAGACGGATGTGATGGACGAACATTTATCAGAAGCGGGAAAATTAGCCGAGACTCTGAAAAACGACCTGGCAAAATATCCCGACTTGTTCTTTGCAGGCTACACACAAGATGCGCTGAAGGAATATGTCGAAGCCAATGTCACTTGCGCGCTAATCCAAAACAAGCCGCTGCTCACGCCTGATGAATTGGGCGTGGCTGATGCAACTTATTTGAACGGCATGGCCGAGGTGGTCGGCGAATTGCGGCGCAGGATCATGGATATTTTGCGTCACGGTTATTCCCAAGAGGCAGAACGTTTGCTCACCATTATGGATGATATTTATTCGGTGCTGGTCACCATGGATTATCCCGACGCGATCACGAACGGCCTGCGCCGCCAGACTGACCTGGCGCGCGGCATTATCGAGAAGACACGCGGCGACATCACATTCAGTCTGCGCGGCGAACATCTTGAACAAGCCATCGGGCGACTGAGCGCTCAATTAAACGGCAGCCAGCCGGAAGTCAATGAAAGAGGCGAACGCGTTTCTCCATCCGGCCAGGAAGAATAAGTCAAATGGCAAAAGCAGGCAGACGTTATCCACTTGTTATTTATACGCGCATGATAGACCGCTGGTGGCCGGCCATCTTCTTTCTTGGGCTGGCCCTGCTGGCATTGGCCTGGCCGTTCTATCAAGATTTATATACGCGGCTGACCGAACCGTGGCGCTGGATGACCCTGGCCGGATTGGGCGCAGCCGTGATCTTGGTATCGCTCATCATGCTGGCGCTGCGCAAGAGCGCATACGTGCAGCCGTTTGGTGACCATTTATTGCTCGCCACACCCTTCCTGCGGATGAATATTTCTTACCGCCGAATCCTGCGCACCACAACCGCCAGCATGGCGTCCCTGTTTCCTTCCAAAAGTTTGCGCGGCATGAAGCGCGAGATCATCGAACCCCTGGCCTCTATGACCGCAGTGGTCATGGAACTGAACGCTTTTCCCATTTCACGCAGCGTGTTAAAATTTTTTCTTTCTTCTTTTTTCTTCAAAGATCAGACGCCGCATTTTGTGATCCTCACCCAAAACTGGATGGGGTTCAGCACTGAACTTGAGAGTCTGCGCGCCAGCGGGAATCAACCCCTGCAACATCGAACTGCAAACCAGTCCATTCTTTCCAAACTGCCGAAGAAATGAATATTTATTTTGCCTGTTCCATCACGGGCGGACGCGAATACGAGCGCATCTATCAGGACCTGACGGCGGCCCTGCTGGCGGACGGCCACACCATCCCGACCGCGCGCCTGGCCGACTCGAACGTCGTGCTGACGGAAGAGGCCGTTTCGCCGCGCGAAGTGTACGAACGCGATGTGATCTGGATGCGCGCAGCCGACGCATTGATCGCAGAAGTCAGCGTGCCATCGCATGGCGTTGGGTATGAAATTGGCTTCGCCTTGAACGCAGGTAAACCGGTTTTATGTTTATATCAGGACGGGCGTAAAATCTCGAAGATGATCGGCGGCAACCCTCACCCGAACTTGCTGGTCGAGGCCTATAAAGATGTGGGTGAAGCCATCAAGCTGGCAAAAAATTTTCTCGAAGGCATACAAAGTTAGAAGTCCGGCATGGAGCGCCGGACTTTTTATGTTCATCGAACAATCTTATAAATAATCCCTCAATTGCCGGCTGCGCGAAGGATGGCGCAATTTACGCAAAGCCTTGGCCTCGATCTGACGAATGCGTTCGCGCGTTACATCGAAATGGCGGCTGACTTCCTCCAGTGTGTGTTCTCTGCCATCCATCAAACCGAAGCGCATCTCAAGCACCTGGCGCTCGCGCTCTGAAAGCGCAGCCAGCACGTGATGGATCTGCTCACGCAGCATCTCGCGCGAAGCGGCGTCCAAGGGCTCGATTGCATCCTCATCTTCGATGAAATCACCCAACGAACTTGAATCTTCGTCCCCCACCGGTCCTTCGAGCGAGGCTGGTTCCTCGGCGGAGCGAAGCACACGGTCTATTTTCTGCATGGCATATTCCAGGCGGCTCTGAATTGCAGGGTCGAGCAGAGTGCCTTCAGACTGTGAACGCATTACGGCCTGCACGTCTGCCGCGGGAAGATACCCGACTTCCAAAGCCAGTTCGCTGTTATTTGGTTCGCGCCCCAGCACCTGGGTCAGATGTCTTTGAGCGCGCAGGATGCGCGAAATGGCTTCAAACAAATGCACCGGGATGCGGATGGTGCGCGCCTGCTCGGCAATCGAGCGGTTGATGGACTGGCGGATCCACCAGGTGGCATACGTGCTGAATTTGAAACCGCGCCGCGGGTCGAATTTTCCGACCGCGCGCAATAAACCGAAATTACCCTCCTGAATTAGATCGAGGAATGAGATGCCGCGCCCGAGATATTTTTTGGCAATGCTTACCACCAGGCGCAGGTTGGCGCGCACGATGGAATGATTCGCTTCCTCGGCGCGGACTTTAACGGCATCCATTTCACGGAGCAGGACCGCCTCTTTAGGCAGATTCTGTTTAAGGGTCCGTGCGACCGGCAGTTTATGACGATCCTGAATGTAGCTTGAAAGCCAGTCCGCACAGTCTGAGGGCAGGAGGTAGAAACACAGGAAAACACTATAAGCCCGGCGCGCCATATCATCCCAAAGCGGATCATGCCCCCACCGATCGCTTGCCAGGTAATGGCGCAGGTAAGACGGCGCATCCTGCTCCCAGCCATGATGCAAAGCCTGAGCCTCTGCCAGAATTAAACACAGGTCCGGCAGGCTGGTCTGCAGGCGTTCGGCATCTTCGCCAAAACGCTGCCAGGATGTAAGCAATTCAGAAATAAGGCTTTGATAAACCCCCACAGCCCGCAGCGTGCCCTTGCGAACAGGGCGCAGGCGGAACGCAGCCAGGATGCGGTTTGCTTCGATCAAGGTAGCCAGCCGGAATTCGCTATCCGAATCCAGCAGTTTGACCAGCCCGATCTCGCGCAGGTAAAGCCGCACCGGGTCTTCGGATAGTTCGGCGGCGAGCTCAGGACGATGTTTGATGAGCGACTCCTCAAGCGATTCTTCGAGCGCGTCTTCGTCCGCCCGGATGAGGTCCGGCTCGGCTGGTTCGAACACGCTCTCGCCCGATTCGAGTTCGTCATCGAACTCAGTCTCTTCAACGGGAGCTTTCTTGTTGCGTTCCGGCAGGACGGACTCTTCGAACGGCGCATCCTTCTTTCGAAGCAAGCGCGCCTTGCCCTTCAGTTCCCCTTTTTGAGACGGTACGGCTTTTTTCTTAGCAGCCATGATTGTTTCACCGCGGAGAGATTTTATTGATCTCCGCGCTCCCTGCACGCTCTGCGTTGAATTCTACTCTTGCCGTTTCAATGTTATCTTCCGATTTGCCTGGTCGAGATCGCGCAGCAAACGCGCGTATTGCATCACCAATTCCTGATAAGAAGCCGCGCGCAGGCCGCCTGCCTGATGGGCCTCCTCCTGCAAAAACCTTAACTGATTCAAATTTTCGCCAGCCGCCACGCGGCGCAATTTGATGACGCCGCGCAGTAATTCTTCCATCACTTTCTCTTCGAGAGGCTCAACCTTTTCAGCCTGCGCCAGCAACTCACGCGACAATTCCTGCAGTTGCTCCGGTAACGCATCCACCACAAACTTGTGGTGTTCGCTTTTATCCTGCTCCACTGATTGACGGATCAGCCCGAACAACATTTGATAATCAGTATACTCGAAATCCTGCACCGTTAAAATCGCCAGGCCGAACTGTTGCAGTTGGCGGTCCAGCCGGTAAAGAAGTTCGGGCTTACGGAACAAAACACCGATGATGTAAGCCTCGATCTTTGAGCTGGACGATACCGCCACAGCGACCTGCGCGGACTCTTGGGCTTGTTTCTGCCCAACCGGTCTTGATCGCTTCACGCGCGGACCCTGAACCTGCGCGCCGATTAACGCGCGTTCATCCACCCGCAACATGCGCGCCAATTGCTGACGATATGTATCGCGTTCCATTGCGCTGGGCAGGTCTTCGATCAGCGGCAGGACCTGCGACGCAATTTGATTCTTGATCTTCGGATCATTGATATTTTGTCCCGCCGTGAGTGTCTCCATTACATGCGTGACGATGGGGTTGGCATTCTCGATCAAACGCTTCCATTCATTTTTGTCGCGCGCCACGATCTCATCGGGATCCAGGTCGTCAGGCATGGATGCCACGCGCAAATCCGCTTGCAGGCGCGCTTCATTTCTGAGCAGGCCGCGCGCATCGAAGCCGAGTTCGCCCTCGTGATCCATGGCGGAACGCGCAGCTGCGAGCCCGCGCAGAACGGCTTTCTGTCCGGCAGTATCCGGGTCGAGCGCGAGGACGATGCGGCGCGTGAACTTCTTGAGCAAACGTAACTGATCTTCAGTCAGCGCGGTGCCCATCGGCGAGACGACGTTTTCGTATCCGGCCTGATGCAGCGCAATCACGTCCAGATAACCTTCAACAATCACGGCCTGGTCTGCGGTGCGAATGGGTTTACGCGCTCGATCCAAGCCATATAGCAAATGGCCTTTGGTGAAGATCGGCGTTTCGGGAGAATTCAAAAATTTGGGAATATCGTTCGCATCCACGATGCGCGCGCCGAAGCCGGCCATCTTCCCATTTTCATTACGAATCGGAATCATGATGCGGTTGCGGAAGCGGTCGTAAATCCGGGATTCGGAGTTCGATATTCGGGAATCGGGTTCGCGTTCTGTGGCTAAACCCGCGTCAATCAGGTCTTGCAGAGTGTAGCCGCGTTGGCTGAAATGCTTGAGGGCGTTGTCGAAGCCTGGAGGCGCGTAGCCCAGGCCAAAAGTCTCGATGGTTGCGTCGCCAAGTCCGCGCTTTTCGCGCAGATAGGTTAATACATCCTTGTTGTTGAACAGATGTGTACGATAAAAAATAATTGCATCTTCGAGGAGGACGCGCAAATGTTCGTGCGCTTCCTTGACTTCAGGTTTTTCCGCAACGTACGACTCAACCTTCACGCCTGCACGGTCAGCCAGTGTCTGCAGGGCCTCTTTGAAATCAATCCCGTCTTTCTTCATCACGAACTTGAAAATATCGCCGCCTTCGTTGCATTCACCGAAACAACGCCATGTGCCGGTCTCAGGCCAGACGACAAAAGCCGGCGTGTTCTTGTTGGCGTGGAAGGGGCAGAAGCCGGTGTAGTTCTTGCCCGCATGGCGCAATTTGACTCCGGCCTCGGAGACGAGGTCTACAATATCTATGCGGGATTTGATTTCATCAATAGTGGACATGCAATGGAATTATAGACGCCCTTGAGGGGATTAGCAAATGAAATTAAAAAAATGCGGGGCAGCGTATGCCGCCCCGCAGGGAAGAGATGAAACGTAAATTTACTTTCCGCTCCATAGGCTGCCGTTGGCGCTTCCCTGACCGCCAAAGATCAGGTCGAGAAACGAGCCACCGTTGGACGTATTCACCGAGCCCTGAGCATTCGCGCTCGCGCCAGCATTCGCCAGTCCATGATTGAAGACATCCTGCAGCGCCGTGCTTAAGCCGGCGCCGCCATTTGCCTCAACAGATGCTGAAGCAGAATTTTTCGAATCAGCAGAGGCGCCGGCGTTTATATCCGTCGAAACTTGAACGTTCGTATTGCTGGTCACGTTCGAAACGGTTTGCGCCGCGAAGTCCGTTACCTGCGCGACCGTCGCTTCGACTCGTTGAGCGGCTTGCTCGATCTTGCCGCGCACGTTCGCGTTCAAGCCGGCAGTCACAGCCATGCTGAGCGCCAAAGAGAGAAGAACTTGAGCAATTGTTTTCATTGTAGCTACCTCCAAATTGGTTTCGACCTTTCCGGTCGTTCACCTAGCATAACGAGGCAGGCATCAAAGTGTCACGCACCATTAAGTCAAAGGCAGCCGCAAGGCTGCCTTTGACTTAACTTATTATCTCTTTGTATTTATCCGAGTTGTCAGCTCGAGCCAGATATGACGCCCGGAATCCCACAGCGGTGTAAAGACCGATGAGATTTGTTCCCATGCAAGCGATACTTGCTCAGCGCCAGATCGTTCGCCCGACTTCAATTGGGCCATCCAATCCTGGGTCACTGCCGAAAAATCCGTCTTCACCGACACAAAAAAAGTTTTTGTGTCGTCCCAACTCTTGATCGTTTTTTCATGCGCCTGCGGGTTGAATCCAAGCCACACGCCAAGCCCAAGCCCCAACACAAATAATACGGCAAATGTTTTGAACATGCTACCTCCAATTCGTCTGGGACTACTCAATTTAATAAGACGACAAAGGCAACAAAATGTTATGGAGCTATGGGTTCAAAATTGGAATCTGAACAGTCGGAGCAACGGCAGGTAAAAGCGATGGGACGATTGCTGGCAAAAGTTGAGGCGCAGGAGTCGGCGGGACAAGGATCGGATTCGAACTCGAAGGCAAAAGGATATTATCCAGATCGGGGACGGAGACTCCGGCCTTGGATAATTTTTCCTGGTGGGCTTTCAACACAGGCAGGATGCGTTCATCGCTCTGCGCGTCCCTCTCGGACTTCAAACGGATCAGCACTTCGTTGTAACCGTTCAACGCCTCGGCTTTGCGCGCCGGGTCTGCGGCGATGATCGTCAACTCGCCTATGCGTCGGTCAGCCAGACTCAAATCCACCGCGACCCGGTCAGGCGCGACCGCGCGCCAGACACGCTCGCTCGATAATTTCCATGGATACAAACTTTCTCCCGGTAACGCGCTCTGCGCGAAGGCCGTGCCGGTAATGAAGAACGCGGCCACCAGCACGGCCAAACTGACAGCCACGCGCCAGGCTGAAGAGAATCCCCACACGCGGCGGCGCGGATGTGCCTGCATGTGCGCGTATAGCTCCGTCCGCGCGCGCGCCTTGAACGCCGGCGAAGGCTGAATTGCGCGCCCGCGTTCGATCTTCAGCGCGGTTTGCAGAAGCGGCTTCAACTGCGCGGCATGTTCGGGGTGACGCGCCAGGCATTCATCCAGAGAGGAAGCGCCGCTGGACATTTCCGTCAGGCAGTTATCGAGGATCAAGTCAAAATTATCCATAAGATTTCTCGGTTTCCAAATATTTTGCAAGAGCCTGTAACGCCCGCATCTGCAAAGCGCGGATGGCGCCCTCGCCCTTGCTCATCTGTCTGGCAATTTCACGAGTGTCCAAACCGGCGATGAACTTCAGGATCAGCACCTCTTGTTGGTCCTCGGTCAGAAACTGCAATGCGTCTCGCATGGTCTGCAATTCAAATTTCAATTGAACTTGCTCGTCTACGGCCGGGCTGTCAGCCGATAAAGCACCCACCTCGTCGAGCGGAACGGTTTCCTTGCGCGTGCGGTAATGGTCAATCACTTGATTTCTCGCAATCGTATAAAGCCATGCCAGGAAATGACTGCTGGGTTTGTAGCGGGAAAGGTTTTCCCAGGCCTTGAGGAAGACTTGAGACGTGAGGTCTTCTGCGGTCTGGTCGTCGCTCACCCGGAAATAGACGTAGCGATAGACGCGCTGGAAATAAGCGTCGTACAATCGGGCAAACGAGTCTGCATCACCAGATTGTGCTTCATGGACCAGGCGTGCCTCTTCTGGGAGCGGTGCATTCGAGCGAACGGCTTCACCGGTTTTCACAATGTCTCATCCTTATTAACGATACCATTAAGAATCTGTTATGAAGCCCCTCCTGTTTGAACAGGAAGGTTTCGGCATAGAAATTTTAATTCATTGATCTTCAGCTTTGAAATATTGATTTAATATACTGGCAATTTGTTGCACAAAAGGTTCAAACATAATATTCCCATGGAAACAATCTATGGAATGTACAATCAATTTCTTAATTCCCACTTTCTTCCAGCCGTGATCTGTTTCGCCGCCTTCCAGCATCTGTTGGCGGCTCGCCAGAAACATAACCACTCGGCCATCATACGGCTCCGGCTCATAAGCAATGGAGGCCGCAACGTTTGCCCGTTCAACGCGATCATATACCGCAGAACTCTCCGAGTAACGAGAACGAATCTCGTTCATTTTCCGCGCCTCTTTGGACTCGTTCAATTTATACTTCCACAGGTTAACGTAATAGCCGATATAAGCGCCCAAGCCTTGTATCCCGCCGCTCTGCAATGTCTGCATGTGTTTTCGGGCAAGCAACAAGGGATTTAGTTTGTTGGAACTCGTTCCTAGAAGTTGTCTCAAAAATGGTTAGAATGGGTTCAAGCCTGAGATGGGAGCGAACCCATGGATCTCAAAGACGAACAATGGGAAGTGATAAAGCGGTTGATACCAAAGCCAGTGATACGCCCCGATGGGCGTGGCAGACCCAGAGTGAAAGACCGAGAGATTCTGAACGGCATCCTGTGGATCATGCGAACCGGAGCTTCATGGCGCGACTTGCCAGATCGGTATCCACCGTACCAAACTTGCCACCGCAGGTTCCAGGAATGGGTGCGAGCAGGAGTGTTTGAACAGATGTTGCGAGCGCTGGCCAAGGATGTCAAGGAGCGTGGCAAGCTGGATTTGACGGAATGTTTCATCGATGGCACCTTTGTCATCGCAAAAAAGGGGGCCGCGGGGTGGGAAAAACCAAGCGGGGCAAGGGCAGCAAACTCATGGCAGTGGCAGATAGCACTGGTCTTCCTATCGCCATATGCGTTGAAAGTGCTTCGCCGCATGAAGTCCGACTGGTCGAAAGAACGCTCGAACATCGCTTCACGAAGGAGCGCCCAAGAAAACTGATTGGAGATCGGGCTTACGACAGCGACCCCTTGGACGAGAGACTGCGCAAACAAGGTATCGAACTGATCGCACCCCACAAGACCAACCGCAAGAAATCCCCCACCCAGGACGGTAGACCTCTGCGGCGCTATCGAAATCGCTGGAAGATTGAGCGCCTGTTCGCCTGGCTCCAAAACTTTCGGAGGATACAGACCCGTCATGAATATATCCTTGAAAATTATCTCGCTTTCGTTTTGTTAGGCTGCATGGTTATTTTCCTCAGATCCTGTTTTTGAGACAACTTCTAGTTTCATTTCAGCTAAATAGGTATCGAGCATTCCGACCAAGGCGATCTTCTCACTCTGGCGAAGAAGCCTTTGCGCCATTTCATAAGCCACTAATCCACCGCTGGATTCGCCTAGAAAATAATAGGGACCTTCCGGTTGAATCTTTCTGATTTCCACCAAACAATCGAGGGCGATTTCCTCGATGGTGGCTTTGATCTCTTCACCGGCTTCAAAACCGCGCGAGCGGATGAAATATACCGGCTGGTCACTCGATAAATAACGGAGTAGACGATGGAATCGAATCGGGTTGCCGCCCTTGCCGCCAATACAGAAAAGCGGCTTTCCATCACCACCGGTTCTGATCGAAATGGCGATGGACTCGGGATCGAAATAGATTTCGTTCCGCAGGAGTTCGGCTTGCTGACGTATAGTCGAAGCGCGGGAAATGATCGCTACCGGCATTTTTCGAGCAAACGCTTCTTCAATGGACAGCATCAGGCGAACGGCCAGCAGCGAATCGCCGCCAACATCGAAAAAGTTATCTTTAACACCGATCTGTTTTATTTTGAAAGTCTCCTGCCAAATAGCAGTCAACCGACGCTCGACATCGTCCGTTGGTCGATCTTCCTCTTGCAGTGCGCGTTCAAAGTCAACAGCTGGCAAGGCCTTTTTATCCACTTTACCATTAATATTAAGCGGCAATGCATCCAGAAAAACAAAGAAGGTTGGAATCATATAGGCTGGCAATTTTTTTCCAGACCTTTGCGAAACGCGGACGGATCGCACGGCACAAAAGGTTTGACAACTAAATAAGCAACTAATTGTTTTTGAGCGGGATCATGACGCGCAGGAATTGCGACCACGACCGCTTGTCGCACGCTATGCAGATCATAAATGGCTTGCTCTATCTCGGTTAAGTCAACTCTATACGCACGGATTTTGACAATATTATCCTTGCGCCCCAAATGTTCCAGTTGCCCGTTCGGGAGGAGCCGCCCAAGGTCGTTGGAATAATAGATGCGTTTCGATGGATCGTTTGGGTCGGCATGATAGACCGCATCGGTCATCTCGGGCTTGTTCCAATACCCGTATGGAAGATATTTGCTGCGAATGGCAATTTCGCCCACCTCGCCTTGCGGCAGGGAATGGCGTTCCTCATCCACGATGAGAATCTCCTTGCCAGGCAACGGAAGCCCCAGGGAAATCGTTTCCTGAGGAATATCGCTATCGTAACGGACGAAGTTGACGCTAAGGAGGGTTGCCTCACTCATCGCAAACGCACAGCCCAAAACCGTCCTCTCCGAGAACAAAGACTGCCATATGCGGATATCCTCTGCCTGTATCGTTTCACTACCGGTCAACAAAATCCTCAAATGCGGAAAATGACGCCAGGTGTTTTCAAGCACACCCATGAACGAGCGCAACAGGCTGGAGGACACCTGCAAAATAGTGATCCGTTTTTCCTCCACAAAGGCGGCGAATGCCAGCATATTCATGCGCCTGAGATCAACAGGATACAGGGTCCCACCGCACAGCAACGTGGGAAACAGAGGCGAGACCGACCAAGAAAAACTGCATGAAAAAGGAAGGGGCTGTTTGTCATGCGGGTTCATACAATATAGATTGATAACGGTTATTAAGAAATGATTTAAGCTGTGGTGAGTATAAACCACGCCTTTAGGTCGCCCGATCGAACCAGATGTGTAATAGACTGCCATGAGATTTTCAGGGGATCGGCGAACAAAAATCTTTCCGTCGTTCCCCTTCAACGCATCCATTTCGATAATCGAAACAGATTGATCCGCAATACTACGCGCCAAAGCAGAGTTGTTTGAATTGCTGACGATCAAGCGCGCTCCAAAATCGGCAAGCATGTTCGCCAGCATTTCAGGCGGGTTAACAAGATCCAAGACCGAATAAATCTTCCCCGCTTTTAAAACCGCCAGAACAGCAATGACCTGTGAGAGTCCCTGCTCTACCAGAATAGCAACAGGCTCTTCTTTGTCCCCCATCCGCTCAAGGATGTAATTCGCCAGTTGATTCGTTAAACGATCCAATTCGCGATAGGAAATTTTCCGGCCATCCGCCTCAAGCGCAATTCGGTCCGCATAACGTTCGTATGCCTCCTGAAGCAGCTCCTGCGTCGAACATCCGGCTTTCTCAAATGGGAACGGCTGATAACCATCGGGGATCGGTACAATCGATTTTGGATTGACAGGAACAGACATATCTTTAGAACCCTTCAAGTTTGCTGAGATCGGCAACTCCGTTTGAGAGCGCCGCAATTCTTTGCAGGAGTGCGAGGCGATTTTCTTTCAAAGTCTTATCATCTGCCATGACCAGCACTTTATCAAAAAACTCATTGACGGCGGGAATCATCGGCATAAACGCGTTCAGGAAATCGTCCACGCTTCCTTCCGCCCTCGAAGCGGACTCGGCTTTCTCCAGGGCTTTGGACAACGCCTGCTCCTGTTTTTCGGCAAAGTACTTTTTATCAACTTTGAAGATTTCTTTTTGATCGCGCGTAATTCTTACACAGCGCGCGAACGCAGGCAGAATCTCATGCCAATCTTCGCGCTCCACCCACGCCTGGAGTTGCTTCACGGCTCGGGCCGACGCGGCCGGGTTGGCGGATTGCTCCGCAAGGATGGCATCCACCACATCGTGCTTGTAGCCCGCATCATTTAATACAACTTTCAAACGACCCGCCAGAAAATCTAAAATTTGTTTCTGCACTTCATCACTGACTTTGACCGGCTGCGTCTTGGCAGATTTTTTCACGGCTTCAGCGAGATCAAAATCAACATCATGCTCGATCAACGGCTGGACAACACCAATCGCGGCGCGGCGTAGGCCGAACGGATCTTTCGCGCCAGTGGGAGCGAGTCCTGCCGCGAAAAGGCCGACCAACGAGTCGAGTCTGTCAGCCAATGCAACCGCGAGACCAGCCCTCGTTTTTGGCACAGCTTGATATTGCTCACCGATTGCGTCAGCCACTTCTTTAGGTTCGCCAGAACGCAAAGCATATTCACGTCCTATCACACCTTGAAGGGACGTCATTTCAGTGACCATTTGAGTCACGAGGTCGGCTTTGGCGAGGAAGGTTGCGCGGTGCGTGTTACGTGTTTCGTGTTCCGTTAGTCCGAGCATGGCCGCGAGTTGATCGGCAAGTTTCAATATGCGTTCGGATTTATCCAACATCGAGCCAAGTTTGGTGTGGAAGGTAAGTCCAGAAAGTTGTGCGCGATAATCTTCAAGGGGACGCTTGACATCTTCGCGGACAAAGAAGTTCGCATCCGCAAAGCGCGCGCCGAGGACATGTTCGTTCCCTTCGCGGACGGTGTCCACGCCAATGTCGTCGCCGTTGCGGATGGCAATAAAGTGAGGCAAAAGGGATGTGTCAGGTTGCCCAGTATCAAGTGTCAGATTCTTGCTCGACTTGACACTTGATCCAGGAACACTTGACACCTTTCGTACAGGGAAATATCTCTGATGTTTCTTCATCACGGAAATCAACACGTCGCGCGGCAGGGACAGGAATTCTTCACTGAACCCGCCCATGACGGCGGTGGGCAATTCGATGAGATTCGCCACTTCGCTGAGAAGATCATCATCAATGATGGCTTCGCCGCCGACGAGGGACGCCGCCTGCTTGACCTGCTCCAGGATGGAGGCTTTGCGTTCTTCCTTATCCAAAACGATTCCCGATTCCCGAATCACGTTGAAATATTTATCCGCAGAAGGTATTTTGATTTCGGGTGAGTCGTAGGGGCGCAGGCCGCGCGTCACATTACCTGATGTCACGCCCGCGCATTCAAATGGAATCACCTGATCGCCGAGCAGTGCCACGTACCAGCGAATCGGACGAGAGAACGAAACGCCAGAGTCGTTCCAGCGCATGGACTTCTCGAACTTGATGCTCTCCACCAACTTTGGCAACGCTTCGGCAAGGACTTCGGGAGTCGGGCGTCCTTTTTGCTTCACAACTGCGAAGACATATTTGCCGCCGTTCTCTTCGCGGACTTCAAGGTCTTCGACTTTGATTCCGTTTTTCTTTGCAAAGCCTTGCGCGGCGGGAGAGGCGATTCCATTTTTATCGAAGGCCTTATCCGCCGGCGGACCTTTGACGAGCTCTTCGCGGTCAGGTTGATTCGGGGCGAGAGAGTCAATCGAAACGGCGAGCCGCCTCGGGGTCGAAAAGATGCGGACGTCTTTGTGGTCAAGATGAAGTTCATCGAGCAGAGTCGGCACACGGGCTGTCAAATGCGCGTGAGTAGTATCCACATCAGAAGCGGGGAGTTCTTCAATGCCGATTTCGAAGAGCAGGGATTGGGGAGTAGTGAGTAGAGAGTAGGCAGCGGGTTTACCAGTCTCTATTCTCTTTTCACTACTCTCTTCCAATAACGGATATTCAAGCCCCTTGCGCTGTTCGCTATAACTTTCAGCCACCTTGCGAGCCAGTTCCCTTATCCTTCTAAAAAACGCCTGTCTTTCTGCAACAGAGATCGCGCCACGTGTATCTAAAATATTGAACGAGTGCGAACATTTCAAAACGTAGTCGTGCGCGGGGACGATCAGACCCGCGGCGAGACAGGCGTCGGCTTCGGCGGAGAAGAGGTCATACATTTTGCGGACGCGTTCGACGTCGGCGGTTTCGAAATAATATTTGGAATGTTCAAATTCTTCCTGACGGCGAATCTCGCCATAACTTACACCCGCGCCCCATTCTTCATCCCAGATGGCTTTGGCATTGTTGAGCGCGATCAGGATGCGTTCGAGTCCGTAAGTGATCTCAACCGAGACGGGGTCAAGCGCCACGCCGCCCATCTGCTGGAAGTAGGTGAACTGCGTGATCTCCTGCCCGTCGAGCCAGACCTCCCAGCCCAAGCCCCAGGCGGAGATGGCAGGCTGTTCCCAGTTGTCTTCCACGAAGCGGATGTCGTGTTTACGCGGGTCAATGCCGAGGGCTTTGAGCGACTCGAGATAGAGTTCCTGCGGATTGCCGGGATCAGGTTTGAGAATCACTTGAAATTGAGTATGCAATTGAAAGCGGTTGGGGTTCTCGCCGTAACGCCCGTCATCCGGGCGGACAGATGGCTCGACGTAAGCGACGTTCCACGGTTCGGGTCCGAGCACGCGCAGGAAGGTGTTGGGATTCATCGTCCCTGCGCCGACCTGGGTGTAGTAGGGCTGTGTGATCAGGCATCCGTGCGAGGCCCAGAAGGATTGGAGGTTGAGGATGATTTCTTGAAAGGAGGAAGACATAGTTATCAGTGACCAGTTTTCAGTTGGCAGATTTTTGTTGCGAGGGGATTATAACTGATGGAGAATGGAAAATGGATCATGGAGGGTATACCATGATCCATCTTTTTGCGCTTCACGCGACGGGGAAAGTTGATTCTGTTTCGAGGGGCATTTATCTGCGCCTTTGCCAGGCTATTTTTTTTCTTTTTTCCTTTGCTCCTTAATCGACTCGGCTTTCGCTAATCTCTTTTCGATAAAAGGAGATGATGGAGGTCCTTCACGTCTAGTGTTATTTAGTTGATTGTTTAAGACAACCAGCTCGCTCTTTACATCTCCAACACTAAGATAAATATTCTCCAGCTGCTCTAAAAGATTTAGCAAAGTTTCCTTCTCTGCATCCGATTTAGGACTATCAAAAATTCCTTTAAGTTGGCGAACCTGAAGAACATACGGGATGATAATATTTTCATCTGCTTCGATTGAGCGTATCTGGTATCTCAATTCGTTTTTCGCCTTTTCAGCAGCCTCAACATTATCTATCCTAATTGGAATTACACGGAAATCATATACATCAAAGGGAATTTTTTCGCCTTGCTTCATTACATGAATGGTTGGTTTTTGAAGAAGATGTCGAATTGCAAGTTCATAAAATACGTTAGGATTGCCCTCTGTTAAATCTGCAACAACAAGAGCATCCTCAACTAGGTGCTTCATTATCTCTAGCGTTATCGAGCCTGGTCTAGAAATAGAGTCTGACCGTACTGGATTCTCATACTTAAATTCTGAAGTAACGGGTGTAATTATATATTTGAGAATCTGATCAGACCAGTCACGTGTAGGCGTTTTTTCATCTCCAATTGGACCGATGAAGAAACAGGTTTTGTTCATGATTATCCTCGCTTACAGCTATTTTCGAAACGAATGCTATTCTTTACTTAGACAGTAAAAAAATAACAACATCAATACTGGTTAAGAACATCGGTAATACTAACCATACCAACAATACTCCCGCTTCCATCCATTACTGGCAAATGCTTGACACCAGCATTTATCATTTCCTCCCTTGCTTTTTCTATCGTCCAATCGGAACGAGCAGTATGTGTTATGGGTGAAGCATATGTCCCTACAAGTATGACGTTGGGATCATTGCCTGAGTCAAGGGCAATTAGGAAATCCGTATCAGTAAAAATGCGCCATAGCCGTCCTCCACGCGGAGGGCGTATCAATACACTATGCGTTCCTCTTGCTCTCATTACTTGGAGGGCTGATTCAACGCTATCATCTGGCTCTACTGTTACCAGACTTTTAGTCATAATTTCCCGAACATACTGAGCCATATTGTCTCCTAAATTTTGTCAATAGGCGTATCAATAAGCAAATTATATGCAATTATCATGTTTATCAAAAGCAATTTATCTTGCAATTTGCCAATTCCCAATCTGCCCTGGGAGGAGTTTGGCTTTGTCCAGCCACACATCCACACGCCGTCTTCCCTGGCACCGCCCGCCAGGGCAGGTGTGGTGAGGCGGGCCCTTCGGGAGCGCATTGACGCGGTCACAGCCTGTGCCACGAAGTGGTATCCGCGTGGGCGTGGCATAAAAATACTTTCAAAGGTCGTTTTGATTCAATCATAAATGTCCCACCGAAAATGGTGTAATTGAATTATACGAGCATTTTCACCTGTTGTATAATCAAAGCATGACACGCACCCGAAGGACTGTAATCGCCCGCATCCGCAAGCACCGCGCCCAATTGACCAAATTGGGCGTGAAGTCATTGTCCCTGTTTGGGTCGGTTGCCCGCAGGGAAGAACGCCCAGACAGTGATGTGGACATCCTTGTTGAGTTCAAAGGGAAAGCTACGTTTGATCGTTATATGGACACAAAATTCTATCTGGAAGATTTACTTGGCTGCAAAGTTGATCTCGTTACGCCAAAGGCGATCAAACCGCGCATGAAACCGTTCATTATGCAGGATTTAATCCATGTCGCGTGACGAATCTCTTTATCTCGCAGATATTCAAGAGAGCTGTGAAAAGGTCTTGAGGTTTACAAAGGGGATGACATACAAAGACTTCGTCCATGATGACTTGCGCTTTGATGCAGTTCTACGCAATCTGGAAATCATTGGTGAAGCCGTAAAGAACATTTCGGAAGAAACTCGGCAAAAATATCCCAATGTGAAATGGCGCAAAATTGCAAGCTTCCGCGATATTGTAGCTCATGAATATTTTGGAATTAACGATGAAACAGTCTGGGATATTGTTGAGAACGAGATTCCCGCCTTGTTGGAAATTGTGAAAATTATGCTTGGGGAAAGGTAACACACAAACCTATTTTGCGTTTTCGGGTAGCAGGAGTTTGGCTTTGTCGAACCACGCGTCCACGTCGTTTTCCCTGGCACCGCCCGTCAGGGCATGTGTGGTCAGGCGGCGTAGAGTCCGCGCACGGGGTCACGGCCTGTGCCACGAAGTGGTATCCGCGTGGGCATGACACAGAAAAACTTTGAGGGGTCGCTTTGGTTCGGACATATCCGTCCTGCTACGATAATTCGGTAATATGGTTTCTCAACCAATCGGTAAATGTACTGCGATCTACTTTGCCAGAAGCAACATCAAGCACAACTTCCACTTGTTCGTCCACGCTTGCGGAAATCTCGTAGCCGTTCAACATCAGAAAGGTTTCCAGCGCGGCATGGCCTGCACGTTTATTTCCATCAACAAAGGGATGATTTTGAATCAATGAAAATCCGAGCGCCGAGGCTTTTTCTACAATCGTTGGATATAACTCTTCACCGTTAAAAGTCATGCGCGGCTGGGCAACTGCCGATTCCAATGCGCCGAGATCGAGAATTCCCACCGAACCGCTCGATTGATCCATCACGCGGCTGTAAATTTCCAATACTTCTCCCACCGTTAAATAACGCATTATGCTAGCCGTTTGTATAAATCTGCGTTCTTGCTCAATACTCGTTCCACAATTTTTTGAAAATCATCCAGCGGACGGGTCAATAGCTCTTCAAGGCTGGCACGCACTAATTCTTCGGGCGCAACGCGAAAACGCTCGGCAATTTCTTGCAGTTTCTTTACTCGTTCATCGGGTAATGTAATGGTAAATGTAGTCATAAGTTACCTGCTTTCTCTTACCAATCTCTAGGTGACACGAATCAACTCCCCCATCACACGATCTTTTATATAAGGCTTCAAACTATCAGGAGTCCCCAAGTCAACGGGACAGCCAAGCAGTTTTTCAAGGTAATCCTGCAAAGCAAACAAGCCAAAATACCCAACAGGACGGCTGAACTCCACAAGCAAATCCACGTCACTGGTTGATGTAGCTTCATTCCTTGCCACTGAACCAAACAGCAGCAAGGATTTCACACCGAATTGTATTGTCAGTTCGGAGCTTTTTCGTTTCAAGGCTTGGAGAACAATGTCCTGTTTCACATCAAATATTATACGTCAATTACTCGCCCACAGCCTTGCGGGTTCCAATTCCCAATCATCCATCAACGGACTTGAGCGGACGGCGTCCGCTTTTATCCGCGATTCCGTGAAGGAGCCCGTTTACGAATGTGTCCGCGCGGTCTTTGACCAGGCGGGTGTGGTCAACCCGATCCTGCGGGGAGCTTGACAGTCGGCTGTTAAAGATGTTTGACGTTCGTGGTAAACTGACCGTTGAAAACAATGAAAAGGTGTTTTACGCCTCATGTCTACCAGAACCGTAACCAGCGTCGCTTGCGCTAACATCGCATTCATAAAATACTGGGGCAACCGCGACGAGTCATTGCGCCTGCCTGCCAACGGTTCGATCTCAATGAACCTGGATGGACTCTTCACGCGTACCAGCGTTACTTTCTCCGCATCAACCCAGACCGATAAACTGTTCCTGAACAAAACATCTATTCACGGCCCCGGCCTTGATCGCGTCAGCGCCATGCTCGATCTGGTGCGCGGCATGGCCGGGACGAATCAACGCGCTGAAGTTATCAGCGAGAATAACTTTCCATCCGGCGCGGGGATCGCATCATCCGCATCAGCGTTTGCGGCTTTGGCTCTCGCGTCCAGCAAGGCCGCGGGGCTGGACTTGAGCGAGCGCGACCTCTCGCGCCTGGCGCGTCGCGGCTCGGGTTCCGCGTCACGCTCCATTCCCGCCGGATTCGTTGAATGGCAGGCCGGCACGGACGATGAGGATTCGTTCGCTGTTTCGATCGCGCCTCCCGCACACTGGCAATTGGCGGACTGTATCGCTATTGTCAGTTCTGTTCATAAAAAAACCGGTTCCACCGAGGGTCATGCCATCGCAAAGACGAGTCCATTGCAAAATGCGCGCGTGGCCGATGCGCCGCGCCGGCTGGACTTGTGCCGCCGCGCGATTCTGGACCGCGATTTCGATGCGCTGGCGGCAATCGTCGAACTTGATTCGGATATGATGCACGCTGTGATGATGACTTCATCGCCGGCCCTGCACTACTGGCAACCCGCCAGCCTGGCGGTGATGAAAGCCGTCCAACAGTGGCGCGAGGAGGGAAGTCCGGTTTGTTATACGGTGGATGCCGGGGCGAATATCCACGTCATTTGTCTGGAAAAAGAAGCGGAGCAGATTGCGTTGCGTTTGCGTAAGATCGCAGGTGTTAAAGATGTGCTTACGGCGCGCCCGGGTGGTTCGGCAAAAGTGATAGAGCAAAAACAAATTGTCGAATGACATGAAAAATATATGACCGATCTCATCAACCTCACTCTCACTGAAATGCAAGCCGGGCTCGCCAACGGCGATTTTTCCAGCCGTGAACTCGTCCAGGCCGCGCTGAAACGGATCGAGTCTTCCGATGCAAAGACGCACGCCTTTTTGCATTTGGCAAAAGAGTCTGCGTTGAAGCAGGCAGAAGAATCAGACCGACAGCGGAAAACCGACAAGCGTCAACCATTGTTGGGCATTCCCATCGCCATCAAAGATGTGTTGAGCGTTGAAAGCCTGCCCTGCACGGCAGGTTCGAAAATTCTCGAAGGTTATGTGCCTCCGTTCACTGCCACGTCAGTAAAGAAATTGATCGAAGCGGGCGTTGTCATCATCGGCAAAACCAATACCGACGAATTTGCGATGGGATCGTCCACCGAAAATTCCGCTTACGGCGTGACGCATAATCCATGGGACTTGATGCGCGTGCCCGGCGGTTCATCCGGCGGAAGCGCGGCAGCAGTCGCAGCGCGATATGTCCCCGCCGCGCTCGGCACCGACACCGGCGGCTCGGTGCGCCAGCCCGCCTCGTTGTGCGGCGTGACCGGACTCAAAACCACGTATGGCCGCGTCTCGCGTTATGGATTAATTGCATTTGGCTCGTCGCTCGATACGGTCGGCGCGTTTGGCCGGACCGCCGAAGATGTGGCGCAGATTTTTTCTGTCATGGCCGGACGCGATGAAAAAGATGCAACCTCGGCAGATGCGCCGGTTCCGCAGATCAAATTCGGTGGCGACGCGCTGCGCGGATTAAAGATCGGGGTGCCGAAAGAATATTTTATTGGCGGCATCCAGCCCGAAGTCGAGGAAAAGACGCGGGCGGCCATCGCGCAGTTGAAGTCGCTCGGCGCGGAAATCCGCGAGATCAGCCTGCCGCATACCGAGTACGCGCTTCCCGTCTATTACATCATCGCGCCTGCCGAGGCGTCTGCGAACCTGGCGCGTTTCGACGGCGTGCGTTACGGCCCGCGCGCGGATGCCGATAATTTGTGGGATGTGTTCTTCAAAACGCGCGGTGGTAAATTTGGACCGGAGGTGACGCGGCGCGTGATGATCGGGACGTACGCGCTTTCGGCGGGATATTACGACGCGTATTACGGACAGGCGCAGAAAGTTCGCACGCTCATCAAACGGGACTTTGAGGCGGCCTTCGGCGACGTGGACCTGATCGCCGCCCCGACCGCGCCGGAGACGGCTTTCAAAATTGGCGAACATGTGAATGACCCGCTGGCGATGTATCTGGAAGATGTGTTCACTTTGCCTGCAAACCTGGCAGGCGTGCCGGGGATTTCTTTCAACTGCGGATTCGATAACAATAATCTGCCGGTCGGTTTACAATTGATCGCCCCGCACTTTCGCGAAGATTTGTTATTGCACGCCGCGCACGCGTATCAGCAGGTCACGGATTGGCATAAACGATCACCAAAATTTTAAATGTCATTGCGAGCCGCGCTCTTTGCGGCGAAGCAATCTCATCATTCAAATTTGGGGATTGCTTCGCTGGGTCTCGATATGGCGGAAGAACACCGCCTACTCGACCAGCGCTTGCAATGACATTGTGTAAATGGAGAAATTATGAATATCTTTATCACCGGCGGCGCGGGATATATCGGCTCAGCCACCGCTGAAGCATTGATCGAGGCCGGGCATTCTGTCACGGTTTACGATTCGCTTGTCACGGGTCATCGCGGCGCGGTTCCGAGCGGGGCGAAATTTATCCATGCCGCGCTGGATGATTCGCATGCGCTGGCCGAAGCATTGACTAAACAAAAGTTCGACGCAGTCATGCACTTCGCGGCTTTCATCGAAGCGGGCGAATCAATGAAAGACCCCGGACGATTCTTTCACAACAACTTCACCAATTCGTTGACTTTAATGGAAACCGCCGTGCGGGCGGGCGTGAAAAAATTTGCGCTTTCGTCCACTGCCGCTGTTTATCAATCCAGCGAAGAACCTCTGACCGAAGACTCTCCGCTTGGCCCAACCAATGTTTATGGTCAGACAAAACTGATGACCGAGCAGGCATTGGATTGGTATCGCCAGATTCATGGGTTACATTTCGCCGCGCTGAGATATTTCAATGCCTGCGGCGCGTTGCCCGGACGCGGCGAGGCGCACCAGCCCGAATCGCACTTGATCCCGCGCGTGTTGCAGATCGCGCTTGGACAATCCGAAGCTGCGACCATTTATGGCGCGGATTACCCGACGCCGGACGGAACCTGCATCCGCGATTACATCCACATCGCAGACCTTGTGTCCGCGCATTTGCTGGCTCTCGACGCGCTCGAAAAAAGCGACAAGCTGATTTACAACGTCGGAAGCGGGAACGGCTTTTCGGTGCGCGAAGTGATCGAGACGGCGCGCAAAGTCACGGGTCACGCCATTCCCGTCAGCGAGTCCGCGCGCAGGCCCGGCGATTCGGCGCGATTGGTCGCATCCTCCGAAAAGATCCGCCGCGAACTGGGCTGGAAACCAAAACATGATAATATGCAGGATATTCTCTCGAGCGCATGGGCATGGCACAAGTCGCATCCAAAAGGATATGAAGAATGAATTTTTCGTTTCATCGCGTTCCGCTTGGCATAGATAATTGTTTTTTATTGCGCGGCGAGCACACCATCTTCATTGATGGCGGCGCGCCGGGCGGTTTGAATTCTTTCGTCAAACACATGCAGCAACTCAATGTGGACCCGCAACAAATTGAGTTGATCATCCTCACGCACGGACACTGGGATCACATTGCATCATTGAGCGGCGTAAAGGAAATGACCGGTGCAAAAGTCGCCATTCATCAGCGCGACCAGTTCATGGTCGAGACCGGCGCGCCGCCGTTCCCGGCAGGTGTGAACGGGTACGGCAAGACCATGTCGTGGATGGCGAAGGGATTGATTCACCCGCATCTGCCGCCGATCAAAGTGGACATGGTTCTTGATGACAACGGCTTGTCTTTAAAAAATTATGGCATTCCGGGCAAGGTGGTTTACACGCCCGGCCATTCAATGGGACACGTCAGCATTTTGCTTGATTCGGGCGATGCGCTCGTCGGCGATATGGCGATGAACGACTGGTATCTGCGCAGGACGCCCGGCCTGCCCATCCTGGCCGATGACATCCACATGGTTGTCAAAAGTTGGAAGAAGATCCTGCCGATGGGCATCAAAAGAATTTATCCCGCGCACGGCATGGATTTTCCGGTGGACGTGATCGAAAAAGAAATTGCTACATTCGAGGCGAAGAAATGAAATTCCTGACTTTTGTCGTCGTGCTGGTCGGCTGGATTTTGTCGCTCAGTTTGCATGAATTTTCGCACGCACTGGTCGCGTATTATGGCGGCGATACCAGCGTGAAAGAAAAAGGGTATCTCACTTTCAACCCGCTCAAATATACTCATCCGGTTTATTCATTGCTCCTGCCATTGATCTTTCTTCTGCTCGGCGGGATCGGCCTGCCCGGCGGCGCGGTCTACATCGAGACGGCGCGGTTGCGAAGCCGCAAATGGATCAGCGCGGTATCGCTGGCGGGGCCCGCCTCGAATCTCGTGCTTGCGATTTTACTTGGCGTGATCCTGCGCTTCGCTCCCGTGACTTCGAACGGGGTTTGGCCGGGCTTGGCTTTTCTGGCCTTTTTGCAGGTTTCCGCTTTGGCCCTCAACCTGATCCCGCTCCCGCCCTTCGACGGCTTTGGCGCCATCGAACCTTATCTGCCCAACAGCATCCGCATGGCGATGGCCCAGACGCGCGGAATGCTTCCATTCGTGGTTTTCTTTCTTCTTTGGAACGTGCCTTTGGTTTATGAAAACTTTTGGGGATTGGTCACATTGCTGGCACAAATAGCAGGCGTGCCGCTTCGGCTTGCGGCGCTGGGATTAAATCAATTTCGATTTTGGGGCTGAACGAAACCTCCCGCGATTTGGCGGGAGGCATTATTTTACAACTACTACACGATGGTCATTTATCATCCGCGAGATGAAAGTGATGCAGGAAACGATGAAAGATCGGCGCGGCCAGCACGCCGACCGAGGCCAGCAGGATCACGCCGGAATACAACGCGTAAAACGACGCAAAGATCTTGCCTGCCGGGGTTTGCAGCCGGTCCACCGGGCCCATGCCGCCCAGGATCATCGAAGCATTCAACAGAGAGTCGATCCACGACAAGCCTTCGAGGAAGTGGTAGCCGAGCATCCCGATGCCGAGCGAAATAAAGAGAATGCCCGCGCCAATCACAGCATTTAAAGCCAGGCGCTTAAGAAATTTCCGGCGGCTTGCCAGCGGCTGCTTGTGGTGTTCGTACATTCAACCTCCATCTATAAAATATGTCGGCGAACAGAGTGCGCCTCCGCAGTTCCCGTAAATCTTAGCATAAATGCGCAAAGAGTCAACTGATCATCGCCTTCAGGCAGCGGCCTCTTATTTTCTCAAGTAAAATCAACCCATGAGAGTCGCACAAACCAACTCCTCGGGCAAAATCATCCAGGGAATTCTTCTCAGCATCTTGATGGTCCTGCTCGCCTTGACTGTATTGATCCAGGCCAATCCCGGCAAGAAAACCCCCGGGCGCGATTATGGCTTCTATGTTTATATAGGCGATGAAATCCTGCGCGGCAAATTGCCTTATCGAGATGCCTGGGAAAGCAAGCCGCCCGCCATCTTTTATCTAAATGCCGCTGCCCTCTGGCTCGGTCATGGCTCACGCTGGGGCGTCTGGGCCGTGGAAATATTATCGCTTCTGATCGCTGAGGCCGTCTCCTTCAATCTCATGAAGAAATTGTGGGGCACATGGCCTGCCCTCTTTGGATTACTGCTCTGGTTATATGGATTGAGCCGCTCTTTGCTTGGCGGCAACCTGACCGAAGAATATCCTTTGCCCCTGCACTTCATCGCATTGGCGCTCTTCCTGAAACTGATCCCAAACCCGCAAAAAAGACTGCCCAATTTCCTGCTTGGATTATCGTTCGCACTCGTCTTTTTATTCAGGCCGAACAACGCGGCCATCGAAGCCGCCATCATTCTGATCATACTCATTGCCCAGGCCGTTCAACGGAACTTCCGTAACATCCTCACGCATCTTCTCTGGATCGGAAGCGGTGCGGCGTTACCGCTGGCTTTCACTGCGCTTTATTTCTGGTCGCGCGGGCTTCTATCCGACCTGCTGAATGCGTCGATTCTGTATAACCTGGCCTATAGCGGCACACAGATTACATCTTCATCTCCATTCCTTTATGGTTTTCGGATGTTCGGCGTGGGCATGTGGATTGCCTTGGCTGGTTATTTTATTGCAGCCTTTCAGATAAAAAATGCGGCCAGTCATGGATACCTTTACCTGCTTCTGCTCATTGGCTCGCCAATGGTGATCTACTTAAGCGATCCGGCCAAACGAAATTACGATCATTATTATATGAACTGGCTCCCTTTCCTTGCCCTGCTCGGAAGCCTGGTATTTTATTTTCTGCAATCAAAACTTCTGCCGCGGTCAAGAGACTCCGCCAATCTAAATCTGGCTGGCATCGCCATCGCTTTGGTCCTCAGCCTTTTTTACTTTTTTTCGAATAGTGTGGCATCCGATTATCAAAGGGTAATGGCGCGCGTTGGAAACCGGGAAAAGATCGGACTTGATACGCGTTCGCCCATAGCAACTTATGTAAACGAACACACAAAACCCGGCGATCTCGTCTTGTTCTGGGGCGCTTACCCGGGCGAGAATTTCATGTCGGATCGCGAGTCGCCGAGCGCCGTGCTTTTTTATCCGCTGTTCGTAAAATCGGATATTTCCACACAGCTTGACGATCAATTCCTGCGCGAGCTCAAAAAGAACAGACCCGTTATGATCGTTGACATGGGCGATTACGAGGCGCTTTCCCTTGATCCCATAGAACGCCGCAAACGCCTCGACGCGGGAGTGGGCTGGCAATACCTGCCTGATAATATTGATGAAGTATTTGCTTTTATAGACCAGAACTATTCCCGAATAGCCAATGTCAAAGGCATGGGTGTTTATCGCTTGAAAGGCACACAATAAATAAATGAAGGAATTTATATACTCACGCAACGCCGTCTATGAGACTCTGCGCGCCAAACGCAGGGAGGTCTTTCGCATTCAGGTCGCCGAAGGGGCTCAGGAAAAAGGCCGCCTCGACGATATTCTGCGTATGGCCAAAGAGCGCAAGATTCCAATTGAGCGCGTAGCGCGTCCGCGGTTGGATAAAGTTCACCAGAACAATCAGGGTGTGGTGGCCGAAGTCAGTGCTTATACATACAGTGACCTGGTTGACATACTCGAATATGCCCGCCGGAAGAACGAACAACCTTTCGTGCTGATCATCGACTCACTGCAAGACCCGCAGAATTTCGGCGCTTTGCTCCGCACGGCGGAAGCACTCGGCGTGCATGGCGTGGTCATCCCGCTGGCGCACGCCGTTGAAGTCACGCCGGCCGCGGTCAATGCTTCATCGGGCGCGAGCGAACATTTACGCGTAACACAATCGAATCTCTCGCAAGCCATTGATGCGTTGAAAGACTCGGATGTGTGGATTGTCGGCATTGACCAGAATGGCGAAACTGTCAGCGAAAAAACGAACCGTCATTTGCAGGGCGCGATTGGGTTGGTGGTCGGCGCGGAGGGGGAAGGAATCCGCCAACTGGTCCGATCGAAGTGCGATATCCTGTTAAAACTGCCCATGCGCGGACAAGTCGAATCGCTCAACGCCGCGGTAGCCGGTTCTGTTGCGTTATATCTCGCTTATTTCGCGCGAAATAAATAATCGGCGCGTCTACCGCAGGCAATCCGTGTTTATACCTACAATCGAAGGAGACATGATATGGGTACAGATTTCAAATTGACAACTGAACAGACTCAAGGCAAAGTCCCCGTCACGATTATTCATCTCGGCGGCTGGCTGGATACGAAAAGCGAAGGTCAGATGGTGGATGCCGTTCAAAAGGCAAAAGATAACGGGGCCAAATTTGTCCTGCTTGAATTGTCCAATATGGATACGATCACCAGCGCGGGTATTCGATCCATGCAAAAAGCCTATCAGATCTTAACGCCAAAAGATAATGCCTACAAAACCGCTTACTTGAAATTGTGCAATGCTCCCGCCCAGATCTATCAAGTATTGGGAATCACGGGCTTTTTGGCCAATGTTCCAATGTATGAAAGTATGCAGGACGCTATAGACTCGTTCCAGGAATAAACAAAATTATTCCGCCAAAATGTTCACGAAGATTTGCTTCGTGAACATTTTTGTTTTTAGCCGACATAAGCGGGGCTTTGTGGTTTAATAGACCGGTCAGACCAATTAGACTTGCAAAACTTGGAGACCAATATGCCACAAGCCGTATTCCACTTCCCGCGCGGATTCTTATGGGGTACAGTCACCGCATCCCATCAAGTTGAGGGCAACAACACCAACAACAACTGGTGGAAGTGGGAACAAGAGGGCCACACCAATGGGACATCTGGTCTGGCCTGTGATTGGTGGGGCGGACGCTGGCGCGAAGACTTCGACCGCGCCGCTGAAGCCGGCCAGAACGCACACCGCTTCTCGGTGGAGTGGAGCCGCATCCAACCTGCGCCGAATCAATGGGACGAGGATGCCTTGGAAAAATACCGCGCCATGTTGCGCGGACTGCGCGAGCGCGGCATACTGCCGATGGTTACACTGCATCATTTCACCGATCCGCTTTGGGTTTGGGAACACGGCGCATGGGAAAGTGCGGAGACCGCGGGACTGTTCGAGAAGTTCGTCCGCAAAACAGTGGATGCGCTCAAGGAGTATTGCTCACTGTGGTGCACGATCAACGAGCCGAACGTCTACGCCCTGAGTGGATACGCCAACGGCGCATTCCCGCCCGGCGCGCATAATATCAAGCGCGCGGTCGGCGTCGAAGCCAACATGCTGCGGGCGCACGCCGCCGCCTATCGCGCCATTCATCAGATCCAGCCCGAAGCGCGCGTCGGTTATGCCTTGCATTACCGTCCGATGGTGGCGAAAAATAAATGGTCGCCGCTCGATGCGCTCATGCGCAGCCTTCGTTATGAGGGAATCAACATGGCATTCCCGTCAGCCATCAGCACAGGCGTGTTGAAATCGCCGGTTGGAAATCTATCCGTGCCCGAAGCCAAAGGCACGCAGGATTATCTCGGCCTCAACTATTATTCGCTCGACAGAATTTCATTCCATCTTGGCAAACCGAAGGACCTTTTCACACATTCCGATTTTCACGAAGACGCCGATCTCAGCGATAACAATTTCATCGCCAACATCCCAGAAGGCTTTTACGAATCGATCAAGTGGGCTGTGCGGACGTATCCCAACACTCCTATCATCGTCACCGAGAATGGCGTGGAAGATTCGGACGATCACATGCGTCCGCGTTATCTCGCGCAGCACGTTCATCAAATGTGGCGCGCTACAAATTTCAACTGGCCGGTCAAGGGATATTTCCACTGGTCGCTGGTGGATAACTTCGAATGGGAACGCGGCTGGACTCAACGCTTCGGACTCTGGGAACTCGACGTTGAGACTCAGAAGCGCACCAAACGCCCCAGCGCGGACTTATATGCGGCCATCTGCAAAGAAAACGGACTCTCATCTGACATGGTCGCCAAATATTGCCCCGAAGTTTCCGAAAAGATTTTCCCAAGTTAATTTATAGGGCAGAGCGACTCCCTATGATTGCGGCAACAAAAAACGGCCTCCCAAATGGGAGGCCGTTGACGAACAAAAAGCTGATGTTATTGGCCGATCAAGGCGAGCACGGCGTAGCCGAGGGCGAGAATGCCAATAACCGGCGCGGCATAGGGAAACGCCCAAAAAGCGGCGATACCCGAAAGCAGGAAGAACAACCACATGCACCAACCGGAAATTGTACTGGGAAACTTCATGCTACACTCTCCTTCGTGACATAGATTTGACTGTCCACACAGACAGTTCTATCATGTAGAACACAGATATGTTTTGGGGGTTACGCGCCGCGTGGTAAAATTCCAACAGACTTCCTCCTGCGCAGCCTGCCGCATCTGACAGCGGGAGGCTTTTTCCAGCCTATGACTTTCCTCACCGCACCTGCCGAATTTACCCTTACCCGTGAAATTTCAGAACGTACCAAAGGCCCAATCCGCTGGATCTGGTCACACGCCGTTCGTTATTGGCCTATTCTGACGATGCTGGTCATCGGCGCAATTGGCAATGCCGCGCTGGCTGCGGTTGTCCCCGTATTAGTGGGTAACGCATTCAACGACATGCTCAAAGCAAATCCAGATGTCAGGATACTCATCCCGCTGGCTTTAATTCTGGGCGGCTCGCAGATCATCCGCGGCGTCCTGCAATTCGGGCGCAACTTCGGCGCGGAACTCATGGCGCAAAAGATCGAGCGCGACATCCGCGACGAGTTGTACGTTTCCCTGCTCGGAAAAAGCATGACCTTCCACAACCTGCAGCCGGTCGGCGATACGATGGCGCGCTCCACAAACGATGTGCGCGAGGTCAATTTTATGTTCAGCCCCGGCATCAACCTCGTGGTCGGCTCGTCGCTTTTCATGATCATCCCATTCTTCGTTGTGCCGCGTTATTCTCCCGCGTTGCTGCTCACGCCCTCAGTTTTTGCAATCGCTTATTTCATCTCGCTCGCCCAATATCTCAAAACCATGTCGCCGGTCACCGACGAAGTGCGCGGCACCTTCGGCGACATGAACACGCACCTTTCCGAGGCGCTCGACGGCGTGGAAATTATGAAAGGCGCGGCGCAGGAAGGCGCGGAAGTTGAGACGTTTGTCACCAACGCGCGGCGTGTTCGCAATGCCTTCGTCCATCAGGGCGACATCGAAGCCCGCTTCCTTCCCAATCTCTTGATAGGTCTTGCCTATGCGTTCGGACTTTTCCATGCCCTGATTCTCTTCCGCGCCGGCGTGATCAACACCGGCGGCGTGGTCGCCTATTTTGGCCTGCTGCGCATGTTGGAATTTCCGACCTTCACGTCTTCTTTCGCCTATACTCAAATCTCCTCCGGAATTTCCAGTGCGCGCCGCATTTTAGAACTTATCAACAGCGAAACCAACCTCGACCAGAACGCTTCAGGCCGGACCCAAACCATACGCGGCGAAATTGAATTTCGCGGCGTTTCGTTTGCTTATCCGAGCGGCAAATCTGTTTTGCAGGATATTTCATTCAAGATCAAGCCCGGACAAACAGTCGCCATCGTCGGGCAGACCGGCGCAGGCAAAACTTCATTGGTCAAACTCATCAACCGCACCTACGACGCCACTGCCGGGCAAATCCTCGTGGACGGCATAGACGTCCGCGACTGGAATCTCGCATCATTGCGCGGGCAGATTTCCATGATCGAGCAGGATATCTTTTTATTCTCGCGTTCGGTCAGTGACAACATTTCATTTGGAAAACCGGGTGCGACGCGCGAAATAGTTGAAAGCGCGGCGCAGGCCGCCCAGGCGCACGAGTTCATCCAGACGTTTAGCAACAGTTATGACACCGTCATCGGCGAACGCGGCGTAACACTCTCGGGCGGACAGCGTCAACGTCTGGCGCTGGCACGCGCCTTTTTAACGGATCCCCGCCTGCTCATCCTGGACGATTCGACCAGCGCAATTGATTCCGCCACCGAAGACAAAATCCAGCGCGCGATTGCCAACGCGGCCAAAGGCCGCACGACGATCCTCATCACACATCGTTTGTCGCAGATCCGCTGGGCAGATCTCATCATTGTGCTGCGCGGCGGGAAAATCGCCGCGCTGGGAAGCCATGAGGAGTTGATGAAAACCTCCGAGGCTTACAGCCGTATATTCAGGGAATGAATCAGGAGCATAATTCGTTTCTAGAGAAAGGAAGTGAAAATGAAAACACGTTTACTGGTAACCATTCTTGTTCCAGTGCTTGTCGCTTTGTTCGTTCCCGCCGCTGTTCTGGCGAAAGGCAATTTCTCCTTTATCGTCATACAGGGCAGCGGCGTTGATGGAAAACTCCGCTCCACCGACCCGGCGCTCACGGATGACTTCTTCGCCTTTGCAGATTTTTCCAGCGCTCGAACCGACCAGCCGGCCAGGCCGGGGCCAGGCTACGAAGTCATTCGCTATTACGATGACAACGGCCGCGAATTTGCGTTCGACCATTTACATTATTACCCTGAAACAGGCTATGTATATTACGACGGGATCGTGGGCGGCTGGTCGGAGTATGATGGAAAATGGTATATCGCCAATCCGAATATCAAAGATTCGTTTGAAAATATATTCCTAAAGCAGACCCAATCCGCCGCTCCTTTTATTGCAGCAGCCGCACTGTCATTGCTTTTCGTTCTTGCTTTCATGTTTCGCCCAACCGCAACACACTGATTACTGGATACTAATTCATGGGCTTCTTTGCCGGACTTAACGAGGAAAAATACGACCGTCAATACACCGACCGCCAGTTGGTGAATCGCATTTTTGATTTTTTCAGGCCGCAGACCGCGCGGCTGGTCTGGGTGTCTGCGTTGGTTGTTGCCATTGCGGCCATCGGTGCGTCCCTGCCGATTGTCGTCAGCCGCATGGTGGACCTGCTCAAAGATCAACCGTCGGTCAACTCCATCTGGCTGGTTTTCTTTATTTTGCTGGCGGTGGGCGTTGCCATTTGGGGTTTGAACTGGGCGCGGCGCAGCATGGTCATCCGCGCGGTGGGCGATGTGGTGCTCGAACTGCGCAGCCGCGCCTTCCAGGCCGCCGCCGAACATGACCTTTCTTTCTACGATCAATTTTCATCGGGACGCATCGTCTCGCGCATCACGTCCGACACGAACGATTTCGGGCAACTGGTGGTCATCGTTACCGACGTGACCTCGCAGATTTTTCAGGCCCTGATCCTGGGCGTGGTCTTATTCAAGACCGAATGGCGCATGGCGCTTTTGCTGGTTTCCTTCCTGCCTTTCATCTTCGGCATTACCATCGGCTTCCGCAATCTCGCGCGCCGCGTCACCAAACGCGGCATGCAAGCCATGGCAGACGTCAACCAGGCCATTAAGGAAACCGTCAGCGGCATCGCCATCGCCAAGAATTTCCGCCAGGAAGAAAGCATCTTCGTATCGTTCGACGAAGCCAACCAGCAATCGTATAACGTCAATGTTCGGCGCGGTTTTGTGTTGTCGCTGGTCTTTCCAGTTTTGAACGCCGTCAGCGGAGTATTCGTCGGCATCCTTGTTTATGCAGGCGGATTGAGCATCACGCAGGGCATGGTCACGGTCGGCGCGTGGTATCTGTTCATTATGAGTCTCGACCAATTCTTCTTCCCCGTTTTGAATCTCTCGGCCTTCTGGGCGCAGATTCAGTCGGGGCTGTCGGCCGCGGAACGAGTCTACGCTTTGATAGATGCCGACCCGAACGTCATCCAGAAAGAGACGCGGGACGTTCCCCGCCTAAAAGGCGAGGTCTGCTTCGAGCATCTTAATTTCCGTTACACGGATAAAGAGCCGATCCTGACGGATTTCAACCTGTGCGTCCAACCCGGAGAGAATCTTGCGCTGGTGGGACACACCGGCGCGGGCAAGTCTTCCATTGCAAAGTTGATCGCGCGCTTCTATGAATTTCAGGAAGGCCGCCTGACGATTGATGGACACGACATCCGCACTTTCGATCTGCAACAATATCGAAAACAACTCGGCATCGTTTCGCAAGTGCCTTTTCTTTTTTCGGGAACGGTCGCGCAAAATATTCGTTATGCCGCGCCGGATGTGAGCGAAGCCGATATGCTTGAAATGGCAAAACGCATTGGCGGCGGCGAATGGCTGGAGACCCTGCCCGACGGCCTGCGCACCGAAGTCGGTGAGCGCGGCAACCACCTCTCGATGGGACAGCGCCAGCTTGTGGCGTTGATGCGCGTCCTCGTTCAGCGCCCCGCCATTTTTATCCTGGATGAAGCGACTGCCAGTATTGATCCCTTCACCGAGTGGCAGATCCAGCAGGCGTTGAATCTCATCCTTGAAAACGCAACCAGTATTTTGATCGCGCATCGGTTGTCAACAGTCAGGGCGGCTGACCGTATCGTCGTGATGGAAAAAGGGCATCTCATCCAGGAAGGCAATCACGAGTCCCTGCTCAAACAGGGCGGGCATTATGCCACACTCTATAACACTTATTTCAGGCACCAAAGCCTCGCATATGTCGAACAAGCGCGGAGCATGGTAAATGAATAAAACGAAAAAGGAAGAAGCGCGGCTTGAACAACTTGGTTGATTTTTTCCAGACAATTGTGTTTTATATAAAGGGCGGCCAACTGCCGGAAATGGGGATTTGGACTTATCTTCTTCTGGCAGTATTGGTTGCCATAGAAGGGCCGATCGCGACTTTGCTTGGGGCCGCGGCGGCCTCCGCTGGTTTGATGCGCCCCTGGTCGGTGTTCTTCGCGGCGGCTATCGGCAACATCACAGCCGATACATTATGGTATTCGATTGGATATATGGGCAGGATCGAATGGCTGTTCCATTTTGGAAAACGGCTTGGACTGCGGCGCGATCTGCTTGAACATTTGAAACATAATATGGATAAGCACGCCACCAAAATTTTGTTCCTCGCCAAATTGACAGTCAGTTTTGTAATCCCATCTTTGATCACAGCCGGGTTGCTGCGCCTGCCATTGAGACGCTGGTTTCCTGCGCTCATCGTTGCCGAAACGATCTGGACAGGTTCACTGGTGCTGATCGGATTTTATACAACCGAAGCCATCAAACGCGTGGAACGAGGCATTGAATATGCCGTCCTGACGGCTTCGATCCTGTTTGTAATTTTTCTGATCCTGGCCGGCCGGCGTTTAATAAAAGCATGGGATAAAGACGAGCCTGACGCGGTCTCTAACAAATCTTGATATAACCGGGATACTATCCATGCGTATTTTGATCTCTGGCACCACATATCATCCCGCCCTGAACGGGCAGGCGATCTTCACGGTTAATCTCGCAGAAGGGCTGGCAAAACAGGGACACGAGGTGGTGGCCGTATACCCATCCGAACAAGGCAAGGCTTATAGCCGGACCCGGAACGGGGTCCGATTGGAAACCGTCAGTTCGTTCAGCCTGTCGTTCCTGCACCCAGACTCATTCGTCCCGCTCCCATCCATCAAAAGAGTCCGCCAAATTTTGGATGATTTTCAGCCAGACATTGTGCATATTCAGGATCATTATCCCACCTGCCGTTCGGTGGTGATCGAATCAAAAAAGCGAAAGCTCAAAATTGTGGGGACGAATCATTTCATGCCGGAAAATCTGGCGCCCTACATCCCCGGCCTGTCAAAGATCAAACCGCTTTATAACCGGCTTCTCTGGAACTGGATGCTGGAAGTTTACAATCGTGTGGATGTCGTAACGACCCAGTCGCGCGTCGCGGCGGATATTGTGCGCGCACAGGGATTGCGCGTGCCGGTCTTTCCCGCCTCCTGCGGCATTGACTTGAACCAATTCCGTCCCGATCCATCCGTTGACCGTTTGGCCTGCCGCGCGCGTTATGGGCTTGATCCTGGCCGGACGATTTTTCTCTTCGTCGGCCGTGTGGACAAAGAGAAGCGGCTCGATGTGCTTTTGCGGGCATTCCAATATTTGAAGCGCGATGATATTCAGCTCGCGATTGCCGGAAGCGGCGCGGAATTGAATGAATTACAGGCGCTGGCAAAAAAATTAAACCTCGGCGAACGCGTGCGTTTCACCGGTTTCATCCATGAAAACCTGCATGTTCTGCTTAACAGCGCTGATATTTTCACCATGCCAAGCGAAGCGGAATTATTGAGCATTGCTTCGCTGGAAGCCATGGCTTGTGGGCGCCCCGTTTTGCTGGCGGACGCGGTCGCCCTGCCGGAACTGGTCACACAGGGAGTCAACGGCTATTTATTCAAGCCTGGCGATTCGAAAGACGCCGCGCATTTCATGGAATTGCTGGCGGATCAATCTGAACGATGGGACGAGATGGGCAGGGCCGGCGTCGAAAAAGCGCAATATCACAGCCTTGAAAATACGATCAAACGTTATGAAGCTTTATATAAAGATGCGCTGAAAAAAACTTCGTGAGCGGGTCATGAAGTTTTTTGGGGAGTTGAATCCGGGCATGTTTTCCTCTATACTGTCTTTATCGTCTGAGAGGAGAACACGATATGTCCACTCAATATCATTTCGCTTTTTGGAATCTCGAAAATCTCTTCGACATCGAAGGCTCGCCGCGCCGCGAAGAAAAAGTTGCACGTGTCATCGGCAGTGACATCAAAGGCTGGACGCAGGCACTGTTGGATAAGAAGATCAGCCAGCTATCCTCCATCATCCGGCAGATGAATTCAAGCCGCGGACCAGACCTGCTCGGTATCAGTGAGGCTGAAAATCGCTTTGTAGTTGATTTGCTGGCGCAAAGCCTGGCGCCGCTTGGGCGAAATTATCAGGTTATCCATCACGATTCTCCAGATCGCCGCGGCATTGACATTGCCTTCATCTACGATGGAAATTTGCTGGAAGTCCCGGAACCACTCGCAGACAATGTGTTCAGCCACTTTGTCCTGCGCCGGACCGCCACCCGCGACATCCTGCAAGTCACATTCAAGACGAAAGCACACCAGCGCGAGTTGATCGTGATGGGGAATCACTGGCCTTCGCGCAGCGGAGGCGAAGCCGAATCCGATGCGTACCGAGCGATGGCAGGCGAGACCCTGGCTTATTTCCACGAGCGCGTGCTTGAGGTCAAGGGAGACGCGGCAGCCGTCATCGCAATGGGCGATTTCAACGATGAACCGTTCAACACATCCATTGTGGATTATGCCCTGGGACTGCGCGCGGCCGACCTGGTCGTCAAGGGACGTAATCCATATTTTCTGAATTTGATGTGGGCGCTGATGGGCAAGGGACTCGGCACGTTTTACTTTAACGGGCCGAATTTGCTCGATCAATTCCTGGTCAACAAAAATTGGCTCAAGTCTGATTCGGTTTTCAAAATCAAACCGGACTCCGTTGCGATCGTTAAATTCCCCGCTATGATGGATAAAAAAGGCCAGCCGATTCCGTTTGGGGGAATGGGAAAGCCGGTGAATCAAAAAGGTTTCAGCGACCACTTCCCGGTCGAAGTCATCGTGACCGAAGCGGATTAAGAAATTTGTTTTTTTGCGATTCAAGATGGCAGATCTTTATCCAAAGATCGCGATTACCAAAATCCCGCTGAAAATAATTGCCGCGCCGAGCACGCGCATCCCGCCGAGTTTTTCGCCGAGGAATTGCCATCCGGCAAAAGCGCCCATCACTACACTGACCTCGCGCACCGCGCCCGAATAACTGACCTTGGCAAGACTGTACGCCCACAGCGCCAGCAAATAAGCGGAGATACTCAACGCGCCGATCACCATTAACCGCAGACGATGAGTAACAAGTTCATCTTTTAACATCGCCCAGCCATAACGCCGGATAACAAACGGGGTCATCAATGCGGGCGCGATGAACAGGATCAGCACCGCATACGGAAACGGCGCAGTATGTTTAACTGCCGCGCCATCTATGGTTGAATAAATTGAAATCGAGAAGGCAATTAACAAAGCAAATAATATACCGCGCAGGCGCGGCCTGCTATGCTTATGGAAAAAACTGCTTCCGCCGACCACCAATAGGCCAAGAATGATAATGACCAATCCGATCACGCCGCCTGTCGTTAACTTCTCGCGCAGGAACAAGACCGACCACACCGCGATCATGGCCGGGGCCGAGCCGCGCGCCATCGGATAGACGAGGGAAAAGTCGGCGTCATTATACGCGGCGGATAAAGCAATGTAATATACGATCTCGAAAACCACGCTGATCAACAACAAGCGCCATATTTCCCAGGCGGGCAGGCCGGTGAAAAACAAGACCGGCAGGAACAAGCTGGAACCGATCAACATCCCCCACCAGATCGCAACATACTTTTCGCCTGCCTGTTTCAAAAGCAGGTTCCAGGTCGTATGCAAAACAGCAGAGACGAACAGGAGTCCGATTGCGGCAAGAGGCATCAGGCTGTCTCTGCCCCGAGGCCGGGATATTCGCGAATAAAATTTGTTGTGTGCGAATCCATATCCAATTCCTGGAGCGCCTATGCGCGGTTTATTCCCACGTCTCTTCTTCCAGCAGGCGGATTTGTTCCTCGCTCATGCCCTCGATGATGGCGCGGTCATCCTGCTCCTTGAGATGCTGCTTGCCGTGGAAATCAATCAGGTGGCCGGACTTGGCGGCTTTGGTCTCAAGATAAAACAGGTTGTGTTCGTTGGGCGGCATCACATGCGGAATGCGCACGTTGACTTTAACGCCATAATCGGTGAGTTGCTGAATCTTTTTTGGATTGTTGGTGATCAGCCGCACCGAATGGACCTTGAGCGACATCAGCATATGAGCCGCAACCGCGTAATCGCGCTCATCGTCGCGGAAGCCAAGCGCGAGATTCGCCTCGACCGTATCCATGCCTTCGTCCTGCAAACTATAAGCGCGGATCTTATTCGTCAGGCCGATACCGCGGCCTTCCTGCCGCAGATACAGCACGATGCCCTTGTCCATTTGGCCGATCATTTTGAGCGCGGCCTCGAGCTGGTCGCGGCAATCGCAGCGCAGCGAACCGATCACATCGCCGGTCAAACATTCCGAATGCAGGCGCACGGGCACATCTTCCGCGCCGATCACATTGCCCTTGATAATGGCAACATGCTCCTTGCCGTCACGGTTGTTTTCAAAAGCGATGATGTGGAAATCGCCGAAGCGCGAAGGCAACTCTGCCATGGCCACCACCCTCACGCAAATTTTATCCTTGCCAATGCCCTCGCAATCGTGAGTTTCATTCTCAGCCAGAATGACTTCCATTTGTTCGTGCAAACTTGTCGTTGTCATTTTAACATCTCTACTTTATATTGTAGCACCACGCCTCCATCATCCCACGATTCGACGCGTGCCAGCTTTAATGAGACGGCTTCGCTTCTTACCAGGCCGGGACCAGCCGCCGTTGTCGGAGCTTTTTCCCCGCCGAAGATCATCGGCGCGACATAGATGGTCAGTTCGTCAACCAGTCCGAGGCGCATCAGTTCAAAGTTGAGCGCCGCGCCGCCCTCGACCATCAGGCGATTGATTCCATTTTCTTTCAAGACGCGCAGTGCCGCGATCAGGTCAACGCGTTCAGCGCCGAGCGTGTACACTTCCGCGTTGAGGGAACGGAGCATTGACCGTTGCGTTTCATCTGTTTGCGGGGTAGTGAACAAAAAGATGCGGGCGGGGCCGGCCGTTAGAAAATTGGAATCAGGCTTGAGGTCCAGCCGCGAGGCGACGCCCACTTTGGTGGGATTCTCCGTCAGCCCGCGTGCCATACGTTCAGCGCGCAGAATCTTGGATTTGACCGTCAACTTTGGGTCTTCGTCACGCAGAGTCCGCCCGCCAACCATGACCGCGTCGGCCTCGGCGCGCAATCTGTCCACGCGCTCTTTATCGCGGGCAGATGAAATTGCCGCACCTTTTCTTTCAAAGGTGTCTATTTTTCCGTCAGCCGTCGCGGCCACGTTGATGTGAACGTAAGGACGATCCATACTTTATTGCTTTTCCGAGCGGAAATTTCGGCAGGCTGTCCGTTTCAAGATAATCACACAGACCGCTCATGAACTCGAATTTATACCCCGCCGTGCGCGGGAACTTTATCATCATTTCAAGAAGATCGAAAGCCGAGTTACGGGGATACATTCCCTAATATGACTTCTCCAATCGTCATCACTTTGACGTTCCCTTTGCTTTGTTGCCCGGCTAGCCAGGGAATAAAGCCATTGATGACATCCGGTTTGACCGAAAAATAATCGCAGGAGTCGCATACATGATGAAAGATCAGAATGACCCAGCCCTCGCCATTCCTGCGCGTTTCGATAACATAACGTTCGATCTTTCCAAGACGAGTATCATCAACGATGTAAGGAAGACCCATGATCGCGTAAAGATCAGTTGGAGGGATTGTATCCGGTCCGCCGCGTACTGCCCGCGCGCCGGCGTATCCACAATCCTTCGCCATCTTTTTGGCGTTCTCATCGTAACTTCCAAACGGATAGGCAAAAGAGACTGCTTTAAAACCGCGGTCCAGCAGGTTTGTGCGATCATCGCAGATTTGACGCTTCAGGGTTTCGGCATCCAAGCCTCGAACCGACGTATGAGTCAGGGCATGCCCGCCGATTTCGTTTCCATCATCCTGCAAGATTTTCAATTGATCCCAGGTCATATACCCCTTGCTTCCCACCAAACCGCTTGAAACATAAAAAGTGGCGCGCAGGCTGTTGGCCTTGAGCAGGGGTCCTATAGCGAAATTATCATCGTCGCCATCATCGAAGGTGAGGGACACAATCGTCGGTCGAGAAACGCGTGCAGGCGTGTTCGTCGGCGGCGCATTGGCAATAGAACTACATGCGCCGAGAAGGAGTGCCATGGAAACGCCAAAGAACGCGATGGAAAAGTTTTTCTTCATGTTTCCAGTCTCTCCGCGAAATCAATCGCCTTGGCTTTTCAAATCATCAATACTGGTTTTGAAAATATCGCCGCATAATATCCGAAAAATCAGCGCCGGTGTACTGGCGTAGAACGGAAAAGAAATCATAAGTTGTAGCGCGGCCGCGCGAGAAGCGCGCGGCGTAATCCTGCAAAAAGGCGAAGAACGCCTCGTCGCCAACGCGCGTCCGCAACTCGTTAAGAAAGTTCGCGCCGTTCAAATAGACCGCGTTGGTGTACAGGCGGAAGGTCCCGCCGTTATAGATGCTCGTGTCCACATAGCCGCTCGGCCCGAAATAATTGACGCGGAAGTTCCACCACCAATTGCCGTAGTTTGGGTAGTTATATTCATAAAAAATTTTTTCGCTGTAAGTTGCCATGGCTTCATCCAGCCAGGGCTCAATAGCCTGGTTATCGCCGACCAGGCCAAACCACCATTGATGCGCGATCTCGTGCGCGCCGATCGTGATCAGGTTGCTCTTGGCCGTGCCGTTATATTCAACATAAAACTTCTCCGCCAGGAACACCAGTCCGTCGAACTCCCGCCCGTCCGGCACTTCCGTCTCGACCACGCTCAGACTCGGATACGGATACGGCGCGAATTTGACTCCGTACAGACCAAGCGCCTGAGTCGCCATCCATACGACAGCCCGGCCCGCATCTTCCTGTCCGGCGAAATAATATGAACGTATCACAGCGGACCCGACAGCGGACTCCACAATTTTGAATTTATCGCTGGCTGACAGCGCGAACGTGCGCGCGCCGCTGAGGGTATAGCGCGTCCAATCGCCGTTGGCTTCAGCCAATCCGCTGGCCGCGATGATCACCTTCGGATCGCTGACTTTGACATTGACTTCGTAATCCGCCGCATCGTAGACCAAATGCTCGCCAAACGACCAGGGGTCATGAAGCATCCATCCGCTCGAATACGGCACGATGAACGGATACCAATCCGTGAGGTTGATTTGATAACCGAGATAACCGAACGTCTTTTCATAGGTTTTGGCAGGCAGCGCCAGGCCATAACTCAATGTAAACGCAGTCACCGTGCCGGGCTGGATAAGCTGGGCCGGATAGATCGTCAATCTCTGGCCGGCAAGGCTGTAGTTTGTGATCGCGATTCCGTCCTGATCCAGCGAAGTCAGCGCAAAGACATTGCTCCATAAATTAGGTTCGACCGCCATGACGATATTATCAAGGCTCTGACCGGTCGCATTGAAATATTTGATGGTTTCATTGACTGCAACTGTCTTCGCCGCATAATCGAGATTGACAAAAAAAGTATATTGCGTGCGTGAATTGACAGGCACAGGCGTGGCGGGCGGAATGGTAGGCGCGGGCGTGACCGTCTCGGTGGGAGGCGGCGTGGATGTGGCCGTCTCGGTGGGAGTGGGTGTATTCGTCGGAAGAGGAGTGGCAGATGGAAGCGGGGTATCGGTCACTTGAGGGGGCTGGAACGGAGTCGAGGTGGCGGTGGAGTTCGGGTCAACGGTGACCAGTATCGGGTGCGGGGAAAGAGGCGTTGAAGCCGCCGGCGCGCACGCGGAAGCCAGCAAAGTCAAAAGCAAAACACAAAGCGCAAAACGCGAAGGCAGTCGGCGGCGAATCATGATCAGTAAACGTTTTGGAAATATTGCCGGATCAGATCGGAGAAATCAACCTGCGTGCGGGCGCGCAGGATGCGGAAGAAATCTTCGGACGTTGCGATCCTGCCGTTCTCCTGCGCGAGATAATCCTGAAGAAATGCAAAGAAGGTTTCGTCGCCGATGCGGGCACGCAGGTCGTCGAGAAAACGCGCGCCGCGTACATAGACCGCATCGGTGTAAGGGCAGAAGCCTGCGCCGGAGTAAACGGCGATATCCACCCAGCTTTGCGATCTGCAATCGCCGATGCGCGCCGGCCAGTAATCCCACCACCACTGCACCAGATTGGGATCAACATTTTCGTAGAACAGGCGCTCGCTGTAAGCGGCCAGGGCCTCATCCAGCCAGGGCTGGAGGGCCTGATCGCTGGCGACCTGCTCGAACCACCATTGATGCGAGGTCTCATGCGCGGCGACGGTGGTCAGAAGATTTTTGAGAGTGCCGTCATAGATGTTATAAAAACCGCGAGAGAGAAAAAAGAACCCTGAGAATTCCATGCCATCGTTGAAATCGCCCATGACAACGGCCAGGGTTTGATGCGGATACGGGCCATAACGCTGGCTGTAAATTTGCAAAGCCTGCGCGGAGATTTGCAGGGCTGCCTGGCCGGGCTTGTCATAAAGCGGAAAATAATAACTGGTCACGACCGCGTTCCCAACCTGCACGCTGGACGTCAGAAATTCGGTGCTGGCCGAAAGCGCAAAGGCGCGGCCGGCAGTGAGCGTGTAGGTTGTCCATTCACCGTTCTGACTCGGCGCGCCGCTGGCGGCGATGACAGGAGTCACTGTCGGGTCGGCAGATTTGACGTTGATCTCGTAATCGGCCGCATCGTAGACGAGATGCTCGCCGTAATACCAGGGATCGTGCAAAACCCATTGTCCCGCAACGTTCGGGACGATGAACGGATACCAGTTCGTGAGATTGATCTGGCGAGGAGTGAATCCATAAATGCGCGGACGCGAGAGATTCGGGTTGGTCGGTTCGATCAACGGAAGATTGAGCGTGTATTGAATCTGGAGCGTAGCTGTCGCTTCCGGCTGGAGGACAGCCGGCAGTGTCAGCGAAAGCTTTTGGCCGTCCAGTGTGTAATCCGTGATCGGCGCGCCGTTAAGACTCAAACTGCTGATAGTGAAGCCATTCGGCCATAAGTTCGGTTCAACGGCCAGCACAAGATCGTTGAGCGCGCGGCCGGCGCGATTTGAATAAACAATGGTCTCATCCACACCGACGGTTTTCGCGGCGTAATCCAGCACGACATTCAACTTGTACTGCGCGCGCCGCGGCGCAGGGACGGCAGTCGGAGTGACGGTCGGCGCGGGCGTAAGCGTCGAATGGATCGGCGTTTCGGTCGGGGGCGGACTCGTGGGAGTCGGCGCGGGAGCTGGGGTGGCACAGGAGGCGAGCAGAGAAAAAAGTAAAAAGAAAACAGCGAATAATAAATAGGTTTTATATCGGCGCATGGGCAGTATTGTAAACGAAAACCCTCCCGCTGTTTGCGGGAGGGACGGATGGAAGCGCGCAAAGTGCGCTTTGCAAAACCAGGCGATGGATGTTGCTGTGACTAAAACGATGCAACGGCTTGTTGAAGGTCGCTAAAGATCTCAAAGAACTGCGTAAACCCGGCTTTGTCGAACGTCTCGGCCACATATTGCTGCGGGCTGAGCAGTTTGACATGTTTTTGCATCCCACGATCGCGGTCGCGGTCCATGGCTTTGAGCGCGCCCCAGCCCGATTGAGGATCAACAGGTTTTTCACCGCGTAACATAATCGTAATGCTGTGTAAAGCCACCAGTCCCGCGCTGGACATAAAAGGCACGTCGCTCAAATCAATGATGAAATCATTGACGCCACCTTTATGTAGTTCCTCCACTTTGCCGATCAACTCCTTGTAATTGGACGCGTCCACGTCACCGTGCGGTTGAACAACGGTCACAGGCATCTTCCCGTTCTGCTTTGATACAGTGATTTCCATGGCTCCTCCTAAGCGGCAGGCTGCTGCCTACCATGAGTCTGTTTAATTATAACGGTGCAGGCCGAAATTATTTGGCCGACTTTTTTTCGAGCCGTTCCATTCGGTGCGTCAACTCGTCCTGCCAATGTTTGCGAATATAGGCCGGCAAGTCGGCGCGCTCCATCTTTTTCAACGCGGACCCCGTCCATTGGAGGGCGGATTTTACATCGCGCGTTTTGTGCTCATAATATTTTGCAAGTTCGACGTAAGCATAGATGTGGCCTTCGGATGCGGCCTGCTCCCAGAGACGAACAGCCTCCCCGAAATCTCCCCGCCTCTTTTGCAGGACCGAGAGTCGGCGCGTCGCTTCCCAAAAATTTTCCTCGCTGAGAGCTTTCTCCAGCCCCCGTTCAAACAGACGCGCGGCTGTATCCCATTGACCGAGATCTTCATATAATTTTGCCAACGCAATCACATCCAGCGCGTGCTGGATGTCTTCGTGGAACGGATCGGCCAGCATCGTTGCGGTGTGACTCAGCAAGGCGGCCATGGCAACCACGTCCATGGCATTGTGATAGAAGACGCCCTTCATCGGGCGGGCGTCGCCGTCGCGCAGATAATCGAAATAAATATATGGGATTTCATATCCCGGCACTTCTTCAATGCTGCGCGGCGCCAATAAAATATTTTCTTCGAGATATTTCAAGGCGCGCGATTCAAGGCGCGCGCGCCACAGTCGGCGGGCCAGCGGCAAAAGGTCAAGATGGGCATAATCTTTGAACGGCACAGGGATTTGATGCAGAATATAACGCGTCTTTAACAGCGGCGCATCGAAGGATTTGCCATTAAAAGTTACCAGCGCTTGGCAGGGCGCAAGAAAGCCAGCCAATGCTTCGAGCAAAGCCGGTTCTTCGGACGGATCGCGCATGAAAAATTGTTGCAAGACAAATTCGCCATCCATGAAGCGCGCCGCACCGACGAGGAAAGCATAGGTGCCAGTGCCGCCTGACAGACCGGATGTTTCGGTATCGAGGAAGGCAAACGACTCGACGGGCAGATCGTTTAAACGCGGATCGCGCGCCCAGGCCGACATCACATCGAGAGAGGCCGACAGTTTGATCGGCGCATGCCCGTGGCGGTAATCCGCGGCGAAACGCTCCTCGTGGACAAAGGTCTCGCCGGCGCGGGTGGGGAAAACGGTTCCAGATAAGACAGAATCTATCTGATAAAGGCCGTCCGCTTTGGGCGGGGGAAGGTGCGAAGTCCCAATTTGAACGCCAAGCGATTTGAGTCTGTCTGCAAGGGAGGGCATGGGCAAATTGTAATCTTTTTCGGCTGTATTTTCCTTTGTGTGCAAAGGTTGACCTTAAATGAGAAATTCCTTATAATCTAACAAATTTGTAAGGTTGTCTGGGGGGCAAGTTAATGCGATCTGCGCTAGCGGTTGGGGCCATCAGCGAGGTCGGACAACTAATGAACAGAAACAAACATCCATTTTTTTCAAAAACGCATTCGCCTCAACACGGATGCAAATCGCCGCATTTCATTGCCGCCAAATTTTTTTCAGGTGAGGTTTTCCATGAAACTCTCAACATCCATCACATATAAATTGATCGCCGCGCTGATGATCGTCACGCTGGGGCTGGCCGCGTGGCCGGTGACACCGGCGTACGCGGCGGCGTGCAATGCAATTACGACCGGGAACTGGACGGCAATAGGCACCTGGTCCTGCGGTCATGTGCCGACTTCTGCCGATGACGTCACGATCAATGCGGCGCGCACGGTCTCTTTCGATGCGGCTGGCACTTCCACTGTATTGAGTCTGACGGTGAATGGGACGCTCAATTTCAATAACGCATCAGGCAATTCTATAACCGTCAGCGGTAACGTTACGAACGCGGGAACAATTGCCGTCGTAAATCAGACAGGCAACAATACTCATGTGTTAAGTATTGGCGGCAATTTTGCAAACAACGGCGCATTTACAGCTTTTTCCGTCAACGATTCACTGAACGTGGTTCTCAACGGCACTGCGGCGCAAACTATCGGCGGCACAACGACCCCTACTTTCAACAATTTAACGATCAGCAATACTGCTGCCGCTGTCGCTGCAACGAGTGATTTCAATATGAATGGCACGATGACGGTTAACAACGGCGCTACGTTCAATGCAGGCACCTTTGTAGTTTTTGATAGCGGTGGTAACAGCCAATTTACCTTATCTTCTGGCGCAACGCTTGGGATTGGTTCGACCGCAGGAATTTCCGGCACATGCGGATCGGGCAATATTCGGACCAATAACTGTACATACAGCACTGGTGCAAATTATGTTTATAACGGCATCGCCAACCAGAACACCGGCTCCGGCCTGCCAAATAATTTAACTGGCACTGTTACGATCAACAACCCGGGCTTCACCGTAACCCTTAACAATGGGAAAACTATTGCCAGCGGCGGCACAGTCAATATCGTGGCGGGCACATTTGCTGCTGGTACGAATCTTACCATGGCGACCACATCCAGCATCACTCGCAGCGGTGGCAGCATGACCGGTACTCCCCAAGGCAATGGCGTTTACAACGTAACATATACCGGCAACTCGATGACTACATCCACCGAGCTTGCGGGAAACGGCCTGACCAACGTCACCGTGAATCTCAATTCAGGTCAGACTTTGACTCTTAATCAAAATAGAGCACCAGATGGAAATATTTCGATCTCAAGCGGGACCTTTGATTTGTCCACGTTTACAATCAACCGATCTGCCGCAGGCGGAACGCTCACTGTCAGTAATGGAGCTGCCTTGAAAATTGGCGGAGCGAACGGATTCCCGACCAATTACAACACACATACTCTGGGAGCAAGCAGCGCCGTTGAATACGCGGGTACGAATCAAAACGTCAGCGCAGAGACTTACGGAAATCTTATCTTCAGCGGCTCCGGTTTGAAGTCCATGATCGCAGGAACTTCAGTCGGCGGCAACCTGAGCATTGCGCCAACAGGAACTGCTAAAGCCAGCGTGGGCAATGGTCTCAGTCTCAATGTGAACAGCTTAACACTCGGAGGCTTGGGAAAAATTTCCGGGACTTGGGGGTCAACCATTTCCCCGGCCACCAATCAGGATAACAACTACTTCAACAACCTGACGACTGGCATACTAAACGTTACAACGGATAACCGAGCGACATCCTCCGTGACGGTCACCTGCCCTGCAACGACCCAGGTTTATACCGGCTCTGCTCAGACACCCTGCACTGCTTCCTATTCAACTTCAGACGGATTGAACGGAACGCTCACCCCAACCTATTCAAATAATATAAATGTTGGCACGGCCACCGCCAGTGCAAGTTATGCCGGAGATGCCAATCACGCTGGCAGCAGTAATTCCGCCACCTTCGCCATTGGCCAGGCGACTCTCATCATTACTGCTTCCAGCCCCTCGATGACTTATGGCGGGCCAGTTCCAACCATTGATCCAATCTACAACCCTAATATTGTCCCATCCACGCTGCCAACTTGTTCCACAACTGCAACCGTCAGTTCCCCGGCTGGCACATCCTGGCCCTCCTCATGCTCTGGCGCGGCTGATCCGAACTACTCCATATCCTATGTGGATGGTACAGTCGCTGTCATCAAAGCCGGCACAACCATCACCATCACCAACACGGTTGCGCTTGCCACCGATACCGTGGTAGGTCAATCTTATCCAGTTAACTTCACCGTCACGCCTAACACAGGCGGCACACCCAGCGGCAATGTCACGGTCTCAGACGGTACCGATAGCTGTGTCGGAACGGTCTCGGCGGGAACTTGCAATCTGACCTCCACCACGTCCGGAGTTAAGACGCTGACTGCCACTTATGGAGGCGACAGTAATTTCAGCGGCAGCACTTCCGCTGGAGTCGCCCATACTGTCAATCAGTCGCCAGCCATTACCAGCCTCGATAACGCGACCTTCACCGTCGGAACCGCTGGGCCAGATTTCACCGTGACCACCACCGGCTACCCAACTCCATCCATTTCACAGACCGGCACACTTCCCTCCGGCGTAACATTCACCGACAATGGCAATGGTAGCGGCACATTAAGCGGCACGCCTGCCATTGGCACTGCGGGCGCTTATCCCCTCACTTTCATTGCAAGCAATGGAATTGGCAGTGACGCCGTTCAAAACTTCACCTTGAATGTTGTCGGCGGCCCGACCATCCCGAACAATGGCGTGAATACCGACCAGGATACCGGCGATGGCCGTCTCGATGAAAACGAGATCGTGACCGTTAATATAAACAAATTTACGGTCACATTCAGCAAGGATGTGACCAACGTTCCGAGCACGGACTCCAATTACAACAATAGCGCTATCAACCCTGCTAACTACATGCTCGTCAACGACAACGGCGACGGGTTCCAGACTGTTGATTGCAAGACCGGCGTTGATCCACAAGATTTTGCGATCACGGTTGACTCAGTCGTATACAACAATAACGGCGGCTCCGGCCCCTTCGTTGCTGCCCTGAATGTCAACAGCGGATTGCCGCTCGCCAACGGTAACTACCGCCTGTATGTCTGCGGCACTACTTCCGTCACCGATCTCGGCGGCCTCAAGCTGGCCGGTAACGGAGCTACCGAAGGCACAGACTTCCTCCGCAACTTTATTGTGCGGCTGCCAGATAATGGCGGAGGCGGAGGTGGCGGAGGTGGCGGTGGTGGCGGGAACACTGCGGTTATACCCATCACGGGCGGCCTGATCCCCGTCACGGGCTTCGCCCCGAATCGCGTCACACTCCTGCCGGCCCAGCCTAAAGAAGCCGCCTACTCGCCCCTCAACGACCTGCGCCTCGAGATCAAGTCCCTGGGAGTCAACACCCCCATTGTCGGCGTCAATCGCAAAAACGGAAGTTGGGACATCACCTGGCTTGGCAATAACGCCGGTTATCTCGAAGGTTCGGCTTATCCCACCTGGGTCGGCAACACCGTTCTGACCGGCCACGTCGTCAACGCGGACGGAGCACCCGGCGTCTTTGCCTACATCAAAGACCTGCAGATCGGCGACCAGATCCGCATCAGCCTCAGCGGGCAGACCTTCGTCTACGAAGTGCGCGAGAACCAGCAGGTGCTGCCCACTGACGTAAAAGCCCTCTTCAAGCATGAGACTTATAGTTGGCTGACGCTCGTCACCTGTGAAGACTACAATAACGTCCGCAAGGGATACAACTACCGCCGCATAGTTCGCGCCGTGCTGGTCAGCGTCATCCCTGAAAAGTAACAATAAGAATCATAAAAATCCTCCGCCACAAAACTGGCGGAGGATTTTTTATATTTCAAACAACTTTATTTATTCTTTACGTTCACCTGGATAATGGCCGTATCCACGCGCTGATCGGTGCGGACAACCTGCAGCTGCACCGCGTACAGACCATCCAGGCTGGTGGTATCCCAGGCCGCCAGAACATTTTCGGTGACGGCTGTTGTTGAATCGCTCCCAACCAAAATCCATTCCTGCGGATTTAATCCTTTGCCAACCAGCACACGATAATGATCGAAATCCGCGCCGGCGGCCGTGCCCTTGATCTGCACCTGCCCCTTTACGTCCGCGAACATAACCGGCGCGCTGATGTGGACATCCGGGTTGACCTGCGCCGGCTGGATCGCGTCATAAGAAGTCGGCGCGGCGGGAATATTCGCAGACTTTGCCCAGGCTTGTGCTTCAAATGGAACTGCCATATAAACTTTTTGTTCGACAAGCTGTGGTGGAGTAAATACTGTCGCGAGATAACCCGTCTCGCGGTTCACTTCATAAGTGCGGAACAGGTTATCGGCCTGAACAGGTTCATTGCCATTCAAAAAAACTTCACTCACGATGGATGGGCAATTATTGGTTGGTAATAAACCGGATGGGTCGCACACGTTCATCGTGGTCACGCCCGCCGGTACGGACCAACCGTCGGCGGGCAGGGATTGGGACGCGGTCTGCATCAGGGCATTCCAGAGTCCGGCTGGAAGCCGGGGTGAGAGGCGGGGAGCATCGGGGGCGCGCGTGCCCGTCCAAACCACGACCAGCCGCGTCGGCGTGTATCCCAGCGCCCACACGTCATGCCCATTATTCGTTTGTCCAAGTTTGACGCCGGCAGGCCGCCCGATCTCCAGCGGATTTGGATGTCCAAGACTCGGCCAGCGTGCGGACTCATCACTCAACACGTTGTTCATCAAATAAGCAAGCTGCGGCGTGACAATCGGCTGGGCCTGCGGGTTACTCCAATCCAGCCACAGCGAACGATCCAGCCCTTCAACGCGCAGCACGGCTGAAGGCGCTATCTTGAGCCCGTCGAAAGATCCGGGCTGGCCGTAACGTGCGCCTTGCGCGGCAAACGCCGAATAGGCAGACGCCATGTCAAGCAAAGTGGCGTCGCCGTCCTTCAGCCCAAAAGATGATTCGGTGCGTGCGATGGCTTCGCTTCCCATCTGATTTGCGATGGCCGCCGCCGGGGCAAGGTAATCGTTAGCAATCGCAATTCGGGCGCGCATCGGCCCGTAAAATTGTCCGCCAAAGTTTTGGATGTCACTCGATGATGGAATATCCCATACCAGCGAGCCCGGACTCAGCCCGCGTGTGAAAGCCGTTAAATAGACAAACGGCGTCGTGAGGGACCCGGGATCGTGTGCCGCCAAAAAGGCAGTCTCTTTACCCTTGAGCGTTTCGCCGACCGCCGCCAGAATCTGACCAGACTGCGGATCGAGAATCAGCGCGCTGGCAGACGGCCCGGCAACGATGTCGGTGGCCGTCAGAGATGGGAGCAAGCGCGCCGCATCGCACGGCGTGGGCGGGTCGGCCGCGCCTTCGAGGCGATTGGCATAAACCAGGCTGGCACATGCAGATTGTTGTTGAAGGTCGTAATCAAGAGTGGTGATGATCTTGAGGCCGCCGCGCTCGATTCGCGCGCGCGTGAACTGACCATCGAGTTGATTGATGACAAGGTTGATGAAGGCCGGGGCGACGGACGCCTGCTGTGATGGAACGGCTGTATTAAAGACAGGGGACGATGTCAATGCCTGCGCAGCTTGATCGCTTGAAATAAACCCAAGAGTCTGCATGAGTTGAATGGTCTCACGCCCGCGTTGAAGCGCGACATCTTTTGCGTCGAATGGATTCAGGCTGGGCGTCACGCTCACCGCCGCCAGCACCGCAGACTCGGCGGGAGTCAATTCCGATGCGGGTTTGCCAAAATAAAGCTGCGCGGCGGCTTCTGCGCCGAAGGCATAGCGGCCATAATCCGCTGCGTTGAGATACCACTCAAGAATTTGCGTGCGTCCATACTTGGCAGTGATCTGCGCCGCAAGGATGCGTTCGCGCAGCGCGCGCTGAAGCGAAGGCGGCTCGTTGTAAAGCAACAGTTCTGAGACGATCTTTTGTGCAATCGTCGGATGATTTTCAGGATCCTGCCAGCCGCTTAAAGAATATCCGGCGTTCGAGAAGAAGCCGGGGTCAGTCACGGCGGCGGTGGCCTTCGCCAGAAAATCCGGCAAATGCTGTGGAACCTGTGAACTCAGCGGAAGGTAACGCCGCGGCGATTCATTTTGAGCAAAGGTGAATAATAACTTCCCGCCGCTGCGATCATAGACGCGCGTAGGCTGAAGCAGGAGTCCATCGGGCGGATAGAGCAGGGTGGGAAGAAGTTCGACATTGGGCAGGCCGCGCGTCAGGTTGGCATAAATCAGCGCGGCGAAGAGGATGACGGCTGCCAGCAGCAGAGAGATGATGGCTCCGCATCCAATCCCTCCGGCTTGAAAGCGTCCCTCGCGTTTACGGCGTTGACCCATTGAGCGAGCGCGGCGTTTACGGAGGATGAATGCAGTTCGGGACATGGGCTGAATTAAACCACGAAAGACGCAAGGCACAAAAAGGAACTTCAGCGTCAATCATTGACTTTCCTGCGCGTCAGCGCGTCGGTCATTTTTGCAACACGCGCCATGTATTCCACGTCATGCACGCGGACGATGTCTGCGCCGCGCGCAATACCGACGGCCACCGCGGCGGCCGTCCCTTCAATGCGCTGGTCGGCGGGCAGGTTGAGGGTATAGCCGATGAACGATTTGCGCGAGGGGCCGAGCAAAACAGGAAAGCCCAAAGCGCGGATCTCGTCGAGGCGGTTGATCAGTTCCAGGTTATGTTCAACTTTTTTACCGAAGCCGATTCCCGGGTCCAGGATGATGCGTTCATCTTCAATGCCGGCCTCGCGCGCCAGCCTCACGCTGTCCATCAATTCACGCTTCACGTCTTCGAGCAAGTCTGCATAATCCGCGCCGATGAAAGCGCTCCCCAAATTCGTCCGCACTTCCACGCTGGCCGGGTTACTGCGGTTGTGCATCAGGATCACCGGACATTTTATTTTTGAAATCACATTTCGTAATTCAAAGTCGGCGCGCAAAGCCCACACATCATTGACGATATGCGCGCCGGAATTCAAAGCCTCTTCCGCGATGACGGCTTTATAGGTGTCAATTGAAATTAACGTATCGGGAAATTCTTTGGCAAGCGCCTTGATGACGGGGATGACGCGCCGCCTCTCTTCCTCAACTTCAACCGGTGCCGACCCCGGACGGGTTGATTCGCCGCCGACATCCAACACTGCCGCCCCCGCGCGGACGAATCGCCGCGCCTGCTCAATAGCATTCCCCGCTTCCAGGTTTGGGAGAGGGGCCAGGGGTGAGGGCGTCAATAATCCGTCGCCGGAAAAACTATCGGGCGTGACATTGAGGACGCCCATCACATAAGTGCGGCTTCCCCAATCGAAAATGTGATTTGAAACTTTTAATGGTTTCATAAAACGGAAATGCTTCGGCGCTCGCTTCGCCCAACCTCGCAATGACGCCGGTTTTCTATGCAATCTGATCCAGCGGACGCGACAACCACGCTTCGGCTTCGTTCAAATCGGTAAAGATTTTCATGGCCGCCGCAGCCTCGGGCAATGCCAGCGCCGCGACGGTGCGGATGCCATTGGCGACTTTCTCGTCAGCCACTACCACCGCCAGCCGGATATTGCGCGCAGACGGGTCGCTGTTGACTTCCACTGCGGCGCGAACCGCGTGTTCGGGAATATCCTTCACCGCGCGCAGGTCATACAAGTTGCGCGTGAGGCGGTCTGCATTCAACAAATGATCGAGGGCAAACTCGCGCCATGAATTGAGCGTGGCTTCAGACAGGTCGGTAAAGGTAAGATTCATGCCCCCGTCTGTGCGGCGCACAACGGTCAGGCCAACGCCGGGTTTGGGAGTCCAGTTAAGCGGTTTGGTTTGGGTCATGGTGATACCTCCAATAAGCGCGATTATAACCTGTGCCGGATGCCCGTCCGATCTACCTTCAATAACAACTCAGTGACCGTCTTCTTGAAAACCGGATGAACATAATCTGGAGCAATGTCTGCCAATGGGACCAGCACGAAGGCGCGTTCATGCAGGCGCGGATGAGGGATGACAAGCGATTCGGATTCGAGAACGAGATCATCATAAAACAGGATGTCAATATCAATTTGACGCGGCCCCCAGCGGAACGATTGCTCGCGCCCAACTTGGACTTCGATTTGCTTGAGGCGCTTCAAGAGGGATTCGGCGTCCAAATCCGTTTCGCACTTAACCGCCATGTTGAGGAAGGCTGGCTGATCGGTATAGCCCCATGGGGGAGTCTCGTAAACGCGGGACGATTGACGATGAACGATAGACGGTGAAAATGAATCAATTGCGGCGCGCAAATTGGCAAGGCGGTCGCCGAGGTTAGTTCCGAGGGCGAGGTAGATGATGGGCATATTGGAGGGTTCAAAGGTTGGAATGTTAAAACCTTGAAACATTCCAACCCGATAACTTTCAAACTCTTTCGATGATCGTCGCGGTCGCCATGCCGTGACCGATGCACATGGTCTGCAAACCGTATTTCGCTTTGCGGCGAATCAATTCGTAAACCAGCTTCGTCATCAGGATCGCGCCGGTCGCGCCGAGCGGATGTCCGTGCGCGATGGCGCCGCCGTTTGGATTGACACAAGATAAATCTGCGCCGAGTTCTTTTGCCCACGCGAGAACGACCGAAGCAAAGGCTTCGTTGATTTCGATCACGTCCATGACTTGCAGAGTCAATCCCGCGCGCTTCAATGCTTTTTGTGCGGCGGGGATGGGACCGTCGAGCATCAATGTTGGGTCAGAGCCGACGACCACGCGCGTATCAATGCGCGCCAACGGAGATAAGTTATATCGTCCAACCGCGTCGGGCGAAGCCAGCAAGAGCGCGGCCGCGCCGTCGGAGACTTGCGAAGAGTTGGCGGCGGTAATGACGCCATCTTCCTTGAAGATCGGCTTGAGGGCGCGCATCTTATCGCGGTCGGGAGGGCGGCGAACGCCCTGGTCAACGGTGACCGGTTCGAGGTCCGCGCGCGAGACGGGAAGAATTTGTTCGTCAAAGAATCCGGAGTCAATTGCTCGTCCGGCTTTGAGGTGCGATTGGAAGGCGTAATCGTCCAGTTCATCGCGAGTCAGATTCCATTTTTCGGCCATGAGTTCGGCGCTGAGTCCCTGATGAATTAATTTGTGGCCAACGTCGGGCCATTCGATTGGATAATCCGCGCCGAGCGGCTGGTGCGACATCATCTCGGTACCGCCCGCCAGAACGAGGTCGGCATCGCCGGAGAGAATGGCCTGCGACGCAAAATGAATGGCCTGCTGACTCGATCCGCACATGCGGTTCAAACTGACGCCAGGGACGGACACCGGAAAACCGGCCTTCAACACGCCGAGGCGCGCCAGGTTGCCGCCCTGATCGCCGATGGGCGTGACCACACCCCAGATCACATCGTCGAGGCGCGCCGGGTCAATGCCCGCGCGCTTAACCGCTTCGCGCATGACGAGCGAAGCCAGTTCAACCGGTTGAAAACCAGCCAGCGCGCCGTTCGGTTTGCCAATGCCGATGGCGGTGCGAACAGCGGAGATGATGAAGACGTCTGAGTCGGACATGGTAGTTGCCTTTTCTGGAACAGGAATCTATAATTTGGGTTCTTCCGTTTCTGGCGGGAAAAAACTAACACGCAGGCACGAAGTATACAAAGGGGAAAAGAGCCTTGATTTCACGGCAGGCTGTAAAACATCCCCGTGCGGCAGGAGCAGTGTTTAAGGAAAATGAAGTCGCGCATCTGCCCGGGGAATTTTTGGGATGTGTGCTCGACTTTTCTAATGGGGTCAGTATAATGAAGCCAAGTCCAAAACGGCAGAGACACTGAATGATTCGTCGGAGGCGATTTTGAACTCATCTTTGTGGACGAAACAACCCTGACACTTGATCCGCTACTGAAATGTAATTTCCTCCACACGCCAGCTTTCCTCGCCCATCAACTTTTGCAGTCGTGCAAGCATTTCGGCGCAGACGCGCGTTGATTCGCCGGGGAAATCCATCAGGTAGCCCTTACCGTTCTCGAAGATCTGAAACGAAAATTTATCGCGGCCGTGAAAAGAAATCAGCGTGCCGTAAATGGTCTTGATGCGGCGCTTATCGCGTTCGTGATCGCCCGTTGACCTCAGCAAAACCGTGATCTGCTTGGGCGGATGCTTCTGGTCGGTTTCTTCTTTTGCAAGCGGAACATACAACGACGGCGGAGGGATCGGACGCGGTTCGACGTGAGTCTCGACGACTTGCTGACTCAGCGCTTCACGCGGACCTTCAAGCGGCTCCCGTTCTTGGACTTCTGATTCCGCCCTGGCCTTCTCCACCAAATCCCTCGGCGGAATGTCGTTCGAGACATTATCTCGGACGACTGGCTCTGGCCGCGCGGCGATGATCTCTTCCTCGAACGACGGTTGCCAGTCTTCAGGGAAATTATCCGGCGGAGGCGGGATGGAATTATCATCCCATTCATCGCGGGTCAAGATAATATCGCGGCCAGCGGCGTAGGCTGCAGGTACTTCAGCTACAACGGGGCGAGTCATCGGCGCGGGTTTGACGGGTTGAGGCGCGGGACGCGGCATGGCTTTTGAAACGGGAGCCGCTTCGGGCGCGGGTGGATGCGAAGCATCATCCATCGAGACCAACATTTTTAATTCGGTCCGCACGGCGTCCACTAAAATTTTGGGCGGCGTGGACTGCGCGTCGATCTTGCCTTCGATGATGACGATCTGTCCGACGGTCAACACGGCCTGATAATCTTTCCAGGTACGCGGGAAGAGCACGAGGTCCATGTTGCCTTGAATATCTTCGAGCGTGACGAAGCCCATCGGCTTGCCCGCCTTGGTTTGATAGGGACGGATGCTGGTGACCAACCCGGCCAGGCGGACTTTTTCTTCGTGCTGCGCTTCGCCGAGTTGACCTGAAAAATAACTGACGATCTGCGCCAGTTGGGCCTGATACGGCGTGAGCGGGTGGTCGGAAATGTAGAGGCCGATCAGCTCGCGTTCCCAGTTGAGCATTTCGCGTTTGTCTACATTTTTTACATCGGGCAGATGGATTTCTTCGACGACGCCGGTGGCCGTTCCGAACAACGACATTTGTCCGGCTTCGGCGGCGCGGAAATGATGGCTGCTGATGGCAACGACGCGGTCGAGCGCGGCCAGCAGTGCGGCGCGGTTGCCAAACGAATCCAGCGCGCCGACTTTGATCAAGCATTCGAGCGAACGTTTGCCGACCGAACGCAGATCCACACGGCGCGCAAAATCATTGAGGTCAATGAACCTGCCGGTTTTGCGCGCTTCGACAATTAATTCCACCGCGTTCTGCGCAACGTTCTTGATCGCGCCAAGCCCAAAGCGGATGGACGGTTTGTCTGCAGTATCATCTATCACAAAATCCCAGCCAGAGAAGTTGATATCCGGCGGAAGCACCGGCACACCCATGGCGCGCGCGTCAGCCACATAATATGCGACCTTTTCCGTGATGCCTGCCGAGGCCGAAAGCAAGGCCGTCATGTATTCGGCTGTGTAATGCGTTTTGAGATAGGCGGTCTGCACCGCGATCACGCCGTAATCGGCGGCATGAGATTTGTTGAAGCCGTAACGCGCGAATTCCTCCCAGTCCGAATAAATGCTTTCGGCAATGTCCTTGACCATCCCGTTCTTTGTTGCGCCGTCCACGAATTTTTTGCGGTGTTTCTCGATATCTTCTTTCTTTTTCTTCGAGATGGCTTTCCGCAATTCATCCGATTCGGAGGGCGTGTATCCCGCCAACTCGACCGCGGCGCGCATCAACTGTTCCTGATAAACCGGAATGCCGTAGGTTGATTCAAAAATGGGCTTGAGCGCCGGATGCCGGTATTCGACTTCGGCCTCGCCGTGCATGCGCGCGATGTAATCGGGGATGAACGCCATCGGTCCCGGACGATAGAGGGCCACCATGGCGATGATGTTGTCCAGCGTCTTGGGCTTCATCTGGATCAGGTAACGCGTCATGCCGCCGCCTTCCACCTGGAAGACGCCCGCAGTCTGTCCGTTCCCCATTAACTCGAACGACTTCTCGTCGTCGAGCGGAATATTATCGAGGTCGAGTTTTACGCCGTGCCGCTTCTCGATCATGTCACAGGCGCGCGCCATGACCGATAACGTGATCAGCCCGAGGAAATCCACTTTTAACATGCCGAGGCTTTCGAGAATGCCCATTTCAAATTGGGTCACGGTTTTGATGGGCGTCTCTTCCGAGCCGGAGGTCGGGCGATGCAGAGGCAGGTATTCGAGCAGGGGTTTGTCGGAAATAACCACACCCGCGGCGTGCGTCCCGGCATTGCGGACAGTGCCTTCCATTTTTGCAGCGATGTCTATCAATTCGCGCAGGTGCGGAGTGGTATCGTAAGCCTTCTTGAACTCGGTGATTTCCATTGCGTCGGCCATGGTGGTGGGGCGGCCCGAGACGAACGGCACGAGTTTTGCAACACGGTCCACTTCGGGCAGAGGAATATCCATCACACGCGCCACATCGCGCAAGGCGGCCTTTGTGCCCATCGTTCCAAACGTGATGATCTGCGCCACTTTATCGCCGCCGTATTTTTCGGCGCAATAGGCCAGCATTTCGCTGCGGCGGTCATCGCGAAAGTCGAGGTCAATATCGGGCATCGAGATGCGGCCCGGATTCAAGAAGCGCTCAAAAATGAGGTCGTGCTGGATGGGATCCACCAGCGTGATGTTGAGCGTGTACGCGATGATCGAACCCGCTGCCGAGCCGCGCGCGTTGTACCAGATATTATTCTCGCGCGCATAACGACACAAGTCCCACACGATCAGGAAGTAGGCGTCGAATCCCATTTTATGGACAATGCCTAATTCGTAATCGAGCCTTTCGTGGACCTCGGGGCTGGCGGCGCGTTCCCTGTAACGTCTCTGCGCTCCTTCTTCGCAAAGATGGCGCAAATAAGTATCGGCGCTGAATCCTTCGGGGACTTTGAAATCGGGCAGGTGATAACCTTTGAATCCCAAGTCAACGTTACAGCGCTCGGCGATGAGCAACGTGTTGCTCAATGACTCCGGCACTTCGGCGAAGAGTCGATTCATCTCTGCCGGACTGCGCAGATAATAGGACTCGTCCGTCATTCGCATGCGCTCAGTACTGCTCAAGAGCGAGTTGGTCTGGATGGCAAGCAGGATATCTTGAAGTTTCGCGTCTTCCTGGTTGATGTAATGCACGTCGTTAGTGGCGACATATTTTGCGGAATAACGCACGCCCATTTCAAGCAGGCGCTTGTTCAAGCCGACGATCTCAGGAATGTTATGCTGTTGCAGTTCGACGAAAAACCTGTCGGGGCCGAAGACGTCGTAATACCAGTTCATGCGGCGCACGGCTTCTTCGGGGTTATCGTCCAGCAGTGCGCGCGGAATTTCTGCGGACATACAGCCCGAGGTGCAGATCAGCCCAGCGGAATGAGCCGCTAAAAAGTCCCGGTCAATGCGGGGATAATAATAGAAGCCTTCGAGCTGCGCGGCGGAGGCAATCTTGAGCAGGTTCTTGTATCCCGTCTCATTTTCCGCCAGCAAAAGCAGGTGATGGGATTTCTTGTCGAGCTTGGAATCGCGGTCGGTCATGCCGCGCGCAGACATGTATGTCTCCAGCCCGATAATCGGTTTGACGCCCTCGGCTTTGGCCGCTTTATAAAAGTCTATCACGCCGAACATCGTGCCGTGGTCGGTGATGGCGACGGCGGGCATGTCCATCTCTTTGACGCGCCTGACCAGCTTCTTGATGTTGCTGAAGCCGTCGAGCAATGAATATTCGGTGTGAACGTGGAGATGAGCGAAAGACATTTTTGGGGTCGAAAGTTTCAGGTTGAAAGTTGGTTGATGCGATTATAGCACCGCGAACCAAAATTAGAACAAATGATTGCCTTAAAGATTTCTGCTATACTCGGCGACATGCCTCGCCAAAGGCTCCTCATCTTCTTTATTGTTATTGCCGCCTTATTTTTAACGGCCTGTGTTCCTGCGGCTTCAACTCCCACGCCCGTTACAAAAATAAATATCAGCCCATACGATGGACTCTGGCAAGGCTCAGGCCTGGCCGCGGACGGACGCGAGGTTGGCGTGCAGTTCACCGTCGAAGGCGGGGAGATCGTTTCCTTCTTTTACACCTATCCCGGCGTGGACGGCGTGCAATGCACGGGCATTGGCCACAGCCTGATCCCGCCTGCTTCGCGCCCGCAGATTGCAGACGACGCGTTCAATGCCAGCCTGCTCCCTGACCTAAAAACCAATGGCATTTTTGATTCAACTACTTCAGCATCCGGGCACATTGCATTTAACTGGCTCGGACGCGTCAATTGCACCGCATCGCTTGAAGCCGATTGGACTGCGACAAAAGGACAAGCCGCACAAACGACTGTGGCCGCTCCTCTCACGATTGCGTGGTGCGGAAAAAATGTTGATTGCGGCGGCTTGCTTCTTCAACTGCTGATCTTCGGATTGGTCAACGGTGCGATCCTGGCATTGAACGCCATCGGCGTGACGGTCATCTATAGCACGGTTCGCACACTCAACTTGGCGCACGGCGATGTTTTCGCCATGACGACCGCGTTGGTTACATCGCTCATCAACTTTGTTGGCATTAATCAAAACTGGGCTGTCTCCACGCGTATCTTTGCATTGACAGGTGTTTTGCTCGCTTCGGTGATTCTGGGCGCGCTGTTAAGTGTCGGCGTGGAAGAATTGGCGTTTCGTCCGTTTCGCGGACGTTCGACATCGTACTCGAAGAGTAAACTTGCGCCGCTGATCGCTTCGCTCGGCATTTCATTTATTCTGTTTCAAGGTTCGCTGATTTGGCGTACATTTCAGGCATCATTTATTCGCGGCGAACATCGCAGTGTGCCGGGGCTGCCTGAAGTCCCAACCGATGGAATCCAGAATCAATTACCGCTTGGAAATCTTTTGCAGGGCAAAGTCGTTTTGCAGTTCCCGGATGTGTTCGTGCTGGTTGCCGCGATTCTTTTTGTGCTGGTCGCAACGTATGTTTTGCAAAAAACAAAAATGGGACGGGCCATCCGCGCCGTCGCACAAAATGAAGAGCTGGCGCAGATCGTTGGAGTGCCGCGCGATGGAGCCATCCGGCGCGCCTTCGTATTTGGCGGAGCGCTGGCAGGCGCGGCGGGTTTTATCTTTGCGTTGTATTACTCACGCCCGTTCGGGCAGGCCGGCGCGCAAAGCGGACTCTTCGCGTTTGCCGCCGCGCTTCTCGGCGGTATCGGCAGTCCGCTCGGCGCGCTGCTCAGCGGACTTCTGCTGGGCGTGGTCAGTTCGTTCAGTGATTATTTTTTCGCCGCTTCATGGACTCCGGTTTTGATTCTTGGCTTGCTGACCGTGCTGCTCGCCTGGCGGCGCGGCGGCTTCTCGAGCCGCGATCAAATGGAAGAAACCTCAGCGCGCGACTCGGTCGTTTTGACGGCGCCCGCATCAAATCAAAATATGAGGCGGCTTCTCGTCGCGCTTCTCATTGCGCTCGTCCCGCTTCCGCTCATTATGTCCGCGTTCAATATTGGCGGCCAGAATCTTTTGATCGGCGTCGGCATTTTCATTTTGCTCACGCTCGGCCTCAATCTTTTGCTCGGGCTGGCAGGCGTGCTCGATCTTGGCTACGCCATGAGTTTTGCGGTTGGCGGTTACGCCGCGGCATTGATCAGGCTCGATTTCATTTTTGTGGTTTTGATCAGCGCGGGAACGGCCGCGTTGTTCGGCCTGCTCAAAGGCGGCCTGGCTGCGCGGTTGCGCGGCGACTATCTGGCGGTTGCGACTCTTGCGCTGGGATTGATGACCCAGCAGGCCATCGTCAACGCGCGAAGTGTGACGGGCGGCTCCGGCGGGCTGAGCGCTTTGCCCGCGCCGCTTCTTTTTGGGCTGAAGCTGGCAGCGCCGTCCGCGCAGGTTTATCTCGTCTTTGGGTTTGTGCTGCTCGCCGCGCTCGCCAGCGGAAGGTTGATCTCGTCCCGCACCGGCCGCGCCTGGATCGCATCATCAGAAGATGAAACCGCCGCCAGTTCCTTCGGCGTGAACACGGCGCGTTATCGCTTGCTGGCTTTCGTGCTTTCGTCGGCGCTGGCGGGAATCGCGGGCGCGTTATACGCCCGCACCTATGGCTATATTGACCCCGACATGGCGGCCTTTCACGTTTCAGCCATGATGCTGGCTATGGTCATTTTGGGCGGCGCAGGAAGCGTCAGCGGGGCGGTGTTTGGAACGATCCTGATCTACAGCTATGACAAAGTCATTGTCGGGCAGTTGGCGGCATTGATCGCTCTATTCTGGCCGCAGGGCTTATACATCGGCATGGTGCCGGATATTCGCGGCACGAACTTTTTTAATTTCGGGATTGCGTTGTATTTGACGGTGCTGTGGAGGGCGAGGAGGAAGGACTAAAATTTCTAGGCAATTACTTTTCAAGACCGAAGCCGAAAGCACCCTGACGACCTGATATCGGATTAAGCCAGCTATTTGGCGACAACGAACTGCTTAAGCCGCTCGCGCATTTCGAAGCAAGGGCTTGTTATCTGCGGTCAACCAGTCCTTCTCACGCATGAACATGAAACTGATTGTAATTTCATGGGCCAGCGATAAATCGCCGACCAGGTCATCGGTTCGCGTGAGTTTAACGGGTGTGCGCCCGAAATCATCTACAACAAGCAGGACATCTAAACCTTACCGTATTTTTCTCTGCTTGGCGCAACAATTACAGCTCAATGATTATTTGCCCAAGCTGTTTTCTTATACTCCTCCAATATTCCCTCTGTTATAATCCCAACCCGAAAGGCATAAAATGCTTCAGAAATTTGTCAGTGTCTTTGGGGGCGACCCCAACAAACGTACCGTCGAAAAATTAGCTCCATTGGTTGACGAGATCAACGCGCTTGAGCCGGAATTTGAACAGCTCAGCGATGAGGCTTTGCGCGCCAAAACGGATGAGTTCCGCGCGCGGCTCACCTCCCTTTCATCCCTCCCAGAGGGGGATTCGGAGAAAATGGGGAGGGACGGGGAGGGGCCGGACGAAAAGGAGCTTCGCGAAGCCGAACAGGATGCGTTGGAAGACATTCTGCCCGAAGCTTTTGCGCTTGTGCGCGAAGCCTCCAAGCGGACGATCGGCCTTCGTCAATATGATGTGCAAATGCTGGGCGGGATCATTTTACATCGCGGCAGTATCGCCGAGATGCGCACGGGCGAAGGCAAAACGCTGGTTGCCACGCTTCCAATCTATCTGAATGCGCTGACCGGACGCGGCGTGCACCTCGTCACGGTCAATGATTATCTGGCGCGGCGCGATGCGCGCTGGATGGGACCCATATTCCGTTTTCTTGGATTGAGCGTCGGTATTTTGCAGATGGCCGCCGTGACCGAGAACGGCAAGAAGGCTTTCATCTATGATCCCGAACGCGAGTCCCCGCATGAAGACCAGCATCATCTGAGACTTGTGGATCGAGTCGAAGCCTACGCGGCGGACATCACTTACGGAACCAACTCCGAATTTGGCTTTGATTACCTGCGCGATAACATGGCCTCGCGCCTGAGTGACCGCGTCCAGCGCGGACATTATTATTCCATCGTGGACGAAGTGGATAATGTGCTGATTGACGAAGCGCGCACGCCGCTCATCATCTCCGGCCCGGCCTCAGGCGACCTGGAGTGGTACGGCAGGATGGCGCAGATTGTCAAGCAGTTGAAGCCGGAAGATTATGAAGTCAACGAGAAGGATCGCGCCGTCAATTTAACGGAAGTCGGCGTCAGCCACGTTGAAGCTATTTTGGGCCAGCCGCTCATGGATCCAGACCGGCCCGAAGATGTCACGCCCGAACAGGCGCGCCTGACCGGTTATCTCGAACAAGCCATGCGCGCCCAGCACTTGTTCAAGCGCAACAAGGATTACCTGGTGCAGGGCGGCAAGGTCGTGATCGTGGACGAGTTCACCGGACGCCTCATGCCCGGGCGGCGCTGGTCGGATGGTTTGCATCAGGCCGTGGAGGCCAAGGAAGGCGTGCGCGTCGAACCGGAGAACGTGACCTACGCCACCGTCACCCTGCAAAATTATTTTCGCATGTATAAAAAACTGGCGGGCATGACCGGCACGGCGCTGACCGAGTCGGAAGAGTTTCATAAGATTTACAAGCTCGAAGTTTTTCCCGTTCCGACCAATTTGGAATACCAGGCCTATGGCCCGGATGCCACACTGGTGGAAGTCAGAAAAAAAGACGAAGAGAATTATCAGTACACCTATTATGCGCGCAAAGGCGATTCCGAACAGAAGCCGGTTCTCTTCCGCCGCAAGGATTATCCCGATGTGATCTTTCGCACGGTGGACACGAAACTGCGCGCCATCGTGACGGAGATCTTGCGCTGTCACACGCTCGGACGCCCGCTGTTAGTGGGAACGACCTCGGTCGAATCATCGGACCGTTTGTCGTCGCACCTGAAAGCCGACTCGATCCGGCGCCTGACGCAAATCCTGCTCGTCCGTCACGGATGGATGAAAGCCAACGACCGCGAAGAAGACGGGCGGCTCATTCCCGAACTGCAGCCGTTCAACGAACCGATCGAAACCATCACGCCCGACGCGCTGAGAAAATTTGCCTCGTCGTTCGGCATGACCACCATCAACCCGGAAGACCCAGCCAATTTATCGCGCCTGCTCGAATTGCTGAACCTGCCCGAAGAGTCAGCCGACCGATTGAAATCGGTGCTGCAAGCGGGCGTGCCGCATGCAGTCTTGAACGCCCGCAGGCACACCGAAGAGTCACAGATCATCGCCGGCGCGGGCGCCTTCGGCGCGGTGACAATTGCCACCAACATGGCCGGCCGCGGCGTGGATATTAAGCTCGGCGGCGAGATCGCGGAAGAAGTTATTTCGGCGGTCAATCGCGTTCTACGCCGCGCCGGTTATCAAGATCCTTTCGACATGCAGCTCGAAGAGCGCCGCCAGGCATTGCTCAAAGTGGATCCCGAACAATATGGCCTGTACAACGGCGAAGTTAAACTCTTTCTTCAATACTTTGAAGACATGGAACGCGTGCGTGAGCTGGGCGGGTTGCACGTCATCGGCTCGGAACGCCATGAGGCGCGCCGCATTGACAACCAATTGCGCGGCCGTTCCGCTCGTCAGGGCGACCCCGGCTCTTCGCGTTTTTATCTTTCGCTTCAGGATGACCTCATGCGTTTGTTCGGCGGCGAACAAGTCAGCGGATTGATGGAACGCCTCAAGGTGGACGACTCGCTTCCGCTCGAAGCCCGCCTCGTCAGCGGCATCATCGAGTCGTCACAGGCCCGCGTCGAAGGCGCCAACTTTGACGTCCGCAAACATTTGCTCGAATATGACGATGTGCTCAACAAACAGCGCGAACAGATTTATTCCCAGCGCGACCGTATTTTCACCAAATTAGACCTGACCGAAGACGTGGCCGAAATACTGGACACCGAAGTCGAGAAGCGCGTCGAACTTGGATTGACCGACGAAGAAGGCCCGTGGAAATTGATCGCCTGGCTGGAAGGCGTCCAACCGCCGTTCGAGACTCAAGGCCGCCTCTTTCCGACCTTTGGCCTGGCTCTGATCCTCGACGAGTTAAAAAAATCTGATGATTCCCGCCGCGCCATCCTCGACGTGGTTTCGCGTTCCATCGAAGTCGAACAATCCCACACACAGCGCGCCATCGAAGCGCTGGTGGATAAGACCGAAGAAGGACTCAAGAGTCAAATTGACGAACGCGTGGATACGCTGGATGTCTTCTTTGAAGGCCTGCGCGATTCGAATGAACCGATCCGCGCCCAGAAAGTCGCGGAGGAACTCAGCGGCCTGATCCGTTTGCCGCTGCGCCTGAACGGCGAGCAATCGCGTTTGCTGGCGGATGATCCGATGGAATTCAAAGAATGGCTGGTGACGTACATCGAAGCGCAGTTGATCGCCCTCAACGCGGCGCGCGTGGTCGGTGCGGTCGAACGCCGCCTCGGCGAAGCGCTGGGCGAAAAGATCACAGCCACCGATTGGGATGACGTTGCCGATCAGATTCTGGAGGCCGCGCACAACCTGATGCAGCGTCAGCACGAACGGTTAACCGCGCAGGTTGAACGTGATATTGATTCTCTCTCCCTCACCCCCGCCCCCTCTCCCGATGGGAAAGGGGAAGAAGAGGCGAGGGACGATTCACACAAACTGCGCGTGTTGATGTCGCTCTCGCAGGGCGCGCGTACAAACTTCGACCCGAAGACCCATCGCCAGGTGCGGCAGGTTTTCAACCGCTTTAGTTATGTCTATTATGCGGCGCAATTACTTGAAAACCGAACTGCCGAGGATGTGACTGATGCAGTGATGGAACATCTTGAGCAGGCCGAGTCCGCTTTGCAGACGGCCTGGGGTCAGGGTGAGTATGCGCGGCTGAGTCAGAACGCGGTGAAGCTGGCAGATTTCGGCCCGGCCGCGCAAGTTTTCGGCGAGCAGCGGCAGAATGAAGCCGCGGCCGCTTTGAGTGAGTCCGAGCGGGAGACGTTAATTCAGGCCATCGGCTCCTACATCCTAAACGAGGTCAAACGTCAATTGTTGCTCGGTGCGATTTCCGAATTGTGGGTGGAGTATCTGACCAAAGTTGAGTCCTTAAGGATTTCGATAGGCCTCGAGGCTTACGCCCAACGTGACCCGCTGGTACAATACAAAGGAAAAGCATCCGAACTGTTTCAGCAATTGCTGGCAGATATACGCTCCGCTGTGATTGGACGCGTGTTCTCATACCAGCCGCGGCGCGTTGAGATCATGCCGACGGAAGTGGCTGAAACATCCACAGAGACACAAGCGCAGACTCTGCAGGCCGAGAGCGGCAGGAAAAAACGCAAACGGCATTAAAAATTTCTTCAGCGCCGTCCCCGGCACTGAAGCAGGTTTGTCAATTACAGGTATGCCAGACCCGATCACTGCAACGCTGAAGAACTATCGCGCCCTCCCGAAGGTTGAACTTCATCGCCATTTGGAGGGCACATTGCGCCTGGATACCATGCTCGACATCGCCGGACAGCATGGCATCACCATCCCGGCGGACATTTTGCGCCTTAGTACATTGGTGCAAATGCAGGAAGAAGAGAATTTCTCTTTTCAGACTTTTCTTTCCAAATTCAATACACTGCGCCTGTTCTATCGTTCGCCTGAAGTGATCCATCGCATCACGCGCGAAGCGATTGAGGACGCCGCCAAAGACAACGTCAAATATATGGAATTGCGCTTCACGCCCGTCGCGCTCAGCCGTGCCGAACGCTTTCCATTGCACGATGTGATGGATTGGGTCATCACCAGCGCGCAGGAAGCCGCGCAGAAATATGGCGTGATCGTAAAACTGATCGCATCTGTGAATCGGCATGAGAGTCACGAACTGGCAGAACAGGTTGCCTGGCTGGCGGCGGAACATAAAAGCCGCGGCATCGTCGCCATGGATCTGGCGGGCAACGAAGCCGAGTTCAAGTCCGAGCCGTTTTACGGCGTCTTCAAGGAAGCCAGGCAGGCCGGTCTGCATGTGACCATCCACGCCGGGGAATGGGGACCCGCCGCGAATGTTCGTGAGGCGATCGAAGAATTGGGCGCGGAGCGCATTGGACACGGCGTCCGTATATTGGAAGACGATTACGTTACGCAACTGGCCAAAGAACGCGGCACGGCTTTTGAAGTCTGCGTGACCAGTAATTACCAGTCGGGCGTTGTCCCGGCACTCGGTTTGCATCCGCTCCCTGCCATGCTCGAACGCGGACTTAACATCACGCTCAACACCGATGATCCCAGCATCTCGCGCATCACTTTGAGTCACGAATATCACATTGCCTGCGACAATCTGGGCTTTTCGGAAGATACATTGAAACAACGCATCCTGGCCGCGGCGCAGGCGGCCTTTCTGCCAGATGCCGAACGCGAGAGATTGATTGGACGTTTAAAACAAGACCTCAAGTTATAAATCTCACCACAACGACCCCAAGAATATCAAAGGCGCTCCTTTGCCCGCCCTGGCGGGCTGGCCAGGGTATTCTTCGTGATTTTGTGGTGTGAAGTTTGCACCACCAAAGGAGTTTACAATGAAAGATTTCTTTAAAGCACGCGACGTATTGAAAGCGGGGAAAAAGGAATACGTCATCTATCGCCTCGAGGCGCTCGAGAAGGCGGGTCTTGTTGCGGACCTCAAGCGGCTCCCGTTTTCGATCCGAGTCGTGCTGGAGGCCGCTCTCCGTCAGTGCAACGACAAGGAAATTACTCAGAACGACGTGAAGAACATCGCGGCGTGGACGCCGCAAGGCGCGCGTCCCGGCATTCCGTTTTTGCCCGCGCGCGTGGTGATGCAGGATTTCACCGGCGTGCCCGCAGTTGTGGATCTGGCCGCCATGCGCGCGGCCGTTGCCCGTCTGGGCGGCGACCCGAAGAAGATCAATCCGCTGGTGCCGGTTGACCTCGTCATTGACCATTCGGTGCAAGTTGATTTTTTTGCCACAGCCGACGCGCTCAACCGCAATACCGAAGTCGAATTCCAACGCAACCGCGAACGCTATGAATTTTTGAAATGGGGACAAAAGGCTTTCAGCAACTTCCGCGTCGTCCCGCCCATGACCGGCATCGTGCATCAGGTCAATCTTGAATATCTGGCCGATGTTGTGATGACCAAAAAAGATGGCAAAGAAACTTTGGCTTTTCCCGACACATTAGTTGGAACCGATTCGCACACCACCATGATCAATGGTCTTGGCGTTGTTGGCTGGGGCGTGGGCGGCATCGAAGCCGAAGCCGTGATGCTCGGCCAGCCAATGGACATGCTCCTGCCGGATGTGATCGGTTTCAAATTACATGGCAAATTGCGCGATGGCGTCACGGCCACCGACCTGGTTCTCACCGTTACGCAAATGCTTCGCAAGAAGGGCGTCGTTGACAAGTTCGTGGAGTTCTTCGGCCCGGGCCTCGAGGCCATGAGTCTCACTGACCGCGCCACCATTGCCAACATGGCGCCCGAATACGGCGCGACGATGGGTTATTTTCCGGTGGATGAAGAAACGCTTCGCTACATGCGGTTGACGGGCCGCCCGGAAGAGGTCATTGCACGAACAGAAGCCTACATGCGCGCGCAGGGACTCTTCCGCGACGCGTCCACACCTGACCCGGAATTCACCGACACGCTCGAACTGGACCTTGGATCTGTTGTGCCCTCATTGGCCGGACCCAAACGCCCACAAGACCGCGTGCCGATGTCTGAACTCAAAGAGACTTTTGAAAAAGCATTGACCGCGCCGGTCAAAGAGCGCGGCTTCGAACTCAAGCCCGAAGCCTTGAAAACCGAAGCGGCTTTCGTCACCCCTGCTCCGCAGGGGCAGGCAAACGGCGGCTCAATAAAGATGAAGCACGGCGCGGTAGTCATCGCGGCCATCACATCCTGCACGAACACCAGTAATCCGTCCGTGATGATCGGCGCGGGATTGGTGGCGAAGAAGGCTGTCGAAAAAGGCCTGAGCGTCAAGCCTTATGTCAAGACTTCTCTCGCGCCCGGCTCGCGCGTAGTGACCGAATATCTTAAGCAGGCCGGTTTGATTGATCCGCTTGCCAAACTTGGATTCAACATCATTGCTTACGGATGCACGACCTGCATTGGAAATTCGGGGCCGCTTCCGGGCGAGGTGGCAAAAGCCGTGACCGGGTCCGATTTAGTTGCGGCGGCGGTGATCTCCGGCAATCGAAACTTCGAGGGCCGCGTCCATCCACTCGTGAAGGCCAACTTCCTGGCCTCGCCTCCGCTGGTCGTCGCATACGCGCTGGCAGGGACGGTTGACATTGATCTTGATAACGAAGCACTTGGAAATGGTTCGGATGGCAGGCCTGTTTATCTGAAAGATTTGTGGCCGAGCCAAAAAGAAATCAATGCTGCGGTTGCATCCAGCGTGAAGCGTGAAATGTTCCAGGATAAATACGCGGATGTATTCAGCGGCTCGGATATGTGGAAGGAAATTAAAGTTTCCGAAAGCGACCTGTTCGAATGGAGTGATGCTTCGACTTACATTCATCACCCGCCGTATTTCCAGTCGCTGACTTTGAATGCCGGAACGGTAAGCGATATTAAAGGCGCGCGCCTGCTCGGACTTTTCGGCGACTCGATCACGACCGATCACATCTCGCCCGCCGGCAACATCGCCGCGGATTCGCCGGCCGGGAAGTTTTTGCAGGAGCGCGGCATCCAGCCGAAGGATTTCAATCAATACGGCACACGCCGCGGCAACGACCTGGTGATGGCGCGCGGCACATTTGCCAACATCCGTTTGAAGAATCTACTGGCCGCGCCGAAGGAAGGCAACTGGACGAAGTGGTTCAATGTCGAAGGTTCGATGTTGAAGGCTGAAGAGATGTCCATTTTCGATGCCGCGATGAAATACAAGGAAGCGGGTATCCCCACGATCGTGATCGCCGGAAAAGAATACGGCACCGGCTCCAGCCGCGACTGGGCCGCGAAAGGGCCGTTGCTGCAAGGAGTTCGCGCGGTGATCGCCGAATCGTTCGAACGCATCCATCGTTCCAACTTGGTCGGCATGGGCGTGCTTCCGCTCAAATTCATGGATGGTCAAAACGCGGAGTCGCTTGGCTTGAAAGGTGATGAAGTTTATGACATCACTGGCTTGAGCGATAAGATGTCGCCAAAGTCAGTCGTGACGGTGAAGGCGAAGAAACCCGATGGCACACTGATCGAATTCAAAACCACAGCCTTGCTGAACACCGACGTGGAAGTGAATTACTATCGCAACGGCGGCATCCTGCACACGGTACTTAGGAATCTGGTGAAATAACTCTGCCACGCAAGAATAAACAAGAAAACAAACGAGACTGGTGAGCATGCCAGTCTCGTTTTTCAATCTATGATGTCCGACGGAAGTGAAGTTCTAAAGAAATCGGCGGCCTGATGGCCGCCGATTTCTTATGCAACCGCAAAGCGCAGGATAATGAACACAAGCAGGATCGCGGCGACGCTGAAAATCAACGCGGCCAGCGTCGAACCGATGAAGGCAAAAAGCATGGCGGCCAGCGTGGAAACTCCCAGCGCCTGCATAGCGCGTCCAAGATTTCTCGAGGCGTTTGTATCGGGCAGGCTGTTCAATAAAGTAAAGCCAATCACAATCGCCAATAAACTGACCAGCAGCGCTGAGATGAGAATCTGCTCACCGGTCAGGCCGGGAACGTTCAGCACAAAAATTCCGCAAAGGGCCTGGCGAGTCCAATGATTGGCGTCCGGCAGGATATTTAGTTTGACAAAAATAAAACTTCCCAGATCAATGTCGTTTGCATCCACCGTCCATTGGACGCTTTTCGACTCCCGCGCGGCGAGCGTGAATTGATTCTCAAATCTGCGCGCCAGCAGTCCGCTGGTTTCCACTTTGTAGTACGGCTGAATTTCCTGGCCGCCGGGATTATCGAACGTGGCAGTGATCGTCCCGGTCTCTGAACGCGTCAAAAAGAGCGGACAGCGCAGACCGTTAAAAGCCTCGTAGGTCGCGCCGGTGTAAAAATAAGTTTGTGCTTCGAGGGCGGCCCAAATGACCGTGATCGCCAGCGTAAGCCCCAGGAAAATCCCAAAGAAAAAGATAACATTGCTAACAGTACGCGCTGATTTGGTTGGCATGATGATTTGACCAGTCTTGTTCATAAATTGATGGAGAAATTATACCCGCTTGTCCCTTTTGTAATTAAGAAACCCGAACGGGAGATTATGTGTTATCTTCTTTACAACTGGAGAGGAAATATATGCCTGCCAATCAACTCTATGATTTTGCGGTCCAGCTCGTCCATTTGTATGCCCGCACCATGCTCAAGCTCGATATTCGCTGGCGCGTCCCGCTTCCCGCCGGGCCGAAATTGTTCATCGCCAACCATCCCAGCGCCAGCGATCCGTTTCTCATTCATCTGCTTTCATCGAAACATCTAAGTGTGCTAATCAGCGGCAATGCCTTTGCCATGCCATTATTTGGACGCTTCTTGCATCATTGCGGACAGATCTCTGTGAATGCGGGACAGGGCAAAAATGCTTTGGATCAAGCGCAACAGCGCCTCCAATCCGGACGTTCGGTCGGCATCTTCCCCGAGGGACTAGTCAGCCCCCAGAGCGGAGGCTGCCACCCGCCGCGTACCGGCGCGGCGCGGCTGGCCTTGATGACCGGCGTGCCGGTCATCCCCATCGGAATATATCTGCCGCGTGAGCGAAGTTTATACATCGGATCAAAACTGTCCGGCAAACATACCGCGGCTTATTGGTATCTGCGCGGGCCGTATGGCATGACCGTCGGCGAGCCGATGCTGTTTACCGGCGACATCGAAGACCAGAGCCTTGTCCACTCAGTGACAAACAGCATGATGGCAAAGATCCATGAACTTGCCGAAGAAAGCGAACAGCGCGTGCGATTTGCTCCGTCCGGCGCGCGACTGCCCGCTGTATAAAAAATCAACTTCCCGCAATCACTGCGGGAAGTTTTGTACCAGCAGTTCAAGCAAACCATCCGGATAAAGCGGGGCGTGTTGATTAAACTCATCAAGACGTTTCCACACAACTTTGAATTCGCCCGCTCCCGCCTCGTGCCCGAACATTTCAGCCTGCTCGTACAACCCAGAGTTGACCAGCCGCCCGTCATAGACCTGTATGATCTCGTGGCCGGGTTGGCCGTTGAAGACGAAGATGTTTTCAAATGTGCCGAGGTATTTCAGGTCACTGACTTCAGCATTAAGTTCTTCCATGATCTCGCGGCGGACAGTTTCATCTGACCGTTCGCCAAATTCGATGCCGCCGCCCAGCGGGCGATAAAAGGTCTGATTCTTTTTGGGGTCGAAACCTTCCGCAACGAGGATTTTGTTTTGATAAAGAAAAACGCATAATGCAAGCGGACGGATCTTGTTTTGCACGTTCCTCCTGAAAAAGTAAAGCGAGATAATTATCCCGCTTTACAACGAAATCAAAGTCGGCTGCTTTTGCAGTGTGGCCTGCATGGACCATGGCCCCGTCCACGTGACGGTGACGTTGAGCAATTGGCCGCGTAAATCATCGTCCGATTCGACGAAGACCAGTTTGTTGGTCGGTGTTCTTCCACGCCAGCGCTCTTTGACTTTTTCTTCAAACAGTACTTCCACCGTTTGGCCGAGATATTTTTTGTTGATCTCGTCCACGGTTTTTTCCTGTAACTCTTCCAACATGCGGAAGCGGCGCATCTTTTCCTCGTCGGTCACGTTATCTTCCATGCGGCGGGCGGAAACGGTGCCCTCACGCGGGGAGTAACGCGCCAGGTGGGCCACATCCAGCCGAAGGTCCGATAAGACGCGGTGGGTTTCCATGAATTGTTCTTCGGTCTCGCCGGGGAATCCGACGATGATGTCCGTGGCGATGGAACAATCCGGAATTCGCTGGCGGATTTTGGCGACGAGGCCGCGATAATCCTGTTGTGTATAACCACGCTTCATGTTGGATAAAACTTCGTCGTCGCCGGCTTGAATGGGAAGTTCGATATGCGGCATGACGCGCGGCAGTTCGGCGATGGCCTGGATGAGATCGTCATCGAAATAATTCGGGTGCGAGGTGAGGAAGCGGATGCGTTCGATGCCCTCGACTTCATTGATGATTCGCAGAAGTCCGGCGAGGTTCGGACCATCGGAAATATCCTTTCCGTAGCGATCAACGATCTGGCCGAGCAATGTGATTTCTTTTACGCCCTGTCTTGCCAGCGAGCGGACTTCGCTGACAATATCGCCGACGGGACGACTGCGCTCAACGCCGCGCTGGTAGGGGATAATGCAAAAAGTGCAGGCGTGCGAACAACCATAGACGATTGGCACGTGCGCGCTGATGAGTGTGCCCTGTTCGGCAACGGGCAGAATGAGTTCATCGTCCATCATCAGGAAGCGGCGCGTGGTTTCAGCGTCTTCGGTCGAGCGGATTTCGCCCTGCGTGAGATGCGAGATCAACGGGCCGGGATCGGACGGCGGCGAGAAGACATCCACAAAAGGAAGTTTGGCGCGCAATTTTTCTGCGCCGCGCACGCCGACCATGCATCCCATTAAGTTGATGACAAGATTTGGATTTTTCTTTTTGAGCGGGCTGAGCGAGGTGAGACGTCCGAGCGCCTTGTCTTCGGCAGACTGGCGCACGACGCATGTGTTTAAAACGATCACGTCGGCTTCTTCAATGGTTTCAGTAAAAGAGTAGCCCAAATGCTCCAGCGACGAGCCGACGCGCTGCGAGTCGGCCACGTTCATTTGACAGCCTTCGGTCCAGATGTGGTATTTCATCCTGCTCCTTGCATTAATTGCGAGTCTGTGTGATATGAAACGCAGGACTTCGCAGGTCGGGAATTATACCAAGAGTGGTCGGGATTCGAGCATGGACGATGGTCTATTTCTCTGCCTTGACAGGATTCTTCAACACACCCAGCCCTTCTATCTCCACCACCACTTCATCGCCGCTCTTCAATTCGCCGACGCCTGCAGGCGTGCCGGTGAAAATGATGTCGCCCGGCTCGAGCGTCATCACAGACGAAATGTACGCGACCAGCGTTGGGACACTGAAAACCATATCCCGCGTGGACGCCATCTGGCGCGGCTGTCCGTTGACCTTGCAGGTGATGAGTGCGTCGGCGATGTTGAAGTCGGTGTCAATCCATGGGCCGAACGGACAAAACGTATCGAAGCCTTTGGCGCGCGTCCATTGGCCGTCGGTCTTTTGCAGGTCACGCGCGGTCACGTCATTGCCGACGGTGTAGCCGAAGATGTAATTCTTCGCTTCTTCGGCGGTGACGTTGCGGGCGCGCTTGCCGATCACAACCACCAGTTCCGCTTCGTGCTCGACCTGTTTCGATTGCGGCGGAAGAAGAATTGTCTCGCCCGGATTGATGATCGAAGACGGCGGCTTGAGAAAGATCAGCGGGATCTTCGGCACGTCGTTGCCCAATTCCTTGGCGTGCTCGACGTAGTTGCGACCCACACAAACGATTTTGGTCGGCCAGGAGGGTACCATCAGTTTCACGTCTGCGAGAGGCGTTTTGGCCTCCATCCGCTTGTAAGCGCCGAACAAGTCCCCGTCAATGCCGCCAATCTTGTCGTCATGAAGCCATCCGAATTTCGGGGCTTCGTCTTTGATTTGATAACGCACGATACGCATTTGTTTCTCCGTTTGAAGTTGTGGGAGTGGCTAAATGGGAGAGTGAACGAAATCGGTGATATGAAACGAGTATTTCGGGAACTGCTGTTTTCTCAATTGACGCTGGTTGAAGTAATAGACAAACAAACGGACAGCACACTGCAAGGCATACGGACAACGCGAATCGAAGGCATCACTATAATATTGGTGGGCTTTAGGGGCATGATCTACGATAGCCTGCACAAGCTCCTGTGAACGTTCCCAAGTCACTTTCCAGCCTAAAAAGCAGCGCGTATCTCGATCTACAAGTGTAATGAGATAGATTCGGTTTTTTTATCGCCGATATAGGTAAACAGCTCGTCAAACTCGGCGGTTTTGACTTCAGCAGGTACAGGGGTTTCAGCTAATTGCTCGGCTTGTTCTTTTGCCCAATTTGCGACCGTCTGATGATGAACACCTAGTTGACGCCCTGTGCGCCTCAAGCCTGCTCCGTCAACATACATCTTGATGGCTTTTTGCCGAAATGCCTGGCTATATCCTTGTGATTTCGGCTTGGGTGTGTAACTGCACTCGCAAAAATAACAGCGGTATCTCTGGCTGCCTGCTTTCGTAAGCCCAATCTTATGTTGCTGAGTTGTCTTTCCGCAGTGTGGACATTTCATGCCTCCTATTTTAACTCACTCCTTTCGCCACTCCC
>JACPYX010000008.1 GCA_016195815.1 Chloroflexota bacterium
CGTCTGCATCCTGCGGGCCATCCTTCACTTGAAATGTTTCGGATTCTTCGCCTCGAAAAACAGTGTCGCTGTTTAAGCCAGCCGCAGAGCGGATGCGTAAGCCGTCGGTGCCGGTGCCGCTAATTTGCACATACGCGCCGATTGCAAGCAGGCCGGGTGGAGGCGTCACGGTTCCCGCCGGAGTGGCTGTCGGTTGCGAAACAGCGGTAGCGGTTGGGGGCGCGATAATGGTCAGGTTAGCGGGGACAAAGCCCACGCCGGGGTTTTGAGGCGGGCGCGTCCAGCCGATGGAAATGAGAGTAAACAGGAGCAGGCATGCCGCGACGAACAGAGTTCCCGCGATAGTCCAAATGTTGACGAGGGAAGTCCAATCTCTTTTCATGGCAGGAGGAAGAACGCCAGCCCAAGGATCAGATAAATGGAGAGTAACCCTGCGCCTTCGAGCCAGGTCGATTCGCCATCGTATGAAACCAAAGCAGAGATCACAACTGCGGCCATCAAAGCCAGCAATTCAAATTGATTGAATATGAGATGCATGGGGTTGCCAAGCGCCAGGCTGATAAAGACGAGAAGCGGGGCGACAAAGAGGGCAATTTGAAGGCTCGAAGAGATGGCAATTTCCACGCTCAAATCCATTTTGTTTTTGTGAGCCATCTGCACCGCCACCAAATGTTCGGCCACGTTGCCGATGAGCGGAACGAGAATGATGCCGAGGAAAAATTCCGAGATGCCGAGGTTGGCGATTACATCTTCGGCTACGCGGACAAGCGCCTCGCTCAAGTATACGACGCCGATCGTGGCAAGGGCAAGGATGGTGATGGCTTGAGCCAAGGTCCAATCGGGAAGTTCGCTTTTGGGCATAGTATGCGAGAGCGCGCTTTCTTTGGAACGGGACGCATCGAATAAACCCAGGATGTACAGCGCGATCATAATGATCGCAACGCCGATACTAAGCGCTTCGACTTTTGAATCGGCGGCCTTACCTACGATGCTTTGGCTGAACATGGACGGTATGATCAGTGTCACGACGGCCAGCACGAGCAGGATGGCGTTGCGGCTGGCGTTGACCTTGTTGAAGGTTTGCGTTCCGTGGCGAATACCGCCGACCACGATGGAAAAACCAAGCACGAGCAAAAGGTTGCCGATGATCGAGCCGGTAATGGAGGCCAGAACCAGTCCCAATAAACCGGCTTGCACGGCGGTAATTGTGATGATGAGTTCAGCAGCGTTGCCCAGCGTGGCATTGAGCAATGCGCCCCAGCGTGGACCCGTGTAGGACGCCAGGTCTTCGGTTGCTTCGCCGATGTAGGCGGCAAGCGGAATGATGCCAATCGCGGCCAGGATAAAGATCGCGATGGATGACCACTGTAAAAGTTGGGCTGCGAAGGTCAGCGGCAGAGAGAGCAGGAGAAAGACCAGCGGGTTTTTTGAAAGAAATTTATTGAAAGATTTCATGGCTTTTGTTTGCGGGCTGAAGTGCGCGCTTTCTCCTCGTTTATTTTTCTGCGGTGTTTTTCAACAATTCCAACGCCCTGGGCGGGATGATAACTTTCAGGGCTTGTTTCCGAATTTTAAATTCCGCCTGTGCACCGCCGAGCATAGGCTCGCCATCCACCTGGGTTGAGAAAGCTGTATCGGATTCTATCCGCGCGGAGTGGAAAGGCAAACAGCGCGCCTGGTCGCTGGTTAAATGGCGGCCTGCCAACAGGTCAAAAAAGTGGCGGAAAGCATCGGCCACATTGTTGCCGCTCATCAACCATAAATCCATTTGGCCGTCATCCAAAAATGCGTTCGGCGAGAGGACAGCCATGCCGCCGACGTAGCGTCGAATATTGGTGGCGACGGCCAGCAGGAAATGTCCATCCACGCGTTGATCGTCGGCCCACACGCGCAAGTCCATGCCGTGCCAGATGGCCGCGTTCCAAACTGTGGTGGCAAAATAATGAGGCACCGAAACATACTTGACGAAGCGCGGGCGCGGCTCAAGCGCATGAATGGTCATTGCATCTAGGCCGATGCCGGCCCAAAGTAAAAACGGACGGTCGTTGCACATGCCGACATCCACGCGGCAGACAGGCGCGCTTGCCAGCAGGCGGGCGTTTTGCTGCAGTGCCTGGGTATGCCACCAGTCGAAGATTCGCTGGCCCAACTCCATGGCCCAGACATTCATCGTCCCCGCCGGAAGAACAGCGAGCGCGGTCTCTGTGTTCATCAAGCCGCCGGCAACCTGCCCGACCGTTCCATCGCCGCCGACAGCAAAGACTGCGTCATATTTTTCCGCCGCGGCCTGACGCGCCACCTGCGTGGCGTGACTGCCGCTCAACGTTTCTGCAACTTCGATTTGCCAGCCTGCCGCGCTCAATGGACGAATAATGCCGCGCACAAAAGGCCGGACGGGCACGCGTCCTGCGGCAGGGTTGTAAAGCAGGAGGCCTTTTCGCATTGGACGATTATAACTGACGGGATGTTATAATCGCCTCGATGCTTCAAAAGGGTGAAGGACGTTTACTCAACAATCGTTACCAGCTGCTCGAGCGTTTTGGTTCAGGCGGAATGGCAAACGTTTTTCGCGCCCGCGACATACTGCTCGACCGCTATGTTGCGATCAAAGTCCTGCGCGATGACCGCAGGCGCGACGCCAATTTCGATGAACAATTCCGGCACGAAGCGCGCGCTGTCGCCAACCTGACCCATCCCAATATTGTCACAGTCTATGATTTCGGCTTCGATAACGGCCAGCCGTTCATCGTCATGGAACTTGTCCCCGGTACGGATTTGAAGTCGCTTCTGCATAAACGCGGACGCTTCACAGTGGATGAAGCCATTCCATTGATCGTGCAGGCCTGCGCCGGAATTGGCTATGCTCATCGCGCCGGCCTCGTGCATTGCGACGTCAAGCCGCACAACATGCTGGTCACACCCGATAACCACCTCAAGGTCACGGATTTTGGCATCGCGCGCGCGCTTGCCACCATCAGCCCCGGTGAACACACCGATGTAGTCTGGGGTTCGCCGCAATATTTTGCGCCCGAACAAGCCGCGGGACACGCGCCCAGTCCGGCTTCCGATGTCTATTCGTTGGGCGTCGTCCTCTATGAAATGCTGACCGGCACACTGCCATTTACCGCATCCACCGCCGAAGAACTGGCGCGGCTTCATTTGAATGCCGATCCCATTCCGCTCGGTGAATATATCCCCGATATTCCCAAACCGCTCGAAGAAATCATCTTAAAAGTTCTATCGAAAGAACCGTCTGCCCGTTATCGCACCGCCGACCAGCTCGGGCGCGTCTTGATGAACTTTGGGACTCAGCGCGACGATCCGACTCCCAGCATCCCCATTTCGACTCCACGCCCGGCCGCGACTCCGAATTACGTTTGGGAACAAGCGCCTCAGCCCGCCCCCGAAGCGGACGCGGCACCCCTGGATATTGACTGGCTGTCTGTTGGCCTCGGCCTGCTGATGGTGATCGCCGTGCTTGGCCTCGTTCCGTTTTGGATGTGGGTGTACTTCATATATATAACCCGCCCATAAAATAGGATTTGTCATTGCGAGCGAAGCGAAGCAATCTCAAGTCACATTCAAAAACGAGATTGCTTCGAGAGCTACGCTCTCTCGCAATGACATTGAAAATTATGAACAAAAAATATATCATCGCCCCCTCCATCGTTTCTGCCGATTATCTTCGCCTGGCAGAGGATATTCGCGCCTGCGAGACTGCCGGCGCAGACTGGCTTCATCTCGACGTGATGGACGGCCACTTCGTCCCCAATCTGACGTTTGGCCCGTTCCTCGTTGAAACATTCAAGCGCGCTACAAACCTTCCGCTGGATGTTCATCTTATGATCGAACAGCCGGAACGTTACCTCGAAGCTTTTGCCAAAGCCGGCGCGAGTCACCTCACCGTGCATGTTGAGACTTGCCCGCATTTACACCGCACGCTTCAACAAATTAAATCGCTGGGCTGCGCGGCAGGCGTCACGCTAAACCCCGGCACGCCGGTCTCTGCCATCGAGCCGGTTTTGCATCTGGCGGATCTGGTGTTGGTGATGAGCGTCAACCCCGGGTTTTCCGGCCAGGTTTTTTTAGCGGAGACCGCTTCAAAGGTCGAACAGATTCGAAAAAAATTGGACCAGATCAACTCGTCAGCGTGGTTGGAAGTGGACGGCGGCATCACCCCCGAGACTTTGCCGGTCATGAAAAATGCGGGCGCAAATGCCTTTGTGTCGGCCAGCGCGGTCTTCAAATATCCGCAGGGTATCGCGTCCGGGATCAAGGCGTTACGGATGTCGTTACCAGGGGCATAGCGACGAAACAATCTCAAGCCACATTCAAAAATGAGATTGCTTCGCTTGCAACAACTGCGTTGAAGGTTAAAACAAAAATCACGATGCGTTTCGCGTCGTGATTTTGTGGGCAGGAAATAATAAACTTACGCGACTGACTTGCTCAGCGTTTTGATGCACTTGGCGCACAGCACTTGCTTGACCATGCGTCCATTCTGCATGACGGTCACCTTTTGCAGATTGGGCTTGAATTTGCGATTTGTCGCGCGCAGAGAGAATGAGCGGTTATGCCCAAAGGCGGTCGCCTTGCCGCAGGTTGCACATTTAGCCATCGTATATATTCCTTTCGTACAATGATTCCAGTACCGTTGCCCGATTTTTGAAGGCAGGGCATTTTACCATAGAACGTATCCATCCTCAACACAATTTGTTAAAATAGAACGAGAGGACAGTATGGGCGAAGAAACCACTTCAGTAGGCGGTATTCACATCTCACCGAATGCCGTTGCGACAATTGCATATCATGCCACGCTTCAATCTTACGGCGTGGTGGGACTGGCTCCGAAGAATCTGGCTGAAAACCTGGCACAGACCATCACTCATGAACCGGCGCGCGGCGTTTCCGTCCGCTATGACGGCGAGAATATCGACATTGATATTTATGTCATCGTCGAATACGGCACGCGTATTACAACAGTGGCGGACAGCGTTGCCGACACGGTCAAATTTCACGTCGAGAAGGCGCTGGGCATGGCTGTCCATGAAGTGAACATTCATGTGGCCGGATTGCGCGTCAGCAGCTCGGATTAGGACACGAACCAGATGATTGTGGATACTGCTCGGCTCGAGAAGTTGCGTCATCGGCCATTCGACGGCCAGGCTGTAAAGTGCCTCGTCGAAGCCGGATTGATCTGGCTTAAAACCAATCACCAGACGGTTAACTTGCTGAACGTTTTTCCTGTTCCCGATGGCGACACAGGCACGAACATGATGTTGACGATGACCTCAGCCTGGAATGAGATCAAGGATTCGGGCGAGAATCACGCAGGGAAAATGCTGGCCCTGGTCGCCAAAGGCGCATTGATGGGCGCGCGCGGTAATTCGGGCGTGATCCTTTCGCAGTTGTGGCGCGGCTTTGCGCGCGGCATTCAAGAATCAGCAGTAATTGACGCAGTTTCACTTGTGCGCGGTTTTGCGGATGCGCGTGATACAGCGTATAAAGGCGTGGTCAAGCCTGTCGAAGGAACCATCCTGACAGTCTCGAAGGATACGGCGGCCGCGGCAGAGGCCGCGCTGGCTGAGACGCAGGATCCAATCGAAGTCCTGGCGCGTTGTGTACTTGCCGCTGGCGAGTCCGTAAGCCGTACGCCGGAATTGCTTCCAATTCTGAAACAGGCAGGCGTCGTTGATTCGGGCGGCAAGGGTTTCTTCTTTATCCTGGAGGGAATGTTGCGACACATCTATGGTCAATCACTGGACGCTCCGATCTCGTCCGTTCAACCGCTTTCGTCAATGAATTTTGAGAGTGCCATGCAGGAAGTTGAAGAAGGTCAGGATTACGAGGTCGTTGTGGACTTCTTCCCGAACGATCAATTCGAGTTGCAAAAATTTTATGACAAGCTGGAAGAAATGGGAACATCCATTCAAGTGGGCGAAGGTGAGGGCATGTATCGCATGCACATCCATGTGCCGCTCGATAAACGCTACCAGCCAATTGATTACATTATGGGCATCGGCACCATTACCAAAGTCGCCATGGAAAACCTTGTGGCGCAGATGGATGAGATTGATGCCAGGACAAAAGGCGGAAAGCTTGAACTGGCAGCCATCCAGCCTGGGCAGATCGCGGTCGTGGCGGTTTCGCCGGGACCCGGCTTGAGCCGCATCTTCGCCAGTTTGGGCGTGACCGCCATCGTCGGCGGCGGACAAACGATGAATCCGTCTACAAAAGATATTCTCGATGCATTCGAGAATCTTCCGACTGACAAAGTTATCATCCTGCCCAACAATAAGAATATTATCCTGGCCGCCAACCAGGCCAGGGACGTAACGGTAAAGCGCGTGCAGATCGTGCCGAGCAGAACCGTCCCGCAGGGATTGGCCGCCATGCTTTCGCTCAATCCCGACGGGGAGTTGGATTCCGTTACCGATAAAATGATCAAAGCAATGAGCACGGTCCAGACCGGCGAGATCACCATCGCAACTCGTTCCGTTGAAATTGACGGCGTGAAGGTCAAAGAAGGCCAGGTCATCGCGTTGTTGGACGGCAAATTAATTCTCTCATCAGGTTCGGTTGAAGAGGGTGTCATCGCTTTTCTTGAGAAGGCCAAAGCTGATGAACGCGAGCTTATCACGCTGTTCTACGGCGAAGACCTGCCTCATGCCGAAGCTAACCGCATTGCCGATGAAATCCGCAAGAAGTATCCCGCGCTGACGATCGAAATTCAGGATGGCGGACAGCCTCATTACCAGCTTATTATTTCGGTGGAATAAAGATTGGGAATCGGGAGTCGTGAACTGGTTCGGGCGCCCGATTGTTTTTGGAACACTCACTGCCGTACAAATACAAAAACTGAACTGCAAAGAAAGCCATTAAATCTTTGCGGTCTTAACGCTCTTTGCGGTAGAGAATTGAACATAAAAAAATTCGCGCCGCCTGGCTGGAATGATGAAATTAGGTATTGTCACTGACTCAACCTCCGACCTGCCCCAACATTTAATCGAACAATACGAGATAGAAGTTGTGCCAACCATTTTAATTCTCGAAGGCAGGGAATATGCGGATGGACAGGGTATCTCGCGCACAGAGTTCTACACGCGCCTGCCGGATTTCAAGACGGTTCCCACGACTGCCGCTCCCTCGATCGGTGAGTTTTCCGGCCGCTATGAGAAGTTGCTCGGTCAGGGCTGTGACCACATACTCTCGATCCATGCCGCCGGCGCGTTGACTTCCATTCTGAATGTTGCGCGCCAGGCCGCGGACAGATTCCAAAATCGCATCACCACCATTGACAGCCTGTCTCTCTCGATGGGACTCGGCTTTCAAGTCTTGGCTGCGGCAGAAACCGCCGAGGATGGACTCAAGGCCGCGCTGGCCGCGATTGAATCCGCGCGCAAAAGATTGCGCGTTTCCGCCGCGCTGGACACGATGGAATATCTTCGCCGCAGCGGACGAGTCCCGGCGGCGGTGACGATGCTCGGTTCGGCCTTAAGCATCAAGCCGCTGGTTGAAGTGGCCGACAGCCAGGTCAAGGCCATCGGCGCGGTACGGACAACGCGTCAGGCCGATGAACGCATGATGTCCTTCCTGAAATCTTGCGGAAAATTGGAACGGCTGGCCATCCTGCATACCGGCGCCGAAACGCGTGCGCGCGGATTCCTGCGCCAGGCGATGAACGAGATCAGCCAGTCTGTGCCGCGTGAAATCCTGATGTTGAACGTCACCACCGTGATCGGCACGCACGTCGGGCCGAATGGACTGGGCTTCGCAGCGGTAAAGGTGTAGGGAGGCAAGACCAATGTAAGATTCTGGCGGGAGATTCTGGGCAGAAGCATGTTTCGTTGTCCGTCCCTATCGCCTCGACCCATGACTTGTAATCTGTTTCCGTTATGATGCGTTCGTGCGCCTGCTACTTGAGCGACTCATACACCAACGCGGCCGCCGACAATTTCCCAACCATACTTCGCTTTGCGCCTGTCTTTGACCCCGAACCGCCAGGTGGTAGAAAAAGAAAAGCCTGGCAGTTCACATGAACTGCCAGGCTTGGGGACTTTTACTTGACGAGAGTAGCCGGATCGACACCGGCCTTCTTGAGCACTGCGGCGAAGTCGTTATAGAAGTCAGGCTTGACTTGCTGGAACGCATCGTAGTTGTACAGGCTCTTGAGAACGGCCTTGCCACCCGGATCCGCGGCCATGGCAAGCATGCCTTCAACGATGACAGCCTGGAGTTTTGGATCCAGCGTCTTGATGAACTGCATACCATCGTTCGGGATGCGGTCAGTATCTGCAAAGACAGACACCTTTGTGGCAATGTCGGGATAGGTAGCAGCCAGGTTGGCAGAAGTATCCGTCAGTACATTGATGTAAGTTACACCTGCATCGCAATCGCCCTTGTAAACGGCAACGGCCACGTTGTTATGAGAACCAGCATTCTGGGTCGCCTTGAAATCCGTGTCGGGATTAATGCCGTTGGCCGCAAGAATAATGCGCGGGACGATATAACCCGAGGTCGAGTTCGGGTCAACGAAGCAGAAGGTCTTGCCCTTCAAATCCGCGAAACTTTTGACGCCCGAGGCGGCATTGGCAATGAACTGGCCTTTATAGAAAGGCTGAGGCTGTCCGCCCAGCGCTTTATCGGGGTCGAGATCATTGGTGGCATATTTGCGGATGGCAACCAAGGCGGGAATGATGCCGTACTTCTGTTCAGCCAATAAAACGGAGAAGGTGTTGAGGAAGCTGACTTGCGCCTTCTCAGCGCCCATGGCTTCGATAGAGGCGGCAAAGGTGGTACCTACTTCCATCTTGAAGCTAAGTCCGGTCATCTGGCTCAGGCAGTCAGCGATGGCAGTTCCGGCCTTCGTAATCTTGCCGGTGTCACCGGAAGGAACGAAGGTGATCACGATGGGATTATCCGATGCGCCAAGTGCGCCAGCGGCAGGGGCCGCGGGTGCATCAGCCAGCTTATCGCACTTGGGCGGGACTGCCGTTGGAGCCGCGGTGGGGGCCGTAGTGGGAGGCACAGTCGTGGGCGCTTCAGTAGCCGGAACGACCGTTGGGGCCTCGGTCACGACTTCGGTGGGGGCCGCAGTCACAGCAGGGGCGCAGGCGGAGAGGATCATCGAGAAGATGACGGTCAACGCGAGCAAAAGGAACGTAAGGCGTTTGTTCATATATGCTTCTCCTTTTTATACAAATTTTTTTTGGGGGTAGTCAGCCCCTTCGACAAAATGATGATAACTCGAAATAATTTTTTAGGCAAGCGAGTTTATCTCAAAAAAAACATAAGCCGGCGGCTTTGTCATTTCACTAAATCACCCAGTTTCAGCCCCGAAACCTTCACCGCTTTGCGGAATTCATCGTATTGCCCATCCTGCACGATCTGCATCGCATCGAACCCATATAAAACCTGCATCGCCGATTTTCCCTGTGGAGTGGATATGGCATCCACGAAGGCACGCTCAAGCGCGCGGCGCATATCAATAGTCATGCCATGCGCAAAGACCAGCGTCTCATAAGGAATAATGGGCGGGATGCGCCAAACAACAGTTACCTTCTTCATCACGTCCGGAAATTCATCTTCAAGACCGGGATAATTGCGCGCATCAATATAGGTTGCGCCAAAATCACAAATGCCCCGCGCATACACGGCGCGCACAACCGTCGGGTGGCCGGAGACAAAAGCCGGTTCGAGCGTCTTCACATTGGCTTCACCGAGAAAACCCAGCGGCACAACATAGCCCGAAGGCGAAAACTCATCCGTCCAGCATGGCTTCTTATCCCTGAACTGCGCCAACGCAACAGATGCATCGGCAGTGTTTTCATTCTTGATGGAATCGAAATAGGATGTGAAACCCGCCTCGCTTTGGACGATGAACTGGGCGCCGTAAAATATGCCCCCCTCCCGCTGACGGGCGAACGCGGCCTCGGCATTTCCCGCATTACTCACCATCAAATAAGCAAACGGCGAAAGGACTCCGATGTGAGCATTACCGTCTGCAAAGGCTTTGACCAGTTCGGATTCACTTGGCGGAGCCACGATAATAATCTTGTACCCGGTTGATTTTTCAAGCTGAGACTTAAGCACATTGCCCGCGTTGATCACATCGGGCTCAGGGCGCGCAGACGGGGCCAAAGCCAGGATCAAAGGATTTTTGGCGGAACCCAGCGCGGCGTCCGGCGCGGGTGCGGTGGGCGCGAGAGTGGCAGTGGCGGTCGGCGCGGGGGCAGACCGCGGAGTCGGCAAAAGTCCACAGGCAAGCAGTCCGAGCAGTACTAATGGGAGAAGTCGTTTCATTGTCCCTTACATGTTTGTCCGGTGTTAATGATACAAGCATTGATATAATACGACAAGTTTAGGGTAAGTTGTAAGGAGAGTTTAAATGAAAGAAAATCGCGGTTCGACTTTGTTCTCACTTTTGATCCTGGTTGTGTTGGCAGTGGGAGTCTATTATATCGTCAGGACGGTGCAAGACACTGCCGATAAAACGCTCAGCCCAATCCAACAGGCAAATAGTTCGCTTCAAACACAGGTCGCGGATTTGCTCTATCCGACCCCCACCATCATCCCCGACCCGGTGACATACATCAACCAAATCCAGGCCTTGGCACGATTGGAAACCATTGAATATAGTGTTCAACAAGTCGTCGAAGTTGACGACAAGCAAGGCACATTTGCGTTTCTTTACGGCACAAAAATGCTGATACAAGTGAAGGGAAAAGTAATTGCGGGGATTGACATGCAAAAATTGCAGCCTGGTGACATGCAGTTACAAACCAGTGTGCTATACGTCAAACTGCCGCCTGCCGAGATATTCATTACTGCCCTTGATGAAAGTAAGACTCAAATTTGGAATATTCAGAACGGCATATTTACCCGGCCGGACCCAAACCTGGTAATCGATGGACTGCAAGGGGCGCAGGACAAGATATATCAGGCCGCGCTGGAGGACGGCATTCTCGACCAAGCCCAGAAGAATGCGGAGGCGTATCTTACAAAATTCTTCGCGGCGCTCGGATATAAGAATACGATCTTTGTAAAATAAAATCTTCGGCGGAAACCGCATCGGGATAATGATCCACCGAGATCACACACGATTACAGTCGAGTCAGATGTGGGTTCATATCCCGCGCCTTCAATCAGGGCCGCGTTGTTCATTTCAATTTGCATAATGCCAGTAAACAAGAAGAATGCCGCGTGGTAACATTATTGTATGATGCTCCCCGAACTTCTTTACAATGCCAAGGCCGCGCTTGGCGAAGGGCCGGCCTGGGATGCAAAGACCCAAACCCTGTACTGGGTGGACATTCTTGAAAAGCGCATTTATGCCGGCTCGAAATTATTCCTGCAATTGGATGATTTCGTTGGATGTCTCGCCCCGCGCAAAAAAGACGGCGGCTTCATCATCGCCCAACGCTTCGGGTTCTGGACCTTTGAACCTGACACCAACAAATTAATTACGCTGGCATTCCCCAAAGGCGAACCGTCAAACAACCGCTTCAACGATGGCAAATGTGACCCGCGCGGACGCTTCGTCGCCGGGACGATGGATCACAACGAACAGGAGACCAGCGGCTCGTTATATTCCTTGTCCGTTGATGGACGACTGAAAAAGATACTCAAAGAAGTCCGCATCTCGAACGGCATTGCCTGGTCGCCGGATTACAAGACCATGTATTTCATTGACACGCCCACGCGCGAAGTCAAAGCTTTTGAATATGATATCGAGACCGGACAGATCGCCAACCCGCGTGTCATCATTACATTCCCCGATACCTTTGGCTGGCCCGACGGCATGACCACTGACACGAACGGCAATCTCTGGATCGCCATGTGGGGCGGCGCACGCATCACCCAATGGAATCCAAAAGGAATCCTGCTCGAACAGTTCGGCGTTCCGGCCTTGAATGTCACATCCTGTGTCTTCGGCGGGCCTGATATGAACGAGCTTTTCATTACATCCGCACGCGTTGGCATGGACGCGGCCATGCTGAAAAAATATCCGCAGGCTGGCGGGGTATTTCACCTGGCCACAAACATTACCGGCATGCCCACGTTTGAATTTGGCGAATAAAAAGCCCGCCACGAAAACGTGGCGGGCTTCGTTGAAAACCGATCGCTGCCTATTTCTCCATTTTCTCAACCAGCACCTGTGAAGACGAAGTGGGAATAGACTTTCTCATTTGATCCTCCTGCACTGCCTGCACGCCGTTACGAACCTGATTGAGAGTCTTTTCCAACGCATCCTGTAAGTTCACGAGCGTATCAACAACATAATCGTCGGCATCGCGGCGCGTGGCTTCTGCGTCGGCGCGGGCCTGCGCCAGGATCTGTTCCGCGCGGCGATTGGCTTCCTGTGTCACAATATCCTTCTGAACCATCTGGTCTGACCTGTCGCGCGCCAGGGCAATAGTGCGATCCGCCTCTTCCTGGGCCTGCGCCAGAAATCGGTCGCGCTGACCAATGATCTGCTGTGCCTTCTTCACCTCTTCGGGAATGACGATGCGCATCTGGTCAATGATCTCCAACATGCGCTCTTCATCCACCAGGACGTTGTGCGTGAAAGGCACAGCCTTGGCCTGGTTAAAGAGTTCTTCCAAACGGTCAATCAGTTGCAGAATATCCATAAGGTCCTCCGCGCTATAACTGGCGGCGGTGATAACCAATTATACTGCTTCTTAAATAAAATTTCTGCCTTGAATGCAAAAACATATAAAGCAACATTAAGCGAGAATGAGGCACAACGCAGTACATTGTATATCAATCTCGCAGTGCATTGGGAGGAAATTGGTGGTCGGCCAAATCGGTCACTTTTGCATGCAGGGCCTTTTCCACGAACGGCGGCACCATGCTAGAAACGTCGCCGTCGAGCGTGGCGATCTCGCGTACCGTGCTGGACGAGAGAAACGTGTGCTGTTCGGCTGTGATCAAGGCGATAGTCTCGATATCTTTTGCCAGGCGCTGATTCGCCAGCGCCATGCGGAACTCAAACTCGAAGTCCGAAAAGACGCGCAGGCCGCGCACGATGACTTGTGCGTCGACCTTGCGGCAAAAGTCAATCGTCAGGCCGCTGTAGCCGGTCACTTTGATCTTGGGGTTATCCTTGACGGCTTCTCTCACCAGCGACATACGCTCTTCGGGCAAAAACATCAGCGACTTGAGCGGCTTATCGTAAACAGCCATCACCACTTCATCGAAAAGACGCGCAGCGCGCGTGGCAATGTCAATGTGCCCGTAATGGATGGGATCGAAGGTGCCGGGAAATAAGGCTCTAACCATGAAATCTCCAAATATTTTGCACCACAAAGACAGGGAGAACACAGAGATTTCTTCGCGTTCACAAACAAAAAACTCCGTGTTCTTTGCCTGCACTATGCCGCAGGCACACGTGTGACTCTGTGGTGATAAATTTTAACTTACATCGCTTTTGCGCTCACCCCAGAAACGGCCCAGCGCTTCGGCAAGAAGCGTGTGCTCAGGCTGTTCAAGGCTGGCATCCAATTCGAATAAATTCTGCGCGTGGAAGCGCGCCTTCTCAATCAAAGCCACATCCGTCAAACTTGCCATGCGCAGACCGGTTGCATAGCCCGCCTGGCGCGTGCCGAGGAACTCGCCCGGGCCGCGTTGCTTCAAATCAAGATCGGCCAGCTCAAAACCATTATTGGTTTGCGCCAGAGCCTGCAAGCGTTCATTCTCTATCGAATCTTCGTGATCGGGAATCAACAAACAATAAGATTGATCTGCGCCGCGCCCCACCCGTCCGCGCAACTGATGTAGCTGCGCCAGGCCGAATCGATTCGCGCCTTCGATCAACATTACCGTCGCGTTTGGAACGTCCACGCCGACCTCCACCACCGTGGTCGAAACAAGAATATCGAATTTTCCATCGCGGAACTTGAGCATCACTTCGTCTTTTTCAGACGGCTTCATGCGGCCATGCAGAAGGCCAAGTTTCAAGTCGGGGAAAATTTCTTTTGAAAGCGTTTCGTGATCGTCCACCGCCGCGCGCACGGTTTCCATCTTGTCGCTCTCTTCGATGAGCGGATAAATGATAAATGCCTGCCGTCCATCCTTGATCTGCGAACGGATCAACGAGAAGGCGCGCTCACGTTCCCGCGGCGACAACACATGCGTCGCGACGGGCTGTCGTCCGGCGGGCATCTCGTCCATCACCGAAAGATCAAGATCGCCATAAACCGTCAGCGCCAGCGAGCGCGGAATTGGCGTGGCCGTCATCACCAGCAGGTGCGGGTTCGTGCCTTTGTTACGCAGCTCGGCGCGCTGTTCGACGCCAAAACGGTGTTGTTCATCAATGACCGCGAATTGCAGGTCTTTAAATTGCACCGGCCCTTCGATGACCGCGTGCGTGCCAATGACGATTTTGATTCTGCCCTCGGCCAATCCATCTCGGATCGCTTCTTTCTCCGCCTCGGGCGTGTCGCCGGTTAATAAACGAATCTCGTCCGGCTGTATCAGGCCGTTTTCGCCCGCCAGCAAATTGATGAAACTGCGATAATGTTGTTCAGCCAGAATGCCGGTCGGCGCCATGATGGCGGCCTGCGAACCATTATTGACAATGACTGCGGAAGCAATCGCGGCCACGACAGTTTTTCCCGAACCGACATCGCCCTGTAAAAGTCGATTCATGGCTTTGCCAGAATCAAGGTCGGCGCGGATGTCGGTGATGGCGCGGCGTTGTGCATTTGTCAGCGTAAAGGGCAGGCCGCTTAAACGCGCGCCCAGCCACTCGTCCGGGACAGGGAAGCGGCGCGCATCGGCTTGTTTCCAATCGCGCTTCTGGCGAAGCACTCCCATTTGCAGAAAGAAAATTTCGTCGAAGGCCAGGCGTTCGCGCGCGGCTTTGAGTTGGTCCTGCGAATCGGGAAAATGCGCCTGAAGCAGGGCCTGACCAAGCGGCAGAAGTCCGGCGGCGCTGCGTGTGCTATCGGGCAGTGCATCAACAACGGCAGGCGCCCAATAGGTGACGACCTGCTTCATCAAATTGCGAAGCCACTTCTGTGTGATCTTGGCGGTGAGCGGATAGATGGGAACGATGCGGTTGGTGTGAAGATGTTCGACCTCGACCGCTTCCCAATCCGGCTGGTTCATAATGAGGCGGCCAAGATATTGTTCAACCGTGCCGGAGACGGAAATTTGTTCGCCCTCTTTGAGACGATTCGCGATCCACGGATTGTTGAACCATGAAAGCCGCAGACTGCCTGTGCCATCCGAAATGATGATCTCGACAATGCTGGCTTTGCCGCCGCGTATCGGGCGGGTGTGGACGGATTGCACCGTGCCGATCACAGTGACATCTTCGCCGTACCACAAACTTTTGATGGGCTTGAGCTGGCTGTAATCTTCGTAGCGGCGCGGGAAATAATAGAGCATATCGCCGAGAGTCAGCATTCCCAGTTCGGCCAAGGTCTGAGCGTGCCTCGGGCCGACGCCCTGCAAGATGGTCAATGCGGCGTTGAGCGCGGCGGGTGTCTGACTGTGTTTGCCGCCCGGCGCGGATTCGGCACGCGAGGGCGCAGCAGGGCGCTGTGGCTGCGGAGGACGCGCAGATGTCTGGCCTTCGGGCCCGGTTTGTTGAGGCTTTGGCTGTTGAGGCGGGCGTGGCTTTTGCTCGGATCTTTGTCCGGCTTCGGGATACTGATTCTGGATGCGTTTCCACAGACCTTTGAGCGCGTCGGCGCGGCCTTCGGGTCTCAGGCCATTATAAGAACGCAGGCGCGAAATCACAGCCTGGACAACTTCCTCACTGACGCCATCGGTGCGCGCTTCGGCTTCCCAAAAGTCGAGCATTTTGGCAAGGCCGCCGATGATGGCGGTGTCATTGTATCCATTCTCGTGTTCGAGACGGAAGAATTTGCGGAGTTTCTCCAATGATGGCAACATATGGGGATTATTTTACCATTAGGGCGATTGGCAATTTGTTAATCTGCCTTTGATTGAGAATCTGCGCCAGAGGCGGCCAAAATTTCCTTTCTGGTTGAATCCCACGCGCAGACCGCCGCGCCGCCATCTTTGATGTTGTCAACATCCCATTTTTCATATCAATTGCAAGTAGACAAACTTAGGCATTTTGAATAGCAAATTGGCGTGGCAACAAGCCCCTTCCCACTTTTCGACAAGCTCAGGGCGGGGATAGGTGCTATGCTCATCTCCTCCATTTTCTCTTTTCCCTTCCTGCCTTGCCTCAAACACAAAAAAAAGACAACTGCTTTCAAGGCAGTCGTCTTTTTCAACCCAACTTCGAAAACAGGTTACGCATGAACAATTACGTGCTCTCGGGTTAATTCAACGTACCGATTTTCTGTCAACGCCAAAATCAATTGATCGAAATTTGCGGTCAACAGAGTTTCTAATTCAGCATTCCTGATGTTGCCTGTGGAAATCAGTAATAGTTTGTTGGGACGGTCTTGCAGCCAGAAGGATGTGCTGAAATCAGAATCTTTTGTTGTAACGGCGCAATTATTTTCGTCTGCGTAATCCAAAAGCGCGGCATCTGCGGTTGCGTTGCCTTCGGACAAATCCAGTGTGTGAACAGCATTATGGCCGCGCTCTTGAAAAATGCGAACAATGCGCCTTGGCAAATTGGCGTCGATCAGAAAGTTCATGCGTTGACCAAACTCATCCGCTTGACCTGACTCAACCGCGCCGCATAGAACAGGACAGCCTGAATATCGGCGCCTTCAAGGTCTTCGTAATCAGCAAGGATTTCTTCGTTTGTCATGCCCGAACTGAGCGTTTCCAACAGCCATTCGACGGAGTATCGCAATCCGCGGATGGTGGGTTTCCCAAATGCCATGTTGGGATTGATGGTGATTCGATTAAGGAGTTCTTGATTTGTCATAATTAAATCTCCTGCCCTAATGATACACGATTTTCAAAGAACATGCCCCCGCCGGCGGACAAGATAGGACTCAACCCCATGCCTCTCCATTTGGGTGAGATCCCATCATCATCTCCTCCATTTTCTCTTTTCTTATTTGTTTTGAACAGCCGCTTATGGACTGAATGCCTCATCTTTCAACCAGTTGGCAAGTACATCTTGTACAAGATCAGGCTGTTTCATAATTAGAAAGTGATCGCTGTCCAATTCCACATACATTCCTAATTCCCCAATTATTTCGGCTGTTTGACGCGCCTCCGTGGCTGGCATTCTTTCATCCCGAGTCCCTTGTATGATGAGAACAGGCAAACCCATTTCCCTAATGTTTGTGCCATTGAAAATGCCGTCAATGAAGAACAAACCGCTGAGTCCGTTTTCTTTTCCCAATTGTTCTGTCAAACGGCTTATTCCAAACCCGCCGTTTGAAAACCCACCCAAATAAATTCTTTGAATCCCTTGTTCTTTGAGATAACGAAAAGTGGACTGCAGGATGGCTTCCCCTTGTGGTTCCCACCACCTGCCCTGCCAACCCGTTGACGGACACACTGTGACAGCTCCGAATCTATTTACAGCCTGGGCGATTTCCCAACATTGTGCGGTGACGTTTCCCATAAATCCATGCAGGAATATGACACCGACCTCTGGATGACTATTAATTTCGGGCTGAATAATTACGGCGTCGAAGGAGTCGGGCTGTTGAAAATTGAGATACGTGTCTGCAAATGGTGATGGAAAGACTCCCTCCTTCGCTTTCATTTCAGAGTAGGCGGAAAATAGGGCTGAGGTGATGCCTTCGTGTTCAGTCGGTGAATCGCCTCCAATTAAATAGAATAGCGACTCGCCAAATATGAGGCTATCCTGTTCGTCAATGATGTAACTGACCCACCGAGCTCCCATTCCCTGCGGCAACGTGATCATTTTCAGGTTTGAGCTTGTATTTTGTTGACCCATGAGAATCCTGACGCTGGCGATCAGGATAAGTGCAATCACACCAGCTAGAGTCAGCAGCGAATTGTATCTGGGCATCCAGGGAACTACTATTAAGCCAGCGATGACTAATGAAGCCGCAGACAGATACCCAATCCCCGAAATCGTTATGGGCAACATGAATGCCAATGTGACCAATACAAGAACAGGCAATGCAAGAATGATTCCCAACATGCAGAGGATATATTTCAATCGCATATTATTTTTCAACCAACCCTCTTATACTCCTCACCACAGCAGACCGCGAAGCGTTCTTCGCGACCTCTTCATTCTTAAAGTGGACAATCCGTAACCCCGTCTCGCTTAAAACCTTTTCGCACCTGACATCTTCTTCCTTTTGTCCCTCATAGTATCGCCATCCAACTCAATGACCAATGCCGCCTTGTGACAGTAAAAGTCAACGACGAAGCCTGCGATGACTTGTTGCCTCCTGAAATGGACTCCCAACTTATTCGCGCGCAATTCCTGCCAAAGGATTTTCTCGGCAGGAGCCATGTCACGCCGCAGTTCTTTTGCGCGTTGAAGTTTTTCTCTGGTGGCGGTTTGACCTGGGATGATGTTTTTGACTGGCATGATTGGCTCATTTTACCCCTCTCCCGTCTACCACTTCGCTACGCTTCGGATACGATATCCCCCAAGAGGGAGAAGCTAAGACCTTCTTGAAAACAAAATGTTGCTTGCGATTGACTCCGCACCGGCAGACAAGATAAGACTCAACCCCATGCCTCTCCATTTGGTTGAGATCCCATCATCATCTCCTCCATTTTCTCTTTTTTCCTCGAATACGATAGCAAATATCATAACGCAGTCTATATGTATTATGGTCAGTTATTATCTGAATCTGCCTGAATCATATTTTCAATATCGTATCCCTTTTGGCTTGCTTGCTCAACTCTTTTATAAGAGTCGCTATCCTCAACAAGCCATTCAGGAGTTCGTAATGTTTGTTTTTCTCGCGAGGGAAGCCATACCCTCAACCCATAAGTTTTTTCAAGAGATCTGTAAAATCTTGGATGTAAATCCAATGACATTATTAATGTTGATTGTTTGACTTGCCGAATCTCATTAACTTTGTGATATATCGCATCGGCAGATAAAGGCCTCTTGGATGATTTTAGAATTGATGCAATAATATCTGGATAAGTGCCCACTTGGCTAAATCCCCATTCAACTAGGGCATAGGTTCCAGAATCCACACGAACAAATATTTGCGGATGATTCATCAGTGTGTTGTAGAGCGCTGTCGAATTGAATGTGTCTTTGCGTTTCAAATGATAAGCACGATTTGTAATCTCTGACCAATGCAAGGGTTGCCCTTCGCTCTTCAGAATCTGATAGGCTATTTCTTTGTAAGATAATTTTCTATTTCTTTCCTTCTCTTCTTCAACAGCATCAGCGGTTTTGTGATGTCGAATAATGGGAGGTTTAATTCTGCAAGCAAAATAGCTGAATTGTGCCCATCGCTTTTCGACATAACCACTTTCATTGATCTCTGGGTCCAAGAATACCAGCGCTCTTGTTAATAGAATAAATTTCTTTATAGCAGCTTCATCTGCAACGCAGTCATTTTTCAGCAAAATATCCTTGATAATGGATGCTAGCTCCCATCCACTCTCATATTTCGGCTTGATATTTTCCTCCAGCAAATCAAAAATTGGTGCAAGTATTATTGTGTGTTTGTTGAATTGATCCCATGCTTTTCTTTCTATTTGTCTAATACGTTCACGGGTAACTTTAAAATGATTACCAATTTCCTCTAGAGTCATTAATTTATCGACACGCATTTCTAAGACCTGCCAAAGCCTCGCGTCAAAACGAAGTATGGAATATATTTGGTCGAGAGATTTGAAAATCACCATTGCTTAGCTTTACTCTTCTTGTTCCAACAAGCTTTCCACCAAGTCAATTGGCAACTCAGCCAAGAATCTATTTGAGATTTCATCAAGTTCGTTTTCAATCCTGTCTAAAGGAAGTTCTGCTTCCCTTCTTTGAAGTATTCGCAATGCTTCTCTCTGAACCATATCGCGAAACATTGAAAGATGATGACTCTTAAATGCTAAACCTTTGGGTCCGCCAGCTTTTTTGAGGGCATTTGCGGCATAAGGATGAGTTGTGTTTAACCACCAAACATTGAATGTTCTATCAATATCGCCTTGATATAAAGGAGGATGGCGGTCAGTTAAATCCTTGGTCTCCGAGTCGTCTCGAGAAGGGTCTGGGTCCCGTCCGCTCAATAACATTTGTGGAAACCGTGAACGCTGAACTCGCTTTGCTTCGCCTGGAGTTTCCATATCTCCACCTTTCCCTCTTTCACCGCCTTTGCCTTCTTTTCTGTTTCCTTTTCCGCCAGAACCAGTTTTAACACCTCCTTCTCCTGATCCCCCAGTACCTGCCCCTCCTCCAGAATCGTTGGATACATAGTCGACCAAGATTTCCGTTTGAACTTGTTGTAGAAACCGCTGAGCGTGTTTATTCAGAGTTTCATTGAGTTTTGCTGCAAGATCCAAATCTTGCTTGATTTTGTTCTCTCGGGCAGTTTTTTCAATAATCTTAATTCGGTCCCAAATTTTCTCGGCAACAAATTCAAGGATTAACTGGGTTGTAGGTGAATCAACAAGGCGTTCTCGGTCATTGGTTACTATCTGTGAAATTTCTGAAAGGTTTAGTTGAAGTTCTCCATGAATAAAGCTGATAAGCGGAGAGTACCCAGGAAACGATAATTCATGGATCGGATAAGATGCTATAGGATTTCCTTTTGTATCGGATATGAATAATGAATTTAAGTCTTTTAGCCTGCCAGTAAGTTGGTTAGCTGACTTGTATATGGTAAGCGTACCCGCATCTAACAATCCAGCCTTTAATGCCGCAACTACCATTCCAGGCACAACATGAGTTTCATTTGGCCAGTTTTCGTCTTCTTCAACAGAATATGGCATTAGACGGTCAATCTTGACTTGTCCATTTACAAAAACCGTAATATTCAGTTCTCGGATTGGTCTTCTTGCTTGTTGAGCATCACATATTTCGTCTATCAATTGTTGGTGCTTCCATCGCCCGCCAACAACTACATCATTTGACGACATGGTTTGAACAGCTCGACGCCCAACAATCACAGAGAAGCCTCTTTTTTGATTTTCAAGTTCGCTGAAAATATTGACTAGATTGCTTCGAAGATATTCCATAAGTTCATGAGTTCCGCCAAGGTGTTCAGACGCAGGCAAAGCTATGCTCAAGGCATCTTGCCAAGACATATTTTTATCTTCAACTTCAAAATATCCCGTCTCTCCATTATCCATTTTTTGGACAACCAAACTTGTAGCCTTTCCTTTCTTCCACGTTACGAACCGTGCACCATCACGCCACATTTCACGCATGTAGAATTTCCCGCCATTTCCGTGTCCACCTGTTAACGCAACGTCTTTAATCGTTTTTCCATGTGTGGCGGCTGATGTATCTCCCCAATACAGGAAAAACTCTTCTATTGCATGATAGGTGGTTCCCCCAAAATCAACGACAGCCAAGTTTGGACCTTTTGATTGATTTGCCCCATCAATCAGGTGAACGAATACTGGCCAATTGCCCGTTAGAGTTTCATCTTTGCTTTTCAAGAGCCGCAGATATTGGTCAAGGGAATTCTTGAGCCATTCGGCAATCCCTTTTCCGTGTTTGAATTTGAATGATTTTCCTACAGTATCAAGAAAATCTGGGTGGATTTTGGTTTTGATAGCACGACCAACTCTATTGGTCATAGTTTAATTCTCCTCGAATAGCGATGGAAACTTCTTAGTAAAAAATCGAAATAAATCGTTCAACGTTTTTGCGTCGGGTATGTCTAGCACAACAGCCTTTTCAACGGCGTCTCGTGCATTTTCAAGTTTTCTTTTTCTTTCCCTAACTGGAGTTCCCGTGCTAAACTGAAAAAACACCCTTGCATCGTAGTCTATTAAGTCATTTCCCTTACCTTGTTTCCATGCCAAAAACGCTCTTGATTTAATAGCATATTGAAAAAACTCATCCTCTGATCGGTTTAGTTGTACAACATTGGCGGCATGTTCTTTGCTTTTTGCTGAACTTTGCGAAGCAAGTTTTACAGCAATATCTAATCCTTTATCCGTAAGTCTATAAACCTGTTTGCGAAGCGAAACAACCAATCTCTCGGTTATCAAATCGCTATATATCCTTTTACTAACAGGATAAGAATCTGGATACTCTGGATGGTTATTTAGGCTAAAGTGTTCAGGAAAATCCTTCCACACCTGAACGACAATCTCTTCAAATGGAACGCGGTTGCCAAGCGCCTTGGATAAACGATAAATTGTCAACAAAATCATTTCTGCTTGGCTAAATTTTGGGACATTTCTCATGGAAACCTCTGTGGTTCATACCCACGAAATCTTGATTTGACCATCCAATGGTTTGAACTCATTATCCCCTGTTACCAAGTCCGCCTTTTTGACTTTTGCCAGCGCGGCAGCAAAGGCATCTGCATAAGACATCTTGGTTTGCGCTTTGAAACGCGCCGCTTCCATCGTTAATTCCCAATCCACATTCTCGAATTGAATTCGCAAATCACTAAGCATTTTTACGCCAGCGTTGGCTTCCTCTTCCGAGACTTCCCGCGCCAGTGTGTACCAGACCTCACCCACGTTGATCACGCTCATATAAATGGGAATTTGTTCTTCATGCGCTGTGGCGACCAATTCTTCAACCTGTTCCGCTGAAGGCTCGTCCTCAAGATAGGCAATTATCGCCCAACTATCCAACACGTATGCTTTTGCCTTCTTTGCCATCTTATAACTCCCTTTCGCGTTTCTTGTCCGCCATTAACGACTTCATCAACCCCTTGCCCTTATACTTTCCGCGCAGGCTATGAATATACTCACGGGTAACGGGGGTGAGGATAATCTGCCTGGTTACGGCGTTCACGTCAATTTGAAGATATGTTCCATCCTTGATTCCCAATTGCTTGCGAATTTTGGACGGGATGACAACCTGCCCCTTTGAAGTGGCTACAGTTTCCATTTCTTGCTCTCCTTTCGTAAATCTTATAAATAGTATATCAAAGAACAAAAAGTAAGTCAATATGAAAAAGTATTACGTATTACGGAAATTCATCTTTTCTACCTCAATCCACCGTCCTCGAAACGAAACATTGCTTTTGAAAGTCAATAAATTTATCAGCCGATTAGCCCCCTTCCCACTTTTCGACAAGCTCAGGGCAGGTTTGGGAAGGGCGGGGGGATAGGTCCTAACGGACATGCTGATTAATAACCAATGAATCGAAATCCGTTTTGATCCGTGAATCCGTTACAAAGTCCGTTTACCTAATCCACCGTCAGCGTCTTCGATAAATTCCTCGGGAAATCGGGATCGAACCCTCTCATCACGCTCATGTGATACGAAAGCAACTGCAACGGCAGGACTCCCAACAGCGCGCTGATCTGCGCGTCCGATTTGGGGATGACGACAAGGTCATCGCCGTTGGCACGCAGACGGGCATCCTCTTCGCCAATGACGATCGTGCGTGCGCCGCGCACTTTGACTTCGTTGATCCCGCTGATGATGAGCGGCACGTCGTTTGATCCAGCGCAGAAAATGATTGGAAAGCCTTTGCTGACCGCGGAGAGCGGTCCGTGTTTGAACTCAGTCGAGAGCATGCCTTCACAATGGGCATACGTAATTTCTTTTAATTTCAATGCGCCTTCCAACGCAATGGCGTACGTCGCACCGTAACCGAGACAGTACATATCGTTCCACTCGTTGATGTCTTTAGCAATGGATTCAATTTGCGGCGCGACCATTTCAAGAGTCTGATTCATCAGTTCGGGAATCAACTCCAAGTCACGCGTGTTGCGTCCCGCCATACGATACGCCAGATACAAAAACGTCACGACCTGGTTGGTAAATGTCTTCGTGGCGGGTACGCTGATTTCGTATCCGCAGCACAAGGGCAGGCAGAACGAAGTCGCCTTCGTCAATGTCGAGCCGACCACGTTCGCCAATCCAAAACAAGCCATGCCGCGCTTCTCGGCGGCTTCCAACGCGTTGAGCACATCCTTGGTCTCGCCCGATTGGCTGACGAAAATCCCCACGTCTTCATATCCCACCGCGGGCGCGTATTGCGCGATGAACTGCGGCGCAAGCACGGGGATCGCGGCGCGTCCCGCCAGTTGCGCGATGTACACCGAGCCAACCGACGCGGCGTGATAACTCGTGCCGCATCCGATTAAATACAGATGACGCGCGTTCTTCATCTTTTCGACCAACGGCTGCACATCGGGGCTGCCATCTAATAAATGGATTAACTCACGCGCGACTTGTGCCTGCTCGTGGATTTCCTTCAACATAAAATGCGGATACCCGCCCTTCTGAACCGCATCCATCGACTCCGTAACTGTTTCTGGCATTCGGATAATTTGTTTGCCATCTTTGACAGAGCGCACTTCCACGCGGTCTGCCCACAACGTGACGATCTCTCCATCCTGCGGACGGATGACATTGCGCGTCAACGGCAGAATCGAAGGCAGGTCAGACGAGAGACAAGTGAAACCTTCACCGATACCGATCACCATGCCCGAACCTTTTTTGAACGCGTATAACTTATCGTCATTCGCGCGCCCAATGACAAAGGCATAATCGCCTTGCAGATCGCCATACGCCAAACGAATCGCATCAATGAATTCGTAGCCGCGGTTGATATATCTCTCCACCGCATGGACGCAGGTCTCGCCATCATTCTGTGAACGGACAGTCATGCCCTCAGCAATGAATTCCAGACGCAACTCAACATTGTTAACCACGTTGCCATTATGCGCGCCGACCATGTCGCCAGTCGAATCCAAATGGGGCTGTGAATTGACCTGCGACGGTTCTCCAAACGTCGCCCAGCGCAATTGGGTAATGCCGCGCTGTCCGCGCATCTCGGCGATGTTATATTTCGCCGCCACTGCATCCACCTTGCCGGTATCTTTGCGAAGGTCAACTTTGCCGTTGTTCATGGTCGCGGCTCCAACGGAGTCATATCCACGATAAGTTAATCTTTCTGCCGCTGCGATCAAAATAGGCCCGAGCGCTTCTTCTTTACTTGAAACGTAGCCGAAAATTCCGCACATATGTTTTTATCTCCTTGTTGAATCTGTAGAGGCGCAGCGGCGCTGCGCCTCTACAGATTCAACCCAATTTCAAATTTCCGTTCGTATCGAACGCAAAGAACGGGTTATACGCCACTTCCCAGCGATAATCATCAGGATCGGCAAAATAGGAACTATACCCGCCCCAGAAAGCATTTTGGGGTTCCTTCACGATCTTTACCCCTTTTGATTTCAAGTCTGCGATAACCTCATCCACTTCCGCTTCGCTTTTGGTGTTATATGCCAGCGTGATCCCTGAAAAACCGCTTCCATTTGACGAAATCATCGCATCCTCCGCCAACTTCTCACGCGGATAAATTGCGAAGACGACTCCGCTTGTTTGAAAGAATGCCACATCATCCTGACTCGCACTGGATGGTTTCCAGCCAAGCGTCTCTTTATAAAACTTATATGACTTCTCAAAATCTCTCACACCCAAAGTGATCAAATGAAGATTCTGTTTCATATTTGACTCCTTTATGCTGGGTTATCCCACGGCGCAATGCCGCGTCTGCCCTCTCCGTTCAACGAAGTGTAAATTGTCTCTCGTAATTCTGGCATCACTTCCGCCGTTGCCGCCAGCAGACCGAAACAGCCCGCGATCATCATGTCGCCGAACGGGACGGCAAAATAAGGACGCAGAATCCCCCTCTCCCTTTGGGAGAGGAACGGGGTGAGGGCAAACATCGAACGCCGCGGTCCCGTCACCACAACATCAAATTCATCCCTGCCGAATTCAAACTTCTCCTGTGAATACACCAGCGCACCGTGACCCATGTCATTGAATACATCTTCATGCTTCAATGAGCCATCGGCTAATCTTCGTATCAGAGATTCAAGTTTGGGTAAATCGATTTCGCCTGTGTGATGCTCAAAGACTCCCTCAATCCCATCACCGAGTCGAAATGCCAGTGTGTGAAAATTCCCCACATTGACAATGATCTTGCGTTCGCGCTTTGCAACCACAGGGTCAAAATTTGCGCCCAGCACCGCGGCAGGCGCAGTGTCCATCACCACCAGCGGACAAGGCAGATCGCCCGCCGAGTCCGCGACGGATTGCAGGCGCGTCATAATCTTGGGAATATCATTTGAGAGATAAGCAAATGCTGAAAGTGAATTCTTTGCTTTGATTCTTTCGTCCAGATAATCAAATCGAAATTGACGATCCGAAACCCCCGCGGGCGCATTGCCATGATCGAATACCGCGACAGCAATCGCGCTTAAATCCTTCAGCGAAACGCCATAATCCATGAAAGTCTTGGAGATCAATTCAAAATCAAAGTCTTTTAACTCCAAACTTTCCACTTTCAACTTTCTACTCTCTTCTTCCGAAACAATCTTTATTCCCAATTTCTCTACTTTATCCAACTCATCATTGAGTGTCGTCGCGGCGTCGGGAGTCATGTAAACAGGAATTCCTGCGCGCGCGCATTCTTCGATTGCCCAGGCCGAGGGGCCGCCGCCCATTTGATGGCCTGTCAGCAGGATCGGAATCCGAGAAAGAAGCGCCTGCTTGAGACGGCGATGGATCATCATGGTAGGCGAAGGCAAAACGAGCTTGAATCCGTTCTCGAGGTCGAGATTTGAATCGTAAAGGAAAATATCCTGCGTGCCTGTGCCGATGTCAACTGTGAGAATTTTCATGAGATGATTATAAACAAGATCAGGGACGACTTGTGTCGTCCCTGATAAAAGTCTTTGGGAATCTGTCAAATTTTTTCCGCGTAATCTTCCGGCAGCCAACAGCAAAGGACGAGTTCTCTGGCGGCTTTGACTTCATCCATGCGGCCAAATTGAGTCGTACTCGGCGCGTTGTGAAGCAGATCAGGCTGAGTCTTGGCTTCGTCCGCGATCTTGATCAGCGCGTCGGCAAAAGCATCCAACGTGTCTTTGTTCTCAGTTTCGGTCGGCTCGATCATCAGCGCTTCGTGAACGATGAGCGGGAAGTAATTTGTCGGCGGATGGAATTTGTAATCCATCAGGCGCTTGGCGATGTCGAGAGCGCGCACATCCGAGCCATCGAAGCGGCCTTCCGCGACAAATTCGTGCATACAGATGCGGTCGTATGGCACATGATATGTGTTTCGTAAGCGGGCTAAAAGATAATTAGCGTTCAATACCGCATACTGCGAAATATCTTTCAAGCCGTCAGGTCCGTGCATGGCTATGTAAGTAAATGCGCGCACATGCCCGCCGCCAAAGTGTCCGTGAAAGGCCTTCATGCGTCCGATGGATTTCCTGGGCGTGACAAACCCGAACAGCGGAGGAGTCTCATCATCGCCCTCTTCAAGGACGCCGACCAGCGGCGCGGGCAGGAAATCCGCCAAATGCGCCGCGACTCCAACCGGACCCGAACCGGGGCCGCCGCCTCCATGCGGGACGGCGAAAGTCTTGTGCAGGTTGAAGTGCATCAAGTCGAAACCGATGTCGCCAGGGCGAATGATGCCCAGCAGCGCGTTCAAGTTCGCGCCGTCGCCGTAGACCAGGCCTCCGCAATCGTGTACGATCTGGATCACTTCTTCGACATGTTCATCGAACATGCCGAGTGTGTTCGGGTTGGTCATCATCAGACCGAAGATGGTATCGTCGCATTGTTCTTTGAGCGCTTTCAAGTCTATGTTGCCGCGTTCGTCGGATGGGATTTGGACAATAGTCAGACCGGTCATTCCAGCAGAGGCGGGATTTGTTCCATGCGCGGAATCGGGGATGAGCATCTTGACGCGTTTGTCGTCTCCGCGTGATTTGTGGTAGGCGCGCATGATCAGCACGCCGGTAAATTCTCCGTGTGCGCCGGCCGCGGGTTGGAGCGTCACTGCCTCGAAGCCGCTGATTTCTTTCAGCCATTCCTGGAGCGTGAACATCAATGCGAGGTTGCCCTGCACGGTTTCAATTGGCTGGAGCGGATGCGTGAACATATAACCCGGCAGGCGGCAGGTATCTTCGTTGATCTTCGGGTTGTATTTCATCGTGCATGAGCCGAGCGGATAAAAGCCATCGTCAACGCTGTAGTTGAATTTGCTGAGGCGCATGTAGTGGCGGACGACATCCACTTCGGCCAGTTCGGGCAGGGGCAGGTCCGCTCGCAGAAGAGACTCGGGCAATTTGGCGCGCGGCACATCCGGGTCCGGGAAAGAGACGCCGTTTCGTCCGGGCGAGGAAAGATCGAAGATGGTCGGTTCGACGATCTTTGAAGAAGTCAATGTGTTATTCATGATCCGCCTCCGAAAGCGCATCAACCAGCATGTCAATATCTTCCTTGCTGTTCATCTCGGTCACTGCGATCAGTAGATGATTCTTGAGCGCGGGATAATCCTGGCCGAGATCGTATCCACCGAGGATGCCATGCTCAAGCAAATGAGCGTTGACCTCAGCCGCGGGCTTTGGACAACACAACACAAATTCATGGAAGAATGGTTCGGGGAAGCACATACCGTAGCCTTCGATCTGGCTGAGTCGTTCAGCGGCATAATGCGCCTTGTGATAACAAAGTTCGGCGACTTGTCTCATTCCATTTTTGCCAAGGACCGACATATACACTGCGGAGGCCAGCGCCAGCAGACCCTGGTTGGTGCAAATGTTCGACGTGGCGCGCTCGCGCTTGATGTGCTGTTCGCGCGAGGTCAGCGTCAGAACGTAAGAACGCTGGCCGCGATTGTCAACAGTCTCGCCGACGAGTCGTCCGGCCATTTTGTGGACGAAGGATTTTTTCGTCGTGAAGAAACCGAGCCACGGCCCGCCAAACCACATCGGAATTCCGAGCGGCTGGCCTTCGCCGACAACAATGTCTGCGCCCATGGCGCCCGGCGTCTTGAACAGTCCCAGCGCGGTCGGGTTGGCAACCACACAGACCAACGCGCCTTTGCCGTGCGCGGATTCGATGAACGCGGAGTAATCGTAAACGCGTCCGAAGAAATCGGGATACTGAACGATGACGAGCATCGTGTTTTCATCAATGAGGGAGGCAAGCGCTTCAGGCCCGGACTCTAAATCGGCGCCCGCGTTATCCCCGGCTACTTCCAGGCCCATGCCTTGTGTGTATGTGCGTATCACGGCGCGATATTGTGGATGAACTGTCGGCGAGATGACCACCCTTTTGCGTTTGCCGCGAAATTGAGCGTAGGCCAGGTTGACAGCTTCCGCCGCGGCTGTCGCGCCGTCGTAGTGCGAGGCGTTGGAAACGTCCATGCCGGTCAGCGCAGAGATAAGCGATTGATATTCAAAGGCGGCTTGCAATGTGCCTTGCGAAATTTCGGGCTGATAGGGCGTGTAAGCCGTATAAAATTCTCCGCGGCTGATGATGTGATTGACCACCGCCGGGATGTAATGATTATACGCGCCCGCGCCGAGGAAGGAGATCAAGTCGCCGCGCACGTTCTCGTTGCTTTCGGCGAGTTCTGCCAGTTCGGCCGCGGCTTCCATCTCGGTCAACGCGGGAGGCAGATCCAGTTTGGGAAAACGATGTTTGGCGGGAATATCTTTGAAGAGTTCATCGAGCGATTTTACGCCGATGGCCGCCAACATCGCGTCCCGTTCTTTGGGGCTATGAGGTATGTAAGTCATGGTTCCTCCAGTGTTCAGTATTCAGTAATCAGTTTTCAGTTCTGGTCGCTGAACACTGGTCACTGATCACTGGCTAGTGTGTTCTTTCCGCGCAATACTTTTCGTACGCAGCGGCATCCATTACATCGCCGGCTTTGCCACCCTCGACCTTGATCATCCAGCCCGCGTTAAACGGGTCGCTGTTGAGAGTCTCCGGCTTGTCGGAGAGTCCGCTATTGACGGCAGTCACTTTGCCAGATACGGGTGAATAAATTTCAGCCGAGGCTTTTACCGATTCGACCGAAGCGATTGCTTTCCCCACTTCGAGCATATCGCCGACTTCGACCAGAATCTCAACGAAGACGATGTCCGAGAGCTGCGATTGGGCGTAGTCGGTGATGCCCATCGCGCCGCTGGCGGGGTCAAACCACTCATCAGATTTGGCGTATTTCAAATTGGCGGGAGTATTCATTACTTTGGTTCTCCTTGTTGTGAGATATCGGCGAATCAAAAGAGGACGTGCAATTATAGAATTGCGCGTCCTCTGTAAATTGACCTGAGAGATTATCCCTTGGTTTCGATACCGTAGTACCCAGCCAGCAGGGATTTACACCGTCGGTGTCTCGTGAATTGAGACTTTCCAGAGTAATTCGGGGCAGGGTCCTTTTGCCTGAGAGTTTCGCCTGGCTTCGCCTTGTTTCCAGACTTGCACCTTCGGCGTCCTTCGCTTTGGCTTTGATATGCCGCTGGGGATCTCTTCCCTGTGCCCGTTCAATTGTTATATCCATTTTATGGGGCAGGGATGGTAACGTCAAGAGGATAATGTTCCCAATTTTGTGCAAAGCCAATTCTAAAATTACCAACAAAAAAAGCCTGCTTTTTCAGCAGGCTTTTTTTGTTACAAAGTGGAAAAAATTATACCCAGCCCTGGTTCTTGATAAAGTTAGTAACGAATGGAACTTCGAACATCTGGCCCTGATAGGCCTGATAAGCCCACCACAGGAAGACCAGCCAGATCACCGGAATGCACAGCCCGCCGAAGCCAAAAGTGATAACCGAAAGAATAGTGGCGACCACAAAGAAGGCTACATTCAAGGCCAGTGACTGAATGGCATGGAACTTAATGAATGGGCGGGCTTTCTTATCTTCCATGAAGAGCATAATGATGGCAATCAGCGCAATCGGGTAGCCGAGTGCGGCCCACAACTTATCATCGCTGGTGACATCTGAAGACATGGGTGCTTGAGACATAGTTTGTTCCTCCGTCAAATTCTGAATTAGTTTAAATCATTTTACAACCAATTCGGACAAAATGCAACCAAATTAACGAGACAAGAGTACTGGTGAGGGCATGATCAAAGTTGTCTTCATGCGCTTCGCCCGGTTTCGCTGTGCCGTCTTTGCAGGCGCTGGTTGAACACTACAATCCCGCGGCACGGTCACACAAACAGAAAATTTGCGCGCGCAATACTCATCGTATCGAGCTGGAAGGACAAACACAACGAAAGATTAGAGCAAAACAGAGGTAAGGCATGGCAGACACTTAAGGTACAATCGAAACTACAGCCTGCACATATCCATTCCTGCAGTCACTGCCAGGAATCTGAGATAAAAGCCGCTCTTTTTGTCTTGCCGCATAGCATCAACTTGCTTTGGTAGCAACTTGGGTTACTTAATGAAATGGAAAGCCTGTCGTACATTTCCGGACTCAAGCCCGCCGATCAAGGCCCACTTTCGAGGTTTATCCCTCCGCTGGAAGAGGGAGTTATCTCGACCTGGCTATCGCATCACGCGCCGGCTTCAAGCTGGCTGCTCGACCCGTTCGGATTCTCTCCCAGGCTTGCGCTCGAAGCTGCGCGCACAGGGTATCGCATACTTGTCACGGCTAACAATCCCATCACACGCTTCCTGCTCGAAATGGCCGCAGACCCTCCGGCGGAAGCGGACTTCAAGGCCGCGTTGGCCGATCTGGCTGTTGTAAAGAAAGGCGATGAGCGGCTCGAGGCTCACCTGCAATCGTTGTATGTTACGAATTGTGAAAAATGCGGGCGCGAAGTTTTTGCTCAGTCGTTTTTGTGGCGCAAAGCGGAAGATGCGCCCTTTGCCCGGATTTATGAATGCAAATCATGTGGCGACTCGGGCGAACGCCCGGCGATGCCTGCAGATGTTGAGCGCGCAAAGAAAATCGCCGCGACAGATAGTCTTCACCGTTCACGGGCTTTTGAACGCGTCATCAAGTTGAACGATGAAGACCGCTCTTACGCGGAAGAAGCGATACAACATTATTTGCCGCGTCCGCTCTATGTGCTGACCACGATCATAAACCGGCTCGACAACTTGAATCTGACTGCCGAGCGGCGGCGCGCATTGACCGCGCTTATCCTCGCTGCATGTGACGCGGGCAACACTTTATGGGGCTATCCATCCGAGCGGGCGCGGCCCAGGCAATTGAATACGCCGGCCCAATTCCGCGAGCAAAACATCTGGATGCTGTTCGAGCGTGGACTCGGTCTATGGACGGAAACCGCTGCGAGCGTCCCGTGCGTTGCGTGGCCGAACAAACTTCCAGATACGGGCGGCATTTGCATTTACGAAGGCCGCCTCAAAGACCTGGCGCATGAGGTCAAAAGGGAAATCCCCATTGAGGCGGTGATCGGTTCGGTGCCGCGCCCAAATCAGGCATTCTGGACTTTATCTGCTTTGTGGGCGGGCTGGTTATGGGGAAGCGATGCGGTTGAACCTTTTAAAATTGCCTTGCGCCGCCGCCGTTATGACTGGGGCTGGAATGCCACTGCGTTAAATGCGGCCTTCGTTCATCTCTTTGACCTGCTTCCATTAAGCACGCCCTTTTTAGGATTGCTGCCCGAGGCAGAACCGGCCTTTCTCTCATCGGCTTTGACTGCCGCCAACGCGGCGGGATTCAAACTAAAAGGCATGGCCATGCGAACGGAGCATGACGCTATTCAGATCGTGTGGGAACGAGGCGAGCATTTGAAGCGCGAGACGGCAAAACCTGATGTTGAAACCGTTCGCAAAGCAATCGCGAATTATTTGACGGAGCGCGGCGAACCAGCCAGTTATTTGCATGTACATGCCGCAGGGTTGATCGCATTGGATGAAACTCACGCGCTCAAGCAAACTGACCAGGAATTCGACGACGCTCTGCGAAGCACGCAAACCGTTATTGAAACCGCACTGAAAGAAGATGCAGGCTTTATTCATTATTCAACAGGCGAAAGTGTGGACACAGGCCTTTGGGGTTTAAGTGAATCATCCCGGCAGGAATCGCTTTCTGACCGCGTTGAAATGGCTGTCGTTAATTTCCTTCAGAAGAATCCCGAAAGCATCTATCTTGAGATCGAGAATGATCTTTATCAACGTTTCGCGGGTCTTTTAACGCCGTCCAAAGCGTTGATCTATGCAGTCTTGAATTCATACACAGACAAGGCCGGCGCAAACTGGAGGCTGCGCGCTGAAGATGTCGCAGCCACGCGGCGGGCGGAATTGAAGAACATAACGATATCCATCGAATCAATTGGCAGACGGCTAAAATACAAAACCCGCAAACAAGGCAGGCTTTTGATTTGGGAAGAGAACGGCAGGTCTGTTCGTGTGTTTTATCCTTTGGCATCAGCCCTGATCGGACGCTCGCTCACCGAAATTCCTGATCTGCCGCCGCAAACCATACTGGTCATCCCCGGCGGACGCGCCGCGCTGGCGGCTTACAAAGAGCAACGCGACCCGGCGCTGGGGGAACGATTAAAGAACTACCGGTGGCTCAAATACCGTTTGGTGCGCGCCCTGTCCGAGGTCCCGATTTTGACGCGGGAAACTTTTGAGGAGCAGATCAACAGCGATCCCGTCGAACAATCAAAAGGCCAGATGATGATGTTCTGAGCCGCTGTGAGATTGCAAAACCGACGCGACATCAAAATAGCTTTACTGGAAAAATGAGAAAAGGAGATGAAATGAAGAAGTTGTTTTATCTGATTTTACTCATGGCCTTTTTGCTTTCCGCCTGCGGAGGAAACGCCGCGCCAGCCCAAACACAAGCACCCGCCACGCAATCTCCGCCTACACAAACGCAGCTTCCTGCCACACAGCCGCCTGATAAAGCAGCGCCGCCCACACCAGAAATCGTCAACTCCCCTGATTGCACCAACTCGGCCGCCTTCGTGACGGACGTGACCATACCCGACAACACTAATCTTAAACAAGGCGAGAAGTTCAGCAAAGTCTGGCGCGTCAAGAACACTGGCGCCTGCACATGGACGCCGGAATACAAGCTCGTTTTTTATGATGGCGATCAAATGGGCGCGCCGAGCTCTGTGCCTCTCAGCGTGACCAGGCCCGGCGACACGTTGGATATATCGGTAGACATGACTGCCCCGATCAAAGATTCGATTTCGCGCGCCAACTTTGAATTGCATACCCCGCTGGGCGCGGCCATGCCAATTGACAAGAACACACTGCTTTGGGTCATCATCACAGTCGGCACTGCCGGCAATACCGGCAGTGCGGGAAGCAGATCGAACGGGACCGGCTCAGGTTCGGGATCCGCTAATGGAAGCGTAAGCGGCGCAGGACTTGTAACGTCAACTTGCGCGTTCGTCATAGATCAGCCCCGCGTAAATCAAACTGTGGCGTCCATCAACGCTTACCGCGCACAAAACAATCTGCCCGCCTACACGGTTGATCCTGATCTCGTCACTGCGGCCCAGTCCCATAGCGCCGATATAGCCTGCAACAATCTCTTCGTTCACACAGGCTCAAACGGCTCCACGCCTGCATCGCGCGTGGCGGCCACAGGTTATGTCGCATCGGCTCTGACGGAAAATATCTACGGAAGTTATCCGCCGCTCACCGCACAGGATGCTGTAACCTGGTGGGCTACCGATCAGGTTGATCCGCGCCACAACGAAAACCTGTTAAGCACAAAATACACCCAGATCGGCGTTGGCTACGCATTCTTCAATAACTTCGGCTACTATGTGGTTGATTTTGCCACGCCGTGATTTGATTAACGGACGATGTGTTTTATGCACATTGTCCGTTTTTGTTATAGAATCAATGTATGCCAAAAAAACTTCTGACAGTCCTGCTGGCAGCTTTTCTTCTAAGCGGATGCGTCTCCATCTCCAAAGCGGATACTTCTCCCACGGCGCCTCTTTTCGTGACCTCGACCCTGCCGCCGACAAATACGCCGCGTGCCTCAATGACGCCGCCCCCGCCAACCTCCGCCTCGACGCTTTCGATCACTGCCGCGCCGAATTGCAAAGATAAAGCCGTCCTCATCCAGGATGTGACCATTGCCGACGGGACGAACGTGCCGCGCGGAAGCAAATTCGTCAAGACCTGGCAATTGCAAAATACCGGCACCTGTCCGTGGACGGGCTACGCCATCGCCTTCGTCTCCGGCGACCGCATGAGTTCGCCCGATACTGCGCCCGTCCCGCAGACGCTGGCGGGCAAAACCGTGGATGTTTCTGTTGATCTGACGGCTCCCTCTATTGATGGCACATACACGGGATTCTTTGAATTGCGGAATGCGAACGGTCAACCACTTCCAATCGGCATCGAGAAAAATTTCTGGGTTAAGATCACGGTGGGCACAGTCACCATTCCGGCCACCTTGCCGCCTGGCACGCCCGTCAGCGGCGGCACACCGGGCGTTGCACCGACCGGGCCGCTTAGTTGTAAATACGTTCTCAGTTCATCTTATCCGCGCGAGATCGCAAACCTGATCAATTCGGCCCGCGCACAGGCTGGCCTTCCGGCGCTGGCGATTGACTCGCAACTGGCCGCGGCCGCCCAAGGTCACAGTTCAGACATGGCCTGCTTCAGCCTGCTCAGTCATAGCGGTTCGAATGGTTCAACGCCGTATGCGCGCGTATCAGCGGCCGGGTATACAGGCAAATACCGCCAGGAGATTATCTACGCCGGAGGCTATCCACAAGACGCCTTCGACTGGTGGATGAATGATCAGATCCATAAAGACGCGATTTTGGATCCAAGCGCCACCGAAGTGGGCGTAGGTTATGCTTATGTTTCAGACAGCGCCTACGGGGGTTACTTCACCGTGGAATTTGGAGCGAGATAAAAAAGGCCGCGCCGGGAAGTTCGAGCGCGGGAATTTTCATAGCTGAATCTGAAAATCATCCAGAATTCGTTGCGCAGATAAACGGCCGGAAACCATGGCGGTGGGCATGCCCGTGCCGGGATGCGTACTTGCGCCTGTGAAATATAGATTGTGATAGCGCGAATGCCGGTTGTGCGGACGGAAATAACCCAGTTGGGTCAGGTTATGACACAAACCATGTGTGGAGCCTTTCATCAAGTTGTAACGCTTGCGCCACGATAATGGCGTGAACGCGATCTCGAACTTAATGTGCGATTCCAGATCAGCGATCCCCAGAGTTGCCAATCGGCGAAAGACCTGTCTTCGCGCTTCATCGCGAAGTTCGGTCCAATCCTGTTCCACGTTTTCGCTCATGTGACCGACGGGGACGATCGCGATCAAGGTGTCTTGTCCGCGCGGGGACATGGCTGGGTCAAGTCGTGATGGGGCGTGGATATAAAGACAGGGATTGGCAGGCAGGCTCAAGTCACGAATGATGCGCTCGAAGTTTTCGCGGTAGTCGTCTGCAAGGAAAAGCGTATGAGGGCCAAGTGTCTCGTACGTCTTATCCAATCCCCAGAAGAAGCTGATGACTGAACATGAAAAGCGTTTGCGGGTCAATGAATTGGCAAGGTCGTCATCGGGCAATAAATCCTTGTAAACATAAGGCAGATCGGCATTGGCAAGCACTGCGTCCGCTTCGAGCCGCTGACCATTTCCAAGGATGATGCCGCGAGCATAAGTCGAATTCGCGTCAATTTGTTGAACGGCTGTATCAAAGATAAATTCCACGCCTGCTTTGCGCGCCAAATCCATGAGCGCTTCAACAATGCTGTACATGCCGCCGCGTGGATAGTACACACCATGAGCCAGCTCCGTATAAGGCATCATCGAGAAAGTGGCGGGCGCCTCAAATGGACTCAGGCCCATATACACATCCTGAAACGTGAAAGCTGCCTTGAGGCGCGGATCATCAAAGTAAGCCGACATATTGCCATAGTGATTGACGAGCGGTTTCAATTGATAAAGAAGGGGAATATTTTCAAGGGCAAAAAATTCGGAGAGTTTGCGGAAATCACGATTGACAAGTTTCTCGATGCCAAGGCGATAATGGCGATGACCTTCATTCATATACTGCAGGAAACCTTGAAAACTTCCCGGCTCAAAGGCTTCAAGCTGCTCCTGCATGGATTTCATGTCCGATGTAAGTGAAAGTTGACTGCCATTATCAAAAACAAGGCGATAGGTTGGGTCAACGGGTTGCAAATCGAGCCTTTCGCGCATGGTGATTCCCAAGGCGCGGAACTCTGCTTCGTATAAAAGCGGCATAACCAGTAAAGTGGGTCCCGTATCGAAATGATGGCCCGCGCGGCTGATGCGGTCGCAACGGCCGCCTGCGTGCGAATTTTTCTCGACGATGATTACTTTGATTCCGCGCTGGGCAAGATGTGTAGCGGCGGTAATTCCGCCAATGCCTGCGCCAATCACAACCACAGATTTAGATTTCATCATTGCCTCGATGAACGCTGGCGAACTGGCACAGGTTCGAGCGCAGGCTGCGTGTCATGACGAATGAAGAGCAACGGAAATATTGATCCGCCAGTCCGTATCATTGCGCCCAATCCTTTGCGCTCCGGATAGGCTGCGCGCAAAAAATATTCTTCGCGCTCAATCAAGTCAAGCACACATTCAAAACGAGCTGCATACGCAAAACCCGCAAGCCTGCAGCGCAGGTTTTCTACTCGATTCAAATATTCCCTGCCCGCGGTGAAATACGTCCGCGCCAACTGTACCCTACTCCGCACCCATGTGCGATATGCGCCACTTTGTACATCCTGCGGAGTGATGTGATTCGCATCGAGCACTTCGCGCGGGATATTGTAGTATCCGGCTTGAATATCGTCGAACGTATCGCGCAACATGTGCGTGATATGCGCGGCGGTCACCGCCAGATAGCGCGCGTCATCATGTGGCGAGTAACAGCCATGGCCGATGAAATAATGCATGGCTTCCGTCACTGCGCTTGCAAGCAGGCGTGTATATTCGTTTAGTTCATTTTGCGAAATCAGCCTGCCGCGGCGCTTGGCATCGAAAACCATCACCGCCATCATATTTCGGAGATAGAACTGCAAACCGCTATTCCTCTCCACATCGCTTCGGATCAGTTCGATCAACATCTGTTCTTCGATGGCTGGATCAGGCGCAGATTCTCCGCGATAACAACCATCCAGAAGTGACATCTGCCGATCAATAAAAACGCTTCTTTCGAAGCCCGAACCGGCTCCTGTGTCGAGAACATCGTCCACCCAACGGAAATAAGCATAAGCGCGGTACGCCTCCGCAATTCGTTCGCGGTCTGCCAGAAAACGGATCGTATAATATGTCTGTTTGCTGGCGGCTTTGGTAATGGAGGAAGCAAGCCCAGAACGCAATCTCGTATTGTTCATCGCCTATATTTACGCAGAAGAATTGGTTTTGTTTCTTTTATCTGTGATACAGCAGAGGTCTTTATTGTTACCCGATAAAATTCATCTCAATAGGAGTTGATGTTTTCCCGGCACCTTCACCCACTTTGCGCGCAAAATAAAAGCTCAAGTCAAGAGCCGCATTCAAACTATGCCTGATTAAGGGCAGCTTGTATTTGACAACAAGAATTTAAACGAACAATAGCCCCGATTAAAGATCAATTGACTCAATTACACAAATAGGGACATGATATAGATCGCGCTTTTTATTTTATGCACGAATACCTGGGGCATGAAGTTGAAGGCTTTTTTTCTCAGCGTATTTTGCGGGCATCGCGGTTAGTTTTTAAAATTCCCCTGCTCACAAAACCACAATTTGTGGCGCTCGTGGTATAGATTCAATTTTCAAAGGCAAAATGAAAAGTATCAATCTCCGGCACGAATCGACATTAAAAAAAGTGCCTTTTATGGGCCCGGCAGGATTCGAACCTGCGACCAAGCGATTATGAGTCGCCTGCGCTAACCGCTGCGCCACGAGCCCGTCCTTTCAATACTCAGTGATCAGCACCAGCTAACGTAACCGATCATTGATAACTGCTTGCCGATCACTGAACCAGAGCGGGAGACGGGATTCGAACCCGCGAATATCAGCTTGGAAGGCTGATGCCTTACCACTTGGCGACTCCCGCAATTTATTGATTTTACCGTGAGCAATGCAGGCGGTCAAGCATAGCCTTGACCTGACCCTGATTCTGCATTAAAATCCCGTCTCGCTAATGCCCTCGTAGCTCAGTGGATTAGAGCGCTTGCTTGCGGAGCAATAGGTCGCGTGTTCGAGTCGCGCCGAGGGCGCCATCACAGAAGCGGGATGCCCCGCTTCTTTTATTTTCACAATCATGAAAACCACACAAATCCTTTTAACCAATGACGACGGAATCCGCTCGCCCGGATTATGGGCTGCGGCCAGCGCCCTCGCCTCCCTCGGACATGTAACGGTTGCGGCCCCGAAAGAACAATCCTCTGGAATGGGCCGCAGTCTGCCAAGCACATCGAGCGGCATCATCCACGAGGAACAACTTCAAATTAACGGCCAAATTTGGACCGTCTACGCAATAAGCGGCTCTCCCGCTCAGGCCGTCCTGCACGGCATACTTGACATCATGCCGCATAAGCCCGATCTGGTAGTCTCTGGCATCAACTATGGTGAAAACCTCGGTCTCGGCATTACCGTCTCAGGGACGGTTGGCGCCGCAATGGAGGCCGCTTCAGAAGGATGTCCCGCGCTGGCAGTATCGCTCGAAGCCCATCAACAATATCATCTCTCCTACTCAACGGAAATTGATTTTTCCGCCGCAGCACATTTCACTGCGGTTTTCGCGCGCATACTGCTCGAAAAGCAAATGCCCAATGATGTTCACTTGCTCAACGTGAACATTCCATCTGGCGCCGCGCAACAAACATTATGGCAGGTTACACGGCTGGCGCGTCAGCGATATTATGATCCTGTTGCGGCAACCCGTTCTTCATGGAAGGAGGTCGGCCCAGTATCTTACAAAGAAGCCGCTATTTTAGACAAGGAAGCCGACAATAGCGATGTGGTTGTGTTGCGAAAAAAACATTTGGTATCGGCAACACCCATCAGCCTGGATATGACCTCCCGGGTGGAATTGGAAGACCTGGAAAAGCAATTGCGGAGATAAAGCCGATTGAACGGAATCAAAAACGGGTCCCGAAAGACCCGTTTTTACTTCTAGATGTGTGGATTTACTTTCGCGATCAATTTATCTTTTGGCTGGTAGCCGGTCACGCGTTCCTTGACCTCACCGGCTTTGAAAAGCATCAGCGTTGGGATTCCAAGTACACCGTATTGCATGAGGACGTCCGGGTTTTCATCTGCATCGAGTTTGACGACTTTAACTTTGCCATCCCATTCCTGCGCGAGTTGCTTGACGATGGGATCAATCATTCTACAGGGCTGGCACCATGTAGCGGTAAAATCCACCAGCACGGGTTTGTCCGCGTTCAAGACTTCACTTTGAAAATCAGATTCGGTTACATATTGAACTTCAGTCATTTTGCCTCCGGCATTTTGATGCATTGACTTTTGCAGATATTACGTTGACGTCTCTACTTTGGCATGATAGAATGCAGTCCGCTTTACCTGCTGGATATATGGGCGCGTAGCTCAATGGCAGAGCAGTGGCCTTTTAAGCCATTGGTTGAGAGTTCGAGTCTCTCCGCGCTCACAGTTTTATCAACCGCCCACAAGGCGGTTTTTGTTTGAATGCAAACCGTTTTTGCCTGCCGATCAACTTGTTCAAGTATAAAGTGTCAGGTCGTTAATAATAAAAAAATATGAAAGAAGATATAACACAAAAGGATGTACTCATCCTCGGCGGCGGACCCGGCGGCCTCTCGACCGCGCTTCACCTCGCAAAGTTTTATCCGCATCTCACGCACCGCATCCTGATCCTCGAAAAGGAGCATTATCCGCGCCCGAAACTTTGCGCGGGCGGACTGGTCGCGGACGCCGAAGTGATTCTGCAACGACTCGGCCTCGACGCCGGCGAAGTCCCACACGTGGACGCCTCCGCCGCGCATCTTGATTTCGCTGGCAAAGGACTCGCAGTCAGCATCCCGAACGCGCACACGATACGCGTTGTCCGCCGCGATGAGTTTGATCATTGGCTGGCACAGAAGACAAGAGAAAATGGAATAGAGATCAGGGAAGGAATTACTGTAAAAAAAGTCACTCCCGAAAAAGACGGCGTGACCGTCGAAACCGATCAGGGAATTTTTTCGGCGCAAGTTGTCGTTGGCGCGGACGGCTCGAACGGTATCACGCGTCGGTGTATTCTGCCCAATGCGCCTGTCCACACCGCGCGCGTGTTGGAAGTTTTAACTCCCATCCGACCCTTCCCCAAATCCGTTGGATTTGAGGAAGGTCGGGAAGGTATCGCCTTCTTCGATTTCTTCCCCGTCCCGGATGGCATCGCGGGCTATGTGTGGGATTTCCCAACGCAGGTCAAAGGCGAGCCGATGAGATGCTGGGGAATCTACGATACGAATATTCTTGCCGGGCATCAACGTCCGCAGTTGAAAAGTCCGCTGGCAGAAGAGATGATGCGCCACGGCTTCAACCTCGATGATTATCAAATCAAAGGCCATCCCATCCGCTGGTTCAGCCCGAAGAATCAAATGTGTGTGCCGCGCGTTTTATTGGTGGGCGACGCGGTCGGCGCGGACGCGATCTTCGGCGAGGGCATCAGCATCGCGCTGGGATACGGCGCAGTGGCGGCGCGCGAAATCGGCGAGTCGTTTCAGCGCGGCGAATTTTCATTTAGCGGCTACCGCTCGCGGATCGTCCGAAGCGCACTCGGTCAAACATTGATCGTTCGCTGGCTCATCGCTAAAATCTTATACCATCTACGCTGGCGCTGGTTTCAAAAATTCTTCTGGAGATATTTCAAGCCCGTCATTCTGGCCGCGGCCTGGGTTTTTGTTTTGAATTGGGGAAAACGATTGTAGGGCGAGCCAGTGGTTCGCATCTACGACCTGACGCGCTTGATGAAGCCGGGCGTGTTCAACTCGCGTTCAAGCAGATAAGTGAAATAGCCCTGCATGAGACTTTCCGTCTCTTTCTGGACCTCGAGGCTGGGCCGCGCACGAGAGGCCTCTGCATAGCTCGAGCGTTGGAAGTGACGCAGGTATTTGAGCGCATCCACGGAAATATTTTTCAAATTTGGCAGACCTACTCCACAGTTTGGGTCAATGACTCCGCCCGCGCTGAATGAGAAGTATTGATCCTCGGCGGCGATCTCGCGTCCGCAGTTGGCGCACTCGAAGAGTTGCGGGCGGAATCCCAAATAATCGAGCAGGCGCATTTCAAAATAACGGATGCAAATCCACGCGTCCGTTTTTGATGCGAGGCGCGCAAGCGTTTCGGTCAAGAGTCGAAAGATCGAAATATTCTCCGCATCGTCTTCATATGTGAAGCGGTCGAGCAATTCAAGGACGTAGGATGCTTGTCCGGTGAGGATCAAATCCTCGTGCAGTGGCAAATACGCATCAATCGTATCGGCTTGTGTGACGATGAACAGGTCGCGGCCTTTCGCCAGTTGAAGTTTGACGTGCGTGAACGGTTCGAGATGCCCGGCCTTGCGCGAAGTGACTTTGCGCGCACCTTTGACGATGGCGCGCGTTTTGCCAAGCTGGCGCGTGTACAGGGTCAACAAACGGTCGGCCTCGCCATAATCGGCATGGCGCAGGACGACGGCTTCGGCGCGCAGAGAATGGAAGGTATCGCGCATTTACAAAGTTTGGACGTAAGAGCGAATCAAGAGAAGGCTGACGATCAGCGGCAATGCAAATGCGCCCAGATGAATGAGCCAAAGAGCGAAGCCAATATTCGTAACGGTGGTTGTATTCGGAATGGTCCACGCCACGGCAAGATAAATGAAACTGGAAACCAGAAGAACCACTCCCGCGAACCGGTTGGCCGGATACCAAATCTCATCGCTGGAAAGAGTCTTCGGAGTGCGGACACCATAAATGGACTGGCGCGGAATCCAGCCGAAGATCAGCGGAAGGGAAAACAGGGCGATCAAAGCGGACGGAATAAAGAATGGTTGGCCGAACATTTTGCGCTCCTAAACTTATCGCGAGAGTTTTTCAGAAGTAAACGCGCCCGGCAACAACTCGGCCACTGTCATTTTTTGGATCAGCTTTTCTTTTCCGTCCGCGATCAGGACGATGGCGTCCAACCCAAACTCGGCCAGCACCTGACGACATGAGCCGCACGGAGAACCGCCATTATCGGTGACAAGTGCAATGACTTCGAACTCGCGCTCGCCATCTGAAACTGCTTTAAAAACAGCCACGCGCTCGGCGCACATCGTCGCCGGATAGGCGGCATTTTCAATGTTGACACCGGTATAAACGCGGCCAGTCTTCGTACGGAGCGCGGCCCCGACCGCATAATTGGAATAGGGCGCATAGGCGCGGCGGCGCGCTTCGTTGGCAAGATTGATCAGTTGTTTATAGTCTTCAGTGAGTTGAGTCATACAAAGCCTTTCGTTTCCAAGTATGCCGGCAGATATCGTACTCAAAGAATATTATGCAGGTTTTTTTCTGTCAATTTTCCTGATGGCGCGCGCCGGCATTCCAACAACCAACGTATCTTCGGCGACGTTCTTCGTTACCACCGCGCCCGCGCCGGTCTTTGCTCCGTTGCCGATTTTCAGCGGCGCGACCAGCATCGTATCCGAGCCGATGAACACGTCTGCGCCGATCTCGGTCGGATGCTTCTTTTCACCGTCGAAGTTGCAAGTGATGGTTCCCGCGCCAATGTTGGTGTTTGGGCCGATCTGCGCGTTGCCGATGTACGAGAAGTGTCCCATCTTCACGTCATCGGCAAGATAAGAGTCTTTAACTTCGCCGAAGTTGCCCATGTGAACGCGCTTGCCCAGATGCGCGCCTTTCCGCAGGCGGGCGAACGGACCCATGTCCACGCCATCTTCAACGACCGCGCCTTCCAGCACGGAAGCGAAAATCTTGCAGTCATTTCCAATGGTCGTATCGCGGATGATCGCATTCGGCCCGATGGCGTTCCGTTCGCCGATAATCGTCTCGCCATGAATGTATGTGTTCGGCATGATGACGCTATCTTTGCCAATCATCACGCCTGTTTCGATGTACGTCGAAGCGGGATCGGTCATCGTCACACCGTTCAACATGTGTTCAAGGTTGAGGCGGGCGCGCATGGCGGCTTCGGCCTCGGCGAGATGGACGCGCGTGTTGATTCCAATTGTTTCGATCAAGTCATCGTGGAGGACGGCTTGAACGGGCATATTTTCTTTTACCGCGAGTTCGACGACATTCGTTAAATAATATTCACCTTTTTGCGGATTCTTCTGAATGCGATGCAAAGCAGGCCACAACCAATCTGCAGTGAAGCAATATGCGCCGACGTTCAATTCTTTGATCTCGCGTTGTTCGGGCGTGGCGACATATTCTTCGACGATGGCAGACACCGTCCCGTTCGCGTTGCGCACGATCCGCCCGAAGCCGCGCGGATCGTCTGCGATAACGGTCAACAAAGTCAAAGGTCCGGGATTGAGGCGTTGAGTCTCGACCAGCCGTTGAAAGGTCTCGCCACGCAGAAGCGGCATGTCCGCATATGTCACAATGACGTAATCCGCTTTGCCTTTGACGAGAGACTCGGCCTGCAGTGCGGCGTGCGCGGTTCCCAACTGCGGCTCTTGCACGACACAATCAGCGGACTCCGCTAAAAAGGCTTTGACCTGTTCCGCGCCGTGTCCCACCACCACAACCGGTTTCCCGGCGGCCGCGTGTTTCAAAGATTCGATCACATGCCAGATCATTGGCCTGCCACACAGCGGGTGCAAAACTTTGGGCAGATCTGATTTCATGCGCGTGCCCTGGCCGGCGGCCAGCAATACAGCGGTTGTTTTCATAGACGACTCCTGAATCATACAACGATGGAGAACAAAAAAGACGAACTTGCGCCGTATGCGAAGCCCGTCTTAGTTGGTCAGCCCGCGAAGCGGGAGGAGGCTGGGGCGCCTGGATTCGAACCAAGATTCACAGATTCAAAGTCTGGTGTGCTGCCGTTGCACCACGCCCCAGAGCGCCGCAAATTGTATCATAATTTATTTCTTCTTCTCGTCTGGGGTCAGCCCCATCTTGCGAGCCTGTTCGTATGAGATCACTTCCGGGTTGGTGGATTTTCCGGCGTGTTGTTCGGCGGCCTTGTTCCAGAAATCGTCCATCTCATCCTGTTTGACTTTCTTCTTGGCGCCTTTTAACAAAGCTTCCATTTCAGGGGCGGGAGGCGCGGCCGGGAGATCGCCGGTTTTGGCCTTCTGCCTGGCTGAAGCTGCGGACGGCGGCTTTTGCTCTTTGAGCTCTGCCGTCACGCCCATGGAGCGCAGGGAGCGTTCCACTTCCTTTCGTAAAGCGAACATGGCATCGATGGTGTCGGGGAGATTTCCCCGATCGGTGATTCCGTTCCCGGCCAGCAACAAAGAATAAGTAGTATCAATCGGGATCAGGAGCAGGTCATGATCACCGCCGTTGAAAACGAAGTATTGAACGGGTATTTCCTGGCGATTGAATTTTGCGACTTTTATCCCCGCCCCAAAGATGGCCGACAGCGCCGAGAGCAGCGAGACTTCCATGCTGCTATCGCGTAAATCTCCGGCGCGCGCCATCACCATGCCGCGCTCATTGAGCAGGAAAACGGCCTGAGCTTTGATATCCTGCCTGAAGTTGGCGAGCAGGTCCGAGATCCGGGAACGACGCGCTTCGCTTTTTACATCCGATTCGGGAGGGAAGATCGTGCGGACAAGGCCGAGGTTGCGTTCGACCACGTCCAGAAAATCGGCCAGGGGAATGGGCTTGTCAAAAAGGGCGACCGCGCCCGCATTAAGCATTTCATCACGCGCTTTGCGGTCCGTCATGCCCGAAATCAAAATCACTTTGACCTCGGGATTCCTGGCGCGCACTTTGTGCATTAACTCGATACCGGTCATGCCGGGCAAAAGGTAATCGGCCACCAGCATGTCTATGTTGCGGCGGCCGACTTCCAACAAAGCCTCCTCGCCGGAGGGCGATTCGAAAATTTCAAGTTCGCTGTTCTTCAGCGTATCCAGTGTGGAATGCAAAAGGCGAAGGATATCGCGTTGATCGTCAACAAGCAGAATGCCGTGCCCCATAATATCCTTTTGATTACTCGGCCAGCCAGCAGGCTACCCAGTGATTGGGTTTGATCTCACGAAATTCCGGCTCTTTTTGCGAGCACATTTCGACAGCAATCGGGCAACGGGGGTGGAAGCGGCATCCGCTCGGTGGATGAAGCGGACTGGGCACATCACCCTTCAAAATGGTGCGTTTGCGCTTCATTTTCGGATCCGGAACGGGGATGGCGGACATGAGCGCCTGCGTGTACGGATGCTTGGGATCACGATAGATTTCATCGCGGCCAGCCAGTTCAACCATTTTGCCCAGGTACATGACCGCCACGCGATCAGAAATGTGTTCGACCACGCTCAAGTTATGGGCGATGAAAAGATAGGTCAAGCCGAATTCGGATTGCAGATCTTTGAGAATGTTAAGCACCTGCGATTGAATGGACACATCCAACGCGGAAACCGGCTCATCGCAGACAATAAACTTGGGGCGCAGAGCCAGGGCGCGTGCAATTCCAATGCGCTGGCGCTGACCGCCGGAAAACTCATGCGGATAGCGGCGGGCATGATAATGTTCCAGCCCAACCCTCTTGAGGGTATCCATCATAACATCCACGCGCTCTTTGGATGCGCCGATGTTGTGGATGTGCAGGCCTTCCATCACCGACTCGCCGATCGGCACGCGCGGATCAAGCGAAGCGTATGGGTCCTGAAAGATAATCTGCAAATCGCGGCGGGCGGCCTTCAACTCGGCACTCTTCAACTTGAAGACATCCCTGCCGTCATAGATCACAGAGCCTGCCGTAGGTTCGATCAGGCGCAGCATGGTCCGGCCAATGGTCGTCTTGCCGCAACCCGATTCGCCCACCATGCCAAGCGTCTCGCCCTTCCTGACAATGAAGCTGACATCATCCACAGCCTGAACCTGCGCCACCACACGCTGCATGATGCCTGCCCGAACCGGGAAGTATTTCTTCAGACCCTGCACGTTCACCAAATCTAATTTTGATTGGTTAGCGGTAATCTCGCTCATCAAATTCTCCAATAATGTGGTTAACGCGCTTTAAGGGGCGCGCGGTGACCTTCCGCGTTTTGGTACAACCAGCAGCGGACGACGTGTCCGGGCTTGACTTCGGCCAAATCAGGGTCGGCCTGGGTACAGATATTCAAGCCGTGCTTGACGCGCGCCAGGCAACGCGGCGCAAAACGGCATCCAGCCGGAGGATTGATCAGGTTCGGCACAGAACCGGGGATCACATCCAAACGTTCTTTGATCTTGCCCAGCACCGGGATCGAACCAATCAGGCCTTGTGTGTATGGGTGAAGCGGGTAATCAAAAAGCTCGGTTACTTCGGCCTGCTCCACGATCTCGCCCGCGTACATTACGGCCACACGTTCGGCCATTTCCGCGATCACACCCAGGTCATGCGTAATGAGAAGCACAGACGTGCCCATCTTCTCGCGCATATCGAGCATCAAATCCAATATCTGCGCCTGAATGGTCACATCCAGCGCAGTCGTCGGTTCATCTGCGATCAAAAGCTCTGGCACACAAGCCAGCCCCATCGCAATCATGACGCGCTGGGCCATACCTCCCGAAAGTTCATGCGGGAAAGCCTGGGCGCGGCGCTCCGCTTCGGGAATACCGACCATTCTCAGCAATTCCACGGCGCGCTTTTCTCCGGCCTCCTTGCCTAAATCCTGATGGATGCCCAATACCTCGGCAATTTGATCGCCTATTTTAAAGACCGGGTTGAGCGCGGTTTGCGGCTGTTGAAAGATCATCGAAATACGGTTGCCGCGCACCTTCATCATTTCTTCTTCAGATAACTTCAACAGGTCGGTCCCGTCCAATAAAATTTCACCTTCCAACACTTTACCGGGCAGCGAAACCAGGCGCATGATCGAAAGCGACGTCACACTCTTGCCGCATCCCGACTCACCGACCAACCCAAGTATCTCACCCGGATGGACGACAAAGTCCACGCCGTCTACGGCGTGCACCACACCATCCTCTGTAAAAAAATGCGTCTTAAGGTTTTTTACTTCCAGCAAAGGTCTCTGATCAGTCTTCGCCACGGCGAACTCCTCATTCAGGATTGGGGGTGATTATAGCAAAGTTTTTTTATTGTGACGCAGGAACTGCAAGAGAGGGCGCGCCGTAAATTCCGCTCAAGCCGCCCGGCACAGAATCAAACGGATAGTTGATGTTGCGATACGCGTCATACGTCACGCCCGAATATAACGGGATAAATGGCAAATCCTGCGCGAGGATGGATTGAATCTCATAGGCCTGTTTCCGCGCCTGACCCAGATCGCTGGTCGAATTCAACGCCTCACACTGCGACTTCAAGAGATCGCCGTTATAACCGAATGGATTCCCGCCCCCGAACCAATCGCACAGATAACTCGGATATTCGCCCAGCCTCCAGCCGAGGATCGCCATGTCATATTGATGGCTACTGAAGACGGCATAATTAACATTTTGAGCATCTGTGGTCTGCCAATTAACATTTATGCCAAGGTAATTCATCTGTTTTTCAACTATTCCCGGCGTTCCATACGCATCTGTTGGAGACCTTGGATCACGTTCTCTCGAAAGCAAGGTAATAGGCGGGAGATATTCTCCACCTGGCGACTTAATTCCTTTGCCAGGGTTATTCGATGTGGGTTCGCTATCCCATGAATACCCGGCTGTTTTCAAAATCTCAACAGATTTCAAAAGACGTGCAAGATCATTTAACCCGCCACAAGGCAAGATTCCATCTACGGTATACCAGAAAGACTCTTTAGACTGAATAAATGAATTCAACGGATTTGTTGCAACAATTAAGTTCTCGCTGAAGATTCCATTCAGCGAACATCCGAATGCTTTACGCAAAATCCCATCGGCCAACTGCGGATCAGACTGATTAAACACAAGGAATTCCGCATTGTGATTTGAACTGCGCATCAAATTTTTATTATTGAATAAAGTCACATCAACAGGCTGAATGCCGGCAGGAGATAAATATTCATCCACCTTATTACTTTGAAATGCATCAAATCCTTCACCTTGATTTTGGTAAACATGATAAACAGCGCGATCAAACTTTGGCTCGCCGAACGGAAACGCGGGATTCACCTTGTTGATCCAGGCGCCATTATCCTGTCCGGCGGGAATCCAATTTCCCAGCGTCGGTTCATCTGTATCATCCAGCGCGTACAGCGATTCGTGCGCGGCATTCATGGCATTATCAAAATTTGACTGGGCTTTCGCGATATCGTTATTGGCTTCGTTAAGATCACTTTGCTGACGCGTGAGCGCGGCTTGAGCCCGTTGAGCCTCAGCGGACGTCATCGGCGCGGATGCAATGGACAGATTGAGTGCGTTTACTTTTTGTTGAAGGTCATCTACTTTGACCTTTAGTCTTTCAATTTGTGAAGCAAGATCATTCGGCGGGAGCAAAGCCGCGGGGTCAGTGACCTTTTCAGACCAATATGCTTTTTGAACAATGGGGCCTTGCAGCGCGCCATATTGCCACACACCGACATTCGGCTGTTTCTTGAAAAAGAATTTGACCGTTTGAGCGTCAACGATTTCAGCACGATCGAGATAATCCGGGTTGTAGAAGTCGCGCCAGTCAAAGCCGAGTTGAAAGGACAGGGCTGTGTTCACAGTGAAGGCAACATCCTCGGCGGTAAATGGAGAACCGTCCGTCCAAGTCAAATCAGGTCGAAGCGGGACGGTTGCGGTAAAAAAATTTCCTTCCCGTTGAACGGGCGAGGGCATTCCGCTGGCCGCCATCGGCTCGAATTGCCGGCCGGGGATCGAGAGGCGATAAAGCCGCGGCCAATATTCGTTGCGAACGGCGTAATTATTGTATGAATAACCTTTGGCATCGAACAAGGCCCAGACGTTCACGTCGGTCACTTTACCGATCAATGCAAAACGGATTTCGGGCGCGCGGGAAATGGGAGTCGCCGCGGGCGTGGGAATGGCCGTCGAAACGAGGGCCGTTTGAGGTCCGCATGAGGCGAGCAGAATCGCAAAGATTCCCGCGAGGGCGAATAGTCTCAAACGTATGGTCACTTACAAGCCTGCCCCATATCAAAAGCTTCGACATTCCAAAGCGGATTGGCGCTGGAGTCGAGGTCGAAGTGACAGAAGTCGGCGCGCGCCGCCGCCACTTTTAGGCGATAGTAAAGCGGAATGGATGGCAGTTCGTTGGCAAAGATGGCCTGCGCCTGGCGATAGGATTCGGTATAACTTTGCTCGCTTGGCAGGGAAGAACGGGCCGCATTACATGCGGAATCATAGGCAGGATTGTTATATCCGCTAACATTCGCGCCGACCCAAAGATTGGCCGCGTTTGGAATTTCATTGCCGATGAACCAGTTACAGGGCGGTTCTGTGTCGTTCGTGGTCATGGCGTATTCGATGAGATCGAAGCGGCGGCCGAAGAGCGGCCCCACAGGGCCGGGCGCGTATAGATCATTCTGAGTGTAATACTGCACGTTAACGCCAATGCCGCATTGCGCGAGGGATTGAGACAAAATATCTGCGGCCTGGCGGCGCTGCGCCGACTGCGTGGTGAAATAATTTAACATCAACGATGTACCTGCCGCAACGTTCTTGACGGTGACCGCCTGCCGCGGCGTGGCAGGATTGCCATCGAGATCCCTCCAACCCACTTGCTCAAGCAACTGAGTCCCTGCGCGGGGGTCAAAGGAATAGGCGGGAATACTGCCGTCATAAAGCGGATGGTTGGGCGGGAGAAAACTGCCCGGCACGGATGATTGGCCGAACAACACGGTGTCAACTATTTTCTGGCGATCAAGACACAAAGCCATCGCCTGGCGTGTGCGCGGGTCGGCGAGAATATCCTGGCGGTCGCCCTTTTCTGTGTTATAGCCATCATCGTAAGATGCGGGAGCGATGCCAAGCCCAAGCCATTCAATGGACATGCCCGGCGTGAAAAGCGCCTGGGCTTCTCCCGATTGCTGCAGTTGTTGAAGCAGGGCCACTTGTGTATCGAGACGAATGCTTGGGTCAAGAACATCGCACCGTCCGGCAGTTAGTTCACTGATGGCAGTATTCGGGTCGGGGATAAAACGAAAGGTCAGTTGATCGAATTTTGGATAGCCTTCGGCGGCGCGGAAGTAATATGGATTCCTAACAAGCGTAATGCGGTCACCTGTGACCCATTCCTGCATCATATACGGTCCCCAGCCAATGGGTGCGCGTGAAGCGGCGTCTATCTGCGGGAGGTCGGCGGCCGTGAATTGACTCCAGACATGCTTGGGCGCGGGACTCCAAAAATTGGTGAAAAATGTCGGGTCAATAAAACCGGGCACGCCCCACCATTGGGTGGTGGCGGAGTCTGTGGCTTCGTAAGTCTGGGTGCGGTCTATAAGAAATTTCGAGCCCTTCGTGTTTTTGTCGGCGGCAAGTTGATAAGCGTAAACCGAATCGTCGGCAGTCAGCGGCGTGCCGTCAGACCAGGTGATGTCGGGTCGCAGGCGGAAGTTGACGATCATTTGATCCATTTGCAAAGAGCTGACACCGTCATAGGTGATGGTGCATTCAGCCGTTCGGCAACTGGCGGGACGCACCCGCACACCTGCCGCGAGCGCAGTAAGGCTGCCGGACGCGTCCACGATCAGACTGCCCGGCGAAACAGTGATGGGCGTGATCTGTGCATCGCCATCCGCCAGGTTGGGCAATTTTTGCAGGATGACCGGCAGATATTCATAACCGACCGTGTCTATTGGCCCGTCGTCAATGGCGGCCAGCACGCTGAGCGCCGCGTCATTCGGACCCGCGAACGGGTACAACGTATTCGGCTCTGATCCCAGGCAGACGGTTAACACGCGCGGCGCTGTTGGCGCGGATGTGAGAATAGGCGCGGGACTGACGGCCTCAGGCGTGGATGCCGCGCCGCTGCGGGCGGGCAATCCACATGCGGAGAGCAGAAAAACCAAAAGGGTTGATAAGCTGAATAGTTTTAAAAACCGGCCATTCGTCCCGATCATGTGCGCTCCTTTATTCATTGAAAATAGGATTCGGGTTAAAAAACCTGAATCCTATTTTATCCTTTATGGCGGGTTTTTGCCCTGCCATTGCAGTGCACACCAGCGCCTAATTGGCCGGTCATTTCGTTATTTTCGGCGCTCCTTAATGTACGATGCAGCGCCAATGGTGCCGAGGAGCAGGCCAATGAACGACGATATGTATGAAAAGAAATTCAGGAAGAACGTTGATGGGATGATGCGAATCACCATGAGAAACGGCAGGGCCACACCCAGCAAAGACAGGATGAAACCGACCAATATCAATTGGATGGGACTTAGGTGGATCATTTTTCGTAAAGCCAGCAGGCCACCAGGTGGCCGGGCTCGGGTTCGAAATCGGGCGGCTCTTTGACTTCACAAAGGCCTTTGATCATCTTGGAGCAGCGCGGGTGAAAACGGCATCCCGTTGGCGGATTCACGAGACTCGGCGGTTCGCCCGGAGGAATCTCTTTGAAAGTCTCCGCGTTCTTCGCATCCGGTTCGGATGTGCCGGTGAGCAGCGCCACTGTGTAAGGATGCAAAGGGTTATCAAGAACCTGACGAACCCTGGCCTTCTCAACCAGGTTGCCTGCGTACATGACGAAGATACGCTCGGAGAAATAACTCACGGTGGCGAGATCGTGCGTTATATAAATAACAGAAAGGTTGTGCGTTGCCTGCAAGCCGCTCAGAAGTTTGAGAATTTCCACACGCACAGACGCATCAAGCATGGAGACCGGCTCATCGGCCACCAGGAACTTTGGATTCATAATCATGGCGCGCGCGATCACGACGCGCTGCTGCTGTCCGCCACTCAACATGTGCGGGAATTTGGGCAGGAAGTCGTCTACCGGGCTCATTTTGACTTCTTCAAGGGCCTTGCGGATGCGTTGATCGCGTTCTTCCTTGTTCTTGACGCCGCCAATGATCAAAGGCTCCTCAAGAATCTTTTGAACACTCATAAATGAGGGCAACGCGCCGTACGGATCCTGCTGGACATAACCGACATGGGAGTGATACCAGTGCATTCCTTTTGTATCAAGCTCCTTGAGATTCTGATTATCGAAGATGATCTCGCCTTTGGTCGGTTTATGCAGGCCCAGAATTGTTTTCATGAGGCTCGATTTTCCACAACCGCTTTCCCCCACCACGGCAATTGTCTCGCCGCTGTAAACGTCAAATGTGACCCCATCCACAGCCTTGACGTACCCGGCATGACCGAATCCGAAACGCCTCAATTCAAACCAAACATGCAGGTCTTCAATGGAGAGCAGGACCTTTCTTTTATTATCTTCTTTCTTTTCAACCGCTGTCGACTTCACATCAGCAATCATGACCTGCTCCTGCTCAAGAATATAACCAACACTTAACTTTGCGGCCATCTTTTTCGACCATAGGCGGATCCTGAACGCACTTCTCAAAACGCGACGGGCAGCGATCCGCAAAACGACAACCCGTGGGAAGGTTAATCAGGCTTGGCGGCCTGCCTGTGATAAATTCGGGCTCTTTATCGCCATGCAATCTTGGCACGCTGGCCATAAGTTTTTGAGAGTAGGGATGAAGCGGTTTGGCAAAGAAACGGTAGGCATCGCTGACTTCAACAATCTGCCCGGCGTACATGACTGCCACATCGTCGGCCAATTCGCTGGAAGTGGCGATGTCGTGAGTGATCAAAATGAAACTGACGCCCAGTTCCTTTTTGAGGCGTTTCAAAACATTGAAGATGTTGGCCTGAGTCAAAACGTCCAAAGCGGAGGTCGGCTCGTCCAGAATAATCAGATTGGGCGAAGTGACGAGCGCCATGGCAATCGCCACGCGCTGACGCATCCCGCCGCTTAACTCAAAGGGATAGCGGCTGATGAAATCTTCTGGCACACCCACATGCTGGAACATTTTCCTCACCAAAGAGATGGCCTCGGTCTTGTCCACGCCGAGGTGAACAATGGCAGGCTCAGCCACTTGTTCACCCACACGAATAACTGGATTCAAGGCATTCATGGCGGCCTGCGGCACCATGGAGATGGCGGCCCAGCGAACATTCTGTCGAAATTCCTCTTCACTGAGAGTCATTACGTCTTTGCCATCCAAATAGACATGCCCGGAATAGGTACTAACATTACGAGGCAAAAGCCGCAGAATAGCTTTGGCAAGTGAGCTCTTTCCGCAACCCGATTCGCCCAAAATCACAACCGCGCGGTTAGAAACGAGATCGAAGTTCACTCCATCCACTGCCTGGACGGTGCCATGTGTGGTACCGAAATACAATACTAATTCTTCAATACGAAGAAGTTTATTGTTCTGCGACATTGATTTATATATCCCTTAATCTTGGATTGAAAATGCGGTCCAGCGCAAAGCCCAGCATTGCAAAGCCCAAGCCTGTCAACATCAGCAATACAGCCGGCTCCAAGACCCAATAATACCGTCCGCTATACAGTGCGCCGTCGGCGAAGGCATTCTCGATAATCTTGCCCCAGGTCGGCAGGACCGGATCGCCCAGTCCCAGTACTGCGAGCGACGCTTCGAGGAACACAAACGACGGAACCGAGGAGACCAGGGCCGGGATCAACAAGGGAATCATGCGCGGTATCAAGTAAGAAAAGATAATACGCACATTTGAAGCGCCGTAAGCCCGGGCCGCTTCAATATAAGGCGACTCTTTGGACTGGAGGAAAATGGCGCGGTATGTCTTTATCTGACCCGAGAAAATGCTAAGCAGGACCGTGACTCCCAATATCACCCAGATACTACGCGAGTAAAACGTGCCGACCATGATCAGGATAGCAAGGAAGGGCAGGACAAGGTTTATTTCAGTGATGCGCTGGATCAATTCATCCAGCCAGCCCCCGTACCAGCTTCCAACGGCGGCAATGATCATGGTCAGAAGCGATGTGCCCAGCGCCGCAATTAGGCCAAACGCCAAAGCGACTGGTGTACCCCACAACAAAGGCAGGAGAAGATCGCGGCGATATAGATCCGTCCCCGCCCATCCGTAAAGCTGGCCATGAAATACAAACTCGGCATCAATATCCGACCCGGCTTCAAAAGTTGTCCCGGTGATTACCAGCTGATATTGCCCTTTTATGGGCAGTGGGTTTTTAGCTTTGGGATCCACAAAGAGAGCTTGTATGAGCATGACCGCATTATCAGTCTTCAACCTTTTCTGGAGTCTCGGATCCTGGGAAAACCGATAGGTCTGCTTGCGATCCACAGCCATATCGGCAATCCGTATCTTTCTGCCATCCGGTGTGATCCAGGAAACGGAAACAAACGGAAGTTTCTCACTGAATTTTGTTGTGAAGTACAGGATCATTTCCTGGGGATATCCATCATAGGAATAATCGAATGAATAATTGATATCCACAGTGGAGGAGCCTTGAGCGCCGGGGGTGACTGTCTTCGTCATACTCCCATTGGCGCTGCTAACAAAAAAGGATACGGGTTCTTTCTTGCTGCTAAAAACATTGAACCATGCCGGCGGCGCATATTTTGGATTTTGATACCAAACATCCTCTCCTCCGCGCCAGAGCCGGACTGCTTCGTTGTAGGGAATGGTTGCCAAAGCATAAATCGAGATGACTAGAAGAAAGAGAATGACCACCAACCCAACCACTGCCGATGGATAGCGTACTAGTTCGCGGAACGAGTTTTTCAATGCATTCATGATTAATTCCCGCCAACTTTGACTCTCGGGTCAACCAGGGCATACACAAAATCCAGCAGAAAGACGGTGATAGCCAGCAAATAGGCATAAATAATCGTAGAGCCAACGATGACCGGTGTATCATAGAAACCGATAGCCCGAAAGAGTGTGATTCCAAGCCCGGGCCAAAGGAAAACCGTCTCAGTAATAGTGAATCCAGTCCAGAGGGTGATGACCAGAAGCGCAAAATTCGTGACAATGGTTGGCATTGTAGGGCGGAGAATGTAACGGCGCTCGACATCCCGCGGTGGCAGTCCCTTGGCCTTTGCCATTTCAACATAGTCCTCACTGGAATAGATGAGGAAAAAAGTCCGCCAGTTGTAAATGCTCAAGAAGATCGAACTGACTATTACAGCCGAGGCTGGCAGGATGAGATGCTTTAATACACTTAGTCCATAATCCACCGTATTGTCCGGTGGCGGCGAATCCACCAGGCCTCCGAAAGGCAAGACTTTCAAAATCGCGGCAAAGATGAGGATAAAGAAAATGCCGTAGAACCAGGGGGGCGCCGCAGAGGTTGGCGAAAATGCGATGGTTAACTTATCCAAAAAACTGCCATATTTTCTTGACAAAGACAGGGCTATAAAAACGCTGGCGAAGAACAGTATAAGTTCGGACGAGCCTGTCAGGAGCAGAGTAGCCGGAAGACGTTCGAGAAGGATCAGGCGCACTTCCTTGGAACCTTGATCGCTCGTCATGTTTGTGGCGCGGCCCAGGTTCAAGGTCAGGGCATTGCGAAGGTAATTTATGGAGCGAACCGCAAAAGGCTTGTTCAGGCCCAGACGCTCTTCCTGCGAAGCTATCTTTGCCTGAATAAGCTTCTGACGAACAACAGGATCCAGGTTGCGGAAGGCCGGGTTCGCTAGAAAGGACTGTGTGGTATTATCGCGGATTTCGTTCCGCATAATTGTGTCCACATATCCGCCCATGTTGGCGATCATAATGGTTAGATAAACACCGATTGTAACCGTAACGATCATGGTAACAAGCCTGAGGGCAGAATACCTTGCAACGCGCGCGAAAGTGCTATTCGCAAGCGATTTCCTGGTAGTTGGCGAACTGGGTGCCGGTGTGGTTAAGGTTTCAGCAGCCATATCATCCTTACTGTTAAGAAATAAGAGGGAGGGGCAAGGGTAAACCCTTGCCCCTCATCAACAACAAACGGAACTAAACTTACGGAGCGACCACGTATTCAAGAGACGTGAAGGCCGGTATGGCAACGGGTATAAGCACCGCCGCCGCTTCGATCCTTCCAGCGCCAGCTGTCAGCTTGGAGGCTACGTCGGCAGGCACGGTGAGAGTAAATGTCCCCTCGCCCGAAGGTACTCCTTCGCCTACGTAAACGGTCTCGCCCTTGTCGTTATAAAGCAGGAATTTGACCTGCTTGATATCAGACGACGGATACGGATCGCCGTTCTTCTTCGTGACAGCGACATTGAACACAGCCTCACTGCCAATCTTCACCTGAGCCGGGCCATCCAACGCGGCATCAGCAAGAGGCGCCTCGCCAAAAGCAGACCAGCGGTCAGCCAGGTCGGGATAAGCAGAATTGTTCTTCACCACTGCTGAACCGGCATTGAGATCCACAGAGGCCAGATAGTAAGGACCTGTGCCATCCCAGAAGTGACCACGCGCGGTGTACCACGCTTTAAGGGCGTTGTAGCGCGCAACGGCTTCGTCAGCTGTAATATATTGACTAAGCGTGGCGGAATACGGGATGGTCTTATCGGTAATAGCCTGATCCAAATACTTGGACAGGATCGCCAGACTCGGGCCGCCAATGAAACTGGTCCACTCGACTTTGTTGCGATCGGCTTTGCCTGTTCCCCAGGCCAGTTCTTTGTTCGCATCGGCCAGGTTGCCAATGGCAATGGACTGCCAGGGCGCTTCGCCATAGCCGTACTGAGGCCACCAGCTACCCACCACCGACGCATCGAGTTCTGCGTCCGCATACACGTTATCACTGTAGGTCGTGATAACCAGCGGGTCGGTGGATGTGATCTGGACGCCCTTGAACTGGGTCAGGAAAGCATCCAGGTTTGGCGCAACATCCTCGTCATAGATGGCGCTATCCGTTTTGCCCGGATCAAACGTCATAATCATTTGCATGACGAAGTCGGCTACGGAAAGATTACTGCCATCGTGCCATTTCACTTTTTGGAACATGTCAGCCGGGTAGGTGACTACAATCTTGACCTTGGCAGTGACACCGTTGGGAGATTTCTCGCCAGCAGTGATGAATTTCTGGGTCTTGGCATCCCAATCAACCCAGGCATCTGCAGGCACGTCAATCTTGTCGGCTGTGCTTAACGTAACCCAGTTGAGGTTCGTGGCAACTGGCAGGCCAGTCTGCACGGTCACATCAGCCTTCTCGGCGCGGAATGGCCAGGAAAGACCGGTGTACGGGTCGGGCATAAAAGCGCCGCTGGAAGTGCCGTTCTGGACGAAAGCGCTCGACACCCAGTTGCTGCCGTTAACCGGATTCCACGGATCGGTGAAGAGAGTAGCAGTGGTAGCAGACTTTACTGCGCCGCCTTCCTGTCCCTTGATGCGCAGGTTAAAGGGCGCCATTTTGGTGGTTTCGACACCCGCGCCCACGTCGGCACTCACCTGGAGTTTGCAGTTGTATGGCGAGAAGCTCTGCAGGTCAACCGTCCAAACTTGCAGAGAATCCTGCAGTGCAAGCGGGAGGGCCTTGACCAATAAGTCACGGCGTTCCTGAAGAGTTGTGAACTTGCCATTCGCCAAATCATCGCCAACCTGTTGGAAGGCAGGATCCGGGACGTTCTGTGTAAACAACGGTATACCCTGGGGACTATCGGGCAGGTACATTTCCTGGAAAATAGTTCTCTCGTCTCGATTCAAGCCGTTGGAAGCCCAACCAGCCGTGTACAAGCTCCACTGGCCTTCGGTGGGATCTGAGCCAATCCAGATGGGCGAGAGTTCGCTGGATTTCTTTTCCTCAAGCGTCACGGTGAAACCGACCGATTCGAGCTGCTTGGCAAAATACTCACCTTGCGGCAGGCGTGTGCCATCACCATCGTTGCGGATGAGGAAGGTCAGGGTAACAGGCTTGCCTTTGTACTGCCATTTGCCGTCCGCACCCAACGTGGCGCCCAGGGCAGTCATTTCAGTATTGACGACTTCCTTGGCCTTGTCCGGATTGTAAGCGTAATAGGACTCGAGGCCGCGGGCCGTATCAATCACGTTGGTGTAATCCACTAGTTGTGTGGTCAGCGGAGTGAACTTCGGCAGAGCGCCGCCGGCGAAGATTTCCTGGTTGATGTAATTGCGGTCAACCAGCCAGTTCATCGCCTCGCGAATCTTGCGATCCGTGAACGGGTTCAGCACGTTGGCATCCTTGAAGACGGCCGGGTTGAACAGGAAATCATAGTAGAGGCCATACGACGATGAATAGCACAAACCGGCGCTCTTGATATCAGCCAGTTTGTTAGACGCCAGGCCATAACTGAAAAGGTCTACGGCGCCAGCGCCAATCTGCGTAATGGCCGATTGCGCATCTATTTGTGAATAGTCAATCTCGTCCAACCATCCGCCGGTGCGGGTGGTGGGAGGAACTGCGGTCGGGCCTGCAGTGGGGGCTTCAGTAACAACCGGAGCCGAAGTGGCAGGAGCTTCGGTCGTGGCAGCTCCGCACGCGGAAAGAACCAGGCCCATGACGACGAGCAAGCCGAGAACTAACATCAAGCGTTTTTGTAACATGTTCTTTTCTCCTCCAAAAATTTGGAATGGTGTGGGTGAGTAAACGAAGGAAAACATAAGGTTATTTTATGTAAACTTTCACCTCCTTCACAGAGAACCAAATACGCTGCTTATTCCTCTGCTAATTATCAGACGCATAAAATTATACTCCATTTCACAAACCCGTCAACTTTACCCTAAAAGAGCAGATCGTATGGCAACCGTATATAAATTAGCGGTTTAACGCACCGCAAATGCTCAAAAATTGTAGAGACAACCACATCATCCATGCAATCGAATTGCTTTCTATTCCGATTCAGAAAATAGTATTTCTCCGGCGCAGGCGCTCATGACAAACCCTTGTTTTGTTGACATTCCTGTGCGCGGAATGTAGAATAACCTTGTCCCATATTTCTAAACGACAGGAGTAGATGCAATGTTAAAAGAGTTCAGGGATTTCGCCATGCGCGGTAATGTGATGGACCTGGCAGTGGGCGTCATCATCGGCGGTGCATTCGGCAAGATCGTCGGTTCGCTGGTCGGCGACGTGCTGATGCCTCTGATCGGGCTTCTGATCGGCGGCGTTGACTTCAGCGGGCTGGGGATCACGGTTGGAAGCGCGGAAGTCAAATATGGCTCATTCATTCAAGCCATCTTCGATTTCATCATCATCGCCTTCGTCATTTTCATGCTGGTGCGTTCGATGAATAAATTACAAAAGCCCGCTCCCGCTCCTGTTGCCGTGCCGACCACAAAAGAATGCCCGCATTGCTTCACAATGATTCCCATCAAGGCGACGCGCTGCCCAAACTGCACTTCACAACTCTAGAGATTGGATGATCAGAGAATAGAGAGCAGCGGTTCACAGAATGGACGGCAGCTCTCTATTTTCCATTAACCATGGACTTCCTCGATAAACTCAACCCTCAACAAAGAAAAGCGGTCACGGCCGGGACGGGGCCGATTTTGGTGCTGGCCGGCCCCGGGTCCGGAAAGACGCGGGTGCTGACTCAGCGCGTCGCATATTTGATCGCGAACGAAGGCGTCCGCCCGTATCGCATCCTGGCTGTGACCTTTACCAACAAGGCCGCGCGCGAGATGCAGACGCGCGTCGAGAAGTTGCTCGGGGCGGACGCGACAGAAGGGATGATGCTGGGAACGTTTCATTCGATCTGCGCGCGCCTTCTGCGGCGCGAATCTGAACACCTGCCGCTCGAATCGAATTTCGTCATTTTCGACGCCGACGATCAGGAGCGCATCGTCAAGGGCATTATCAAAGAATTTAATTTGAACGACAAGTTATACCGCGCCGCCAGCGTTCACGCCGCCATCTCGAATGCAAAAAATGAACTTATTGGAGCGGACGATTATCCGATCACCAATTACCGCGACGAAGTCGTCAAGCGCGTTTACACGGAATATCAAAAGCGGCTGGTCGCCAGCAACGCGGTGGACTTTGACGACCTGTTGATGTACACGGCGCGCCTGCTTGAAGATAATCCCGCCGTGCGCGAGAAATATGCGCGGCGGTTTGAACAAGTATTGGTAGACGAGTTTCAAGATACGAACCTGGCGCAATATACTTTATTGAAACACCTGGCATCGGCGCATCATAATATTTTTGTGGTCGGGGATCCGGACCAGTCCGTCTATCGCTGGCGCGGCGCGGACTGGCGCAACGTTCAGCGCTTCGAGCAGGACTATCCAGACGCGCAAGTGATTCTGCTCGAACAAAATTATCGTTCGCGTCAGACGATCCTCGACGCGGCCATGTCGGTCATTGACCGCGCAGCGCATCGCCGCAGGAAAAAGCTTTTCACCGAACGCGGCGCGGGCGAGAAGATTTATTTCTATGAAGCGCCCGACGATTATAGCGAAGCGTCCTTCGTCGTGGACAGCATCGCGCAACTCGTCGCCAGCCGCGAGTTCGAGCCGGGCGATTGCGCCGTGATGTATCGCACCAACGCGCAATCCCGTTTATTGGAGGAAGCATTTTTGCAGGCGCGCCTTCCATACAAGCTCGTCGGCGCGCAAAGATTTTACGGACGCCGCGAAGTCAAAGACATCATTTCGTTTTTAAGACTCATCCACAACCCCGCCGACGAAGCCAGCCTCGACCGCGTCATCAACGTCCCGCCGCGCGGCATCGGCGACAAAACATTGCTCACGCTTCATAATGTGGCGCGACAAAACAATACGAGTCCCGGCGCGGTATTGCTCGATCTGGCGCGCGGCTCGGACTCTCCGTTTTGGAATCAGTTCACCGGACGCAGTGTCATCACGCTGGCAGATTTCGGCGCGTCTCTTTCCAGTTGGGAAATGGCCGCGCCCGCCCTGACCGTTTCCCAACTCTTTGACCGCATCCTCGCCGATCTAAATTACAAGGCCTACATTGATGATGAATCTGATACTCTAAGAACAAGAACGAGTACCAGCGAAGGCGAGGATCGCTGGTTGAACGTGCAGGAACTGCGCCGCGTCGCGGTCGAATATGACACACGCACGCTCGAAGAATTTTTGGAAAATGTCGCGCTCGTTTCAGACCAGGATACTCTAAAAGAAAACATCAACGCGCCCACGCTTCTGACCCTCCACGCCGCCAAGGGACTGGAGTTTGGCGCGGTCTTCATCGTCGGCCTCGACGATGGCATTGTACCGCACAACCGCTCGTTCGACGAACCCGAAGGCATGGAGGAAGAACGGCGGCTTTTTTACGTCGGCATCACGCGCGCAAAAGATCGGCTGTATCTTGTCCGCGCCATCCAGCGCGGTGGGCGCGGATTTTCTGAAGAAACTTTTCCATCCAGATTTTTGGACGACATTTCTGCCGATTTGCTGGTCGGCAAATCGCGCAGCGGACGCGGGCTGAAAGGCCGCGCGCCCGAATCATTATGGGCCGCTTCCTCCCGGACCCCGCAAGCGGCCCCCGTTATGGAATCTAAATTCCGCGCCGGGACGCGCGTCAAGCACAATTCATGGGGCGACGGCATCGTGCTTGACAGCCGCATCCAGGACGAGGATGAAATCGTGGATGTTGTTTTTGAGTCGGTTGGCATCAAGCGATTGTCGGCCAGCCTGGCAAATTTAAAGGTAATTTAATTTTTAGTGTCATTGCAAGCGCTGGTCGAGTAGCGAAGCGTATCAAGACCAGGATAAATTCAACAAGGAGATTGCTTCGCCTAAAGAACAGGCCCGTAATGACGTGATTACAAAAAGGAGAAAACGTGCAATATGTCAACCTTGGAAAAACCGGTCTAAAAGTCTCGCGCTTGTGCCTCGGCATGATGACGTACGGCTCAAAGAAATGGCGCGAATGGATTTTAGATGAAGAAGAAGCCAGGCCATTCGTCAAACGCGCCCTGGATGCAGGCGTCAACTTTTTCGACACAGCCGATGTCTATTCGCTGGGTGCGAGCGAAGAAGTTCTTGGCAACACACTGAAAACGTTCGGCGTTCAACGCGAAAATGTCGTCATCGCCACGAAAGTATTCAATCCCATGAGCGATGATCCCAACGACCGCGGACTTTCACGCAAGCACATCATGGACTCGCTTGACCGATCGCTCAAGCGCCTCAAGATGGATTACGTTGATTTGTATCAAATCCATCGTTGGGATTATTCGACGCCCATCGAAGAAACCATGCAGGCTTTGCACGATGTCGTCAAATCGGGCAAGGCGCGCTATATCGGCGCATCGTCCATGTTTGCCTGGCAATTCATGAAAGCGCTGCATGTTTCCGAAATTCACGGCTGGACAAAATTTGTCTCGATGCAAAATCACTACAACCTGGTTTATCGCGAAGAAGAACGCGAAATGATTCCGCTGTGTATGGATCAAGGCATCGGCCTGATTCCATGGAGCCCGATGGCGCGCGGATTTTTCGGGGGCAACCGCGCACGCGGCGGAGGCGGCGAAACAACGCGCGCCAAAAGCGATCCGTTTGCCGACCAGCTTTACTTTCGCGAGGAAGATTTCAGCGTGGCCGAACGCGTAAACGAAGTCGCCAAAATTCGCGGCCTCAGCGGATCGCAGATCGCGCTGGCCTGGGTACTCAGCAAACCATACGTCACAGCACCCATCATCGGTTCCAGCAAGATGGAACATCTTGATGAGTCCATCGCTGCGCTCGAAATCAAACTAACCAAAGAAGAAATCAAACAACTCGAAGAGCCTTACAAACCGCACCCGGTGCTTGGACATTCCTAGCATGATGCGCCTGATTTATCTGGCGTACAGAGTCTATTGTTTCTTCGCGCGGCCGGTCACGTTGGGCGTGCGCGTGATGTTGATTCAAAACGATCAAGCCCTTTTGGTGCGGCATACTTATATCGAAGGCTGGTTCATGCCCGGCGGCGGAGTCAAGCGCGGCGAAACGTTGGAGCAGGCCGCCCGGCGCGAGGTGCGCGAAGAGGCCGGCGCAGAGCTGCAAACGCTGGCCATATTGGGGGCCTACTCGAATTTCGCATGGTGGAAAAGCGATCACAACATCGTCTTCGTTTCGGATCAATTCACTGCCAGCGGAAAACACGATGGAGAAATCGCCGAGGCCCGCTTCTTTCCGCTCGATGCCTTGCCGGAATCCGTCTGGCCGGGACATCGCCGCAAGCTGGAAGAATACCGCGCTCAAAACGGCCAGCCGCAATTCGGCGAATGGTAAGTTAGCGGTAAAATTGGCGCATGTCTGAAACACTCAAAATCGTCATCCCGATGGCAGGCTGGGGCACGCGCATGAGGCCTCACACCTGGAGCAAACCCAAACCGCTGGTGGGCGTGGCCGGAAAAACCGCCCTCGATTATTTGCTGGACATGTTCCAGACTTTGCCCAACCCGAAGAAAACCGAATTCGTTTTTATTGTCGGGCCATATTTGGGCGAGATGCAGATCCCGCCATTTATCGCCGAACATTATCCCGATATCAAGGCGCATTACGTGGTGCAAGGCGAGATGAAGGGACAATCGCACGCGCTGTATCTGGGGCGGCAATATTTGAGCGGCCCGATGATCATGTGTTTTTCAGACACGCTGATCGAAACGGATTTTTCATTTTTGGACCGCGAAAAAAGCGACTGCGTGGCCTGGGTCAAAGCCGTGGCAGATCCGCGCCGCTTCGGTGTGGCGGAAGTCAACAAAGATGGCTGGGTGACGCATCTCATAGAGAAGCCACAGACGATGGAAAACAACCTGGCATTGGTTGGATGCTATTATTTCAAGAGCAGTGAAAACTTGATGAGCGCCATCGAAGAGCAGATGCAGCGCAATGTGCAATTGAAGAACGAGTTTTTTCTGGCCGACGCGGTCAACATTTTAATCGAGCACGGAGCGTTGATGCGCGTGCAAAAGGTCGAAACATGGCTGGACACCGGCACGATCGAAGCGACACTGGAAACGAACAGATATTTGTTGGAAAGTTTGAAAGCCGGAAAGTTAACAGGTTCGCAACATTTGAACATTCAAACTTCCCAACAGGCAGGCGTCAAAATCAATGAACCTGTTTTTATTCATGAGACGGCTGAAGTTAAGAATTCCACGATCGGGCCGTACGCGTCCATCGGCGCGGACTGCAAGATCGCAGGCAGCCGCATCGAAGACAGCATCCTCGAGGCGGGTTGTGAGATCAAGGATTCGGCCTTGAAAGGCTCGTTGATCGGCAGGCAGTCCAAAGTCGAGGGAAGAGGCGCAGGCGAAACGTTCACGCTGAATATCGGCGATAATAGCCGTGTCATACTTTCTTAGGACAAGAGTGATCTTGTCCTATATTTTTCCGACATATCAACGGAGGTCTATTAATGCAGGAAATAGCAGGTACGCAGTATCTCTCCAAACGCGTGGCGGGACTCAAGCCGTCGGGCATCCGCAAATTCTTCGACATCGCCGCGACGATGAAAGATGTGATCTCGCTCGGCATCGGCGAACCGGACTTCACAACGCCCAAGCCGATCCTCGAGGCGGGCATTCAAAGCCTGCAACGCGGCGAAACGCATTACACATCGAACTCCGGCAAGATGGAATTGCGCCAGGGCATCGCGCAGAATATCGAAAAGTTGTACAGCGTGAAATACGATCCGGTCAATGAGATCATTGCCACCGTCGGCGTATCTGAAGCGTTGTATTTAACCTTCACGGCCATTCTCGACCCCGGCGATGAGGTCATCATCCCAACGCCATGCTTCGTTTCGTATCAGGCCGAGGTCATTTTGGCGGGCGGCGTTGCGGTGGAAGTGCCAAGCCGGCTTGAAAACAATTTCCAACTCGACCCGGACGACATTCGCAAAGCCATCACCCCGCGCACAAAATGTATCTTTATCGGTTACCCGTCCAACCCAACCGGAGCAGTGGCCGAACGAAATATATTGGTTGAGATCGCCCGAATGGCGGAAGAGCATGATTTGATCGTGGTATCAGACGAAATCTATGACCGCCTTGTGTACGGTTTTGAACATGTCTGCTTTCCCTCTTTGAGCGAAAGCATCAAGCGCCGCACCGTTTTGCTGGGCGGATTCTCAAAAGATTACGCCATGACCGGCTGGCGTATCGGCTACGCGGCCGGGCCTTCGGACATCATCAAGGGTCTGGTGCGCATCCATCAATACACGATCATGTCCGCGCCGACCACCGCGCAGGACGCGGCAATTGAAGCGTTGAAATCAGGCGAACCTTATATCAAGGAAATGGTGACGGAATATGACCGCCGCCGAAAACTTCTCGTCAGCGGACTCAACCGCTTCGGCCTCCAGACCTTTGAACCGCGCGGCGCGTTCTACGCCTTTCCCAATATCCGCGCCTCCGGCATGGACGATGAAACCTTTTGCCAGAAATTATTGGAGGAGGAACACGTGGCAGTCGTGCCGGGCAATTCGTTCGGTCCCGGCGGCGAAGGTTTTGTGCGCGCATGTTATGCCACCAGCTACGAACAAATCGAAGAAGCCCTGCGCCGCATGGAGAAGTTCATGAGCAGGCACGGATAGCAACAGTAACCAGTTGTCAGTAAAAACAGATATAAAAGTGAGCCTCTGAAAATTCAGGGGCTCACTTTTATTTTATGCTTTTTCCAAAGCGACTTTATGTTTTCCAATGCGGTAATTGCCATTGTGAAGCATTATCTTTTCAAGGAACTGTTCAGGCACATCCACATAAGTAAACTTATCTTCGATGCGGATTTTCCCAATCGTCGCGCCGGGGATGTCGGCCTGAAAAGCAATCGTGCCGACCACATCGTTCGGGCGCACGCCGTGCTCCTTGCCTTTCGTTATTTTCAGCCGCACCATGCCCGCTTCGTGCGATGTGCGCGCATCAGAACGCCGGGCCGGGCCTTCGCGCCGCGAAGATGTTGACGAATGATCTTTTCGGCTGCCGCGTGGGTACTCACGTTCGGATCTATAAGAACGCGTCGGCTCCGACGGGACTTCGGCCGCAACCGCGACCGGACGCTGTTTCTCACTCTGACGGGCCAGCTTAAGCGCCGCGCCCGCAACTTCAAGCAACTCATGCCCCTCGGCCACCAACTGCTCGACCATTTCGCGCTCGCGTTGATAGCGTCCGCGGCCGAGCCAGATCCTCATCTGAGCCAGAACTTGATTCTCGCGGTAGATGCGAATGTCATCAGCAGTGGGCAGAATGGATTTGGTCAGAACTTGTTTGGTAAAGCCTTCGATGTCGCGCAGGCGGCGCTTTTCGCGGTTTGTAAACAATGAAATGGCAATGCCGGTCTTGCCTGCGCGGCCCGTGCGTCCGATGCGATGGACATAAACTTCCGGATCGTCAGGCAATTGATAGTTGATGACGTGGGAAATATTATCAATGTCCAGGCCGCGCGCGGCGACATCGGTCGCAACCAACACCTTAACTTGCCCGGCGCGGAAGCGGCTGAGTGTCCGTTCGCGGGCGTTCTGGTCGAGGTCGCCGTGAATGGCCTCGGCGGGGAAGCCGCGTTGTGAAAGTTCGTTGGAGAGTCGCGCTGTCTCGGCACGCGTGCGGGCGAAGATCAGCACGCTGGTCATGTTCTCCATTTCGAGCAGATTCATGACCACGTTAAGTTTGTCTGATTCGTTGACCATGTAGTAGCGCTGTTCGGTGGCCGTCAGCGTGAGCGTAGGCCGTTTAATGGTGACCGATTGAGGGGCGCGCATGAAGCGTTCAGCCAGGGAACGGATGCGCGGCGGCAGAGTCGCGCTGAAGAGCGCGGTCTGACGTTCGGCTGGTGTCGCGGCCAAAATGGCTTCAACATCTTCGATGAATCCCATGTTGAGCATTTCGTCGGCTTCATCGAGCACGACGGTTTTGACACTGCTCAAGTTGAGAACGTCGCGCTTCATCAAGTCGAGCAGCCGCCCCGGCGTGCCGACTACGATGTCGACACCGCGTTTGAGTTGCGTGATCTGCGGGCTGTAGGGCTGTCCGCCATAGACGGCCAGCACGCGCACATTGAGCTGCGCGCCATATTGAATGAGCGCGTTGGCAACCTGCAAAGCCAGTTCGCGCGTGGGCGCAAGTACGAGACCTTGAATGTGGCGGTGTCCGTGTTGCAGATGATGAAGAATGGGGAGGGCGAAGGCGGCAGTCTTGCCGGTGCCGGTCTGCGCCTGGCCGACTACGTCCACGCCGGTGAGCATGATCGGGATGAGGGCGGCCTGGATGGGCGTCGGCTCGATATAACCAAGCGCAGTGACGGTCTGCACCAGTTCGGGGCGCAGGTTTAAAGAAGTAAATTCGGTTGTCATCAGATTTCCTTTTTATCTACTTGTCATTGCGAGGGTCTCGATACGTCCGAAAAACACGGACTACTCAACCACCACTTGCGATGACAGACAGTGGGATGTTCTGATAACTCCGTAAAACTTCTTGCCAACCCGGGTTTGCTTTTTCAAACAAACCCTCAGGGATTACGCCCTCGCAACAAAAAAAGCCCGACTATTTCGCCGGGCCATCATTTAGAGTGATCAAAACAATTTCCCAAAACGGTTGCTCTCCATTGAGAGCGGCGAGAGTATAACACAGATTCTGTGGTTTATAATTCGCCGCATGGACAGCAAGACCCTGCGCGTTCTCGAATATCCCAAAATACTCACCCGCCTGGCGGGCTTTTGTGATTTCTCTGCATCCGCCGAACTGGCGAATACACTTCAACCGACTTCCAATTATGAAGAAGCCAAACGTCTGCTTGCTGAAACATCTGAAGCCGGCTTCCTGCTGACCACTCACGACCTGACCATTGGCGGCGCGCACGATATCCGCCCGGCCGCGGACCTAGCAGCGCGCGGCGGCGTTCTCGATCCTCAATCGCTGCTGGATATTAAATCCACATTGATCTCCTGCCGCACGTTGAAAAAGACTCTCGAAAAAAGCGCGGAGGATTCTCCGCGTTTGAGCGCCATCGCGGTTGGATTACCCGAATCGCACGGCGTGGTAGACGCCATAACGCGCGTTCTTTCGGAGCGCGGCGAAGTGCTGGATTCAGCGTCGGACAAACTCGCCAATTTGCGGCGCCAGGTCAAAGTGGCGCGCGATCGGTTGATGTCTCGCCTGCAAAGATATTTAACCGAGTCCGCTTCAAAATTGCAGGAATCGATCATCACACAGCGCGATGGACGTTATGTGATTCCCCTGCGCGCCGAATTCAAGGGAAGCATCAAGGCCGTTGTCCATGATCAATCATCGTCCGGCGCGACTCTTTTCGTCGAGCCTCTGCCGGTGGTTGAATTGAACAATGAAGTCCGCGAACTTGAACTTGCCGAGCGCGACGAAGAGCGCAGAATCCTGGCCGAACTTTCCACGTTGATCGGAACGCATCGTGATGAGCTGACCTACGGCGTTGAAAATCTGGCCGTGCTCGACCTGGCTTTTGCAAAAGCAAAATACGCGGTGGAGATTCATGGCACCGAACCGATTTTGCATGAGTTGAAGGTTGAAGGTTTAAGATCGAAGGATGCCAAACCTTCAACCTTCAACCTTCCAACTTTAAACCTTTTTCATGCAAGGCATCCTCTGCTTGACCCCAAAACCGTCGTCGCCATTGATGTTGATCCTGCGCCCGGCACGCGCGCCATCGTCATCACCGGCCCGAACACCGGCGGAAAAACCGTCTCGTTAAAAACGGTCGGCCTGCTGGCGCTCATGGCCCAAAGCGGACTTCACATTCCCGCGCAAAGCGGCTCGGAGCTGGCCTGCTTCCACGATATTTTTGCAGACATCGGCGACGAACAATCCATCGAGCAATCGCTTTCGACCTTCAGCGGACACATCACCAACATCATCCGCATTTTGAAAAAGCTGGATCATCGTTCGCTGGTCATCTTCGACGAACTCGGTTCCGGCACCGACCCGCAGGAAGGCGCGGCCATTGCGCGCGCCATTTTGAGTCACCTGCTCGAACGCGGCGCGACCACTTTTGTCGCCACGCATTATCCCGAACTCAAAACGTTCGCGCACAGCACCGCAGGCGTGGTCAATGCCTCGCTTGAATTCGACATCCAGACTCTGCGCCCGACCTATAAATTAACGCTTGGACTCCCCGGCCGCTCAAACGCTTTGCTCATCGCCCAACGCCTCGGTCTGGACGAGAAACTGGTCGCCGCGGCGAGAAGCGAAATCAGCCCTGACGATCTGCGCGCCGACAAATTGCTGGATGATATTCGCAAGGAACGCAACCGCACCTCGCGCGCCGGCGAGAAATTAGAAAAGGCGCGCGATAGGATCGAGAGTCAAACGCGCGAACTCGACAAGCGGCTCGAAAAGATCGAGGACGAACGCCGCGAAGTTTTAGCCAAGGCCCGCGCCGAAGGCGAACTGGAAGTGGCGGTTCTCAAACAAAATATTGCCGCGCTTAAACAACAATTGAGAAAAGCCAGCCAGCCATTGCAAGCCATCAAAGCGGTGGAAGAAAAACTCGCAGCCATCGAAGAAAAGATCGAAACGCCGGTGGAAAGAAAAAGTAACCAGCCGCCAGTGATCAGTAATCAGTCGCTGAAACTCGGTGAGCGAGTCACCGTCAGCACACTAAAGGCCGATGGAATAGTGACCGCCATCGGTGAGTCGGATGCGGAAGTGCAGATTGGCAGTATCCGCTTGCGGGCGAAATTGTCCGACCTTGAACGAAGGCAATTCGTACCTATCGTTCAGCCTGAAATAAAGCCTGAAGTCGTCAGCTCAAAATCATCATTCACACCATCGCCCGGCATGGAAGTCAGTTTGCGCGGCAAAATGGTGGAAGATGGCCTCGACGAGCTTGAACAATATTTGGAAAAAGCCTACGCGGCCGGCTTGCCATTTGTACGCATCGTACACGGCAAAGGCACTGGAAAGCTGCGTGAGGCCGTGCGCGAACATTTGAAGAAGCATCCTTATATTTCTTCGTTTGAGGAAGCGCGCGACAATGAAGGCGGCGCGGGCGTGACCATCGCAAAGCTCGCAAAATAGAACGGGTTCCTGATTGGAACCCGTTCTATCATCATAAAGTCTTGGCTATATAATCGGCCATTTGTCCCGATGTCCAGTAACTTCCATGAGCCGCACCAGGCGATATGCTTGTGCGGATTTCTTCGTCGTGGATGATGCCATTCGAGTTGGAATAAAGCGCATCAACGGGATAGGACGCGATATCATATCGACTCCAAAAATTCACCCAGCGCGGATTGCTCAGACCGTCCTGTCCATCCAGTAGGCCGAGCGCCTCCGGATCGAGTTTTTCCTTGTTATAGAATTTTTCGACCAATGAGTCGGCGCGCAAAGTCATGGGCGCGATCGGTGAACCGAAGGTGTACAGGCGCCTGAGCCGCAAGCGGTCCCCTTTTACCATTTGGCGCAGTTCATCCATATAAGAAGCCATTGATGTTGTGTTTTCGCTTTTATGCTTCTTTTTCGAAAACAAGTGGAATAAAAGATCGTGCGCGATCAGGCTTCCTGCGGAATGGCCGAAGATGGTCAACGAAAATCTTTCATTGGGATCCGATATGCGTTTTGAAATTGCCTGCGCGATCTCAATAAATATATGGTTTCGCACCGAAGCTTCCCCGTCACCCGAAACATAATAGATCAGGTCTGACGCGCCGAAGAAAAGCCAGTCGCGGACCATGCCATGCAGTCCCAGAATGCCGGCGTAGGCAGCTTTCATATTTTTCCTGGCGAGGCTCCTAATAGCGATTTCCACACTCGACAGAAGTTGTTCCGGCTGATTCGGATCCGGCTTGATATCATTATACGGTGGCCGTCCCCACACAATTGGGATTTCCGATGCAAAACCGGAAAAATCGTTCTTGGGATAATTCTTCAGGGAAGCCTGCACGCCCCGATGTAATTCTCCGTATTGCTTCCGGCACATGGTTGGATTTTTATCCGGGGTGATCCCGTGGATAAAAATGGGGATCTCCACCCAGGGTGTGTCTTCACTGACGCGTCTGGCGCGTCGAGACTTCGCTGCGGCTGGCTTGCGACTGGTAGTGGACATCGTCTCTCCTCATCAGCGACCAAATCAATTACACAAGTCGAAACACGAAGCACGCGCAAACGTGACGCGCCAGGGAGCGCGATATAATTTGTCAAAACGCCAATGCGAGGGAACAGCCATGTCAATTGATGATGCCATCCAGCAAATGGCCGACAAGATCAAAACCGCCTCTGCCAGCGCAGAAATGAAGGCCGTCAAAATATCCGGCGAGGAGGCGCGGCTTTCTGTGTACGCGCCTGCTGGTGACATGCAAAGAATCAAAGACGCCACTTTTCAGCCCGCGATTGACATGCTCAATAACGATGGGCTTGATATTCAAGTCTTCGTCTATGAAAAAGGATAGGCGACGCGTGGCCTATAGCGGACTTCTTTCCAGGTACGGACACTTATTAAATCTCCCGCCTCATACGCGGACCATCAGCCTGCTCGAGGGGGACACGCCTTTGATTCCCGCCGATTATCTATCGCGCCAACTCGGCGGCGGCTTTGAGTTGTTCATCAAATTTGAAGGCCTCAACCCAACTGGTTCATTCAAAGACCGCGGCATGACCGCCGCCGTCAGCGAGGCATTTGGGCGCAACGCCACAACCGTGATTTGTGCATCTACTGGAAACACCGCCGCGTCCGCCGCGGCGTACGCGGCGCGCGCAGGAATGAAATCCATCGTGCTGATCCCGCAGGGAAAAGTTGCGGCGGGAAAGTTGGCGGGCGCGGCCGCGTATGGCGCGCGGGTGATTCAGATCGAAGGTTCATTCGACGACGCGCTGACGATGGTCATTGAGATCACGAACAAGCATCCCATCTGTTTGGTGAACTCGATCAATCCGTATCGCATCGAGGGGCAAAAGACCGGCGCGTTCGAAATTTGCGATGCAATAGAGTCTGCGCCGGATTGGTTGTGCCTGCCGGTTGGCAACGCTGGAAATATCAGCGCCTATTGGGCTGGCTTCAAACAATACAACGAAATTAAATCAACTGGCCTGCCGCAAGTGTTGGGAGTGCAGGCCGCAGGCGCGGCTCCGCTCGTGATTGGGCACGCCGTTGAAAATCCGGAAACGGTTGCGACAGCCATCCGCATCGGCAAACCGGCGCGCGGCGAACAAGCTTTGCAAGCCGCCGAAGAATCCAACGGAAAGATCATCGCGGCCACCGACACGCAGATCGTTGACATGCAAAAGCTGCTGGCGCGGCTTGAAGGCATTTGGGTCGAGCCTGCGTCTGCGGCCGGGCTGGCGGGGCTGGCAATCGAGATCGAGAATGGCAATCTAAATCCGAAGGGCAAAAGGGTCGTCGCCATCTGCACCGGCCACGGATTGAAAGACCCGGACATCGTTATCAAAGATATGGTCAAGCCGCAGGTAGTCATGCCGAATTTGTCGGCGTTGGAAGAAGTTATTTTGGGGTAAATCTGTTTAATTACAAAGGACACGAAGGAAAAACTTTGCGCTCTCTGCGTGCTTAGCAGTTCAAAAAAAATCATGGAATTTTTGGTAAAAGTCCCCGCTACTTCCGCCAACCTCGGGCCCGGTTTCGACGCGCTGGGCCTTGCGCTCGATCTGTGGAATGAGTCTGTTTTTGAAACGGATTCGGTAACGGATGAGCAAACGAATCAACGCATAGCAATCTCCATTGACATTAACGGCGAGGGCGCGGGGAAACTGCCTGAAAATAAAAACAATTTGATCCTGCATACTGCCCATCGCCTTGCAGAACAGACTGGCAAATCGCTTCCGTCCTTTCGCCTCCGTTGTATAAATCGCATCCCGCTCGGCTCAGGGCTGGGATCGTCCGCGGCCGCGATCCTGACGGGCCTGCTCGGCGCGAATGCATTGCTGGGCAATCCGCTTTCCCGCGACGAAATCTTGAATCTTGCCGCAGAAATGGAAGGCCATCCCGATAATGTTTCGGCCGCGCTGATGGGCGGACTGGTCGTTTCGACCATTGTCAACGAAGAAATCATCGCACATAAAATAGACGTCGGGCCGATGGCAATCACGGTCGTAACACCAGACCTTCATTTCCCCACACAACAAGCACGCGCGGCTTTGCCAAAACAGGTCTCGATGAAAGACGCGGTTTACAACATCAGCCGCGCCGTGTTGGCGGCAAAAGCTTTTGAATGCGGCGATCTCGAATTACTCGGTCGGGTCATGGAAGATAAATTGCACCAGCCGTATCGCCTGCCGTTGATCCCCGGCGCGCAAACTGTGATGAACGCAGCCAAACGCGCGGGAGCGGCGGCCGTGGCCTTATCCGGTGCGGGACCAAGCCTGATCGCGTTCTCGGCCAAACAAGATGCAGGCATTGGCAAGGCAATGAAGCTGGTATTTGAATCTTTTGGTTTATCGGCGCGCGTCTTTGAGTTGGAAGTCAGCGAAGAGGGAGCGAGGGTAGAAAGCGGCAAATAGAAAGGGGCGCCTGCCGGATATGGGAACATCAAACCAAAACGGAACGGCGTCCCGCCCTCCGCCGTCCCATCCGTTTTATCCGTGAATCCGTTACAAAGTCCGTTTACAACTTAGCGAACCTCGATACCACCTTCGCCGCCTGCCCCCGACTGGGGAGGGTGAATGGGGCGGTCCATCACGCCGCGCTCAATTTCTGTTTTATAAATTTCCGCACAGTGCCAGCTGCTGCATAAGCAGACTTGGCATCTTCCTTTTCTGCGGTTTCACCAGGATAACGCACACGCACTGAAAACCGCTCCATTGTCACCAGATCGGCACGCAGCATTTCAAAACTGCTGTCTATTTCTTCACACAAGAGCATTAACTCAATGAGATTATGAATTTTGGGGATATATTTTTCGTTTTCCTGCAAAACTGCTTTGAGATATTTCTCGGCGCATTGCTGACAGTGAAAACAAACTGCATCATAGTTGGGTGAGGTGCGTGCCCGTAACTCGCGACCTGCTGTCGCGAAATCACCTTCCGCTTTATCAACCCACTCAATTGTTGCGGAATTCATAGATAACCTTTCCCTCCTTGAGGACCTCTCGCAAAAAGAAGTCGCCCATTTTCACGCGTTTCGCCAGATATTTTGGCGTGTGGACAATTAAGTCCAACCCAAATCTGTATTCTATCTGCTGGCAGATTTGAATAGCTTGCTGTGTGTCTCTTAGTTTCGTGTTCATCACGACCAACATATCCACGTCACTTTCAGGGCGTGGATTTCCGCGCGCATACGAGCCGAACAAAATAATTTTCTGCGGCTTGAATTTTTCCACAATCTGCTTGACCACCTGATTGATGGCTCTTTGTGGAATACGCTTGCGTTTGTCAATCGTTGGTACATTTACAGTGACCATCTTGAAGTAATTATACAGCCGCTTTCCATTCAAACAAAACGAGACGGCGTCCCACCCACGCCGTCCCATCCGTTTTATCCGTGAATCCGTTACAAAGTCCGTTTACAACTTTGCAAACCTGCTCACCACCTTCGCCGCTGTGGCGGGGCGATCCATCACGCCACCTTGATGGATTAGGATCGGCGTGCCTTCCTTGATGTAAGCATTTTCCAAATACGCCTGACCGGTAATGAATCTCTGTCCATCAATGGCACAGGAGGTGACGAAGCCAATGCGTTCGCCGTTGGCATTCATCACAGGGTCGCCGTTATGCGCCATGCGGACGCGCTGCTCATCGAACGTAAAGCGGATGACCACGCCTTTGCGCTCTTTCTCGCGCGCTACATAAGCGTCACGACCAATGAACCACGGCTTGTACGGTTTCACGTACGAACCGAATCCGCCTTCAGCCACGCCGAGATCGCGTCCGTCAAACTTGCCCGAGCCGAGTCCCATTTCGTGACCGTACAACGGCAGACCCGCTTCGGTACGCAACGAGTCGCGCGCACCCAAACCGATCGCTTTGACACCAAACTGCTCGCCCGCTTTCAACACTGCATTCCAAAAGTCCACGGCGCGTTCGGGGTGGACGAACAATTCAAACGCCATTTTCTCGCCGGTATAACCCGTGCGCGAAACGATCAAGTCAAACCCACCGACCACGGCATCGCACAACTCAGTCCGCTTCAACTTCATGATGCGCGCGCGGGTCTCGCTATCCACGCCCATCGCCAGCAGCGTGTCGCGGCTCTTCGGTCCTTGCAGGGCAATATCCACTCGCATGGCTGAACCAGCTTTCGGGTCCCGTAAGTTGCGTATCTCCGCGTTATAACCATACGTCCGCGCCCACGGTCGTCCGTTGTCAATTTTCACTTTGCCATCGCGCACACTTTCCAACCACGTGCGATCCTTGTCATCGTTCGACGCGTTCACGACCACGAGATAATTATCCCAGCCGCGGCGATAGATGAGCGTATCATCGATCACGTCCGCATCGGGCGTGAGGAAATGCGAATACAACGACTCGCCCGGCAGCAACCCGCCGCAGTCATTGCCGCAGACCGTATCGAGGAACGACGCCGCATCCGCGCCGCGCACATCGTACACGCCCATGTGCGAAACATCGAACAAGCCCGCCGCATTGCGCGTGGCAAGATGCTCCTCAAAAATACCCGTGTATTGCACCGGCATTTCCCAACCCGCAAATGGGACCATTCTGCCGCCGAGGTCGCGATGCGTTTGATTCAACGCCGTCTTTTTTAATTCGCCCTCAACTTCATTCCAGACGAAAGGCGGCATCCCCAAAGGGGACGCTGCCGCCTCTTTCTTCGATTTGGGCTGGTCGCCAATAAACCAAGGTTTATCTTCGCTGACGGCTTTGCCTGCAACCGCCGCAACTTTGGCTTTCACTTCACTGACGAAGAAAGGTCCCGGCATCCGCTTCGCGCTGAAATCTTTCTTGCCATCCAAATTGAACGACATATATCCATCAGATAAATCTCTCAACCAAGTCGCTACAACATTTGCTTTCGCGGCCGGCACCGCCAATTGATAGAACGTATCGTCCACGTTCACCAACGTTCCTTTCACTTTGCCTCTTGGTGTGGAAATTTCTGTCGCCTGACTCATCCCCACCTTGAGCGCAGATAAATCAGATGACACAGCATAATCCAACATCTGCCGCACGCGATCACCGCTCAACTCATACACAACTGCCGTCTTCGCCTTCGGCGCATCATCAATGTAATAGAAGTGTGGGTAACCATGCTGCGTCGGCTTGAAATCAATGCCCGCCGATTCAGATAACTTGCGAATCTTCAACTTGGCATCATTCAACACTTTGAAATCCAATTTTGCTCTGCGTTGTCGTCCCTTGCGGACGGTATCCACACTATGCGGCGCGCACGCGATCAACACATCCGCCATAATATCCGCCAGCTGACGAGTCTTCTTCTCATCGAAGCCGCGCTGTGTGATCCACGGCGTGCCGAGACGAATGCCGCTCGGGTCGGCTGAATTCTTGTCACCGGGAATCGTATTGCGATTGACCACTACACCGACAATATCCAAAATGCGCGAAGCCTGATCACCGCTGAGCTTCGTGCCATCCTCACCGACCACGCTGGTGCAATCTACGTTTACTAAATGTGTATCCGTGCCGCCAAACGGGACGCGCAGTCCGCGTTTCTCGAATTGGTCAGCCATTGCTTTCGCGTTCTTGAGAGTCTGCGCCTGCAATTGCTTGAATTGTTTGGTTTGTGTGAGTTTGAAAGTCAAAGCCAGCGCCGCGAACACATTGACATGCGGTCCGCCCTGCTCACCGGGGAAGACGGCTTTATCGATCTTCTTCGCGATTGCCGCATCGGTCGTCAGCAACACTGCGCCGCGCGGGCCGTCGAGACTCTTGTGCGTTGTGGACATCACGACATGGGCATGACCAATCGGCGAAGGCACCACACCTGCCGCCACGAGTCCGCCAATGTGCGAAATATCCGCGAGGAAATAGGCGCCCACTTCATCCGCGATCTCGCGGAATTTCTTCCAATCGGGAATCCATGAATACGATGAATAGCCCGCGATCAATAGCTTGGGTTTGTTTTCCAATGCCAGTTTGCGGATCGCTTCGTAATCCAGGCGTTCGTTTTCATCAATCGTGTAATGTACGGCCTTGTAATATTTTCCGCTTCGATTTACCGATGAACCATGCGAGAGATGTCCACCGTGCAGGAGGTTCAGTCCCATCACGGTATCGCCGAGATTGAGCAGCGCCTGATAGACCGCATTGTTGGCGGGCGCACCCGACAAAGCTTGTACATTCACATAGATTTGATCGGCGCTGATGCCGTTCGCGGCGAAAGTCTGCGCCGCGCGGCGACGAGCCAGCGCTTCAACTGCGTCCGCATACTCGACGCCTTTGTAATAGCGCGGATCACCGCTGCGGCGATAATGAGCAAGCCGCGCGGGGTAATCGAGAATCTCCTCCTCGCTCATCCAACGCGACTCTTCATCGGGATAGCCTTCCGCGTAGATATTCTGGAAAGCCGAAGCCAATGCTTCGCGCACGGCCATTGGTGCAGTTGATTCGGATGGGATTAAGATTAATTTGCGGTACTGCCGCTCGGCTTCCAATTGAGTCAATTCAAAAATGTCGGGGGCGAGGTCGGCGAGTTTGCCGCGGACGAGAAAGTCAGGCATGAGAAATCTCCTTTAACGGAAACAGTTTTGAGGCGTCACCCTGAGCGCCGCACAATCTCTTTGCGCGCGGCAGTCGAAGGGTCAGCAAAGAAGCGTGCAATTGAATTGTAGGACGGGACGAGGGGAGGGTCAAGTGATAAAAGGCAGGATGGCGGGCTTTGAAAGTCCACATACTTTCAGAGATCACGGCTTATGCCGGGAGTCTGCGTTCTCCAAATCCGGCATGTCTTCTTGACGCTCATCAAACGCGGTGGTATCCTTGCGCCCAATGTTCTCACTTCTGACTGACACCCGCACTAATAATACCCGCACTCGCATAGCGCTGGGACGTTGGTGCTTGGAACAGAAGACACTTCAAAGAAAAGTGAGCTAATCCTGCACACAAACGCCCCGATCTTCGGGGCGTTTTGTTACCCCGCCGGCCTCCGGCCATCTCCCCCAAATTCAGATAATTTGGGACAGGCTGGGAGGAGCAAAATACAAGGAGAAGTAATTATGAATATCGGCAGCACCACACCAGTCTATGCAGTGGCAGAGAAGAATCTTATCCCCGTCAGCGGACATTTGCGCGCGATGCTTGATATTCCGCCCTCACGTATGTTCATCATCAACAAGTCGCTTAAAGTCTATAAAGAAAAAAATCGGGACGCAAAAATTTTCGATGCTTCACAAGGTGACGGCGGCGCGTCCCTGCCCGGGGTGCCGAAAAATATCCTCGAGCGCGCGTTCCAGTTACAAGTTGAGCATGGAAGCGCTTACGATATGCCCTTCGGCACGGACGCCTATCGTAAGTCGGTCGTCGAGCAATATTGGAAACTGGATGCAGGTCTGGGGTGGGGCCCGAACAATGTTTTGGGAACTGCGGGCGGACGAGATGCGCTGGTCAAGGCTTATGGCGCGATGCTGGCTCTCGGGCATGGGCGTCAGGGCGATGTATTGATCGTCTCGCGCGTGCCGTGGATTTCATACAACTGGGGGCCGTATGGTGTTGGCGCGAACGTGATGTGGGCGCCGGGCGACCCCGCGCAAGGCTGGGCTTATTCTGAAGACGGCATCAAAGAATGCGTGGCGCTCGCTTCTAAATCCGGACGAAAAGCGGCGGGCCTCGTTATCACCAACCCAGACAACCCGACAGGCGCGACCACCTCCACCCAGAAGATGGTTTCGCTTGCCAAATCCGCGTTGGAGGCGGGTGTGGCCTTCGTGCTGTTCGATTGGATGTACCACTATGTCACCGACGAACAGCCCAACGATTTGAATTCGTTCTTGAAATTATTCACACCCGAAGAACGAAAACGATTGATGTTCCTGGATGGCATCACAAAAAGCCTGGGCGGGTCGAACATCCGCAATTGTCATTTGATCGCGGATGAAAGCGTGATCAAGTTCATCGTGGCGCGCGCTTCGCATGGCATCATCCCGTCATTCTATTCGCTGGCTGTGGCAATGGCCGCTTATGAAATGGGATACGCCGAAGCATCAAAGTCCATCGTCGAGCCGACCAACGCCAGCCGCAAAGTATTGAAGGGTCTGCTCGATGACAGCGGACTTCAATATATTCTCGGCAAAGGCTATTACGCGTTCATGAACGTCGGCGAGTTCATCAAAGCCAAAGGTCTGGCGGATAGTGAACCGCTTGGACAATATCTGGCCGAAGAACATGGTATCGCGATCGTTCCCGGTGCATTCTTCTCGCCATTCGGCAACGACTGGATTCGTTTTTCGTATGCCACTCCCGCCGAAAGAACCGAAGGTGCATTCAAGAGATTGATGGAAGGGTTGAATTCTTTCAAGCGTTAATTAACCGCGAAGCACGCGAAGTGCGCGAAGAAATAAAAAGAAATCTCCACCGTAAAAATGTCATTGCGAGGCGGTTTGTGCCGAAGCAATCTTCTATTTTCGAGATATTTCAACTCAAAGGAGATTGCCGCGCCGCCAAAGAGCAAGAACGGCGGCTCGCAACGACATCAATTTATGAGATGTACGGTAGAGAGGAAAAGAAAAGAATCTTTGCAGTCTTCGCGGTTCGTCGTATTTATCTTCGTTTATCTTTGTTCATCTCTGGTGAAAACTTATGCCCTACGACCCCCAACAATTTGCAGAAAAATACAAACTGGCCGTCAAGTCCGCGCAGGAGCAAAAGCCTGACGGCGGATTGAACGGTTTCGAACTCGAATGGAATTTGCTCGATGAGCAATTCCGTCCATTGCTCACGGTGGGAACCGGCCCCGCGCAGCAATCCTTCGTGGATCATCTGCGGGCAAACTGTCTTCCGGCCTGGCTGGCAAACTTCTCGCAACTCGAAGTCTTCCACTGGATGGTCGAGTTTGCGACGCGCCCGTACTTTAATGCGCGCGGTGCGGCGTATGAAGCGCGCCTGATGGAAGCCGTGTTGATGAACGCGCTTGCCCGCGCAGGCGCGGAGTTTGGCCAGCGGCTTTTCTATTGGCATGGCAATTTAATTTTCTTAACTGCTATCAATCACGATTCAATTCCCGGCAACTGGGCGATTGCCAAGCGCCGTTACCTCGAACGCTGTGTGGATTTATACGGCGACACACTTGCAACCGCAGGCATTCATGTCAACATGTCATTGCCTGAGCCGCTTCTGGCCTGGGACTTCATGCACCTGCCCGCGTCCGAACGCGGCGACAAACATCTCGACGATTACAAGTCTGAGTTCTACATTACCTCTGCGCGGTTGTTGCGCGCATTTGCCAGCTTGTTTATCGCCACATCGGCCAGCACCCCGCTTCAGGCGCAGGTTCGAGGCGGACGGCCCGCCGTCGTCATCACCGAAAATGATTCGGTCCGCAATTTAACTTTCCCGAATCCCGCCGAAGTTGACCTGCCCGACCTGTATCGCTCATACAACGATTATTTGCAAATCTCCTACGACCTCGTTCGACGCGGCGTGCGCTTCGGCAACAACAACTGGACGCCGGTGCGCGCCCGATCTTTTGCCGAACCTGTCGAGCGGCTCATTTCAACGACCAGTGACCAGCTGGGCGATCTTTACACGCGCGGACTTTATTCAATTGGCGAGGCCGCACCCGCTGAAGAAATGGCGCGGCAGATCGAAAAACAAAATTTGATGGCGCGCATTAATTTGCCGATGGGACGCGTCGAGGTCCGCACCGACGACGGCGGCAATCCGCTGGAAGTTGACATCGCCAATCTGACGCTCAAGAATCTTTTACTTCTGCGCTTCTACGCCGACTCGAAATTTGCGCGCTCGTTCCGGTACGACCGCGAAGATATTCCACGTGCGCGTGCCAACGAACGACTGGCCGCGCAGCATGGCCTGCGCGCCGAAATAGAGAATCCCTTTACGGCGAAGCCGATGAAGATGCGCGAATTTCTCAAGTGGACGTTGAAGGAACTCAAGCCGCTGGCCGAGGCGCTCGGTCAATGGGACGATCTGACTCCGCTCGTCGAAATGTCTGAAGGCGGGCCGAACACCGCAGAAAAAATCCGCTCACGTTTGCAAGTTGAACTGGGTGCGAACGATGAAGCACCGATCACTGTATTGCGCGAGATGGCTTACGAACGCGAAGTTCAAGTCCGCGCAGATGTGGAAAAGATCGCCGCCAAATATGCGGGACTGAACGGCGACTCGGAAAAGTTGGGCGAACTTCTTCAACACGCCCGCGAAGAAGCGCGCGAACATCCTGAACTTCCGATTCGCTTCCGGCCCTCGAGCGGAATCGTGATCGAGACGAATTATCCAAACAAGACGGCTGAGATTCTCGACCTCGCCCAACATTTAATCCGCATCCCATCTGTGACTGCCAGTCCCAACGAACGGCTTGACGAAGTCCACCGCGCCGGAACGTTCATCCATGATTATTTGCGCGGCAACGGCTTCGAGCCAAAATATTTTGACGGAAAATATCCGGCGGTGTTTGCTCAATTCCCATCTCCCGTTGGGAGAGAGAACAGGGGTGATGGAGAAGTCCTCCTCACCGGACATTTTGACGTGGTCGAGCCCGAGCCGGATGATTCGCAATTCACCCCGAAGATCGAAGGCGATTATCTTTGGGGCCGCGGCGCGGCAGATATGAAAACCGTTGTCGCGACGTACCTGGTTTGGATGAAAGATATATTGAAAGCGGGAAAACCATTCCCGAATATTTCATTGCTTCTGGTTGGCAACGAAGAAAACGGAGAAGCCGAAGCATGGGGCACGCCGCATGTTTTAAAAGAACTGGGCTTGAAACCATCCTTGTTTATCGCCGGCGAACGGACGGGAGAAAAAGGCAGTGAACTCTTCGGCGAAATCTGCATCGAGAATCGCGGTGTCATGCGCTTTGATGTGATCGCGCGCGGAGCGAAAGGTCACAGTGGTGTGGCGGGCGCTGGCGACTTGAGCGAAAAGCTTATCAGCGCTCGCAGTGCAATGAATGAAATTTTTGCAAAGCATCTCACTTTGAACTCTGCGGATGGCTGGCAATCGCAGGCAAAATTCCCGTTCATCAACGTTGGCACGACGGGTGTATATAATGTTACAGCCGCGCAGGGAATCCTCGGCGTGGAAATCCGTCCGATCCCGCAGGATGATGTTGACGGTCTAAAGTTGAAGGTCGAAAGTTACTGCGCGGAAAATGGATTGGAGGCGAAATTTTCCGTGATGGAAAACGGCGTGGCTTGCGACGCGAATAATCCGGCGTTGAAAGCGCTGATCGAATCGGTGAAGCAGGCATCAAACTCTGAGCCGCGCATCGGGAAAAAACTTCCCGGCACGAGCGCCAGATTCGCACCGGGCGGCCAGGCCGTTGTGTGGGGGCAATCCGGTCTGGGGCCACACGCAAAGGATGAACGACATTTTATTCCAAGCATTGAGCCATATTACAAATCACTGGTTGAACTGGCGAAGTTGTGGAAATAAATTGCAGGCGTGGATAGCGGTCCCGTTCTCGCCGCTCAAATTTTCTCCATCTTCGCCGGCGATACGTTAGAATCTCTTGAAGCCCATTTCCATAAAACAGAACATGAACTAAGGTAAAAAAACACTCAAAGAAACCACGATGCGTCCCAATCCGTTCTCATCCGCGAATCCGTTACAAAGTCCGTTTAAAAGGAACCTGCCCCATGCCCACAGCCGTCCTCTCGGTCTACAATAAAACTGGCATCATTGACTTTGCCAAAGGTCTCGTCTCCCTCGGTTGGACTCTGCTTGCATCCGGCGGCACAGCCAAACTGTTAAAAGAAAACGGAATATCCGTTACCGAGGTTGCCGAATACACCAAGTCGCCTGAAATTCTTGGGGGCAGAGTCAAAACTTTGCACCCCGCAATTCATGGCGGCTTGCTCGCCCGCCCAACCGAATCCGATCACAACGAATTGCTTGCGTTTGGCTGGGATTATATTGACCTCGCCGTCGTTAATCTATATCCATTTGAAAAAACGATTGCCAAGCCAGGCGTCACCTATGCCGACGCCATCGAAAACATTGATATTGGCGGCGTGACTCTCATTCGCGCCGCGGCGAAAAATCACGAACGCGTCACTCTTGTTTGCGATCCCGCCGATTATGCCGAAATACTGTCCATGCTTCAACACGGCGGCGTTCCATTTGAGGCCAAAAAAGAACTGGCGGTCAAAGGCTTCAAATCCACTGCAAACTATGACACAGCCATCTCCAAATATTTGGATGATTAAATGGGATGATCTTCGCAGTCTGACATTGATACCGATTGGGACGATACCGCAGATAAAATTAGTGTACAATCATTTTGTATCTGACAACACAATCCTCTTTATAGCCTGCATTCCAATCCAGTGATGCCCAAAAAATGAAACTAGGAATTATCGGACTTCCCCAATCAGGCAAGACCACCATCTTCAACGCGCTGACACGCGGCAACACGCCGACCACCGCCAGCGCCGGACGCATCGAAGTTCACACCGCAGTCGTGGATGTTCCCGACCCGCGCGTGACCAAACTCTCGGCCATGTTCAAGCCGAAGAAAACAATCTACGCCAAAGTGACTTATGCGGACATTGCCGGACTTGAAACGGGCGCGGCCAAAAGCGGTATTTCCGGGCAGCTGCTGAATCAACTTGCGCAAATGGACGGCTTTCTGCTGGTCGCGCGTGGCTTTGAAAACGATAATGTTCCGCACCCATCCGGGAATGTCAATGCCGTCCGCGATGTTGACATGATGCTGGGCGAACTCATGCTCAACGATTTGATCGCAGTTGAGCGCAAATTGGAGAAGCTGGTCGAAGAGCGTAAAAAAGGCGGCACGGATAAAATTCTCAATGAACGCCAGGCAGTTCTGTTCACGCGTTTGCACGAGGCTTTGAATGCCGGAACGCCGCTTCGCAAGTTGGATTTCAACGCCGATGAAGCGCGCGAGCTTGCATCTTTTGGGCTGTTGACTCGCAAACGCATCCTGACCGTTTTCAATATGGGCGAGGGACAATCGGCGCCTGCGGCCGAACTTGATCATCCGTCTGTTGCATTGATGGGCAAACTTGAAATGGAGATTGCGCAACTGCCTCCTGAAGATGCGGCAGTCTTCATGCAGGAATACAGCATTCAGGAACTCAGCCTGAGCAAGATGATCAATCTTTCTTATGATCTGCTTCAAATCCAATCCTTCTTTACCGTCGGCGAGGATGAAGTCCGCGCCTGGACGGTGGATCGCGGCGTCTCGGCGCAGGAAGCCGCGGGAGCCATCCACACCGATCTTCAGCGCGGATTCGTGCGGGCCGAGGTGGTGGCTTATGAGGATCTCATCAGTCTCGGATCCATGAATGAAGCGAAGGCAAAAGGCAAACTGCGATTAGAAGGCAAGGAATATCCCGTCAAAGATGGGGATATTATGCATATTCGTTCAAGCTTATAAAATCATTTCCCTCAGTACGGAATAAAATCCTGGAGAATTTATGACCTACACTCAAACCAGTTGGAGTCTTGCCGATCTTTTTCCCGGCTTCGACAGCCCGGACCTCGAAGCGGCGTTCGATAAAGTTGAGGAGCAGGTCACATCTTTTGAGGGCGTGCGCGGCAGGTTGAAGTCCGAGATGGAGGCGCAGCAATTCCTCGACGTGGTGCGCGCGTCGGAGGAGACGGCTCGTATCGTCAGCAAGTTATATTCCTTCGCCGGCCTATCTTTCGCGGCGGACACACAAGACCAGGCCGCACAAACTTTGGTGGGGCGCATCGAACAGTTCGCGGCTGAAATGCGGAACCGCACTCTGTTCTTCAGCCTGTGGTGGAAGGATGTGGACGATCAAAACGCAAAGCGCCTGATGGATGCAGCGGGCGATTATCGTTACTATCTCGAAGAGATGCGCCACTTCAAGCCGCATACGCTGAGCGAAGCGGAAGAGAAGATCGTCAATCTCAAGAATGTGACCGGCGTCAGCGCGCTCAACACGCTTTACGATTCGATCACCAATCGGTATGTCTTTAAGTTCGAGGCGGACGGCGAAATCAAGGAATTGACCGAGAGCGAATTGCAGGCTTATCGTTACAGCAGTGATCCCGATCAGCGCGCCCGCAGTTATCAGGAACAATTCCGCGTTTTCGGCGCGGATGGGCCGATCCTCGGCCAGATGTACCAAGCCATCGCGCGCGATTGGCATAACGAGAATCTGTTGCTTCGTAAATTTGCCGGCCCAATCTCGGCGCGCAACCTGGGCAATGATATTCCCGATGAAGCGGTCAACGCCCTGCTGGATGTGGCGCGCCAGAACATAAATATCTTCCAACGGTACTTCAAGTTGAAGGCGAAATTCCTCGGCATCGAAAAGCTGCGGCGATACGATATTTACGCGCCGGTGGCCAAAGCGGGGAAAAAGTTCGAGTTCGACGCGGCCGCTCAAATGGTGTTCGAAGCGTTTGATTCGTTTGACCCGAAGATCGCTGAGTTGGCGCGTCGGGTTTTTGATCAGAATCACCTGGATGGCGAAATCCGCAAAGGGAAGACGGGCGGCGCATTTTGCTGGTCGGTCGCGCCGGAAATGACGCCATACGTCCTGCTCAATTACCAGGGCCGCGCCCGTGACGCGGCAGTGATGGCGCACGAACTCGGGCATGCCATTCATTCGATGCTGGCTGGGCATCACAGCGCGTTCACATTCCAATCGTCGCTGCCTTTGGCCGAGACGGCGTCTACATTTGGCGAAATGATGTTGACCGATAAACTGTTGGGCGAAGAGGCCGATGAAGCGGTGCGCCGCGATATTTTGTTTAAGCAAGTGGACGATGCTTACGCAACCATCATGCGCCAGTCGTATTTTGCGATGTTCGAGAAGCAGGCGCATGAGATGATCCAGAAGAATGCATCGGTGGATGAAATATCTGCGGCTTATTTCGAGAACCTGAAAGAGCAATTCGGCGATGCGGTGGAGTTGGGCGAGGAGTTCAAGTGGGAATGGGTTTCGATCCCGCACATCTACCACACGCCGTTCTATGTGTATGCTTATGCCTTTGGACAATTATTGGTGCTCTCGCTGTATCAGCAGTTCAAAGCCGAAGGCAACTCGTTTAAGCCGCGCTATTTGAAGATTCTCTCGGCTGGAGGGTCGGAAGCACCTGCCAGGATTCTCAGCGAGGCGGGCATTGACATCCGCTCGGCGAAGTTCTGGCAGGGCGGGTTCGATGTGCTGGAGAAATTAGTGAGCGAGTTGGAAAAATTGAAGTAAAGCAAAACAGAGCAGAGTTAAAACAATAAACCGGATGGGGCCATCCGGTTTATTGTTTATGCGGGCTATGCTTCGTAATCGGCTTGTTCTTCGTCTACCGCCATCATCGGCTCTTCGGCAGGCTTCTTATCCAGGAACTGGAGCAAAAGCGCAACAACCTTCGTTGAGTATTTGGTCTCGCCTTTGTCCTCATATTTATCCGTCTTGAGCCGCCCTTCGAGATAAATCAAGCTGCCCTTCTTGAGATACTGCTCGCAAACCTCAGCAAGCCGCCCCCATGCTTCGATGTAAATCCATTCGGTATACTCTTTCATTTCGCTTCCGCTTTTCCAGCGCTGCGAAACGGCGATACTGAAATGCGCCACTTTTTTTCCGTTGGGAGTAAAGCGCGTCTCCGGGTCCTTTCCGAGACGTCCGATCAGTTGCACGCGATTTAATGCTGGCATGTTTTCCTCCCTTCCTTCAAACTTTTAGAGGCAATGTTTTTTGTCATATCAAGTCTCCTTTTCTCTAAAAGAACAATTATGATTTGTTCGAACGAGTTATACTTTGGTTACTGCTCCGTCTTTTCGGCGGCTGCCTCGGCAGGCGGGGCGTTTCGCTTCAGAACGAGCATCCCCGTTTTCATCTCAACGACATTGTAACCTGCCGGGACGGCATCGAGCACGCCTTCCTTGATCTCCTTCGAGAAATAGAACATCTTTCCATTGGAGTGCAGATAGTAAGTAGTGCCTTTCGAGTTGGTATGTGAGTACGCCATTTTTTCTCCATTTCTACGTTTGATGGTAAAAGTGTAGCACAGATTTTCTAATCCTGTCAACTAGGAATTTCCGGCCATGATGATCGTCTCCACCCTTGATGAATTACGCACCGCCCGCCTCCTTCTGGACGGTGTGGTTGGCCTCGCGCCGACGATGGGATACCTCCACGAGGGGCATTTATCGCTTGCCCGCCGCGCAAAGGCCGAATGCAGGGCCGTGGTCGTTAGCATCTTCGTAAACCCCGCCCAGTTTGGCCCGAACGAGGACCTCTCGAAATATCCCCGTGATCTTGACCGCGACCTGCGCCTGCTGGAATCTGCCGGCGTGGACTTGGTTTGGACGCCCACGCCCGAAGTGATGTATCCGCCTGGGTTCCAGACGTGGGTTGAGGTCGAAGAGATGGCGCGCCCGCTTGAAGGCGCGATGCGCCCCGGACATTTCCGCGGTGTCACCACAATTGTCGCCAAGTTGTTCAATGCAGTCCAGCCGGGGAGGGCCTACTTCGGACAAAAAGACGCGCAACAGGCCGCCGTCATTCGCCAGATGGCACGCGATTTGGATTTTCCGATTGAGATCATCGTCTGCCCAATTATCCGCGAGGCGGACGGGCTTGCCATGTCCAGCCGTAACATTTATCTCGACGCGGAACAGCGCAAGGCCGCCACGATTTTATATCGCGCATTGAGCGCGGCGAAGGATGAATTTGAAAAGGGCGAGCGCAAGGCTGGGATACTGCGCCAGATCATAAAAGAAATAATAGCATCCGAGCCGCTGGCACGAATGCAATACGTCTCATGCTCGGATTATGATACATTGCAAGAGCTTGAGAAAGTGACTGGAAAGACCTTGCTCTCGACGGCGGTTTTTATCGGCAAGACAAGATTGATCGATAATTTTGTTCTGGAATAAAATTACAGGGCGGCCAATCGGCTGCCCTGTGCTGCGATATTAAGGCCCCCACTTCAATTGAACTGCATAATCCGTCAGTGCGGCGGCTGGACGGTTGTCAGGGTATTCAATGACCGCCTGCCCGCCCTGATAAACATCCTGTATCGGCGCGTACGTTACGACCGCCAGACTGGCATCTGGCGCCCACAAGATTTCATTGGTGTTCTCGAATACATCCGGCCGCAATTGGACGCGGTCCGTTACTCCGTCTGAATCGGAGCGCACCATATACAGCGGCGTATGGGCAGACGAAGGAATCTCCTTTAGATTGTTGAAGAAGAAATATAACTGGCCGTCCGGCCCAACCAGCGGCGCGTCGGCGAAATTGTAAGTGCCGTCGGGCGCAGATCCGGGCAGCAGTGTTGACATGTTTCCGTTGGCGGCATTGATATACCACAAGCCCGAATCGATCAATCCAATGGTTGAACTGGATTCGTACAGGCCGCTTCCATCCGGAATCCATTGTGCGTTGCAACAGACCAAACCGCCGTCTGGGCGATTGAAACGCACAACCGTATTGTTCGCAGGATAATAAACGGCTTGCGTCCCAGCTTCATAAAATCCGATATTGATCAGCAATTTGTTTCCATCGGGCGAATACTTGTTTGGCGAATATAGCTCGCGCACAATCGGGAAACCCGCCGAATTATCAATTTGATTTTCCAAAACCTTGTTGATAACGCCTGTACCAAAAGCATAAAAACTCAAACCGCCATGCGAAAAGGCAATTGTCTGTCCATCCGGCGACCAGACCGGGGAATCCACACTATTTGTCCAACGGTTATTATCGTCTACCGGCCCGCCGTCCACCAGCACGCGGCGACCGGCGCCATTGATATCCACCCATAACATTTGGTTGTTGGCGATATAAACCACGCTTCCGTCTTTTGGTGAGACATCGTAAGAACCCACAGCCGAGGGTTCGTAGGTCACCTGTTGAAAGGTCTTGCCGTCACGCTCGATACGAAATATCTGCAAAAGCCCGGCTTTGTCGTTGTTGAGGAAATACAAAGAATGCGGCAACAGGCTTGAAACGGATGGAGATGCAACAGCCACAGGCGAAGCCAAAGGCGTTGCATTCGGCAATGCAGGTGTCAGCGCCTGCAGGGTTTGAGCGGCGATGGTCGCGGCCTGGTCAATCTGCGAAGGCGGAGTTAGAACCGTCGGCACGGCGCATGCTAAAGTCGTCGCAACCAATAAAAAGAGGACGGCAAATAGTCCGATGTTTTTCATTTTATATCTGCTCAAATCTTTGGATGGGAACAACAAACAACGTCGCCCGCTTCTCTGCGGACCCGTCAGCGGCCAGCGTTTCACGGGTCAACGCAATGGCTGAATCGACCCGCTCATCCTTGACGCCGATCAACAGCGTCGCCACACCGCTTCGTAAAAATCCGCCTGTGGATGCTATGCGCGTGACGCGATAGTCTGCGCTGGTCAGCGCGCGTGTAAGCGCATCAGCTTCATTGTCTTTGATGATTACGATTATCATCTTCATCGCTAAACCTCCGCATATTAGCAGGATCACAGTGACGCTTTGCCTTGCGTTTTTAGATTTCCTCAAACCTTTCCACGGGCAGGGCAAATACCGTCGCGCCGCCTACCGTCACCGGAACGGGGTTGGGCATCGGCATGGGTGAACTTTCGAGCGGCATTGTCAGATATTCGACGCGCTGACGACACACTTGACGCAAAACCGAGAGGGTCTCTTCCTCGCGGCCTTCTGGTAAACCGATCAACAGTGTGGCATTGCGTCGGCCCAGGAATCCGCCCGCGCTCGAAAGATAAACCGTCGGCGCGCCCAATAGTTCCAGCGCGTGCGTGGCCGCGTCCAAGTCTTGTTCTTGTACGACTGCCAGGATCAAAAGGCGGATGGAACTTGTCATGGGTAGCTCCTCGTCAGGTAAAGATTTCTCAACAAAAGAATACCACGATTAATCAGTAGATACTACCAACGGGGCAGGGTCGGTCACTGAGACGGTTTTTCCATTGGCGAAGATGATGTCGGTCTTATCGTGTCCCCGCACGACCTTCAACCCTTTGTATTGAATCGTCACCGGCCACACAAAGGGATTCTTTCCTTCCAATCGAACGCGGGTGGCAGAAAGGATTGTCACGCCCAATGTTTGCAGGAAGAGTCCCACTGGCGCGAGACCGCTCAATGCACCGCGCTCGCCAATGCCGCTGCCGGTCTCGGCGTGGTAACGCTGATAGAAGGCGCGGCTTTGCTTGAGGCTTTGGATGACAGCGTTCATCAGGTGCGCTGTCAGGCGCGCGGCCTCGTTACGAAAGCCGTAGGCTAATAGTCCTTCGCCGACCAATTGATTCCAGGGCAGGTGAATGCTCATCGAAACCGAGTCCGCTTCAGAGCCGGGCGCGAACGTAAGCGCGGGAATACCAAAGGGCCGGTCGAAGCGATCCGCGTCCAGCAGGGAACGTCCGATCATTACTTGCGCGCGCTGGTGATTGGGGATGCGCGCCCAAAGCGGCGTGAAGAGCGTGATGTCTTCGCCGGTGGTATCCACGCTGCGAATGATGATTTTATCTTTATCTTCCAGGCCCTTGACACTGATACGCCCGATTTTTGAAAATACTTTCTGGCTGGTTGCGACCAAACCGCCGCTTCGCCATTGGAATTGCGAAGCTTCGATGGTCTCGGATTCGCCTTTGACTTTGTTGACCAATTCGCTGACCTCGACCACCGGCCGCTTCGCCGCGGGGCTTTTGGTCTGCACCTCGATCAACAGGCGCACCGGCGCCTCGAATTCGGCTTTAGGGCGCATGTTGCCGTTGCCTTTATGTTTCGCGATGACTTTGCCGGGCAGGCATTGTTTTGTAACGCGGTCACGGTAGGAATATAACGCCAGGCGCGCATTCCAGCTTTCTTCGACCGAAGAGCGAAGCGCGGATGCTTGTGAATGAAGCAGGGTGAGTTCGCTGGCGCGCTCGAGTTTTTCTGCCATCAAGATCAAAGACTCGGCCTCGCGATAAAGCATGGCTTCGAGCGCCGGATCGTGGATGACCGCGATGTTGATACCCTGCGACCACGGATGCCATACATCGAAGAGCGGATTGTCATCGAAGCCGGTTTCTAAAATATGATTCCATTCGGGGATGCCGTCATGGTCGCGGTCGTGATCGGGCGAGAACCAGTTCCAGAAGAATGCCAGCAATTTCGGAAAGGCTTTTGCGAGAAAATCTGTATCGTGAGTCTCTTGATAATATTTCCATGCCATTCCTGCAAGCATGGGCGCGGCCGCAAATTTGGCGCGCTGACCCGCCAGGCCGGGCTTGCCATCTATTGAACCATCTTCAGTTTGAACGCTCAAGTAATTTTCGAGCAGGCCGCGCGTAAGGTGCCGTTCAACAGGAATCAAGCTGGAGAGATAATACGTCTCAAGCGCAGACTGGCCGTTCCAGGACGGCGGATAATCGCGGCCGTCACCCTTGTGGGAATATCCGCCATCGGGCTGGCGCGCCTGCACAAAAGATGAACTGGGTAAATGTTTGCTGGCCGGATAGAACAGGCTTAACGCGGCTTTCTGACTGAAAGCCAGAGCCGCGTCCCAGTCCGGGTCGCCGGTCTGAATATCGAGGGTTTGACCAGCATCCAGCATTTCAATGCGCGCCCGTTCCGCATCCCACGGACGCGCGGCCGTACGCCGCGCCAGCTCAAATGAAGCCTCGACAGATGCCTCGCTGGCCAATGTCCAGGTGATGGTGCGAGTCAGGCCCGCGTCAAATTGAAGGTCGAGCGCCAGAGATGGATGCGGCCCAGGTCCCGCGCTCGGCCCGCCCGTCATAAACAGAACAGGCGCCAGGCCGCCCGTTTGTCCGGCAAGAACGTTGACCATCTGTTGCTGCGTGTGTGCGATGGATTGGCCGTCGAGAGGCATCAGCGCGGCGCATAATTCAAAATTGATCTTGCGGACAAATACGGCGCGGTTTGCAATCGTTAATCTTCCGGCGATGGCGTGTGATTCGGGAATCCAATATTCGGCGCTGATTTCCAAACCTTCAAATGGAGAAAAGCTGAATAAAAGAAAGTTAGGATAAAAACGGCGCAAACGTGGAGCGGCGTGAAATTCGGCGGGGCTGGTTACGCTTTTGCCTAATTCATCGAAGCGATAAAAGAGGCGCATTGAGCGGGCGCGCAATCCATACGTGGTGCGAACAGCCAGAGCAGCCGGTTCGCCCGCGCCAATTTCCAATTCCCAAATGTGATCGTTGACATAATCGGGCTTGCACAGGCGCGCATCCGCCGCGAGGGTCAGGGAAAGCGGGTCACCTGTTTTCAGATTCCATTCGCGCATGGGTCTATTGTACGGTTAGATGGGCGTGAGGTCAAAGGGTATAATTTGTTAGTCGCTGACAAGAAGACCAGAAGACCAGGAGACTAATTATGGCCGGACTTTATTTCGAGGAATTTAACGTGGGACAAAAGATCATAACGGTGGGACGCACTGTCGCAGAGAGCGACATCATGACGTTTGCCGGACTCTCCGGCGATTACAACCAAATCCACACCGATGCGGAGTTCAGCAAATCCACCCCGTTCGGCCAGCGCATCGCGCACGGACTTTTGGGCTTGTCCATCGCTTCGGGCCTCGCCATGCGGACGGGGATTCTCGAAGGCACGGTGATGGCCTTTCGCGAGATCAACGATTGGAAATTCGTCAAACCCGTTTTCATCGGCGACAGCCTTCATGTCGAGTTGACTGTAACCGAGACCAAAGCCCTGGCGCGCATAGGCGGAGGGTCGGTCACAATTGCTCTCGAAGTTAAGAACCAGCACGACGATATTTGCCAGCGCGGAACCTGGGGTGTGCTGGTAATGTCCAAGCCGAAATAATTTTTCGCACTATGTGTTTCGTATTCCGTAAAAGGCTTCAAGGATTTCATGACTCAAGACGATCCCCGCGATAAGTTTAGAAGATTATTGAACTCAGAAGATGAGACGCGCGCCGAGCCTCCATCACAGCCTACGCGCGGCGCACAGCCGCCCCTGGCGCGGCCTGCATTGGATAAAGATAACATGCCCCTGCCGCGCCGCGTGGACGAGATTGACACGGACGGCACACGCGTCACGCCCGCCGCGTATGAGACGAGAACCAGCCGTCGAAACGGAACTCCGCCTCCCGTCCCGCCCCGAAGCTCGTGGTCTCGATTCAATTTCCGCAATGCAGGATGTCTCATCCGAGGTTTGATCGTTGTCGTGTTTATTTTGGTCGTCGCGGGAGTGTGTCTCGGTTCGCTGGCTGTTTATGAGTATTATTCGATCGCCAGCTCGCTCCCCAGCATTAGCGACCTGCAGCAACGCGCTTCACAATTTGAGACCACGCGCATCCTCGACCGCAACGGGAATCTGTTGTACGAAATCATTGACCCGAATGCAGGCCGCCGCACTTACGTGACGCTCGATAAAATTTCACCGGCCCTGGCGGCGGCCACGATCGCAACCGAGGATAAGGAATTTTATAACCATCCCGGCTATGATGTGTGGGCTATCATGCGCGCCATCTGGCAGAATTACACCAGCAAAGAGACGGTCTCGGGCGCATCCACAATCACGCAACAACTGGCGCGCGCCATTTTGCTTTCACCCGACGAGCGCCGGCAGCAAACGTATTTTCGCAAAGCGCGCGAGATCATTCTTGCCGCCGAGATCACACGGCGTTATTCCAAGGATGAAATTCTCGAACTCTATCTCAATGAAATCTATTATGGCAATCTTGCCTATGGGATCGAAGCCGCGGCCGAAACGTATTTCGGAACGACTGCCGGTAAGCTGACTCTCGCGCAGGCTTCGTTTCTCGCGGGACTTCCGCAGTCTCCCGCTGTTTATGATATTTTCACCAACCGCGAGATCACGCTGGCCCGCCAGCAGCAGGTGCTCACGTTGATGATACAGGCCTCTTATGAACAGAACTGCATACGCGTGAGCAACAGCCCGTCGCCGGTTTGTGTTGACCCGGCCGCCGCGGCCAACGCGGCAGTAGAAGTGCGCGATTATACTTTCCAGCCTCCGGCAATTAACATGCGCTACCCGCACTGGGTCAATTATGTGCGCTCTCAATTAGAGTCCAGTTACGACGCGCAAACCATCTATCGTTCGGGCTTTACCATTTACACTACGCTTGACCCGAACTTGCAGGATTATGCCCAGCAGGTTGTTACAAGCCAAGTTGCAACGCTGACCGATAAAAACGCCACCGATGGAGCTTTGGTCGCCATTAAACCATCCACGGGTGAAATCCTTGCGATGGTCGGCTCGGCGGATTTTTACAATACAGCCATTTCAGGCCAAGTCAACATGGCAGTCAGTCAGACGCGCCAGCCCGGTTCGTCCATCAAGCCGATCAATTATGTGGCGGCCTTTGAAAAAGGCTGGACGCCCGCCACCCTTATCTGGGACGTGCCTTCTGAGTTCCCGCCATCCGGCGACCCCAACGATACTCGTGAGCCGTATAAGCCGGTCAACTACGATGGGAAATTTCATGGTCCCGTTACTGTCCGCACGGCGTTGTCAAACTCGTTCAATGTCCCCGCTGTAAAGACGCTTCAATTCGTTGGCGTTTATGGCGATCAGGGCATGGTCGCTATGGCGGCGCGGTTTGGTATCACATCGCTCACTCGCAGTGACTATGGCCTTTCACTCACCCTTGGCGGCGGCGACGTCAGTTTGCTTCAAATGACCGGCGCATTCGCTGTATTCGCAAATGGAGGCGTAAGAGTCCCGCCCGTTTCCATTCTCAAGATTGTTGACTTTCAAGGGAAGGTTGTCTACGAATATAAGCCGCCGCAGGGAGAGCAGGTTGTCAGCCCTGAGCATGCCTATCTCATTACATCCATTCTCTCCGACAATGAGGCCCGCGCTCCAATGTTCGGGGCGAACTCTGTTTTGAATCTGCCCTTCCCCGTCGCGGCCAAGACCGGCACAAGCAACGACTTTCGCGATAACTGGACGCTTGGCTATACCCCGGACCTTGTGGCAGGCGTGTGGGTTGGCAATGCAGATTACACGCCAATGATCAACACAACCGGCCTTACTGGCGCGGCCCCAATCTGGTCACAGTTTATGCAAAATTCAGTCCCGTATTTAACGCAGGGAAATCCGAGTCCGTTCATTCGTCCCGCGGGAATCGTTGACAGAGTCATATGTTCGATCTCTGGCACAGAACCATCCAATTGGTGCAAGGGCGGGGAGCGAAGCGAAATATTTGCATCTGACCAATTGCCTTTGCCAGCCAGCCAGGATCTACGCCGCCAGATTAAGCTGGATACCTGGACAGGGCTCGAGGCGTCTAATGCCTGCAAGGATTTCACCAATCAGCAAATTGTGATCAACGTCAGCGATCCATGGGCGCGCAAATGGTTTGAAACCAAAGACGGCCGTAACTGGCTGGACAATAACGGCTTTCCGACTCCGCCCATCTATACGCCGGAGCGCGAGTGCGGCAATAACGATCCTCGTCCCACTCTCGATCTCAGCGTGAGCGATGGGGCAGTCATCTCTCAGACTACATTGGCGATCAATGGCACTGCCGATGCAACCGGCGGTTTTAAATCATGGCGCTTGGAATTCGGCCTAGGCAGCGATCCCGATAATTGGACCACGCTTTCGCAAGGAGACCAACCGGTTAAGAATGGTCAACTCTTCAATTGGGATATGTCCAACTTGCCCAACGGGGTCATCACCCTGCATTTATATTTGACTGGGGCGAATGGCTACGCCGAGCGTTTCGTCCCCTTCACGCTTCAAGTCTCGACCCCGACTCCGCCGCCAACCGATACGCCTTTTCCAACACCGACAGATACTCCGGTCGTCATACCCGATACACCGACCGATACCCCTGTCCCAACTGGGACATCAACTGATACACCGCCTACCCCATAGGAACTCATCATGCGCCTCGAAGACCTGAACTGGATGGATGTGGAAAAATACCTTCAACAAGACGACAGGCTGATACTGGTTATCGGAGCAACAGAACAACACGCTTATCTCAGCCTGCTGACGGATGTCAAAATCCCGCTGGCGTTGGCGGACTCTGCTTCTCAAGCCTCAGGCGTACTCGTCGCGCCTGCACTGAATTTTGGTTCATCCCCGTATTTTCTGGCATACCCCGGCACACTTAGCTTGCGCGTCAGCACCTTGATTGCGGCAATGGAAGATGTTGTCCGCTCGGCCTATGGACATGGCTTCCGTCGAATCCTCATTATCAATGGGCATGGCGGCAATGCTCCCGCGCGGCATCATCTTCATGAAGTCATTAACAATCTGCCTGATCTCAAACTCAACTGGTACGATTGGTGGCTTTCCCATTCCATTGAGGCGGTGGCAGTCAAACATCAAATCAAGCCAACTCATGCCAACTGGCTGGAGGCTTTCCCCTTCACTGTCGTTGGCGAAATGCCCGAAGGAAGCAAGACTCCGCCCAAAGTCCCGGCCGCGATCATGGAAGCCAAAACTGTCCGCGAAGTCTACGGTGATGGTTCCTTTGGCGGGCCATACCGCGTCAGCAATGATGTCATGCACGAGTTGTTTGCTGCTGCGCTGGAAGATATCCTCTATTTACTGAAGTTTGAATGATCCATGTGGCGGGCTTGACTTTCCCGCCGTTCAGCGTATAATTCCATTCGTTGGATGTAAAACTGAGCGAAATACAGCAAGCGCTTGAGGAGAAAAGCCTCGAAGCGCTTGCCTTTGTTTGTCTCTTGTACAAGCCGACTACACGCTATACAAGAACAATGCTCAACAACTCTATCCGTTCAGGACGAGGAGAGAAGCAGTGGAAACTAAAGGACTGACCGCACTCCGTATCAGCCTGGCATCGCCGCAAACGATCATGTCCTGGTCGTACGGCGAAGTGCTTAAACCAGAAACAATAAACTATCGCCGCTTACGACCAGAGAAAGACGGCCTGTTCTGTGAGGCCATTTTCGGCCCCACCCGTGACTGGCAGTGTTACTGCGGAAAATACAAAAACCCCCGTTACAAAGGTATTATCTGTGACAAATGCGGCGTGGAAGTAACGCGCGCTGCTGTTCGCCGCGAACGCATGGGACACATCACGCTGGCCACGCCCGTCGCCCACATCTGGTATACGCGGCGCATCCCATCGCAGCTAGGTATGCTGTTGGATATTTCGCGTCGTAACCTGGACCGCGTGCTTTATTTTGCCCAATACATTGTTACCTACGTGGACGAAGAAGCCCGCCAAAAAGCCCTCAAGCGTTTGGAAGATGAAATCTCTGTCTCTGAGCGTGAACAGGCCGCCGGCGTCAACGCCAAGATCGCCGAGATCAAGACCAGGCGCGATCACAAATTGGCCGAGATCAAACAAAGACAGGCCTCCCTTGAACAGGGCTACGACGAGAAAATCGCCGAACAGCTTGATCCAGTCATCAAAGAAGGCCAGAAACTCGAAAAGACCCTGCAGGATCAGATGGGCGAGGCCGCCAAAAAGATCGTCGTCTTTGAACTGACCGGCGAAAAGATTTTGGACGCAGGCGACAAGGTCGCCAGCAAACACATCAGCCAGGTTCAGAAGATCGTTCAAAAGAAACTCGAAGCGCTCGAAAACGAACTTAAAGACAAGCGCTTTAAAGAACTTGAAGACCTCAAGATGCAGGCCGGAAAGATCAAGGCCGAAGCTGACATGCAGATGGAAGCCCAGCGTTCCCAACTGGAAGACCAGACCTCCGTTTCAGCCGGGCAGTCTTCGCACCAACGCGACGAGCTGATGGAACTGCGCCCTTTCACCTTTATCAGTGAAATTCGATATCGCGAACTCAAGCAACGCTGGGGGCAGGTCTTCCGCGCCGACATGGGCGCTGAAGCCTTCTATGATATTCTCGAACGGCTCGACCTTGACAAACTTTCTGAAGAATTGTGGCATGAAGTGCGCTCCACCAAGTCGAAACAGAAGCGCAAGAAAGCCACCACCCGCTTGAAGGTCGTGGAATCTTTCCGCCGTTCCGGTAACCGCCCAGAGTGGATGATCCTGACCGTCCTGCCGGTTATCCCGCCTGACCTGCGCCCGATGGTTCAATTGGATGGCGGACGTTTCGCCACATCTGATTTGAACGACCTGTATCGCCGCGTAATCAACCGCAATAACCGCCTCAAACGTTTGCTCGAATTGGGTGCGCCGGATGTCATCATCCGCAATGAAAAGCGCATGTTGCAGGAAGCGGTTGACAGCCTGATTGATAATTCCCAACGCGGCAAGGCGCTTAGCCGCCGCGGCCGCCGCGAACTCAAATCTTTGAGCGACATGCTCAAAGGCAAGAAGGGCCGCTTCCGCCGCAACCTGCTCGGCAAACGCGTGGACTATTCCGGCCGTTCTGTGATTGTAGTTGGCCCTCAGCTCAAACTTTATCAGTGCGGCCTGCCCAAGAGCATGGCACTGGAGCTCTATCGCCCGTTCGTGATCGCACGCCTTGTCCAAAATGGATACGCCGCGAACGTCAAGGGCGCGCGCCGCTTGATCGAGCGCAACCGCCCCGAGGTCTGGGAAGCGCTCGAGGATGTCATCAAAGATCGCCCCGTGCTTCTTAATCGCGCGCCTACTTTGCATCGTTTGGGTATTCAGGCTTTCGAGCCGATCCTGATCGAAGGTTCAGCCATTCAATTGCATCCGTTGGTTACAACCGCTTTCAACGCAGACTTCGACGGCGACCAAATGGCCGTGCATGTTCCGCTCTCTCAGAAAGCTGTGAACGAAGCGCGCCAACTTATGCTGGCCTCCAAAAATCTGCTAAAGCCAGCTGATGGCGAACCTATCATTTCACCTTCCAAAGACATGGTGCTGGGTGTTTATTACCTGACCATGGAACAGAAAGCCACCCACAAGGGCGATGGACGCGCCTTCGCTGATTTTGACGAAGTCGAACTGGCCTATCAACTCGAACAGGTGGAAGTCCACACCCGCATCAAGCTGTTGACCACAACCTGGTACGATGACAAAGGTGATCGCCTGCCCAAGATGGAAACGCGTCTCATCGAGACGACAGTTGGGCGCGTGATCTTCAATCGTATCCTGCCTCCTGAAGTTCAGTTCACCAACGAAAAACTGGATAAAGGCGGCGTGAAAGACCTGATCGCCGAAGTGTATGAATTATGCGGTCAGGAAAAGACCACCGATGTAGCAGACAAGGTTAAATCAATGGGCTTCGAGTACGCCATGAGGTCCGGTACGACGCTGGCTGTGGCCGACATCACCATCCCACCCGAACGGAAAGAAATCCTGGCCGGCGCGCAAAAATTGGTGGAAGTTGTCGAACGCGATTTCCGGCGCGGCCTGCTTACCGAACAGGAGCAGAACGAGCGCGTGATCGAAGTCTGGCAGAAGACCACCGAGGACGTATCCACTGCTGTCAGAAAGCACATGGACCCGGATGGAAATCTTTCCACCATGGCTACCTCAGGCGCGACCAAAGGCGGCTTCTCGACTATTTCCCAATTGGCCGGTATGCGCGGCCTGATGGCTGACCCGTCCGGACGCATCATTCCGCTCCCGATCCGCTCCAACTTCCGCGAAGGCCTGACCGCCCTCGAGTATTTCATCTCGACGCATGGCGCGCGCAAGGGCCTGGCCGATACCGCCCTCCGCACCGCCGACGCCGGCTATCTCACCCGCCGCCTCGTAGACATTGCCCAGGATATCATCATCAATGAGCAGGACTGCGAGACCAAAGAAGGCGTTTGGATCCGCCGCGCCGACGATGTAGCCGGGCAAGCCATGTCAAGCCGTTTGTACAGCCGCCTGCTTGCCCAGCGTGTGATAGACCCGAAGACCGGCGAAGTCGTTGCCGAACGCGACGATGTGATTGACCATATCCTGGCGCGCAAGATTGCCGCCACAGGCGTGCCCGAAGTTAAAGTCCGCTCGCCAATGACCTGCGAACTCCAGCACGGCATCTGCGCCAAATGCTACGGCCTCGACCTCGGCCGCGGCGACATGGTTGACCTTGGCTCAGCGGTTGGCATCGTAGCCGCCCAATCCATCGGCGAACCCGGCACGCAATTGACCCTGCGTACTTTCCACACCGGCGGTGTGGCCGCCACCAGCGCAGACATCACAACAGGCCTGCCGCGCGTGGAAGAACTCTTCGAAGCGCGCAAACAACCGAAGGGCGAGGCCGTTGTCGCCGAAATCGAAGGCGTGGTGCGAATCGTTCAGTCGGATAAATATGCCGACCTGCGTGAAGTCAAGATCGAACATGCTGAAATGGTCCACGATGAATACAGCGTGCCTGAAGACTGGAAATATATGGTCAAGGATGAAGCCGTTGTAACGCCCGGCGAAGTCCTGGCTATGAAAGAAAAAGCGACCATCACTGCCCAGCAGGGCGGTAAAGTTGCCGTCGAGAAGAAACAACACAAGATTGTCGTCTCTTATGAACAACGTGAAGAAAAGGCCTACGACATTCCATCCACTTCCCGCCTGTTGGTCAAAGATGGAGATCGCGTCGAAGCCGGACGCCCGTTGACCGAAGGCTCCCTCAACCCGCACCGCGTGCTCCGCATTCAGGGACGCGACGCTGCCCAAATGTATCTAATGAGCGAGATTCAAAAAGTATATCGCTCGCAGGGACAGAACATCCATGACAAACACTTTGAAGTCATCATCCGCAAGATGATGAGCAAAGTTTCCGTCAGCCGCCCCGGCGACAGCAAACGGCTGCCCGGCGACACAGTGGATCGTCAGGAGATCCGCAAAGCCAATGAGATTCTTTTGTCCGAAGGAAAAGTGCCGGCCAAGTTCCTCGAATCCCTGCTCGGCGTCACCAAAGCCTCACTCAGCACAGACTCATGGCTCTCGGCTTCCTCCTTCCAGCACACCATCAAAGTGTTGGCAGGCGCGGCCATCGGCTCGACCTCCGATCCGCTCTACGGCCTGAAAGAGAACGTGATCATCGGCAAGCTTATTCCTGCCGGGACGGGCTTCACGCTTGGTCGCTTCAAGGCCGGGCCGAGCGACGGCTCCGCTTCACAGTGGACCGAAGTCGGCGACGGTTCAGCCGCCGCCTAATCATGAACAAAAGAGACGCCCTTGCGGGCGTCTCTGCTTTTATAATCATCATGATGAAACGCAATTTATTTCCATCTAAAAAACCGGAGGGACAACCGACGCGCGGCAAGACCGCCTCGAATCGACTCCGCCGCGTGGATAACTTCATCCTGCTCTATGAGCCTGCGCTTCTCACGCGGAGCGATGGCCGGTTCGCGCGTTCCCTGTTCGTTGACCTCGGCTACGGCTTCGACGCGCGCACCACGCTCGAATCGGCAGGCCGTTTTCGACGCGTGAATCCCGATCTTGGAATCCTCGGTGTTGAAATTGACAGGGAACGCGTCGAAGCCGCGCTTCCCTTTGCTGACGATAAAACCTTCTTTCGACTCGGCGGATTCAATTTGCCGCTGCTCGAGGGCGAAAGCGTTCGTTTGATCCGCGCCTTCAACGTTCTGCGCCAATACGAAGAAAAAGATTTCGCCCCCGCGTATGAAAGATTGGTGCAACATGTTTTGCCGGGCGGCTTGATGATCGAAGGCACATCCAATCCGTTCGGAAGCATTTGGGCCGCGAACATAGTGAGAAAGATGGAAAATGGCGAGTGGAAATTCGAGGCGCTGGTCTTCAGCACCAATTTTCGGCTGGGATTCGATGTCGAGGAATTCCAAACCATCCTGCCGAAAAATCTAATTCACCGTGTGACCCCCGGCGAATTAATTTACGATTTCTTCGAAGCGTGGAAGCGCGCCGCGGCAGAGACCGTCGCGGCCGGGGTGTATGGAACGCGTCAATGGTTTGGCGCGGCCGCTCAAAGCCTCGCGCGACGCGGGTATAAAATCAATGTACAGAAAAAGTGGCTGTCCAAAGGCTGGCTGATCTGGGAACAATAAAAGCGGCTGTCATTTATTGATTTCCTTCAGCCGGCGCAATAACGGAGTGATCGTCAGGCCTTGCGCGAAAATCGAAAACGCGACCACGCCGAAGGCGGCGGTCACGATTTGTGCGCGGCGTGGAATCTCGGGCGGAAGCCCAAGCGCCAATGCCAGCGCCAGCGCGCCGCGCAATCCGCCCCAGAATAAAATGTGCCGATGGTTCAACTCGATCTTCAATTTCGATTTGTTGAACAACGCGCTGAGCGAATAGATGGCGGCCGCGCGGCCAAACGTCACGAGGAAGATCGCGACGATCACAGGCCAAAGCGCGCCCGCATAAATTTCCGCCGCTTGGCGAATGCCAATCAACAAAAAGATCAATGAGTTGGAAATAAAAGCCGCAAATTCCCAAAAGTCAACCAGCGAGGCGCGGCCTTTATCGGAATAGGAAATGGGGAGACCAAAATTTCCGATGAGGATTCCTGCCGTCAGCGTGGACAGCACGCCCGAAGCATGGAATTGTTCGGCGATCAAAAATGATCCATATGCCGCCACGGTACTGAGCGTCAGTTCGATCAGATGATCACTGGTGTTATGCGTAAATAACAGGATGATGCCCGCGATCGCCGCGCCGATGAACAGGCCGCCGAAAATTGTCCAGGCTGTTGAGCCGATCACGTTTCCAACGGTCACAATTTGGCCGCCTGCCAGCGCCAGCACAACGCTGAAACCAATTGCGGCGGTCGCGTCGTTGAACAGGCTTTCCGCTTCAACCAGCAGGCGCAACCGTCCTTGAACGCCCGCTTCCTTGAAGGTCGCGATGACCGAGACGGGATCGGTGGCCGCGATCAAAATTCCGAACAGCGCCGCGCTTTGCCATTCCCAGCCTGCCAAAAAATACATGCCCGTCATGGTCAGTATCGCGGACAAGATAACGCCGATGACTGCAAAAACCAAAATCACGGGCAGGTTGTGTCTTAATTCTTTCCAGCGAATGAAGAGCGTCGCCTCGAAGATCAAAGGCGGGAGCAGGACTGTGAAGAGCAAATCTCTGGTCAGGCTGATCTGCGGTATGAATGAAAAAAGGGCCAGCATAATTCCGGTCAGAACCAGGCCGACAGTATAGGGAATCCGCAGGCGGCGCGCGATCATCCCAACCAGCGCGGCGATCAATAAAAGGATTGCGATGGCGGCCACGGTAAGTTCCACGATGCCAATTATACATGCCGGAAATTTTAGGGGAAAGAAACGGCGCTTCGAGACCGCGCACGTCGCAAGGCAAGAAAAGAAGCGATAAAATCTCTGTGCATCTGCGGCCATCTCTGGTAAAACTGGATGCAGGAGTCAGCCATGTCTAATCCCAATCCCGATTTTGTAAACTTCCTGCACGCGCATCCCTCTTATCCCACCACGCATATTATTGACGATCTGCGCGCCACCGAATATGCGCGCCTCGATGTGGGCGGGCATATTTACTTCGATTACACCGGCGGCGGACTTTACGCCGAAACCCAGGTGCGCCGCCATCACAAGTTGTTGAGCGAACATGTTTTTGGCAACCCGCATTCATCCAATCCATCATCCATCGCGGCCACGCAGCTCGTCGAACATGCGCGCGAATATGTGCTTAAGTTTTTCAATGCCAACCCCGCCGAATACGATGTGATCTTCACGGGCAACGCCAGCGGCGCATTGAAACTGGTCGGCGAGTCTTATCCGTTTGCCAAGGGCGGGCATTATTTGTTGACTTTTGATAATCACAATTCGGTCAATGGGATTCGGGAATTCGCGCACGCCCGCGGCGCAGAGGTGACTTATATTCCGGTCGTCCTGCCAGATATGCGCGTCGACGCTTCATCCCTCGACGGATATTTTGCGCGCGCTCAAAAAGGCGGAGCCAACCTGTTTGCTTATCCTGCCCAATCGAACTTCTCATCAGTGCAGCATCCGCTCGACTGGATCGAAAAAGCCCACGCCGCGGGCTGGGACGTTTTACTCGACGCGGCCGCTTTTGCCCCGACCAATCAGCTTGACCTTTCAAAATTCAAGCCCGATTATGTGCCGCTTTCGTTTTATAAAATGTTTGGCTATCCAACCGGTATCGGTGCGTTGATCGCCCGCAGGGAAGCGCTGGCGAAATTGCATCGTCCGTGGTTCGCGGGCGGGACGATCACCGTCGTATCTGTGCAGGGCGATAAATTTTATATGGCCGATGGTCACACCGCGTTTGAAGACGGCACGCCCGATTATCTTAATATCCCGGCCGTCGAGATCGGACTCAAACATATTGAGTCAATTGGCTACGACGTGATCCATGAACGCGTGATTAGCCTCACCGGCTGGCTGTTGGATAATTTGACTCAAATGAAGCACAGCACGAGCGGACCTCTGGTTCGCATTTATGGGCCGACCAACACCGAAGCGCGCGGCGGCGCGGTGACGGTCAACTTCTTCGATAAAGACGGCAAGGCCATTGACCATCGTTTTATAGAAAGCGAAGCCAACAAAGTCAACATCTCCCTGCGGACAGGCTGTTTCTGCAATCCCGGCGCGGGCGAGATCGCACTCGGACTCTCACGCGTCGAGTTGGATGTGTGCTTCTCGCAACCCGGTCATGAACAGCGTTTGAGCGTTGATGACTTTCGTTTATGTATCAACGGCAAGTCCAGCGGTGCGGTGAGAATCTCCGTTGGCATGGTGACGAATTTCAATGATGTGCAGGCATTCTTGAGTTTTGCGAGAGGGTTGTTGAGTTGAACGGATAAACCCGCTCCAACATCAAACCCGGCATGACAACTTTTATCTGTCTCCAAGGAATCCCGCCATGAACATTCAAGATATTCTTCTCATTTACGAATACAACTACTGGGCAAACAAACGCATCCTTGCTCAATGCAAAAATGTGACGCACGAACAATTTACTGCCCCGGCGGAATTTCCATACGGCGGTTTGCGCGGGACGATCGTCCACATTCTCGACGCCGAGTTCGGCTGGCGGATGTTCTTTAAAAACAATGATTGGTCCGCGCCGGAGTTGAAAGAAATAGAATTTCCAACGTTCGCTTTAGTCCAGGAACGTGCGGACAAGGAAGAAAAAGAAATGCGCGCCTATCTCGCCGTGTTACGCGATGAAGACATGAATGCCCACAAGCATTATCGAACAGAAAAAGGCGGGCCGCGTGACCGTATCTTGTGGCATTGTCTTTTGCATTTGGTCAATCACGGGACTCAGCATCGCAGTGAAGCTGCGGCGCTACTGACGCGTTTCGGCCAATCGCCGGGCGATTTGGATTTCACTATGTTTTTGAATGGATACAAACCATGAACCCCATAAATGGGCGAACCCGCGCAAATATAAAACCCGGCGCTGTCTGCGGGGAAAGAATCGCGCTGCGGCAGAACCGCAACGGGGGCATCTGAATTTACGTCCGCAAGGCAAAGCGTATTCTCAAAAGAGAAATAGTCTGTCGGACGACGCCAAGCATCTCCCCATTTTAACTCTCATTTTCTAATAATATAAATAAGGTAAAATCTGGCGGGTTTAGAGGCAGGCACCTGGCCAATCTTAACAAATATTACTGCCACGTGAAATGAAATTTGTTATAAAATATTTTTTATCCATCATCTCGGAGGCCTTCCATGGGACGTATGAAATTCATCATCGGCGGTTTGCTTATTCTTGGAGCAGTTGTTTATTTGATCGTATCCTCCACACAGGCCAATGCCGAATATTTTATGACGGTTAACGAACTCAATGCCAAAGGCGCCAGCGTTGTGGGCAAGAATCTGCGCGTCTCAGGCGCGGTGGTTGGCAATACCATTCAATACGATCCGGGCACATTGACATTGACCTTCGAAGTCGCCCACGTCACAGGCGACAACAACGAAGTGGAAGCGCAGGGCGGGCTGGCCGCAGTCCTGCAAGCCGCGGTCGCAGACCCGAACCGGGCACGCATCAAAGTGGTTTACGTTGGTCCCAAGCCTGATCTCCTTAAGAACGAAGCCCAGGCCATCATGACCGGCCAGCTGGGTGCGGACGGCGTTTTCCATGCCGATGAACTCCTGCTCAAATGTCCGACCAAATATCAGGAAGCCGCGCCGCAACAGACGAGTAAATAATTTTCAAAATCTGATAGCCTTTTATGCCTGTCAGGTCTTCCAACGGGAGAACTTTTATGTTCGCTGAAATCGGTTATGGAATTTTGGCAATTACGTTCGTCATTGCACTCTATAGTGTTGGCGCGGCCATCTATGGCGATAGAAAGAAATCATCCGCCATTGTTGAGTCTGCGCGCCGGGCCATGTTGTTGACGTGGCCGCTTATCTCGCTTTCCGCGGGGACTCTGATCTATCTGCTCATTACGAATCACTTTGAAGTTTCTTTCGTCTACGAAGTGACCAGCCGCAGCATGCCGACCTATCTTAAGGTGACCGCCTGGTGGGGCGGGCAGGCCGGTTCCCTGGTCTTCTGGTCCTGGCTTATGTCGGCCTTTGCTTCGCTGGTCACCCTCCGCAAATGGGACCGCGACCGCGAGTTCCTGCCATGGGTGATTGTCATTACATCTATTACGACGGCCTTCTTCCTGGGGCTGGTTATTTTCTATGCAAACCCGTTCACGCGTTTCTGGCAGAGCCTTGACGGAAAAATCGTTACGAGTATGTTTGCCCCCCTCAACGCGATCGCCTTCTTTCCCCAAGATGGGCGCGGTCTGAATCCCTTACTCCGCCACCCGGGCATGATCATTCACCCGCCGCTGCTGTATCTCGGCTTTGTATCATTCGTGATTCCTTACGCGTTCGCAATGGCCGCCCTGATCACTGGCCGCACCGATGACCGCTGGATTCGACTCACCCGCCGCTGGACATTATGGGCCTGGTTGTTCCTGTCGCTCGGCCTCGTCGTCGGCGGCCGCTGGGCTTACGACGTTCTCGGCTGGGGCGGATACTGGGGCTGGGACCCGGTGGAAATCGCGGCCTTCATGCCCTGGCTGACGGGCACCGCCTTCCTGCATTCCGTGATGATCCAAGAGAAGCGCGGACTGCTCAAGCACTGGAATATGATCCTGATCATTCTGACTTATGCACTGGTACTCTTCGGCACTTTCCTGACCCGTTCCGGAGTGCTCTCCTCGGTGCATGCCTTTGCCCAAAGCGCGATCGGCCCAGCCTTCTTCGTCTTTATTGGCGCTACCTTCATTACATCCATCGCGCTGGTGATCTATCGCTGGCCCGAACTGCGCAGCGAAACCGAGATGAAATCCATGCTCTCGCGCGAAGCGCTCTTTCTGCTCAACAACCTGTTGTTCATGAGCATCCTGGTGGTGAGTTTCTGGGGCGTGATCTTCCCGCTCATCTCTGAACTGACGACCGGACAAAAAATCACAGTCGGCCCGCCATTTTATGAACGCGCCACCGGTCCGCTCTTTGCTGGTTTGATGTTCCTGATGGGCATCGCGCCGCTTTCGGCCTGGGGCAATTCCACCATCTTTACGCTTGGGCGCGCCCTGTGGAAGTCTGCTGTGGCCGCCCTGCTTATCGCGGTGTTCTTATTCTTCACTGCCACAAAAAATATACTTGCGTTGGTTGGGTTCTTCCTCATTGCATTCGTGCTGCTCGTAACGCTGGTCGAATTCTGGCGCACCGCGCGCGCGCGCCAGAAAACGCAAAATGAAAACTTCTTCGCCGCGCTCTTGAATCTGATCGGACGCAACCGCCGCCGTCACGGCGGTTACATCATCCACCTCAGTATGATGTTAATGGCAATCGGTATTCTAGGCATAGAAGTCTTTCAGGTTCAGACGCAGGGTACGATTGCAGTTGGACAATCGCTTTCCCTGTCCGGCTACTCTATCCAGTTTAAGAGTCTGGCTTCATGGGACGACACCCCCAAGGGCGTCAATTACACCCGCGCGGTGGTGGACATCTACAAAGACGGCACATTCCTCGGCCAATTGGCGCCCCGCAAAGACTATTACTTTGACTCTCAACAGAACATGACCATTCCGGGCGTGCGCTCAACACTCAAAGATGACGTTTACGTTCTGCTGGTGGACTGGCAACCCGCTTCGGCCAACGGCGCAACCTTCAAGGTCTTTGTCAACCCATTGGTCAACTGGCTGTGGATCGGCACGATCGTGTTCCTCTTTGGTATTTTGATCGCCGCCTGGCCTGAGCGCGAAGCAGACTATGCCCTGGCGCATTCAAAGAACAAGGCGTATGAACCAAGTTCCGCTGATTAGCCAATGATGGTATGCGCCGTCCCGCAGGTTTGTCGGGTGTTTATTTCGAAGATAGATTTAATTATGACAGCCTGCGGGACGTTCTGCGTCAGGTAATGGCAGGCGCAGAGAACACAACGGAACACGGAATGTGGAGCCATGAAATGAAAAACCAATTGCGAGTTATGCTTTATACTTTGACCATTGCTCTTATCCTCGCGGCGCTTTGGGTTGTCAAAGCCTCTGCCCAGAATCCCACCCCCACAGACGATGAAGTCAACCGCATCGCACACCAGTTATATTGCCCCGTCTGTGAGAACACGCCGCTTGATTTCTGCCCGACCGAGGCCTGCCGTCAATGGCGCGACCTGATCCGCCAGCAGCTCTCACAAGGCTGGACAGAGGATCAGATCAAACAATATTTTGCCGAGCAATACGGAGCGCGCGTATTGGCCGAGCCGCCCCGCACAGGACTCAATTGGCTGGTTTATATTTTGCCGCCTGTCATCATTTTGGCTGGAGCTTTCCTGCTTTTCCGCATGTTGCGGGCGTGGACAAAACCCCCGGCCGCCTCCTCCGCTGCCGGGTCCGCGAAAGAAGCGGCGCAGGATGATTACGTCGCGCGTCTCGAAGAAGAATTGAAGAAGAGAAAATAATCCTGTGGGGTGGCTTTCTAAAAGTGTGCCTCGCATTTTCAGGGAGAATGGATGACTGAAAATACAAATACACCTCCGCGCCGCGGCATCCCGCTCCGGACACAGATCGTTATTTGGATACTGCTGATCGGGCTGCTTGCCATCATTGCCATCGAACTTAATCGCTCACAGCGAGGCACCGTCCAGCCTGGCGAAGCGATTCGGGATTTCACATTGCCGTTGTACAGCGGTTATGAGTATGAAGGCCAAAATGAAATAAGACTTTCGGACTTGCGCGGCAAAGTGGTCTTCATCAACTTTTGGGCCTCGTGGTGCAAACCCTGCGAGCAGGAAGCACCCGAACTGGTGAAAGCCTGGGAGTATTACAAGCCCGGCGGGCAGGTGGTTTTCCTTGGCGTGGATTATGTGGATACCGAGCCTGCCGCCCGTATTTACATGAAGAAATTCAAGATCACCTATCCCAACGGCCCTGACCTCGGCACGCGCCTGGCGCAATTGTTCCGCATCAAGGGCGTGCCTGAGACTTACTTCATTGACCAGAACGGCGCACTGCAATACGTACAGATCGGCCCGTTCACTTCGCTGCAACAAATCCAATCCATCATCGAACCGATGTTGAAGAAGTAGGAGCAGACATGGATATCGGTGCAATACTTTTACTTCTTGCTTTGCTTTTGGGGATCGGCTTATATCTGGCCGCGCCGTTGATGAACAACCGCGCTCGCCGCGGCCGGGAAGAGTCGCAGGAAACATCCTCTTTGATGGCTGAACGCGACCGCGTCGTCAACTCGCTGCAGGAACTTGATTTCGATTTCAAACTCGGAAAGATCCCCGAGGAAGATTATCCGATCCAACGCGCTGAACTCCTGCAAAAAGGCGCCGGCATTTTAAAGAAACTCGATGCGCTCACACCCACTTCTCCATTCGGACCTGATGCCGAAGCGCGTCTCGAGAAAGCGGCCGCCCATAACCCCGACTCGGCGCCGGCAAAAGACGAGCCGCTCAGCGATGACAAGATCGAATCGATGCTGGCTGCGCGGCGAAAAACGCGCGCTTCAAAATCTGCCGGGTTCTGTCCGCGATGCGGCAAGCCTGTTCAAATCAGCGACCAATTCTGCCCTGCCTGTGGAAAAGGGTTGCAATAGATTTTAGGAAAAAGACTTCAGGCTTTGAAAACCTGAAGTCTTAAGCCCGCTTGAGGAATTCATGAAACTTCGTTACGCAATCATCTTCATCCTTGCACTCGCGGCCATTACATTGAACGCCTGCACTCTCGCCTCTGACGTCACACCGCCGCCCGATTATGTCGCGCCTACCCCGATGCCCACGCTTGGCCCTTTGTTTCCTGCCAGCGCGCCGAGCATCGAAAACGGCGCGCAGATTTACGCGGCAAAATGTGCGGCTTGTCACGGTGATACAGGCCTGGGCGACGGCCCGGACGGCAAACAACTGTCTGTTAGAGTCCCCGCGCTCGGCCTGGCTGAAAGCGCGCAATCTGCATCGCCCGCGCAATGGTTCAAAGTTGTCTCGCAGGGAAATATTGAACGCTTCATGCCGCCCTTTATCAGCTTAACCGATCAGCAACGCTGGGATGTGGTTTCGTATGCAATGTCCCTGCACATCACACCAGACCAAATCGCGCGGGGCAAATCGTTATTCGAAGCCAATTGCCCCGATTGCCAGGGCAAATTCACAAACCAGGAAAAAATGGCCTCATTATCCGAGGCCGATCTCTTTCGCATCATCAAGAAGGGCAATGCTGATGTTGCCGCGTTTGGAGCCAACTTTACGGATGAAGAAACCTGGGCCGTGGCCGCTTATCTGCGAACGCTGACATTCGCTCCGCCCGCTGCGCCCACGCCTGCTGCCGTTTCAACGGAAACACCCGCGGCTGGTAGCGAAACTACCGAGGCGGCGACCGCCACATCGTCTGTATTGACCGCACAGGGAACCCCAGTCTCCAGCACTGGAAGCATTAATGGCATCGTCCAGATCGCCAGCGGAAGCCTGCCCGCAAATCTGACAATCACCCTGCGCGGCTTCGATCATGCCCAGGACCAAACCACCGGCCCGCAGGAGGTCTTAACCCTGACTGGGACCGCCGCGGCAGACGGCACATTTGTGTTCGAGAACGTGGCATTACCTGTCAATCGCATCTACGTCGCCGAAGTCAGTTACGCGGGTGTTCAATATCAATCGGGCCTGACGGCTGTCAAATCAGGCGACACAAAAATCAGCCTGCCCGCCATAAAACTGTATGAAGCAACCCAGGACTTCAGTTTATTGAGCGTGGAGCAAGTGCACCTTTACAGCGATTTTTCCACACAAGGTACAGTTCAATTCTTTGAGATCTATTCCTTCTCGAACAACAGCGACAAAGCTGTGATCATATCAACCGACGGCTCGACTGTTCCCTTCATCAAACTGCCGGATGGCGCGCAGAGCCCGGGTTATCAAGCCGGACAGAACAGCGCCCCATTTGTCTCCGCAGGCAAGGGCATCGCGGTTGTGCCAAGCGACACGCCCTACTCGATCATCGGATTCTTTAGCCTGCCTTATGATAAGAAGGTGGAGGTCAATCAACCATTCGCCATTGACGCCGTATCGGTGCTTCTGCTTGTTCCAGAAGGAATGAAAGTGAACAGCACGCAATTGACCAATTTGGGGGTTCAAACCATCCAAAATAATAATTTTTTGGAGTTATCTGCCAAAAGCATAAAGGCTGGCGATACACTAACCTTTACCGTCAGCGGCTCGCCAAAGACCGGCGCAAATGCAGTAACGAACGCGGCGGCGACCCCAAACCCACAACAAGGATTGTTGATCGGTGCGGGTGCGCTCGGTCTGGCTTTGATTGTGGCCGGTACATGGCTGTATCTGCGAAGCCGCAAGCGCGGCAAAGATGACGACGAGGAAGAGGAATTCGCGTCGGTGGATGATGTAATGGATGCCATGCTGGCCCTCGACGATCTGCGCCGCGCCGGGAAAATATCGGAGGAAGTTTATCAAACGCGGCGTGATGAGTTAAAAGAGATTCTCAAGGAACTGGCATAAAAGTAAGGACACAGCGACACTGTTCTCTTACTACACAAAATAAACATGATCACCGTCAAAAAACTCGTCAAGCGTTTTGGCATGAAGACCGTCCTGCGCGGCGTGGACTTGGAAGTCCAGCCCGGAGAGTTCGTCGCGCTTCTCGGTCCGAACGGCGCGGGCAAGACGACTTTTCTGCGCATCCTCGCCTCCCTTTCGCGTCCGTCGCTGGGCGAGGTGCGCGTGGCAGGCTATCGTCTGCCCGGCGAGGCCGCGGCGGTGCGCGCCAACCTGGGCGTGGTTTCGCATTTGCCTTTGCTATACGGCGACTTGACCGCCGAAGAAAATCTGCGTTTTTATGGACGCATGTATAACATATCGAATATCGAGTTTCGAATATCGGAAGTTTTAGAAATGGTTGGGCTTGAAAACCGAAGACGCGACCTCGTCCGGACTTTCTCGCGCGGTATGCAGCAGCGCCTCGCCATTGGCCGCGCCGTGATCCACGACCCGGAAGTCATGCTCTTCGATGAACCCTACACCGGCCTCGACCAGGATGCATCATCCATGTTGGATGAAGTGCTTCGCTCTGTGGCCGCGCAGGGACGCACGGTGGTGATGACCTCGCACGATCTGGCGCGCGCCGAAGATTTGGCGACGCGCTTCGACATTTTGTCGCGCGGCATAATCACCGCCTCAGTCACACGCAACAATCTCAAGAAGACCAGCCTGCCGGCCTTCTACAAACAGGCATTGGCAAATTGACATGAACGACAGACCATTGACCATCAACCAAACATTGTCCATCGTCCGCCGCCCATCGCCGAACTTTTTAAAAGCCACGTTTGCCGTCGTTTGGAAAGACCTGGCCGCCGAATTTCGCTCGCGCGAATTGTTCTCGGCCATGCTGGTCTTTTCGCTGCTGGTCATTCTGATCTTCAATTTCGCTCTCGAGCTGGATATAAAAACGCGCCAGTCCGTGACTTCGGGCGTGCTGTGGGTGACCTTTGCCTTCGCAGGCACTCTGGGACTCAACCGCTCCATGTCTGTGGAAAAAGATCGCGGCTGTCTCGATGGACTCCTGCTGGCGCCCGTTGACCGCGCCGCTATTTATTTTGGCAAAGTCATCAGCAACCTGGTCTTCATGCTGATCGTCGAAGCCATCGTCCTGCCGGTTTACTCATTCCTTTATAACATCAATTTGTTCCAGCCCGGACTCTTGCTGGTCGTCCTGCTCGGCTCGATTGGCTATGTCACAGTTGGAACCCTGCTTGCCAGCATGGCCGTCCAGACGCGCACGCGGGACGTGCTCCTGCCCATTTTGCTGTTCCCGGTTGCAGTCCCGGTATTGATCGCCTCCGTCAAAGCCAGCGGCGGATTCTTAACCAGCGCAGACTTCGCATCCGAGATCATGCCGTGGATCAATCTACTTATCGTTTACGACGTTATCTTCACTGCTATTGCCTTTATGGTGTTTGATTACGTGGTTGAAGAATAAAATCAATATCTCTGAGCGCCGTCTCTGGCGCGCCACCAGCCGCCGAGACAGCAGCTTGAGCAAATATTACCCAAAGGAGTCTTATGGAGCCAAAACCGATTGCTCTTAAAGTGCTCGATATTATTTCCGTTATTTTGCTGGGCACAGCGACCTACCTCGCCCTCGTCTTCGCGCCAACCGAAGCCGTGATGGGACAAGTCCAGCGTGTCTTCTATTTCCACGTTGGCACAGCCTGGGTGGGATTGCTCGGATTTCTGCTGGCCGCCGCGGCCGGCATCATCTACCTGGTCAAGAAAGACGTCAAATGGGACATCATCGAAGTCGCCTCGGTCGAGATCAGCCTGGTGTTCTTCCTGATCACCATCATGCTCGGCTCGATCTGGGCGCGTCCCGTTTGGAATACCTGGTGGACTTGGGATCCGCGCCTCACCACCGCCGCCATCACCGAATTGATCTACATCGCATACTTCATGCTGCGTGAAGGCATCGAAGACCCCGACCGCCGCGCCCGCTTTGGCGCGGTTTATACCATCCTGGGCGGCGTGAGCGCACCGATCACTTTCATGTCCATCCGCTTATTCCGCACCATCCATCCCGTTGTCATCGGCTCACAGTCCGCCGCCGCGCAGGGTGGTTTCTCCATGACCGGCGGCATGAAGGTCGCGTTCTTCTTCGCGCTATTCACATTCACAGTCATCTTCATTGATTTATTCTGGCATCGTATTCGCCTCGGTACTCTAGCCGCCAAAGTCGAACAGCTTAAACTTAACATTATGAATTAGGAGACACCATGTTCTTTCAAGATGCCCCCCCCGACACTTCCGGTTATATGATCGCAGGCTATCTTATTTTTTTTATAGTCATGGCAATCTATCTCATCAGTTTTTTTCTCCGCTCCCGGAATCTGAAGCAAGACTTGTCTGTGCTTGAAGATATGAAACAGGAAAGCACAACAACAGCAGGTAAAGCAACAGCCAACAAACCGGCCAAATCGAAGACAACTTCTGCAAGATCAAAGAAAAAGAAATAGTTGCAGCATAAACGGAGTCCGCTATAATAAGAATGGACTCCGTTATTTTTTACAATGACGCGACGCGCGATCTTCCTGCCCGGATTATTTGCCATCCTGCTGACCATGATCAGCATGGCGCTTCTTCCCGCGACCTCCAGCCGGGCGGCTGAATCCGCACCCCCGCCCGGCCCCGATCGCGTCTCCACCATCACCGTTGATTACACCGCCTACGAATGGTGGATGGCTGCCTGGCGCAAGAATTCCGTTGCCTGCTCGATCATTGTTGATCATGAAGGACAACCCACGCTGGGAGAAGTGTACCGGGATTGCAACGCGGCAGTTTACAATACCTGGAAGACCCAGAAACCCTGCATTGATAACATCTGCGCGGGATATTATCTATATTTGGTTCAGACGCGCAAATCGCAAAGAGAAATGACGGTTAAACTGCCGCCGCCCACAGTGACGTTATCGCTGGAGAACTGCGCCCCCGTTTCCAGGTCCGGCACGAATATATGTGAATCAACTCCAACCCTCGTGCTTACAGGCCAGGAGCCGCTTCCCAACGAACGCATCAGACGCATCGAAGGCACAATGGACGGCACACCATTCACCTGCGACCCAATCTGCAAATTGCGTCTTGCCCCCACCGATGACAACGGCGTCAGGCTTGAGTTTTGGGCATGGTCGAGTTACGGCGATAGCAGCCCGGTCTTCACCGGACAAGTGCGCGTCGCGATCGCGGACGAAAATAACCCTGATCAATATTCCTGGTACGTAGACGTACTTTCAAGTCAATGGCAGGGGGTTCCGAACGCATCGTGCTCTGAGACGTGGGGAACTTTCCCACCTGTGGGCGGACCGCCCGATTGGTTAAGCACGCCGAAAGATCCATCTGAATTGAGCAGTGACATTCCCTACAACTATCTTTCTGCGAACCTGATCCTGCAAGGCGTGGTGGATGCCAGCGGCTGTCCGGATGGCGGACTTCTGCCCGATGGCGGCGCCAACCAATGCGGGCTGGATGCCGCCCGCAGCCAGGTGGACGCCTGGCAAAACCAATTCGATTCGCTCATTTTGGATACATCGCAAAATACCGGCGTCCCGGCAAAATTGTTGAAGAATCTCTTTGCGCGTGAAAGCCAGTTCTGGCCCGGTGTCTTCAAGGCCAGCACGGATGCCGGCCTGGGTCAATTGACCGAAAACGGCGCGGATACTGCGCTGCTTTGGAATCCATCCTTCTACAATCAATATTGCCCGCTCGTGCTTTCCTCCGAATCATGCAGCAAAGGATATTTACATCTCAAGGAAAAAGATCAACTGCTTCTGCGGCAGGCATTGGTCGGCAGTGTCAACGCTGCCTGTGACAATTGTCCGCTCGGCATTGATTTGAGTCAGGCCAATTTCAGTGTCGCTGTTTTTGCCCAAACCCTGCTCGCCAGTTGCGAGCAAACCGGCCAGATCATTCAGAACAACACGGGGCAGTTACCGGGCGATGCTGCGTCGTATGAAGATTTGTGGAAGTTCACGCTCGTCAACTACAACGCCGGCGCGGGATGCCTGGGTCTGGCAGTGAACGAAACCTGGAACGCGGAACGCAAGCTCACCTGGGATGCGATGTCCACGCGCTTCACCGATGTCTGCGCGCCAGCTGCAAATTATGTGAGCGACATCAGCAAGTAACAACTGAAAATTTTTCGTTTTATGCTAAACTAAAATCAAATTAACCCCTCTCGTCCTTCCCGCACAAAACAACGGGTAAGCGGCCTCCCCAAATTTGTCGAATTTGGGGAGGGTTGGGGTGAAGGCTAAACGGAGGCACACATGCTTACCCTCATTGAAAAGATCCTCTTCGCCATTGCTGTTCTTATTTCCCTGTACTTCACCTGGCGCGGTGTGGAACGTATCATCAAACTCATCTCCAGCGGACAGGGCCAGCCCGATTGGAAGGCCGCCTTCAAACGCATCCCCAAAGTCCTTGCAAAAGTCGTTTCGTTCCAGCCCGTTTTTCGTTTTCGCTTTTGGCCCAGCCTGCTCCACGCCCTGATCGGCTGGGGCTTTCTTGTTTTTCTGCTGGTCAATCTTTCGGATTTGATCAAAGGCTACACCGGTTTCAGCATCCTCTATCAGACCGGATTATTCGGTGACGTTTACAGACTCTTTGCGGACATTGCCAATGTGGCGATCATCGTCGGCATTCTGGCGATGGCCGTGCGCCGCTTCATTCTTCGACCCGCGACTCTGTCCACGCGCCAGACGACTCTGCTCGACCCGAAGGCGCGCATCGGTATCTCGCGCGATTCATTCATCGTGGCGGCGTTTATCTTCGTCCATAATATGTCTCGATTTTTAGGCGAGTCGTTTTATCTCGCAGAAAACGGCCTGGCTGACAGGTGGCAGCCGGCCATTTCAACGGCCGCCCGCTTATGGTCCGGCACAGATGCGAACGCGCTTATCATCGGCGAACATGCCATGTGGTGGATCTCGCTCGGCGCGGTGGTCGCGTTCCTTCCATATTTTCCGTACAGCAAACACATTCATCTTTTCTTCGCGCCGTTGAATATTTGGATGAAACCGCAGAGACATTCCATCGGCGAGTTGAAATATTTGAATCTCGACGACACATCCATTGAACAATTCGGCGCGGCGACGATGAAGGACCTGGGCTGGGAACAAGTGATGGATAGTTACGCGTGCATCATGTGTTTCCGCTGCCAGGAAGTTTGCCCGGCCTATAACACCGGAAAACTTTTGTCGCCTGCCGCGTTGGAAATCAACAAGCGTTACAACTTCAATCACGGCGGCGGCACGGACGTTCCGATGCTGAACTTGATCTCGGAAGAAGCTGTGTGGGCCTGTACTTCGTGCGGCGCGTGCGTGGACATTTGCCCGGTGGGCAACGAGCCGATGCGCGACATTTTGGATATTCGCCGCAATCTCGTCTTGACGGAAAACAAATTTCCAAAGCAATTGGAAAATGCTTTTCGCGGAATGGAACGCAACGCCAATCCTTGGAATGTGTCGCAGGCGGACCGAATGAAATGGGCCGACGGTTTGAACGTGCCGACCATCGAGACAAACCCCGAACCTGATATTCTGTGGTGGGTCGGGTGTGCGCCCGCCACCGATGCGCGCGCCCAAAAAACATCACAAGCCTTTGCAAAAATTTTGAGCGCGGCCGGAGTCAATTACGCCGTGCTCGGAAAGAACGAGCAATGCACAGGCGACTCTGCTCGACGCGCAGGACGCGAAGATATCTTCTTCGCACTGGCAACGACCAATGTCGAGATATTAAATGAAGTCAAGCCAAAACGAATCGTCACAACCTGCCCGCATTGTTTGCATACGATCAAGAACGAGTATCCGGCCTTCGGCGGGAATTACACGGTCATTCATCACACGCAGTTGATCAATGAACTGGTGGGGGCCGGCAAAATTCACATAAACCTGGATGGCGATAACGATAATATAAAGATCACCTTCCATGATCCCTGCTATCTTGGACGCCACAACCAAATCTTCGATGCGCCGCGCGATGATTTGAAGTCAGCGGGATTGCAGGTGATCGAGATGCCGCGCAATGGCGCCAAGTCATTCTGTTGCGGCGCGGGCGGAGGGCAAATGTGGAAGGAAGAGGAGAACGGCACGGCGCGCGTGAATTCGACTCGTTTCGCCGAGGCTAAATCAACCGGAGCGAACACCGTGGCAGTCGGCTGTCCATTCTGCCTGACGATGATGAGCGATGCATCGAAAACAGACGGCGGCGCGATTCAGGTCAAGGATGTTGCGGAATTGGTGGCGGAAAGACTCAAGTAATCAGGGAACAGCATTTGTAAAAGGATAGCAGAACGTCCCGAGGCGTTGTCCTGAGTCTGTCGAAGAGTTTCCGTGCTTCAAGTTCGTTTTCTGCCTAAACCCTCGGGGCAGTGCGTCACATTGGTCATTAAATCAGCAGGCCGCGTCGTACGGACGCGGCCTGCTCTTTATTTATAATTCTGTTTAGTCCAACTTGCCTGTCACCATTGCCATTTTCAACTCACCGATGGCTTTGGTGATCTTGATATCACGCGGACAAGCCATTGTGCAATTGAAGATGGTATGACAGCGCGCCACGCCGTTCGTCTCGCTCAGGATCTCCAGGCGCTGAGATGCGGCCTCATCGCGGCTGTCGAAAATGAAACGATGTGCGGTCACCAGGGCGGCTGGCCCAAGATAACTCTCGTTGCCCCAATAAGATGGGCAGGATGTGGTGCAGGCCGCACACAGGATACACTTGGTCGTCTCATCGAAGCGGGCGCGGTCTTCGGGCGATTGCAATCGTTCCTTGCCATCCGCGGGCAGAGGTGATTCGTTGATGAAATACGGCAGGACTTTTTTGTAGTTGTTGAAGAACGGTTCCATATCAACGATCAAGTCTTTAATGACCTTCAAACCAAGCAACGGCTCGACCGTGATCTTATGGCCCACATCGCGCACCAGCGTTTTACACGCCAGATAATTGCGTCCGTTGATGCGCAGGGCGTCCGATCCGCACACGCCGTGCGCGCACGAGCGCCGGAACGACAGTGTGCCGTCAACATGGCCCTTCACTTTTTCAAGCAGGTCAAGGATTCGGTCGGTCTCTTCGGCCTCAATCGAGTAGGTCTCGTAATGCCATTTCTTGTCAACTTCAGGATTGTAGCGAAAAATCTTAAGTGTGACTTCCATCATCGCCTCTACTTAATAAACACGTTTCTTGGGTTGATATTTCGTGATGACAACCGGTTTATAGCCAATACTGACGTTGCCATCTTTCTTCCACGCCAGTGTATGCTTCAACCAGTTCTGGTCGTCGCGTTCGGGATAATCCTCGCGCGAATGCCCGCCGCGCGACTCTTTCCGGTTCAAGGCGCAGTGCGCGATCACTTCGGCCACTTCGAGCATGTTGCCTAATTCCCAGGTATTCAACAAATCGGTGTTGAAGATCCTGCCGGTATCGGTCACGCGCACTTGTTTGAAACGTTCCTGCAGCCCGCGGACTTTTTCGACCGCGCTCCGCATATCTTTTTCGTTTCGATAAATGCCGACCAGATCGAACATGACCTTCTTCATTTCCGTTGCAATATCGAAGGCATTCTCTTTGCCCGAACCATTCCTTAACGTATCAAACTGTGACCTCGCGCCGGCTTCCGCGTCACCGGGCAGTTCCTGGAAATCAACCTGATTCGCATACTCTGCGGCCTTGATTCCGGAATGCTTGCCGAAGACCACCAGGTCGAGCAATGAGTTTGTGCCGAGGCGATTGCCTCCGTGCACTGAAACGCAGGCGCATTCGCCCGCCGCATAAAGTCCGGGAAAGACCGTGTTCTTATCGTCAATCACAACTTCGCCGTATTTGTTGGTCGGGATGCCGCCCATTGTGTAATGTGCCGTCGGCTGAATGGGCATCAACTGCGTGACCGGGTCAACGCCAAGGTAAACGCGGCAGAAGTCAATGATGTCCGGCAACTTTGCGAGAACTTCTTCGCCAGTGATCGTGTACGGTGAGCCGTCCGGGTTTGTGCGCCCGTCCAGCGCCGCGTATTTGATGACAGATTCGGGACGCACATCGAGATAAACATAATTCGAACCGTTGGCGCCGCGCCCCTCGCGAATTTCGGTATAGATGGCGCGGCTGACTACATCGCGCGAGGCCAGGTCTTTGACGGTCGGCGCGTACTTCGGCATGAAGCGTTCACCTTTGCCGTTGATCAGCACGCCGCCTTCGCCGCGCACACCTTCGGTAATAAGAATGCCAAGTTTGTAAATTCCGGTGGGGTGGAACTGGAAGAATTCCATATCTTCCAGCGGCAGGCCTTTGCGCAGAAGCATGGCCGCGCCATCGCCGGTGTAAGCATAAGCGTTGGATGTGACTTCAAAGATGCGGCCGTGTCCGCCGGTGGCAAAGATAACGGCCTTTGCATGGAAGGTGTGCAGTTCGCCGGTTGCCAACTCAACGGCTACAACGCCCGCGGCTTTGCCGTTGACGATCAAAAGTTCAAGCGCCTGATACTCATCGAAGAAATTCACCTTGTTCTTGAGACACTGCTGGTAGAGTGTTTGCAGGATCATGTGGCCGGTGCGGTCCGCAGCGTGCGCCGCGCGCCGGACGGGTTTTCCCGTTTCATTGTTGGTGTGCCCGCCAAATGGCCGCTGGGAGATGCGGCCTTCGGGTGTGCGGTCAAAGGGCAGGCCCATGTGTTCGAGTTCGAGCACCGCGTCAATGGCTTCGTTGCACATAAACTCGATGGCATCCTGATCGCCGAGATAATCAGAGCCTTTGACAGTGTCATAGGTGTGCCATTCGGGTTTGTCTTCTTCGAGGTTGCCGAGCGCGGCGCCGATGCCGCCCTGCGCCGCGCCGGTATGCGAGCGCGTGGGATACAACTTGCTGATGACGGCGGTCTTTGCGCCGCGTGAGGCGTAGAGACCCGCCATGAGTCCCGCGCCGCCCGCGCCGACGACGACTACGTCAAATTGATGAATATTTGCCATGAATTACTCCAAACTTAACCACGAAGGGTACGAAGGTCGCAAAGGAAAAAACGCAATCGTGTTCTTTGTGGTTAAAAATATTTTTACGAAGCCCAGATGACATAAATAGCGATGGCATTCACAACCAGCGCATACGCGATGATACCATTGCGGAACCAGCGCCGCGCAACAACACCGGCGAAATAATCGTCCAGGATTTCAAGCACGCCATGTACGCCATGCCCTGAGACGATCAGCACAAATGCGATGACCATTAACTTGACGAGAATGGTGATCCATATATATGCGCCCAGTGGGTTTTCGTTGAGGTTGGGGAGGAACGCCCAGCGCAGAATGTCGGCGAGGTTAGCGCCGGTCTGCGCGCTGACGATCAAGCCGCCGATCAATCCTGCCAGGATGAATCCGTACATTGCCAGCGCGGTAAGACGCGTAAAGATCCACATGATCATTTCAAAGTTGAACCCGCGTTTCGACAAGGGCAGGGTTCTAGGTTTTGCAGTTTCCATCTATCCTCCCACCGCAGAGCGGAATACAACGAAAAGCATGAAGCCGTAAAGAGGCAGGAAAACAGCCCACTCCAGCCAGATGGCTTCGCGCTGGCGTCTGATGAGATTTGGAAACAGGTCCAGGATGGTGATGCGTAATCCATTGATGATGTGGAATAGCCCGAAGGAAAGGCTGAATATCTGGAAGAGCCAATTCCCCAAAATACCGCTGGCGAAATCCACGCCTGCCAGCGCCATGATGTAAATCGTGAAGAAGGTGAATAAAGCGCTCCCGCCGATGCGATGCAGGATGTAGCTCCAGAATGGAGTCTTTCCCTTGTAACGCAGGGCCACGGCCAGGCCGACGTTCCTTTTCAAGCCCATCTATGCCTCCTTGTAAAATTGATTTTGTTCTACGAGCGGATATTTTACCCCCACTTTCATTGATTTCTCAACTTTGAGGCGGGCCTGCGCTAAAAAGCGACAATCATCATCATTTTTCAGTTGAAGCGCTGAAAGATCAATAAGGCTTGATGCTCCGCATCGTAAACAGGATGCCGAGCACTGCTGATGATGACGAGGCTCAACCTGTACGCGTGTTCAGTATCGCCAGGATAGTCATCCATCCATTGAATTGCACAATTTCATAATTGGGCTGGGCTATAATAAGAAATATATTTTAAAGAATACATCCCGCTCACGGAGAATTAAAATGTCTCTCGATCTCTCTGTCATCCGAAGTCAGTTTCCATCCCTCAGCCGCCCTGCTATTTTCTTCGATAATCCCGGCGGCACACAGATCGCCAAACAATCCCTGGATCGCATCAACAAGTATTTGTTGGAAAATAATGCAAACCACGAAGGAGCGTTTGCCACCAGCATTGCGTCTGACGCGGTGCTGGATGAGGCCCACCGCGCCATGGCAGATTTCTATAATGCCGCCAGCCCAGAGGAAATTATTTTCGGCGCGAACATGACCACGCTGACCCTGCACATGAGCCGCTCGATTTCGCGGATGTGGAATGCAGGCGATGAAATTGTAGTGACGCGTCTCGATCACGATGCCAATGTCACTCCCTGGATACTGGCGGCAGAAGATAGAGGCTGTAAAATCACATGGGTGGATTTTGATGTGGAAGACGGCACTTTAAAATTGGACCAGCTTCAGAACGCTATTGAGCGCAAGCCGCGTTTCCTGGCAGTGGGATACGCATCGAACTCGCTGGGCACGATCAATCCGGTCGAAAAGATCATCAAAATGGCGCGCGATGCAGGCACAATGGTCTATGTGGACGCGGTTCAATATGCGGCACATGGCCCAATTGATGTTCAACAACTGGATTGTGATTTCCTGGTATCGTCAGCTTACAAATTCTTCGGGACCCATTCCGGCATCCTCTATGGAAAGAAAGCAATCCTGGAAGATCTTTTTGCGTACAAAGTCCGGCCGGCCACCGATAAACTTCCCGGCAAGTTCGAAACTGGAACACAAAACCACGAAGGAATCGCGGGGGTATTAGGCGCTTTGGAATATTTCGAGTGGCTGGGAGAGCAATTTGGGGGAGATCAGGCGGATGGCCTGATCGAGAACGGTTATAGCGGACGCCGTCTTAGTTTCAAAAAGGCCATGTCCGCTGTCCGCGCATACGAGTTTGAACTCAGCCGGGCTTTGCTGGAGGTTTTGCAATCCATTCCCAATCTGACATTGTACGGTCTTAGCGATGTTCGCCGCCTTGATGAACGAGTGGCAACTTTTTCGTTTACGTTAAAAGGTCAATCGCCGCGTAGTGTTGCCAAGAAACTCGCGCAAAAAGATATTTACGTCTGGGATGGAAATTATTACGCCATCAACGTGACCGAACGCCTCGGCCTCGAACAAAGCGGCGGTATGGTTCGAGTGGGCGCGGCGCATTACAATACTTTGGATGAAGTCAAAAAACTTAAGGATGCCCTGCTTGCCATTGCGTAAGCAGCCAATGTCTCGTTAATATATAATGGACACAAGATGTGTATACTAAGATCGTACCCAACCTGGAGGAGCCAATATGTTTGAAAAATTGTTACTCGCCGTAGACGGCTCGGAGCATGCCTTGCGCGCCGCCGGGATTGCCGGTGAATTAGCGCGGACAACAAAATCCAAAGAATTGCGCATCGTGGTAGCCTATGATAAGGTTCCATCGTATTTGGGAGAGCCAAACCTGCAAGCCGCCATAGACACCCGTCTTAATGAAGCGCAGGCCATATTAGATGCCGCCATACAAGCTGCCGGGAAAATACCCGGTGAGATACATACTGAACTGCTTGAAGGTCCCTCAGCAGAGGCGATCATTGATGTAGCTGCCACTCGGGAAAGCAATCTGATCGTGATGGGATCGCGCGGGCTGGGACAACTGGCTGGGTTGCTGCTGGGAAGCACCAGCCAAAAGGTAATTAATCACGCGCCTTGCCCGGTGTTGATCGCCAGATAAACGCTACTCGGACGACCGGGCACGCTGCTCGGCTTCGGTAAAATCTTCGGGGGTATTGACATTCCAAAATGCGAGGCGCGCAGGATCATAACGATCCACTTCATCCAGCGTAAGCACGCGTACGTTGACGGCCGGAAACCAGGAAACCATGCGCCATTGATCCTGGGCAATGGCCGCTTCAATAGCCTGGATGCAAGCCTCGCGGCGATAGACAGCGTGAAGCGGTTCGAAACCTTCGGGCGTTTTAGCGATGACAACGTCCGCTTCTTCTGTGACAAGCAGGCTGGCCGCGGCCTCGAGCAGTTCCGCATTGACGAAAGGCATATCGCAGGCAACCACCGCCACAACAGGGTTTTGGGCGGAAACAAGCGCGGTGTAGAGTCCGCCCAATGGACCGCGGCCCGGCTTGAGGTCCGGAAAGAGCGGAAGCCCAAGAAAGGCAAAGTCAGCAGGTTGATTGGTCGTGACCAATATCTCATCTGCAATGGGAGCGAGTCGCGTGACCACCCGTTGAATGAGCGGTTTTCCCAAAAAAGGTTTGAGTGCTTTGTTCTCGCCCATGCGAGTGGACTGGCCGCCAGCTTGGACCACAATGCTTAACATACTTAGATTATAATGGCGAACATTTTTTTCTGGAGGCAGGATGTCAACACGAAGATTCAGAAGGAGAATTGGGTGGGCAATAATTATCCTCTTGGTTATTGCGGTGAGCGCGTACTTACTGATCACACAACCGGGCGCGGGGACCAGCCAGCCTTTTATACCGGCTACTGTCGCACAACCTGTGGGTGATTTGCCGAACCCACCGGATAAGCCTCAGCCGAAAGAGATCACCTTCGAGGGCTGCCCGCCGGAAGGCAGGGGCGGCGACAGTGATTTAAATCTTTTAAAAAACCGCGTTGACATTGGCAATTATTCGCCCGTCTCATTTGATTCACTGACCTTGTTGACCTGGCCCAAGACCGTTGAACAACGCTATATGAAAGATTGGCCTGCTGACGGACGCGCCTTTATTGCGCAATATGCCGGGGTTCCGATCATTGTAGAAGGCTACATCGAATCTGTGAGAGAGGCTCCCCCCGAACCTGCCAACTGTAACTTTACAGGCTCAAGTCTCACAGACTGGGTTATATACTTTACCAAGAATGCCCGTGATATACGCTCGCAAGCAGTGGTTATAAGGGCTACGCCACGCGTACGCGTAAACCACAAATGGACGCTTGACCTGTTACGTTCCACTGCAGTTGATAATCACTTGCCTGTGCGTGTGAGCGGCTGGTTGTTATTCGACCCTGAACACCCGGGAGATGTAGGAAAAACTCGTGCTACACTATGGGAGATCCATCCCGTTATGCAGATCGAGATATTCCAAAATGGGAAATGGGTCACGCTGGATAAATTAGCGAACTGATCGGGAGGCCCGCAAGAGCAGAAGACCATGTCCACAGCGGCAAATGTGTTAGACGAACTAACCGTCGAAGGGACGCTTTACGAGCGCCAGCCAGATAACTCAGTGCGCTGTTTCGCCTGCGGTCATCGTTGTCTGATCCGCGAGGGCAGGCGAGGCATTTGCCAGGTACGATTTAATGATGGCGGAAAACTGCGCGTGCCATATGGTTATGTGGCCGCGCTTCAATCGGACCCGATCGAAAAGAAACCTTTTTTTCATGTCATGCCCGGCTCGAACGCGCTGACGTTTGGAATGCTGGGATGTGATTTTCACTGTGGCTATTGTCAGAACTGGTTGACCTCGCAAGCCTTGCGCGACCCGGCATCCGATGAAGCAGTCAACTTCATCCGCAAAGTTTCGCCGCCGGATATGATAAAGATGGCGCACCGCTCTAATGCTTCAGTATTGGTTTCTTCATACAACGAACCGCTCATCACCAGCGAATGGGCTGTGTCTATTTTCAAGGAAGCAAAAACAGCGGGACTGATGTGCGCTTACGTATCCAATGGAAACAATACGCCCGAAGTAATGGAATACATCCGGCCTTATATCAGCGCCTATAAAGTTGATCTCAAATGTATGCAGGAGAAAAACTATCACAAGCTCGGCGGCGTATTGAAGAATACATTGGACGGAATCAAACGCGCGCACGAACTTGGTCTGTGGGTTGAGATCGTAACGCTCACCATTCCGGGCTTCAATGATTCAACTGAAGAACTGTGGGACGCAGCGCATTTTATCGCCGGCGTTTCAAAAGATATTCCCTGGCATGTGACCGCTTTCCACAAAGATTACAAAATGACTCAAGCGGATAACACCCCGGCGCAGACTCTTTTACGCGCCGCAGAAATCGGACGAGAAGCCGGACTCCGTTATGTATATGCGGGGAATCTTCCCGGCCGCGTTGGAGAATATGAAAATACATTCTGCCCGAACTGCAATGAGGTGTTGATCAAACGTTCAGGGTATGTCATCCTCGAATACCGGCTGGCCGCTTCCGGGTCCTGCCCGCACTGCGGGATAAAGATTCCCGGCGTATGGCCGCAGGATCCATCCAGTGTTCATTTGAACGGATATGGAATGCCAATTCCGGTGTATTGACAGGCGATTTTGCTGTATAATAAAAAATCCCATGTGATCGTAAGGAGGTGGCGCCACACCGAATACGACTTACTGTGTTTCCCAATTGTCGCATCCAACTTAAAATTCTCTGTAGGAGGAGAAACTGTGAATCGTAAACTGTTCGCTTTGCTGGCCGTGCTCATCCTCGCCAGCGTTGTTCTTTCGGCCTGCGGTTCGGCAACCCCGACCGAGGCGCCTGCTACCGCTGCTCCCACTGAAGCCCCAACCGCTGCTGGGGCAGCTGCTTGTAAACCCGCAGGCACTGAACCCATCGCCTTCCCTGCTGGCGGAAAGTCTGTGACCGGCGCCTGGTCGCAGGAACCTGATAATATCGTGCCTTACTACACCCAGATGTCTTACGCGATCTGGATCACCCAACTGACCCTCGTTGGTCTCGGCGAATGGGACGACAAGGGCGCTTTCGTGCCTGAATTGGCCGCGGATGTTCCAACCGCTGATAACGGCGGCGTTTCTGCCGATGGCCTGACCATCACCTGGAAACTCAAACCCTGCCTCTTCTGGTCCGATGGCGAACCCCTGACTTCTGCCGATGTCAAGTTCACCTGGCAATCCATCATGGATCCCAAGAATGTTCCGTTGAGCCGCGTCGGTTACGATAAGATCGCCAGCATTGATACCCCCGACGATCAGACTGTTGTAATCAAATTCTCCGAGCTGTACCCCGGCTGGCAGACCCTCTTCACCCAGGGGCCGAACAACAGTGGAGCGATCCTGCCCAAGCATGTTCTGGACGGCAAGACTGGCCTTGAGAAAGATCCATTCACTCATCAGCCGACCGTTTTCTCCGGTCCTTTCGCAATCACCGAATGGGTCGCGGGCGATCACATGACCTTGCTTCCCAATCCGAATTTCTACAAGGGCCGCGCCAAGCTCGACCAGGTTCAGATTAAGTTCGTCCCAGATCCTGAGACCGCCCTGGCTGGTTTGAAGACTGGTGACATTGACTGGTATCCGGATTTCTCCGAGTCCGATATCCCGACCATCAAGGCCCTCGAACCGAATATTCATCTGTTGGTTAAGCCTGGTTTTGACTTTGAACATTACTTCTTCAACCTCGGCACCACCGCCGGCGTAACACTGCCGGATGGCACTGTGGTCGGCAAGAGTGATGTGGACGGCTTCTGCCCATTCAAGGATATACGCGTCCGCAAGGCCATTACCCTCGGTATCAACCGCCAAGCCATTGCGGATACCCTCCTGAACGGCGCTACCAAGGTGCCTGCGACTCAATGGCCGAACTCCACCTGGACTAACGCTAGCCTAACTCCTGATGCTTACGATCCCACCACCGCCGCCGCCCTGCTCGATGAGGCTGGCTACAAAGTGGGCGCCGATGGCATCCGCGCTGGCACATGCGATGGCAAGCCTGTCAAGTTGTCCTTCAACTTCGAAACCACCAACAAGCAAATCCGCGTTGATGCCGCTCTGGCCGCTCAGTCAGATCTGAAGAAGATCGGTATCGAGTTCAAGCCGATCCACACACCTGCCGGTACATTCTTCGCCAGTTATACGGATGGCGGCAACATGCCGCTCGGCAAGTTCGATATGGCTGGTTACACCACCGGCTTCTATCCCGATCCGATGACGGGTGTGCTCGACAGCTATTCCTGCTCAGCCGTCCCGAGCAAGGACTCGCCATCTGGCACGAATAACTATCATATCTGCGACCCCAAGCTGGATGACCTGATGAAGGCCGTCAATGCTTCTGTTGATCCGGCCGTTCGCAAAACCGCCCTGGACGCCGTACAAAAGTACATCTTCGATCAATATTATGTGGTCATGATGTATGTCCGCGCCAACGTCTATGGTTATGTGGACCGTTTCGTGCCCGCTTCCTTCAGCTTCACCAGCAACATGAACTGGAACGCAGAAGACTGGACCGTCAAGTAAAAAATTAGTAAAAGCAAGCAAAGAGAGGCAGGGAATTCCCTGCCTCTCTTTTATTTGATAATCGGCTTCCTGATACCATTGACGCATAACACGGCCTGTAGCATACTTAGCCAATTCGCTCGAGGAAATCAAGGAGTTTTTTGTATGTGGACTTATCTCTCACGGCGTCTCATCCAGGGAATATTCACTTTACTGATCATTACCATTCTGGTCTTTATACTAACACGCCTTTCCGCTGATCCGCTGGCGCAATATGCCACCAACCCAAACATGACGGCCGCTGATCGTCAAGCACTGCGCGAGCGCCTTGGGCTGAATCAACCCCTGCCTGTGCAATATCTAAAATGGCTTGGGCTGGCTTTACAAGGCGAACTTGGCAAGTCCTTCTTCTCGAAACAACCGGTCTCATTGATGATCAGCCAGCGTCTCCCGCTAACTCTTATCCTCATGGTGACCGCGCAGATTATTACCGTGCTTCTGGCGCTTGGCCTTGGGATTATTTCGGCAGTGCGTCAATATTCGATTACAGATAACATCGTCACCTCCTTATCTTTTATCGGCTTCTCCATGCCAATCTTCTTTATCGCGCTGGGATTGATGTTGATATTTGCTGTGCAGTTCAAGTTGTGGGGGTTGCCTTACCTGCCCACCGGGGCGGACATCTGGAGTACGAAAGATCCGCTCCAACTGATCCGCCACTTGGTCCTGCCGGTTACAAGCCTGGTTCTTATCCAGACCGCCGGATATGCCCGCTATGTCCGCACCAGCATCCTCGAGGTGCTGGGGTTGGATTACATCCGAACGGCGCGCGCCAAAGGTCTGACCGAACGAAGCACCCTTTACAAACATGCACTCAGAAACGCCGCACTGCCCTTTATCACCATCCTTGGACTCGATATCCCGTATCTTCTCAGCGGCGCGTTAGTCACCGAATCGATTTACGCCTGGCCGGGCATGGGGCGCCTTTTTTGGGAATACGCCCAACGCGGCGACTTCCCGGTAGTATTGGGCGTGCTCCTGATCGTTTCGGCCGCGGTGGTATTCTTCAGCATAGTAACCGACATGGTCTACACTCTGATTGACCCGCGCATCCGCCTTAGCTAGGAGAACATGACATGTCTGAAACCACGATTACCACACAAGTCGTAAAACTTGACGCCGAATCAACCTCGATTATTCTCCTTACTCCCAGACAACTTATCTGGCGGCGCTTTCGTAAACATAAAATGGCCATCCTGGGCATGATAGGCGTCGCACTATTGCTGGTATTCATCATTGGCGGCTCCATATTCATCCCTCTCGACCGGGCCAATCAGGTTGATCTAAAAGCCAATCTTTCCGGCCCCTCTCAAACACACCTGATGGGTACCGACAGCACCGGGCGGGATGTTTTCAACCGCATCGTGTACGGAGGGCAAATCTCATTACTCGTTGGCCTCCTGGCTGTGTTGATAGAAGTCTCACTGGGCACAGTGATTGGCGGCATCGCCGCATATTATGGCGGCTGGGTGGATATCATCCTGATGCGCTTTACTGAAGCCATGTTATCCATCCCCTCACTGTTTCTGCTCATCGTGCTCGGCAAGACCTTCGGCAAGTCCGTTCAAACCATCAACATCTTCGGACTTTCTTTCAGCGGAAGCGTCGGCATCGTCATCCTCGTGATCGGCACAACCTCCTGGATGTACCTGGCCCGCATCGTGCGCGCCAACGTACTCTCCCTGCGCGAAATGGATTACATCTCCGCATCAAAGGCCCTCGGCGCCAGCAACTCGCGCATCTTTTTCTCGCACCTTATCCCCAACACACTGGGCGCTATCATCGTCTCATCCACGCTCGGGCTGGCAGGCGCGATCCTCACCGAAGCTTACGTCTCCTTCCTCGGCCTCGGCGTCCAACCGCCGACCGCCTCATGGGGCAACACACTAACCAGCGCTCAATCCTTCATCCAGCGCGGGGCGTGGTGGCTGTGGGTCTTTCCCAGCTTATTCATTGTCTTCACCATCCTGTGCATCAACCTGATGGGCGACGGACTGCGCGACGCCTTCGACCCGCGCAGCGGAAAAAACATCTAACCTTTTCCTGAACATAAAAAGTCCTGGCGTAAAACCAGGACTTTTTTGATACGGCTTTGGATTTCTACGGGACAAGCGGGTAAAACATACCTATCATTGCCAGCGCGCCAAAGATCAGGATGACAACCGCCGCACCAGTCAGGACCTCACGCGGCTCCCGTTTATCGGTCAGCTGCAGCGCCGGATACATGCCCTCCACCTCCCAGCGCGGACCCGCAAACCAGGCGAAGATCAACCCACCCAACAGCCCGCCGACGTGTCCCCAACCATCAATGCCGGGCGCCAATCCAATGAACAGGTTCACTGCCACGATAAAGATTACATTGCCAATCGCGCTTTTGAACTGGCTGCCGAACAATTTGCGATTTTGAAAAAGAAAGACACCTTCCGCTCCAATCAAGCCAAAGATCGCGGTCGAAGCGCCGATCGAATACCCGCTCGACAGCAGGAAGGACAGCACATTTCCTGTAAAGGCTCCCAGCACATAAAGCAACAGAAAACGCCAGTGCCCAAAATGCCGCTCCAGCCCTGGGCCAAAGACAAACAGAGCGTACATGTTGAATGCAATATGGGGAATGGATCCGTGCAACAAGGCAGGCGTTAGAAAACGCCAGAACTGCCCAGCGCGGATCAGCTCGTTTATTTTTGCACCGTAGGCCTCCAGCCAATCCAACCCGGATGAAGCGTTGGCATACCCTAGAAAATAAACACTAGCCAACTGCAAGAGATAAACTGTAACTGTCACAGCGATGATGGTATATGTAATTATCGGCACAGAAGATGGCAGGGAGATGCGTACCGATGAAGCCGTCCCGGCTGGTTGGCTTGGGGCGGGCGCGGCCGGTTGAGGGTCCGCAGGAGGAGCGGGGAATTCGTTCACAGATTGACCTTTCGTTGTTGCACGCGGTGGTGCTCGGCATGGATGATGGCGCGGATGGCATCCACGGTTTCATCGAGTTTAAAATCATGATTGACGACCACATAATCAAACGCTTCGAGGCGTTGGAGTTCCTTGCGGGCTGTTGCAATGCGAATGGCAAGCGAGTCGGATGTTTCGGTCTTGCGCTCATGCAAACGATTAACGAGCTCGTCTTCGCTTTCGGTAGTGATGAAGATCAACAAGGCTCCAGGCGCCATCTTGCGGACGGTTTCAGCGCCCTGGACGTCAATGCGCATGACCACATCCTTGCCGCTGGCAAGCGCCTCGCGCACCTGCGCTTTGGGAATGCCTTTGTAATCGCCATAGACAATCGCATACTCGATAAGTTCGTTCTGCTCGATCATACGGGCGAACTCTTCCTTCGAGACGAACCAGTAATCCCTGCCATGTGTTTCATTTGCACGCTTGGGACGTGTGGTGGCTGTTACAACAAAATGAAAGGGCAAACCGCGCTCTTTCATTCGTTGGACAACGGTATCTTTGCCAGCTCCTGATGGTCCAGAGATGACGATCAGCAAAGGCTGGGGATGATGAATGTCAAAGTCGAGATCGGGGGACATGCTGCAATTGTAACCGAAACGATAAGCTCACAGGCCTTGAAGGCCGGCTGGTTCGTTGTGTACAATAGGGATATGCCAACTTATGATTTTATCTGTCTCGATTGCCAGCAACGTTTTGATATTTTCATGACCTACGATGAATATGGCAAAAAGAAAGTGAAGTGCGCCCATTGCGGGAGCGAACACGTCCGGCGGCGAATGACAAAAGTACGTATCGCCAAATCGGACGAGAGCCGCCTGGAGAACATCGCTGACCCGTCGGCGTTGGCCGGGCTGGAGGAGAACCCGCAGGCGCTCGGTCAAATGATGCGGAAAATGGGAAATGAAATGGGCGAAGACCTGCCGCCGGAATTTGATGATGTGGTGGACCGGCTGGAGGCCGGCCAATCACCGGAAGAAATCGAGTCCGCGTTGCCCAATATGGGAATGGACAACAGCGGCGGAGATGACGAAGTGTAAAATGCAATGGCGGCCAGTGGCCGCCATTGTTTCTTGTTTTTGGGCATTGACTTTGCCCCGATTTCGCCTCATAAATACAGGGGCATATTCAAACGCGTGGATATCTCCATCAGGTGTTCCCATCCGTGTTCGAGCATACGGCGCATTGCCCTGCGAGCTGACCATGTCACCTGGCCATGAGAAACCAACACTTTCCTTTCGGCGTCGGTTAACACAGCCAGCCGGGAGCTGGTGATATCCCAAAGGCCGGATAACGTCAAAGGCAGAGAATCCGGTCCTTCCTCCTGCACGGCTTTGAGTGCCTGCGAGAGTCCGTTCACATTGCTGACAAGATATCGTAAATAAACAGTATGCGACTCGGCCATGTGTTCGAGAATGCCATAGATCGAACGGCCCCCGCCTTTTGGTTCGACAAGCATTTGCTCTTGCGTCACATCGCGGATCAATTCCAGCAAGTCAATCTGCATCCAGGCCAGGCGCTGAAGATTAACGACTTTATCTTGAGTCGAAAGGGTTTTGAAATCTGGGGCAAAGCCTGGCGTTGGGTCGCCATTGCCCAGCCACGTACCTTCCTTGACGTGAACAGCCACCACAGTGCTGATCACTCCCTCGGGCCGGACTGTTTCGCCATGCGCCTGCAAGAAACGCAGATACGTTCGTATCGCCTCCGGCGTGGACTCTAAAGCGGCTTCCGTTGTTGGACCTTGAGCAATACACCCCAGCAAATCCAGCACATGTACCATGGTCTTCTTATGTTTTGGGCCAGATTCAAGATAAAGCGAATATTTCGTCATATTTTTAGCCGCTATGTTGCAGGCACCCTTCAAAATCAACTTTAGAACAAGTGTACTTCAGATAGTTATGGACGGCAAGAAAACAAAATGCATCCGAATACGAAAGGATATGGAAAAAATTCCTACTTTGTTCCAATCTTGTCTAAAATTTTTTCGCGCAGATTTTCCTGCACTCTCTCCCACCTTTGACTCGCATCCACCATAATCCATCTCTTCGGTTCAGCTTTCACCATTTCCAAATACCCCGCGCGCACGCGGCGATGAAATTCCACTGTGTACGCATCGAGACGATTCCATTCGTCAGCGTTGGATTTGCGTTTGAGGCCCACCTCCACATCCAGGTCCAGCAGGATCGTTAAATCCGGAACGAGACCGCCAGTGGCGTAATTAATCAACAAGCGGATTTGATCGAGGTTTTGCTGGTGTCCGTAACCTTGATAGGCAATGGTCGAATCATAATAGCGATCCGAGATAACGATCTCGCCCGCCGCCAAACGCGGCTTGATGACCTGTTCCACGATTTGCGCGCGCGCCGCCTGGTAGAGCAAGGTCTCTGTACGAGGATGCATCTCGGCGTTCTTCAGGTTGTGCAGAGTGTCTCGAATCTGCTCGCTGATGGACGTTCCGCCCGGCTCGCGCGTCGGAAAAACGACATATCCTTTCTCACGCAAATACTCAACAAGATGCGGAATATGCGATGTTTTGCCTGAGCCTTCCGGGCCTTCGAGTGTGATGAACATTTTGCATGAATCCCAGTTAAATTTATTATGCGATTTCTAATTATACGTTCATATTGAATTTAATTCTCCTGTCATTTTCGAATACTAGAATAAACACATGTAAAGTTGAGAGACTTTACATGGAGGTTCAAATGACTGTAAAACGAATTCTTTATATCCTTTTGATTGTAGTCGTCGCAGGCTTTTCTGCACTTGCCGGTGCTGTGGCAGGCGGAGTAGGTGTGTACCAGGCAATACGAACACAACGCAGCAATTTGACAGCATCCACCCAGACGGTCTTGCCGGCGAACAATACAAGCTCTGCCCAAACTTTCACGCTCAACACAACTGATATCCAGACCAGCATTACTCAGGCAGTTCAAAAAGCCGGACCTGCCGTTGTAACTGTGGTCGGCACGATTCCAGGGCAGACCACTTTCTTCGGAACGACCGGCGATCAGACTGTCAGCGGCAGCGGTATCTTCATCTCTAACCAGGGCTACGTTCTCACCAATAACCATGTGGTCGAAGGAGCGCAAAACCTAAACATTATTCTATCTGACGGAACGCAGGAAAAAGCTGTGATTGTTGGAACCGACCCTTATTCTGACATCGCTGTTCTGAAAGCTGACGGGAAAATCCCTGCTGTGGCGGCGCTTGGAAATTCAGACCTGCTGCAACCGGGCGAATCTGTAATTGCCATCGGCTCGCCGCTCGGCGACTTCAAGAATACTGTGACCGTTGGCGTGGTCAGCGCGACGGGGCGCTCGCTCGACACCGGCAAAGGCTATCAGATCGAGGGCCTGATCCAAACAGACGCGGCCATCAATCAGGGCAACTCCGGCGGGCCGCTGGTTGACCTGGCCGGCGAAGTGATCGGTGTCAACACCTTGATCGTCCGCAGCACTGGCAACGGATCAGTCGCCGAGGGCTTGGGATTTTCCATCCCGATCAACACCGCACAGGCAGTGGCAGAACAAATCATTCAAAAAGGATATTTCCCGCACCCGTACCTGGGAATTGGATACCAACCCATCACGCCCGATATTGCCGCCGCTTATAACCTGCCCGTTCAATGGGGCGCGTACGTGACCAAGGTTTCCGATAACAGCCCAGCCAGCCAGGCAGGTTTACAACAGGGAGACATCCTGACCCGCATCGGCGACTCGGCTTTGGACGCGACCCATTCCTATCTCAATACTCTGTTCACATACAAAGCAGGCGATCAGATCACAGTGAGCTTTTTGAGAAACGGAAAAGATATGCAAACTCAAGTGACGCTGGGAGAATCGCCACACAATTAAATTTGCAGGAGCGGATCATGATCCGCTCCTATTTTTTTTACTCGCGAAAGATACGCACATGACGACGCGGCTCTTTGCCGTAGGAATGAGAAACCAATTCGGCTTGGCGCGCCATCTCATGCTGCAAGCGCCGCACCAGCGATGAACTCGGCGGCAGGTCAACCCAGCGCTCGCCGTTGAGCACCGCCGCAATCGCCTCCTGCATTTGCGATTTCACATCCTCCAATTCACTGCCTGCCGCCTGTTGCTCGCCGGGCAGGTTGAACAGGTCGCTCAGGAATTGCTCCACCTGTCCCACTGAATTGGCGCGCAAAACATAGATCGGCATACCGCGATGTTCGGCGTCCACGATGGTTTGCTGGCGGTCGCGGTAGTGTCCCTTCAACGTCACCAGCGCGTTGGCCTCGCCCGCATCTTTAACAATGATGGCCGGCACGCCCAATCGTTTCGCGGCTTGCAGTAACCGGTTGCGCGCCACGCCGTATGGATAAATTTTGACGGGCTGCAACGTGCCGCCCGAAACAGGGTCAAGGCGCGGGGTGGCAATCGGTACCTCGGAGGCCGCGGCCGGCCCGCGGCCGCGGCGAGGCGCTTTTGGTTCCTTCGCGTCCACTCTTGATCCTTCGACGAATCGTTCAGGGCGGCGCGTTGAAACGGGCGCGGCTTTCTCGATCTGAATCTTGCCCTCAGCGTCGCGCATCCGAATTTCCGGCTGGAGTGGGTAACCGCGCAGCAAAGCATCCACCGACGACATGATGTCGGCGTGCACCGCGAAACGGTCGCGGGTTTGAATTTCGATCAGCACATCGAAGGTGGGCGGGGCGCGTCTTTCGAGGACTGTTTTCTGGGTGCCGCGTCGACGCGCTTCCTCGTCCGATAACGTGACCGCTTCGATGCCGCCGACCAGATCGCTCAAGGTTGGATTGAGCAAAAGATTATCGAGGGTCTGGCCGTGCGCCGTGCCGATGAGTTGCACGCCGCGCTCGGCGATGGTGCGGGCCGCGGCGGCTTCGAGTTCACGCCCGATCTCGTCAATGACGATGACTTCAGGATTGTGGTTTTCGACAGCCTCGATCATCACTTCATGCTGAAGCATCGGCTCTCGCACTTGCATTCTGCGCGCTTTGCCAACGGCGGGATGCGGCACATCACCATCGCCGCCAATTTCGTTAGAGGTATCCACGATAACCACGCGTTTTAATTCGGCCAGAATGCGGGCGGCCTCGCGCAGAAGCGTGGTCTTGCCAACGCCCGGACGTCCGAGGATGAGCACCGACTTGCCCGACTCGATGATATCTTGAATGATGTCCACCGTGCCGTACACGGCGCGGCCAACGCGAAGAGTTAATCCAACCACTGCAGTTCGGCGGTTACGAATGGCGGAAATTCTGTGAAGCGTGCGTTCGATACCGGCGCGATTGTCCGCATCGAAATCGCCGACGCGTTCATCTACATAATCAATCTCGGCGCGCGTGATTTCCTTCTCCGCCAAAACAACTTCATCTTCTATAAAGCGCGCAGTCGGGACGCGCCCGAGATCGAGGATAATCTCAAGCAGTTTGTCGCTATTGTTGGCCTTTTCGACCGCGTGGCGAATGTTGATGGGCAGGACGTCCAGCAGGGCGTCCAGGTCGTCTGTAATTCGATGTTGAGTCATGGTTTATTTTTATAGTGAATAGTTAACTGTAAGGACGGGATTTTTTTCTACATGCGCCGGCTGATTCCCACAACGGACGGCTTACGGAAACTTAACTGTGAATGACCATATCGGCGTACCTGCCTGATTCCTGATCCATATCTATTATACATAGAAAGATATCTTCCCATTAAAAATCTGGTCAATTATTTTTTGGCGTGCATTCGGCTCACCCTCGAAGGCTGAATCGTCACACCGGCGGGCTGAGCGGCACGTATCGCTTGCTCGTCCTTCACCATGCGCACCAGGTGCTTGACCATTACCGCCTGCCGCACAGCGGCTTTTGCACCCAAATCTTCGAGCACGGGTTCCAACCAGGCTTGATAAGAACGAACACAAAAATAGACCGGGCGGTTTCTGCGGCTGGGCAAGTGCCCAACCAATGAAGTCAGTTTGACACCGACCTCTGTCGCTTCTGGATGTATCAGCGGGTTCAGCACAATGCCCATCATCCCCACCGATGCGGTGACATAGCACTTGACTCCGTCGCTGCACATATAACCTGTCACGCGCGTTGGCGTCGGCTCAACAGGCTGCAAAAGCGGCGGGACGATCTGGTGATACAGATTTTGGATGGAAGGCAGGTTAATGGATTGCACACGCATCCAACTGGACTTTGAGGCGGGCGCCGTTATATTCGATACATCCCACATCCTCTGCCAGGCATAAACCGAGAAACCGGCAATGCGAAGCGCGGGGAAAGCATCGCTGTCTTCATCCACTTCGGCAAGAACGTGGAACGCACCCCAAGGCCCGGTCTGGGCAGAGAGATGTTCAATTAACGCGGGAGCAGAGGAATGGTCGAGATGCAAGGCGGGGGCGAGGTAAAGCAATTTGGCAAACGTATCGCCAGCCGTGTGGGTAATGCCGCCGAGCAGAGTCGCCCCATCACCGTCTGAAACGGCAGTATACACATGCCGCCGCGGATTCATATAAGCCAACATGCCCACTGCGCCAAGCGGGTTGCCACGCGTCAACAAGCGGGCGGCGTCCAGGCTAACGGCTTCGCCGCGATAACGATAGAGCGATGGCAGATCGAGCAAATCAAGAGGGCGAATGGACATGAAACTCCGTTCGAACGTTTTACGCTGAACGTCAATCTGCTAATGAAAGAAAATATTCGTGGAAGCGCGTGTCGCTGGTCAACTCGGGGTGAAAGGATGTAGCCAGGAGATGGCCCTGTTGTGCGGCGACAATTCTCCCATCCGCGACGGAGGCGAGAATCTTTGCGTCCCCAGACACAGACTCAATGATCGGCGCACGGATAAAAATTGCGTGGTACGAGTCTTTCGTGCCGGTGGCCTGCATGAGTTCGGGGATGTCGAGGTCGGCCTCGAAAGAATCCACCTGGCGGCCAAAAGCATTGCGTTCCACTGTGATGTCCATCAGGCCGAGCAAAGGCTGGTTGCGGCTGACATCTTTCGACATGAAGATCGCACCCGCGCATGTGCCCCAAATCGCATGGCGCTGACCAAAGGCGCGAAGCGGCTCCATCAGATTGTAAGCGACCGCCAGTTTTCCAATCGTAGTTGACTCACCGCCCGGCATGATGAGGCCGTCGAGTCCTTTGAGATGTTCAGGCAGGCGCACTTCGATCGTTTGAACTTTCAACCGCTTGAGTATGGCGATATGTTCTGCAAAATCGCCTTGTAAAGCAAGAACGCCGATTTTCATATTTTCACGATACGCCACAGATGACAGACCATGATCTATGGTCTATGGCCCACTGTCAATTTACCAGCCGCGCCCGGCGATCTTTTCGGCTTCGGGCATTTGTGAAACGTTGCGCCCGACCATCGGCTCGCCGAGGTTCTTGCTGACTTCTGCGAGAATGCCAGCGTCTTGATAATGCGTCACCGCTTTGACAATGGCGGCGGCGCGCCTGGCAGGATCGCCGCTCTTGAAAATACCGGAACCGACGAATACACCGTCCACGCCGAGTTGCATCATCAAAGCCGCGTCGGCAGGAGTCGCGACTCCGCCCGCCGCGAAGTTGACCACCGGCATACGTCCAAGTTCTTTGGTTTCCTTCACGAGCTCATACGGCGCGCCGAGTTCTTTTGCAAAAGCCATCAGCTCTTCATCGGCCATCGTCGTCAAGCGGCGGATGTCGCCCAGCACCGCGCGCGCATGGCGCACTGCTTCAACCACATCGCCTGTGCCAGCCTCGCCCTTCGTGCGAATCATCGCCGCGCCTTCACCCACGCGGCGCAAAGCTTCGCCAAGATTTCGGCATCCGCATACGAACGGGACTTTGAATAAATGCTTGTTGATGTGGTTCGCTTCATCCGCGGGGGTGAGCACTTCGGACTCGTCAATGTAATCCACGCCGATGGCTTCGAGAATTTGAGCCTCGACGAAATGTCCAATCCGGCATTTCGCCATGACGGGGATCGTAACCGTGTCCATGATCTTCAAGATCAAGTCGGGGTCAGACATGCGCGCCACACCGCCGTTCGCGCGGATATCCGCGGGGACGCGTTCGAGAGCCATCACCGCGCACGCGCCGGCCTCTTCGGCGATCCTGGCATGTTCAGGAGTCACAACGTCCATGATGACGCCGCCTTTTAGCATTTGGGCCAAGCCCTTTTTGACAGCAAATGTACCAGTCTGTTGTTCCATCTCAATCTCCTTGATTTTATTCGCGCGTGAATTCTACCACGCAGACTTAAGCGCGCCTTGCCGGACCGGCAAACGGCTACCGATTACAAAATGAATCTGAGCAAAGAGCATTTCCAGTAGTTCCACGCCTCAGCCATGCCTCTTGACAAAAAGCCTGAACAGGATACAATTATTACAATAATACAATTAGTACAATAACCATGAGCAGCAAAAACATCTCCCTTCATCTTGACTTTCGCTCCGGCCTGCCAATCTACATTCAGGTCATGAACCAGATCGAGCAACAAGTCTCCGGCGGAACGCTCAAGCCTGACGATCAATTGCCAACCGTCCGTGCGCTGGCATCTGAACTACGCGTCAACTTCAACACAATTGCGCGCGCCTATCGTCTGCTGGATGAAGCGGGCATCATATCCACACAACAAGGACGCGGCACGTATATCATAGAGAAGCCGCCGCCCGAGGTGGAAAAGAGATTGCGGCGTCAAACGCTGGAGGCGTTAGCCCGTCAATACATCGGCGAGTCGAAGCGGCTGGATTTTTCAGATGCAGAGATCGCTCAAATGGTCAGAGACCGGTTGAAGTCATGGCAAGAAGCGCAGGAAGAAACAGATAGCGAGTAAAACCAAAAAGGAGAATGCAAAATGGAATCAAAGTTTATCAAGTCAGCAATTGAGCGAAAAAAATCCAAACAGGCTGAACAGCATATCCCGCCTTTGGCAGGCGCACTTTTCGGCGTCTTCCTGATTATTGCGGCGTTAAGCGCAATCTTCGCAGACAGCAAAATTAACGACGGTTTGATTGGCGCCTGGGTGCTGGGTTGGACGATTATAGGCATCTATAGTTTATTTTCCCTGAAAATCGCTTCGCAATGGGAAAAGGCAGTACTTCTGCGATTAGGAAAATTCCGCGGACTGCGCGGCCCCGGCCTGTTCTGGATAGTTCCGATCTTTGATGCGGTCACTACCTGGATTGATGGACGCGTGATCGTCACCCCATTCTCGGCGGAGAAAACGCTCACGAAGGATACCGTTCCCGTGGATGTTGATGCGGTTTTGTTCTGGGTTGTCTGGGATGCCGAAAAGGCGGCGCTGGAAGTTGAAGATTATAAGGCCGCGATTTCGTGGGCGGCCCAGACTGCTCTGCGCGACATCATTGGGCGCATGATGCTGGCTGACATTCTTGTGGGCCGCTCGGCAATTGACGAAGAGCTCCAGCGCATCATTGACGAACGCACCACACCCTGGGGCGTGACGGTACAGTCGGTAGAAATCCGCGATATCGTCATTCCCCAGGATTTGGAAGACGCCATGTCCCGCCAGGCCCAGGCGGAACGCGAGCGGCAGGCGCGCGTCATCCTCGGCCAATCAGAGCAACAGATCGCAGCATCGTTTGCCGAGGCGTCCAAAGCTTATGTTAACAACCCAACAGCGCTGCATTTACGCGCCATGAACATGTTGTTCGAAGGCCTGAAGGAAAAAGGAGCACTAGTCATCGTGCCATCGTCAGCGGTGGACACGATGAATCTCGGCGGCTTGAGCGGCATGGTTTCGCTGGCCCAAAACAATTTGCCGAAGGAAAAATAACCCGCCGTTTCACGTGAAACGGATTTAGAAAAGGAAATCCCATGTCCACTCGTACCACTTTGATTGTCACCCTGGCGATGGTCGCAATTGCTGTCGCTTTCAGTGCCGCAGTTTACGGCAAATTACCGGAGCAAATGGCCTCGCATTGGAATATCAACGACCAAGTAGACGGGACCATGCCGAGGCTCTGGGGCGCATTTCTGATGCCGCTGGTCTCACTGGCAATGCTTGGATTATTTTTGCTGATTCCAAACATTGACCCGCTCAAGGCCAACATTGCCAAGTTCCGCGAAACTTTCAACACCTTCATCGCATTGATCGTGGCCTTCCTGCTCTATACATACTTCCTTACTATATTATGGAATCTGGGATACCAAAACTTCAGGATGGGCCAGGCCATACTCCCAGCCATCGGGTTGATCTTCATCTTTGCCGGCCTGATGATGATGAAGGCCAAACGCAACTTCTTCATTGGCATCCGCACGCCGTGGACATTGAGCAATGATAGGGTTTGGGATGAGACGCATCGCGTCGGCAGTCGGCTCTTTATCATCATGGGCGTCATCACAATGCTTACCATCTTTTTCGGAGAGATCGGTATCTACATTATGATGACCGCACTTTTGATCGCGGTCATCGTTCCAGTGGTCTACTCGTATGTGCTATATAAGGAAGAGACCAAAGGATAACTATACAAGGAGCCAAAATGCCTGAAGAGATCAAGCAATGGGAATACCGCGTGCAGACAATTGGCGGTATCTTCGGCACGAGGGACGAGGCCATTGAATCCACGCTGAACGAGTGGGGCGAAGATGGCTGGGAAGTGACCCACGTCTACACCCCGGAGAATAGCGGCAAAGTGACCATTGTTGCAAAACGCCCGCTGACGCGCGCCGCTCGGCGCGAGCGGTCCATGCCATCATAATTACTCGAGGAGAAAATCACAGCGTAGAAAAAAATTTTGGATGTCAGACTCTGCTCCATCGTCCAGAATGAAGCGGTTCAAAACCCACATGACAGTAGTCATGTGGGTTTCTCCATCTTGTTCTTGTTGAAAATAGAACAAACGTTCTGTACCTTTATGGGGTTGATGTCCTTTTCCAAAATCATTAGACTTTGAACATGACTAACAAAAAATTTTTAGAATTACAACAGCGCAACGAACAGCTCAAACGTCTCGTTGAATTGAGTGTCACGCTCAATTCAACACTTGACTTGGACGCACTGCTTCAACTGATTACCACCACCGCGACCGAGCTGTTGGATTGCGAAGCTGCTTCGATTTTATTGTTCGATGAAAAGCATCCGCGCCTCTTCTTCGCCGCCGCCACCGGATCGGACCCAAAGAAACTGGCCGAAGTCCCAGTGCCGATCGAGGGCAGCCTGGCAGGAATCATTTTCCGTACAAGCCGTTCCATCATTTTGAACGATGTGGAACAGGATCCCCGTCATTATTCACTTGTTTCTGAGCATCTCCATTTTCATGTGCAGACTCTGCTGGGGATTCCGATGCTGATCAAAGACCGGGTCATGGGTGTGATCGAAGCTGTCAATAAACGGGATAGAAGTTTTTCTGAACGAGACGAAACGGTCTTGTCGGTAATTGGAGCTCACGCGGCAATCGCCATCAACAACGCTCGTTTATTGGCAACAACAAAACAAGCGCTGAATAATGCCAAGGAGGCAAACCAGCTCAAAAGCAATTTTCTTTTACTGGCTTCTCGCGAACTGCGGACGCCGCTCGGAATCATCATCGGTTACGCATCGTTCCTGCGTGAAGATTCCAGAGAAGAGACATCAGAACATGCACAGCACGTGTTGAGCGCAGCTTTACAGATGCGGTCGCTGGTTGAAGACATGACCAACCTGACGATGCTGGAAACCGAAGGATTGATGGCGATCAAGCCACAGGATATTTCCGTTCAAAGTTTTCTAAAAACTGCCTGCTCCGAGGTTGGCGAGATCGCATCGGCCAGGGAACATAAAATAGTTTTCGCATTTCAAGATGAACCGATCCTGGTCCGCGTCGACCCCGAAAAAATGGTGATAGCTTTCGTCAACCTATTGAACAACGCGATCCGCTTTTCGCCGCAGGGAAGCGAGATCATTGTCGGGACCGCACAATTGGGAGACCACATCATGGCCTGGGTTCAGGACCGCGGCATCGGCATCCCAGCGGATAAATTGACAAAGATATTCAATGGGTTTTATCAGAGCGAACCGCCCGACACTCGTCACTACGGCGGACTTGGCATCGGCCTGACGATTGCAAAAGGATTGATCGAAGCGCAGGGCGGAAAGATCTGGGCCGAGTCTGAAGGCGAGGGTCAAGGCTCGACCTTCAAAGTGCTTCTGCCGAAAGCATAAAAAAACAGTGGCGGCCATCTGGCCGCCACAAATTTTATACTCGAACTTTCAACTTTCAACCGAGATGCATCGGCATAATAACGTGCAGGAATTGCTCGTCGCCGACCGGCCTGACCACGCCCGGAGCATTCGGTGCGGATGTTTCCAATGCGACGTTTGGCGTTTTGATAATTTCCAATGCCTCACGCAGAAACTTGACATTGAATGCAATCAACACGCCGCTTCCATCCACCGTAGCTTCGACAATCGTCTCGTTCTTACCGGTTTCTTCCGAAGTGGCCGAAATTTCGACTTCGCCGGGTTGTAATTCGCCATTCGAAGATTTGATATTCAACCGCGCCACGTTCGATCCTTCGCGGGCGAAAATCTCCGCCTGCTTGCAGGCTTTGAGCAGGGATGCAGTTGAAACCAGGGTGCGCGAGGTGTATTTGCGCGGAATAATTTGTTGGTAATCGGGGAAAGTCCCATCTATCAACTGCGAGACAACTTCCACATCTTTTACGCGGAATACCACCTGGCCGCGCCCTTTAGGCAGGATCATATAAATGGGTTCTTCACCATCCGTTGCAACGCGTGCCAACTCGGTCAGCGCGCGAGCGGGGACGATTGCCGTCAGCGAAGCGGGTGCGGGCGCGGATAAAACCGCTTTGCGAACCGACAATCGAAACCCGTCTGCGGCGGCCATCGTTAATTTGTCTTTGTCAACTTGCACCAGCACGCCCATCAGCACTGGGCGGGCTTCATCCGTCGAAGCGGCAAAAGCCACTTGCTGGATCATCTCGCGGAAGTCAGCCACATTGATTTGCACCGCCCCTTCCAGGTCTGGGACGGGAAGCGGAGGAAACTCCTGCGCGTCAATACACTTGATGTCGTTGGTCGAAGTCCCGCCCCGCACGTTCAACGTCTGAGTCTTTGTGTCGAGCGAGAGCATCACTTGATCGGCAGGCAGCATATTGACCAGATCCGAAAACGTGCGCGAAGGCACCGTCGTCGAGCCTTCCTGTTCGATGCGTGCCGTAATCCAGCACGTGATTCCCAATTCAAGATTGGTAGCAGAAAGGCGCAAACGGCCTTCATCTGAAGCGACCAATATGTTTGCGAGCACGGGCAACGTACTGCGCGGTGAAACCGCGCGCGAAACAATGTTCAGCCCGCGTGCCAGGTTTTCTTGAAGGACGGTAACTTTCATAGTTCCTCTCCTGCTATAAGTGCTAAAAAGTAGCGCGTCCCCATTTTACATCATTAACCAAAAAGACACGCCTAAATGGCGTGTCTTTTTGGTAAGAATAATTAACCGGCGATCAGAGAGATGCCAAGCGCCAAGAGCAGGAACAGTAATTCAAGTCCAAACAAAGCCGCACCAATATAAATGATTATCATCCAGGCCGAACTGCCGCTGGTTTGCTGATGGATTTCCTGGCCTTCTGCCAATTGACGGATCAACTGCGCTGCTTGCTGAACCGACTGCCTGTTAATTCCGCCTGCCCAGATCAATCCAGCCGCTTCATTCGGGACGATGATGCGGTTTCCCTTGAACGAGCCAAACCAATCTGGGGTATTTACCGCCAAACTCCCACTGAGAATCAGCGCATCAAATTTTCCTGATGGCTTTTCAGCGGCGGACGTCATCGTTACCGGTACGCTCGGCGCAAACTTCGCCAACGCCGCTAGAATCGACTCGCCAAAATTCTCGCCCGAATCCACAACCAACACTTTGAACTGGCTTTGTTTGGCAGACAAAGCGTCAGCAGTAGACAGGCTATCGCGGCGCAATACTGCCAGGTGATATATCAGCAAGACTACGAACAAAATCAATAACTGGAAATCATTCAAGACTGAAGAAAGAAATGTATTTTCAATTTGTCCGCTCAGCAAAATTCGGATTAATTGAAAGACCAACGCCACCGCTGAGGCCATCCCGCCGATAACACCTGCGAACAGCGCCAGGTACAAGTACACTCGCCGGATAATGGATTGCCGCGCGTGATCGCCGGTTTCATCTTTTGCAAAAGATTCAGCTTGCATCGGACGCCAAGTCATCAGCCAGAGCGGAAGCCAGGCCACCAGCAGAGAAATTGCCCTCGCCAGATCGCCGCGCATGTACTCTGTGCTGAACAAACTTTGTCCGCCCGTCAGAAAATTGATCGTGAATTTAATAAGCGTAAAAACGCCGATGAAAGCGCCGCCCAATCCTAACGCAGACAGGATGTAAAAATATACGCGCTTCATCCCCGCCTGCCGTACAACATCGCCAATAGATGCAATGTGACGAGTCAGCCAATACCCGTAATAAGCCCAGACTGCGCCCAACGGTACACCAATGGAAATCACGCCGCCGATCTGCTGGATAAAATCAACGTTCGTCATATCTGCGCCGAGCAATTTGGTGACGATAATGTTAACCAGCATGGCAGACGTCGTCAGCACGGTAATGACTCCGCTCAGGGCGAGGATGTAGAGAATGCCGAGGCGCAGGTTCGAATCTTTCTCCGCCGCGTCCGCCAAAGAGTCCTGGATGATGCGCCACGAGTAGAACCAGATCGGCGTTCCGACCACTAGCAGAGACAGGCCGTTTACCAGAGTCTCACGTCCGATGCCGCCAAGCACATTCGATGGCACATAGAACAGAAAGCGAATGACTTGCTCAGCACCGAAGATCACCATGAGCAGGCTATAGAGCGTCCATAGATAGCGATACAATCTGCGGACATCTGTAAAGTTTTCTTTGGAGGGCAAAGTTTTCCATTCGCCGCGCAGAATATTCCAAAAATATACCGCCACCAAACCGTTCATTAGGATCGCAATGACATTATCCGGCCATGTCTGCGAGCCGCCAATGATTGCACGTTCGGCGGCCATGCGAACGGTTTGAATAAAACTGCGGTCAATTAACGCCAGCAGATTTTGCACCAGGGGAATCAACGTGCCGAGCAGGACTGCATAAAGAAAAATCGCACGCAGGCTGGAAACTTTTTCTTCCTCATCCTGGGCCGAAAACCGCTGCGCCATCAGCCAATGAAAAAGGAAAATCGGCACACCGACCAAAATCAGCGCCAGCGCCTGAGATAAAGTTTCGGCTCCGCCTCCGACGGTTTCGTCAAGGATCGAGCGGATCAGGCTGATCAAGCCCCACAGAACAACTTCAAGGCTGATCAGGGCGACTGCATAAAAATACAAACGGCGAATGGTTTTCATGACTTCTCATCCTTCGACATAAAGTATGAAACTATTATTTGGGCGGAGTTTGATACCAACTGTAATCCCACAGGGTGTAAGCTGGCATATTCGAGATCTTCCAAGCGCCATTTTGCTTCACCAATTGAGCCAAGCCGGGGTTATTGTAGCCGTTTGAGAATGGATCACTAGCTGAATAGATCATGCTGACCTCAACGCTTGCATCATCGCCGGTTATTTCTGCCGCACCAACCTTGATCCCTGCGCTGGATGGCGTAAGTGAACCAGTCGCAAAAGATCTACGGAAAGCGTCAAAGGTAGGCTTGTTGTCGAGGTCGGCCAGGTAACCATAGGCTTTCTGATAATCCTTATTGAGCAAAGCCAGCACATAATTATGAACCACGCCGTCGGGCGTCGTTTCTGCACTGTAAGTCTGCTTGTCTTGTCGTGCAAAGAAAATTGCCAGGGCGGCCAAAATCAATACGCCAATTCCTATCAAAATACCGGTTAGAAATTTATCCTGTTTCATTGGTATCTCCGTTTTATTTTTATTGTGGTGTTTTAGTAATTGAAGGCAGGCAATCACATATTAGTTGTATATGGATATAGTAATCGTAGTAGGGGCTGTGGATACTGTGGATAAAAAGATTCTTGCACATAGGCGGGATGAATTGACTCACTGAGACCCACAGCTTGGATTTGACGCATCTTTCCGGGCTTTGTCCTTTGTGGACAACTCGCGAACAAATTTTTCGCTGAGAGCTGTTCAAAAGACGCTTTCCATATCTTGGATAAATCCACATATAAACGCCCAAATATGGTGGTCCCTTTTTGGGCGTTTTAGAAGGATTTATCGAACATTTGGGCATACTCTCCACAGTTGCGAGGTGTTATCCACAGTTTTTACCATGTTATCCACAGTTTGGGCTTCTTTAGGTGAAGTTGTCCGGGCTATATATGGGAATGCCTACAAGCTTGTGGATGTCTCCAAACCATTTAGATTGGCAATTTCGTCTAGCCGAACCTCGATCTCGTCCAGATAATGATCGAGCTGTGAGCTGCGCTCCTCGAACCCAGCGCCTAGTAACCCAAGTTGTTCACATACAGCCTGCCAGTGTTTTAGCTCAGAGGCAGACAGAACAGCCGCACAAAGCGTCCAGGTGTGGATAAAAGGCCAGAGCGCGGCCAGAGGTGTTTCGCCTTCCAGCAAAGGTTGAATGGCCTTCTCGTAATAGTTCAAACGCGCCGAGTGGATTCGCTGATCCACTTTGGAGTTTTCAGACGCGGCCAGAAAGTCTGTTTTCCATTCGGGCAGCCAGCCTGCAAGCGTGGACGCGTCTACGCGGCTAGCACCGATCAGGTTGAACATGGCGGCGGTGAAGTCTGGCCGCTCGGCGGCTTGCGCCCGCGCCGGAAATTCCAGCAGGAAGCGGCGTTCGGTCAGCGGCGCGCCGCTCAATTCTGCGACGGCATTCCCTGCATAATTAACCGCCCGCAAAAATTGCCGGACTTGCGTCGGCCCGGCTTTATCTTCACTGATGTCTGAGAGATCAATCCAGCCTTTACGCGCCTCGGCCAGCAGTTTGCGGCAGCGTTGCAAAACCAGCGACGGCGCATGGAACTCAAACCCGGCGCGCAGACCAGCTTGCACAAACTCGAAAAATTTTTCGCGCTGATACAAAAGCATCGGGTCGTACATTTCATAACCGAGGAACGGATCGGCGCGCAGTTCGCGCGGCGATTTGAAATCGGATTTAGCCCGATGCCCGATGTCGAGATGAAAATCGGGCGTCAGTTTGACGATCTCGCGTCCCACGATATTTTTCGTGTCGTGGACGAAGACGAGGTCAATGTCTGCGGTGCCGCCCAGCATTGGGTCGTTGTCCGAGACGAGTGAGCCGGTCAGGTACGCGGCAACGATATTGCGGTCGTTGAAGGCCCGCTCCTGGGAGGTTTCTTTTGCAATGCGAATGAGGGATTCACGTGTGACGCGCATAAATTCACTTCTCGAGCGGCAGGCTGGGTTGAAATGGGCTTAAGTTCAGGGTCGCGCGGATGCGGTTTTCGATCAACTTGAGATGCTCCGGGTTTTGGATGATGTTCAACGAATCCGTATCAATGATCACTACAGGAATGCCGTTTGAAGGCCTGGAAAAGAAGTCCTCGTAGGTCTGGTTGAGGCGGTCTATATAATCGCGTTCCATATTGCGCTCGTAGAGGCGGTCGCGCAGGGCGATACGCTGCATCAGAATATCTGTGTTGGCGCGCAGATAAACAAGCAGGTCGGGTTTTGGGATCTTTTCTCCAAGCGCTTCATGGACTTTGAAGTACATTTCCAATTCGTCGCCTTTGAGATTGATGCGGGCGAAGAGCGCATCTTTGGCAAAGGTGTAGTCTGAGAGCAAAGATTTGCCGGCCGCTAAAAGGTCTGGAACGGTGCGGCGTTGCTGGTGATATCGGCTGAGCAAAAAGAAGATTTGCGTCTGAAAGGCATAGCGTTCGCGGTCATCGTAGAAATCCGAAAGAAAAGGATTCTCTTCAAAGATCTCCAGCAAAATTTCTGATTCAAACGCGGGTTGTAGAAGACGGGCCAGCGTTGTTTTTCCAACGCCGATCACCCCTTCAATGGCAACATACATGAACGACTCCGATATGAGATGGAGTAAGGATACCATAACCTTTCGGCGCGTAGGGCGTGTTTTTTATACCAGGCTAAATCGCTGACAATCCGGCAGGATTTAACTTGTCAGGCAACTTTGGCTGGCTTATAATCTTTCTAATTTCATTTTAAGCCTTATTAATAGGAAAGAAGGCGTATGATATTATCTTGGCTTCGTTCCAAAAATATTTGGAAATTTGTTCTCCCATTAATCCTTGTCATAGTTCAAATAAATTTTTCGCCAGCCAAAGTTGTATTGGCAGAGCCAGCGCCCGAGCCTGCGCGGCCTGCGCCTGTTGCCGGGATTACGCTTAATGTTCCGTCACAGGTGCCGATAGGAGGCAGTTTTAGCTTTACGGTTACATTTGATAATACCGCCTCAAATTCCCCCGGCAACACCGGTTATGGTCCATTCATTGATCTATATTTTCCAGTCACTGGCATTGACGGCAACGACGGAGTGGACTTTGTCAACGCCACATATCTTGGACAAGCCCTTACTGCGACTGAGTTGACTTTTCCTGGCCCCGGCCCGACAGGTTGTGTAAATCATCCTTATGCGATTGCACCCAGCACCGGTGCGCCTTTGCAAGTTTGCGGCGTATCCGCAGATAAACTGGTCGTTCTGCAACTGCCTTTCGGCTCGTTTACCCCCGACCAGCCTGCGGTGAATGTCACAGTTAATGCAACATTGAGCAATCTGGCTGACTTGAACACCCCGCTTACATTACGGGCACGCGGCGGCTATCAATTCGGAGCTACCCCTTTGCAGGATTGGTGCTGTAATCCCTTTGATGCGACCATTCTTTCTCAGTCGAATCCGGATGCGACAACCTGGTCGCCTTCGGCTTCACTCTTCCCATATATTGTTACAGTTGCCAAAACCTATAACGGGCCTGAAGACGAAACATCCACCGGCCCTAATTACCCGCGCCGCTATACTGTCAGCGCCGACATTGCCAATGGACAGACCATCACGGGTTTTGTCTTGAACGATGTTCTTCCCAATAATTTGCAATTTATTCAAATGATCGGACCGACAACACCCGGCGGAGCGTCCTGTACGACACCAAGCACCACAACTCCTGGGGGAACTGTCTCGTGCGCATTTGCCAGTGTCACCGGCGGTAGCGGGACGGCAGACGCATCATTCACCTTTGAGTTTTATGTTCCGTTAAATGATACGACTCCAGCCCCGGTAATTGATGCAGCCAGTGGCGATGACGCCCAATCCATGAACAATGTCACTGCAACAGGAAGCTGGCAGCCGAATGATTCGCGTGATCCACTGACGCCCGTTAATGTAGACGGGATCGGGCCGGAACATACGCTGACCGATAAATCCATTGCCATCCAAAAGAGCGTCTCGAATGTTAGTAACACAGGCCCATCAGGATATACACCAGGGGATACGCTCGATTACACCCTGGATTTCCAGGTATCTGATTTCTTTGCTTTTCAAAATATCATTATCACCGATATCATTTCAGACGGACAGCAGTTTGATTCTTCCTTCGCTCCCACGCTTACTATTGATGGGAATACCTATATTCTGACACCGTTGGGAATGGATCCTGCCAACTATACCGTATCCCAGAATTTTACCGGCGCAGTTGCCAGCCCGCCGGTATTCACCATTGATCCAGCCGCCAATGATGGCACCAGCACAATTACCTTCCGTGTCTCGGATGAAATCATCACGCGCGGCGATACAGGCAAAATGATTGGCGGCTGCGTCCCCGTGGCCGGAACCGGCGGCCCGACTCCCAACTGCGACACGAGCAATGGCGGCTATAACGACGGCCCTACCACCGGAACAATTCACTTCCGCACGGTCATACAAGATCAATTCACAGACACCTTTCCATCCGGCGACCCATCGGTGGATCATGGCGATACGCTCGATAATAATGTGACAATCGCCGGCGATTTGCTCTCTGTGGCAGATGCCAATACTTTCACAGGTCAGTCCGAAGCCGATACCAGTGCCGCATCACTCGCAATTCAATTTGGTAAGTTGACCAAATCTCTTTATGCAATAAACGGCAGCACTTCTTTTTCGTCCCCATTGATCGTGCGTCCGGGCGATGAAATTACCTATCGGCTACGCTATACTCTTCCAACCAGCGATTTCGAGACACTTGTTATTTCGGATTACCTGCCTTTGCCAATCTTGTATGTTACAGAGATAACCGCTTTCGACGACGTTGGCGGTTTCGGGAATCCGGTTGTGATTCCTGCCGCGGGTCATGTTAATTATGGGCCGGCAGACACTTTTCGTGCGTTGGCTGGGGATAGTGTGGGCTGTACAGGTGGCGCGCCAATCGGTTCCCCGCCCGCTAACGCAGATGGCACTCCATGTATGTCCGTGGATTCAGGCAGTAATTCTGTCTCTTTCAATTATGGTAATTACGACGATCCTACGAACACGGATACCGAGATAGACCTTCTTTTCACTACGACTGTTTCCAACGATCCTTTTGCGGACGGCCTCTATTTAACAAATCAAGCGCATGCCTTTGAAGGCACGACCAACGCAGGGACTCAGAGTCTGGATGGTATTGTGCAGGTTGTACTTTCTGAGCCGGCGCTGGTCTTTGGGAAGAGCGTAATTGCCAGTGATAATCCAAGCGCAGTTTACACACCTGCCCTACCGGGCAGCGTGACTTTCAATGTGCCGGGTACGGTTGGTGCGCGTTGGACAGGAAATCTAAACTCGACTGTGCTGGCGAACGAGGGCCTTAATAGCGATGTCAGCAGTATTGAGGCAGGAGATAAGGTCAGTTTTGCGCTCGTTATTGAAAATCAAGGCACCAGTTCGAAGGGCGCATTCGATATTGATATCAAGGATGTCATCCCGGCCGGTTTTTCGATTCCAGCGGGCGGACTCAATCTGCGCATTGCATATGGCGATAATTCGTCCACCATTGCTTACACTAAGCCGGATAATTCACCGGCCGTAGATACGGATCTGTTTGCAAGCGGCATTCGGCTGGTTGATCCGGGCGGGGCGACGGGCGGCGTCTGCCAGGTACACAGCCTTAGCAGTGGAAAAAATGTCATTATCATCACCTATGATTTGCAGGTGGACAATAACATTGCCCCGAATCAGACCATTGTCAATACCGGGACACTCTTTAACTATTCCGGCGAAGAAGGCGGGCCTGACTTCACAACGAAAGATCTCACCGATGATGCTTCTGTGACAATTGCCAGCCCAGTGCTTGACAAGGTGCTCACTGCCACTGGAATCAACAATGCCGTCAATAGCAATACTCAAGCGGTAATTGGCGAACTGGTTACCTACACTCTCACGCTGACTATACCGCAGTCAATTACCCCTAATGCAGTCCTGACCGACACGCTGGATAGCGGCCTGTCATTTGTTGACATTCAAAGCGTTGCTTATTCTACGGGCGTGACAAGCGGAAATACAATCGGCGCTGGGGCCAATCCGGCTTATGTCGCCATCGGGAATGTGAATGGCGGAACAGGCAACCAACTGACTTTTAATTTCGATTCGATTACCAATCCCAATACTGATAGCACAGTTGCCGATACTATCACGATCGTCTACGGTGCCGTTGTTCTCAATGTCAACGGGAACCAGAACGGAACGTTGCTTAATAACGCAGCCACCTTTTCATGGGGCACCAGCAATTCCATAGCACAGAAAACATCCACAACGAATGTCCAGGTGATTGAGCCGGTTATCGCCGTTTCCAAGCAGGCTTGTGACGATGCCGTTGATCCTTGTACTGCTGTCGTTGGACTCGATGCCGGCGATATACTCACCTATCGCATCGCGATTACAGCTTCAACCACCAACGCCTGGGATGTGACCCTGAGCGACCCGCTGCCTGCCGCGCTGACCTCGCCCAGCATTGTAAGCGTCACAGGCGCGACCCCCGCTGATTTCGAGATTGCTGGCGGAACTTTGCAAACCACAGCCACCGCCAACGTAGATATTGCCTCCGGCGGCTCGGTGGTCATTTACGTTCAAGGAACACTCAGTTACGCAGTTGCTCCCGGACAGGCCGTCGCCAATACCGCCGCAGCGCGCTGGACCAGCTTGGATGGAGACGTTAACGATGTTTCATCGCACAACACCAATTCGGACGAACGTACGGGATCGGGCACTCCTGCCTATAACGATTATTCCACATCAGCCAGCTCAAACCTGACGATCAATAATATTGGACCTGTGAAGTCGCTTGTGTCTACATCTGAGGCGGGTACCAGCGGCAGCGATGTGGCGATTGGCGAAATCGTGCGCTTCCGTCTGGCGATTGACCTGCCCGAAGGCACATCGAACAACGTGATTGTGTCCGATACCTTGCAGGGCGGGTTGAGTTTTATCGATTCATCCCAGGTCAAAATTTCGTTTATCGCCAATAACGCTATGACCTTACCGGCGGACCTTGTTGGCGCCGATAATGATGCAGTACCGCCGACTTTTGTTTTGCCGGCAGGGCGTATCAGTACCTCCGGTCAAACAGTGACGTTCGACCTTGGGAATATAATTAATAATGACTCGGATGCTGGGGCGGAAACGGTAGTCATTGAATATAATGCCTTGACGCAGAATATCTCGGCAAATAATGCCGGCGGCATTCTGAATAATTCCTTTAGCGTTACGATTAACGGCGGGACCCCCATATCATCAAACACGATCAATGTCACCGTCGTTGAACCAAGCATTACTTTTGGCAAGACGATTGTTTCGCTTCCGTCCCCGCTGGATGCGGGAGGCGTGGTGCAATATCGAATCAGCTATGTCAACGGCACGGGTGCAACGGTCAGCACGGCTTGGGAGGTAAGTATCACTGATACACTTCCGGTGCAGCTGGTGCTGAACCTGCCGGTGGCCGTGACGCTGGCAGGTGGGGCGGCAGGTGTTACCGATTCTTCGGCGGGCAACACCCTGAACGTGGCGATTGGCTCCGTCCCGCCGGGCGGCAGTGTCACAGTGGATTACACCGCAACGATCCAGGATACTGTCACATCTGAGCAGGTCATCACTAACACCAGCAACGCCATTTGGACAAGTTTGCCGGGAGCGGGCACCACAGGCAACCCAACCGGTACAAATACTCCGGGCGTCTCAGGCGCATCAAATGGCGAGCGCAATGGAAGCGGCGGCGTCAATGACTACTCATCTACGAGCAGCCGTAATTTTACGATCGCATCGCCCATAATTAGCAAACAGATCACAGCGACTTCGGAGTCGGCCACCAGCGGGACGAACGTGGCAATCGGCGAAGTGGTTACCTATGGCATCCTGTTAACCTTTCCTGAAGGTGTGACGCCCGCCGATACGGTGGTGGATGATCTGCCCACTGGTTTGTCAGTTGTTAGCGGCACGCCGGAAGTGATCACGACCGCCGCGTCCAGCGGGGGACTGTTGGCTTCCGATTTCAGCGGCACGATTGGTACGCAGAACACCACGACCGTCGCGGGGGATGGCGGCAGTGTTACCTTTAACTTTACCAATGTTGTTGTGTCCGGTGATAATGTGACAACGAACAACACTATTCTCCTGCGTTTTGCCGCGCGGGTGCTGAATGTCATCGGAAATCAAAACACGGGTACGCTCGATAATATCGCCAGTAACCAGGTGGGGGCGGGATCACCGGTGAACTCGAACACTGTTACTGTGACGGCCGTAGAACCTGAACTGCAACTCCAGAAAGCAGTTGACATTCCTGCTCCGCGATATCAGGAAGCCATCACTTATACAATCACCCTTTCCCATCTCCCTTCCAGTGCAGCGGATGCGTATGATGTAACCGTTACAGATGCACTTCCGTCAGGCTTGCAGTACATTGCGGGGTCAATCACTGCTCCCGCAGGTTGGACTGCGGACGCCAGCGATCCGGCCAATCTCAAGTGGAGAGGCGATCTTTCGCTTGTAACTGGAAGCGTTCAGTTCACTTATCAGGCGTGGATTGGAGACGCGACCAAAGCCAGCCCCGGCGATACACTAACCAATAATGTCAATGCGGTCTGGTCTTCCCTGAATGGCGATGTCAGTTCCGGCCAGCCTGAGGGCGAACGTGACGGATCTGGCGGAATAAATGATTACAGCACCAGCACATCTTATAATGTGACCTATACCAATGCTGATCTTACAATAACCAAAGATGACGGCGCGGCCGCTTACATCCCTGGCGGGAGTCTGACTTACAACATCGTCGTCAGTAATGTGGGTAATGGAGATATCCTCGGCGCAACGGTCAGCGACCTGAAGCCGGCGGCAATCACTTCCTGGGCCTGGACTTGCTCCGGCGCGAGCGGTGGCGCAACCGGTTGTGACGGCGCTCCTCTCTCCGCGGCAGACTTCAGTGATACCGTGAATCTGCCCGCCGGTTCATCTATCAATTATAGTGTCACCGCCAATATCGCATCCTCTGCCGCTGGCAACTTGACCAACACCGCCACCGTTTCACAACCCACAGGCGTCATCGAGCCAACACCCGGCAATAATACAGCCAGCGATACCGATACTCAAAACTCCCAGGCCAATTTGAGTATCACCAAAGATGACGGTCTGACGGTCATTTCCGCTGGTCAGATCATCACCTACACTGTCGTGGTCGGCAACAATGGACCCAGCGACGCGCCTGCCTCGGTGGTGAGCGATGCGATCCCATCGCAAATCACTCAATGGACATGGGCTTGTTCTGGCGCAACTGGCGGGGCCAGCGGCTGTAACGGCGCGGCGAATAGCAGCACCGGTTTCAGCGACACCGTAAACCTGCCCGCCGCTTCTTCCATCACCTACACCGTGACCGCTGCCGTCTCGCCGACTGCCAGCGGAACGCTGACCAATACGGCGGTTGTGTCGCCTTCTGCTGGTATCACAGACTCGACGCCGGGCAACAACACTGCCACAGATACAGATACATTTGCAACCAGTGCCAAGACCTTCTTAGGCAGCAACCAGGGATTCACCGGTGACCCCAGTGTGGCAATTGGTGAAATCGTTGAGTATCAGGTAGTTTTGACTGTGCCTCAAGGAAGCCTGAGCGGATTAAGCCTGACTGATGTGCTTGATCGCGGCCTAACGTTCGTCAACTGCGAGAGTATTGCATCATCCTCACCAAACCTGACCACATCCATCTCCGGCGGTTTTGCGGGTATTTGCAGCAATCCTACGGTTAGCACAGAACCTTCCGGAAGTTCCAACCCGGCGGATGATGGACGCAAGACAGTCTTCGATTTCGGTACGCTGACCAATACCGACTCTGCCGACGCCACGCTGACCGTTCGTTACTTTGCCGTGGCGATCGACAGCGTGGAAAACCAGAGCGGCGTCAGCCTGACCAACTCGGCGGCTTGGAATTGGACAGGCGGTTCCGTTATCGGACAGGCCGCGCCGGTCACCATCAGCGAGCCGAAATTGGCGCTGAAAAAAGAGGCCCAACCGCTGAGTGCCCTGCCCGGCGGAGTCGTCACTTTCACCCTGACCCTGAACCAAACCGCTGAAAGCGAAACCCCCGCTTTTGACGTTCTCCTGACCGATGTTCTGCCGACTGGCCTGACCTACGTGCCAGGCTCTCTGCGCATCGTCAGCGGACCCTCTGGCGGCGTGCCAGATGAAACAGCCGCACCCATTCTGACGGTAATCTGGCCGGCTTTCCCACTACTGACCGGTGCCAACCGGACCGAAGCGGTGGTCGAATTCCAGGCTGTGCTTGGCAATTTAAATCGCGGCCAAAAAGTGAGCAATACCGCGAATGCATCCTGGACCAGCCTGCCGGGAGATGTGAGCGTTCCTCAATCTTCATATAACCCGCTTTCCACGGAACGCTTCTTCGACCCGCTCAGTGCTGTAAATGTTTATGGCGTGGATGCCAGCGTGACCATTACCGTACCAAAGTTACCGCGTACTGGTTTTGCCCCGGGCGTGACGACAATCCTGCCCGAACAGCCGGCATCGAAGGCTTATCAATCGCTGGGCGACTTCTGGATCGAAATTCCCAGCCTCAATGTACAGATTCCCATTGTGGGCATACCGGCCACCGAGAACGGTTGGGACCTGACCTGGCTCGCGGACCAAGCCGGCTGGTTGGAAGGAACTGCTTACCCGACTCGTGCGGGCAACTCAGCTATTACTGCCCACGTTATTACAGCAGATGGCAAACCGGGACCTTTCGCCGACTTGAATACACTCTACTGGGGCAGACAGATCATCATTCATCTCGGCGGACAGCGCTATATCTACGAAGTGCGCTCTGTGCGCGTGGTCTTGCCTGACGATCTTTCCATCTTGAAGCATGAAGAAAGTCCGTGGCTGACGCTGATTACTTGTAAAGATTACGATGCGGCTACAGATTCATATCTGCGCCGTGTGGCGGTTCGGGCCGTGCTGGTGAAAGTCGAATCCGACACTTCTGCAAATCTAGGCAGCGGAAAATAACAATCTACTTTCCAAATAAAAGCGGAGCGGACTTTACAAGTCCGCTCCGCTTGAGAGGGGGTACTTTTGTCGGACTACCTTACCGATAACGCAAGGTTGAAATCTTCGTTAGAATTATTGAAAAAGGAGTCTGCTATGTCACTAGAATCAATTGCAGTCTGGGTCATCGTCGGCGGGGTCGCGGGCCTGCTGGCCGAATGGCTGATCGGCGGCGTGAACACTGGTTGCATCGGAACGGTGGCCATCGGTATTCTGGGCGCCTTCATCGGCGGATGGCTGTTTGGTCGGCTGGGCATCTCGATCGGTAGCGGCATCGTCAATAACATTATTACCGCATTCGCCGGCGCGGCAGTCCTGCTGCTGGTAATCAGGATAATCCGCAGAGTATGACCCATGAGCAATAATGAAAGAAAAAAAGCCGCAGAAAAACTGCGGCTTTTTTTCATCCAATTTGCGTCTTTTAGTTTCCCGGCCAGTTTTCCGAAATGCGCGGTGTAGCGCATCTCGCCCCTGCGTGCGCGGACGCGGCGAAGACAGTCATTTACGATTTTGTACGTTTGATGGACGGCGCGATGGAAGTCAAATGCTCGGAGTTCGGCGACGCGATCATCAAGCACATGTAGAAAAAAAGACAGAAGAGAATAATCAAAAGGCCATCTCATGTTGAGATGGCCTTTTGTCTTCAGAACAGGTTTACAAAACTATTATGGAAGTTGGCGGGTAATTTCAAATGGGCCGCGATACCAATAAGTAATTCGATTCACTACTATATTCAACACACCTGAGACATAAGTATTGGCGGTCAAGCCTGATGTTTTCCCTGGAGGAACCACCAAATCAGAAGTTATTATATTCGGGGTCCCGAATTTTTCGCTAAAAAAGATGCCCTTCTCAGGGTCTCCAAACGCGGGTGACATCAGGAATATATCATCTGGAAGTTTGGCTAGTTCCATATATAAAGTCACAGGCAATGAGCGGACACCATCTCCTCCGAATTCTGCTTTGACAAAGTGAAAGGTTTGCCCGCCAATTGTTGCTGTAACATTCAGCGCCAGTGTTTGACCAGGCTGCGGGTTTTGCCCAAGATCAATTTGAAATGTTTCGGCCTTGGATGGAGTATCAACAGAAACCATTGGCAAAGATACGGTGAGTTTTTTGGCGTCTGCCGATACAGGCTGAAAACGAAGTGTTTGGAAGTACACTCTCTGTACATCATCAAATTGTATCAACATATTGTCGGCAGCCTCTATGAGAGAATACGAATGTCCTTGTCCATCCGATAGGATCGGGGCAAATTCATTTTGAAGATCGGAACCGATAAATGAAGTTCCAACTTCAACCGTCACCATAGGACTCTCAACTACGAACTTAAGCTTGACTTGCGTTTCTGTATCTGTACGCGTGACATTCTGAATACAGATAGCAATCATACGAATTGTCTTACAGCCTATAGGTTCAGTTGCCGCTGGAATTTTTGTTGGAGCAAGCGTTGGCGTGGGTGTGAAGGCGTACTGAAGAGCGGCACTTCCAGCATTAGCAGTGGATGGTTTGAGTGAAGATTCCGGCTTTGAACATGCAGATAGTATTAATACACCGGCAAGCATCAGTAGAACGTGTTTCATTAATTTATCTATAAGCGGCATGGAGCGCTCCTTTTGAATAGTTTTTTACATTGCCCAACATATACAACTCTTCTCGTCATTGATGTTGTACATGTCGGGCCTTTTTATCAATTTAATCTCTACCACCCAAACGTAGAATTAGGAGGAGTAGGGCTTAAATTGGGCCAGAATATCATATGATCAACCCAAAATTCCCTTGGGTTAGTCCCATAATACTGTATATTACTTGTGTCAACATAACAACTGATTGGACCTCCCTTTCCTTGTGTCCAACCAATATACACAAATTGGTTGGCGTAGTTCTCTTGATTAATGTATACCGAAAAATTTTCGACACTGACCGTATTATAAGCTTTATATAGATATATACCATCCAGTACACCTGTGGGAGTGGCGAAAGGAGTGAGTTAAAATAGGAGGCATGAAATGTCCACACTGCGGAAAGACAACTCAGCAACATAAGATTGGGCTTACGAAAGCAGGCAGCCAGAGATACCGCTGTTATTTTTGCGAGTGCAGTTACACAC
>JACPYX010000012.1 GCA_016195815.1 Chloroflexota bacterium
TATTTTTCGTAAATTGAAAGTGTTTCGTATCCTGAGTGAGAAGTATCGCAATCGCAGAAAGAGATTTGCCTTACGCTTCAATTTGATCGCTGCAATTTACAACCTCGAACTCAACCCAAACTGACTTTTGCAAGAGGTCTATTAATTAAATCTAATCACCGTAATTGCTTTACGAGTTTATGCTCTCGGCGGCAGCTTGAGCAAGAACTTTTCGTCAGGCAATTTATGCTAACCAGAATAGTTGATATTTATCCGGGTAACTTATAAGCTTCGTCTTGACCTTAAGGGTAGGGTTGGTTATACTCTGCCTGCAAACAAGCCGGAGTGGCGGAACTGGCAGACGCGCACGACTCAAAATCGTGTTCCTTCGGGATTGAGGGTTCGATTCCCTCCTTCGGCATTACAGCAATACGATGTATCTTTATACCGCGGGCGCTCGCCCGCCCTGCCATCAGCGCGAGACTGCCCTCAACAGTTTCGCGTTTTGTTTTACGGAGAAAAGAACCATGAAGCTTTATTTGATCTTCCTGCTGATGGATGGGGTGATTTTATTGACGTATCCTTTTATCTATATCGTTAACAAAGTTCGCCGCTTCGTCAAATTTAAGCGATAATATAAACATCTCTTACACGGAGGCTTTCAATGTCTGCGACAACAAACGATATTCTGGCTGTCATCATGGGTGGCGGACGCGGCGCCCGTTTGTACCCTCTTACAAAAATGCGTTCCAAGCCTGCCGTGCCGATTGCAGGCCAGTACCGTTTGATTGACATCCCCATCAGCAATTGCATCAACTCGGAAATTTATCGCGTCGCAATTTTGACCCAGTTCAATTCCGTGTCTCTCCACCGCCACATCACCCAAACCTATAATTTCGATGCGTTCCATCCGGGTTGGGTGCAGATCTGGGCCGCCGAGCAGACGCCCCAGTCCGCGGACTGGTATCAAGGTACGGCTGATGCAGTTCGAAAACAACTTTTTGAAATCCAATCTACGGGGGCGGAACATATTTTGATTCTGGCGGGCGACCATCTCTATCGCATGGACTACGCTGAAATGGCGGAGTTTCATTGGAAGAATGAGGCCGATATAACGGTGGCCGTTCACCCCGTCCCGCGTGAGGAGGCGCCGCGTCTCGGCATTTTGAAATGCGAATCCGACGGCCGCATTTCCGATTTCGTGGAAAAGCCTCAGGATAGGGAGACGCAGGATAGATTTATCAGCCGCAGCGACCCGGCGCGTCCCTTCTTGGGCTCGATGGGCATTTATCTTTTCAAGACCAAGGTCCTGGTTGATCTGCTCACTTATCATCCGAGCCATGATGATTTCGGAATCAACATCATTCCGGAGGCCGTCCGTTCGCACAAGGTTTACGGTTTTGATTTCGATGGATACTGGCGCGATATTGGAACCATCCGCGCTTTTTATGAAATCAACCTGGAGATGGCTTCTTCCAACCCGCCGTTCAATTTCTACGACTCGAAATTTCCAATCTATACCCATGCCCGTTACCTGCCGGGAAGTGTCGTGGATAACAGCCAATTAAAAGGTGTTCTGCTAAGTAATGGTTGCCGCATTCAAAAGGCCAGGATCACGCATTCTGTAATTGGAGTCCGCAGTCAGATTTTGGCAGGAACTCAAATCAAAGATAGTATCATTATGGGAGCGGATTATTACGATCCGGGAAAACGTCCATCGTCCATTCCCACAGGTGTTGGGCCAAATTGCGACATCGAAGGCGCCATCCTGGATAAGAACGTCCGCATCGGTGAAGGCGTGGTTATCCGGCCATTTCCCCGCCATACAGAAATTGATAGTGAGAATTGGTTTGTCCGCGATGGGGTCGTTGTAATTCCAAAAAACGGTGAAATTGCTCCCGGCACACGGATTGCTCCTGAATAACCAATACGAGCTAATAATTCTGTCGGCTTATTTGACTTGACATTCCTTTGCCGACAGAATACACTCAACCCTGGTTGGGGAGTAGCCGCCTGCCCCCCTTTTTAGCCGCAGGATGGATTGTCGTCATATCATTGACCAAAAGTCATCGGCAATCCATACGCTCTCTAGCGTTGGCAAGACCACCACGAATATTCGTGGTGGTCTTTTTTTTCACCAATTCTTTAATGGAGATTTCAATGTCAACTGAGTTGAAAATAGGAAATGTCGGAAGCATACAGCAAAAAGCCTGGCACGCCCTGGGGGCAGAAGAGGTTTTACGCGATCTCGAAGTGCATGAAAGAGGCCTGTCTTCCGAAGAGGCCGCACAGCGATTGCACCAATATGGACACAACCAACTGCATGAAGCCCCGCGCCCGGGCCTGCTTGCCGCGCTTTGGGACCAGCTAAATAATTTTGTAGTGATCCTGTTGATTGTGGCTTCCATCATTTCAGCGCTGCTTGGAGAATGGGTGGATGCATCCGCCATTCTGGCAATCGTCATATTGAACACGTTGTTGGGTATTATTCAGGAACGACGCGCTGAAGAAGCATTGGCCGCTTTAAAACAGCTGGCGGCGCCTGACGCGCAGGTTTTACGCAGCGGGCACCGCATGACTGTTTCATCACGAAATCTTGTGCCGGGCGATATTGTTTTCCTGGAAGCCGGCAATTATGTTCCCGCAGACTTGCGCCTGCTGGAAGCTGTCAACTTGCGCGTCGAAGAGGCTTCGCTCACAGGCGAATCCCTGCCGGTGCAGAAGAACGCGGCCACGGTCCTGGATAGAAACATTCCACTCGGCGACCGCAGGAACACTGCATTTATGGGCACGCTTGTCTCGTATGGACGCGGGCGCGGAGTCGTCACCAGTACTGGAATGCACACACAGTTGGGTCTGATTGCCACCATGCTGCAAAATGTAGATACAGAGGAAACGCCTCTTCAACGCCGCCTCGATCAATTGGGGAAAACCCTCAGCATTGGCGCTCTATTCCTGGTGGCAGTTGTGTTTGTTGTGGCCTTGATCAATTACACAAACATCGGCGATATCTTTATAAATCCCTTCTCATACGTAAAAGAAAATTTAAAAGAAATCACCGATGTGTTTATTATCGCCATCAGCCTCGCAATCGCAGCCGTACCAGAGGGACTCCCAGCCGTTGTGACCATCAGCTTGGCGCTTGGGATGCACGAGATGATCCGCCGCCACGCGCTGATCCGCAAGCTGGCTTCCGTTGAGACGCTTGGATCGGCGACTGTGATTTGCTCCGATAAAACCGGCACACTGACCCAGAACGAAATGACGGTAACCCGCCTATGGTCTGACGGCGAATTCATCGAAGTGACTGGCACGGGGTATATTCCGCAGGGCGACTTCAAGATCAAGAAAAAAATTATTGATATCGCCAATTATCCCTCCGCTCTAACCGCGCTCTGGCTGGGCGTACTCAACAACGACGCCGAATTGGAAGTCACTGGCGCAAGCGATATGCAGCAAACCTATCGCGTGGTCGGCGACCCGACCGAAGGCGCCTTATTGGTAGCGGCCAGCAAAGCCGGGGCTTTACACATGGATATTGACAAGGCCTATCCGCGCGAAAACGAAATCCCCTTCGACTCGGAACGAAAGCGAATGATCACCGTTCATGATGTCCGCAACCCAAAACCTGAAGACCCGTCCCCCTTCTACGATAAGAAAATCCGCAACTGGGATGTGATCGCCGTCAAAGGTGCGCCGGATGTAGTGCTGGACTTGTGCACGCGCTATCAGACCATGAAAGACGAGTCGAAACCATTGACGCCCAGGAAACGCAAGGAGATCGCCGCCGCCAACGATGCCATGACCAAGGATGCTTTGCGTGTGCTGGGGCTGGCTTACCGCGTCGAACGCGATGTCCCCGATGATCCAAATAAAATCAATACCGAAAATCTGGAAAAAGACCTGGTCTTCGTCGGCCTGGTTGGAATGATAGATCCGCCGCGCGCAGAAGTGAAACCCGCCCTCGAACGGGCGCGCCAGGCTGGGATTCGCACCGTGATGATTACCGGCGATTACCCGAACACTGCGCGTGCCATTGCAGAGGCGATTGGCCTGCTCAAACGCGGACGCAAAGTTGCCACCGGTGCAGACCTGGATGCAATGAGCGACGCGAAACTTATCCGTGAGATCGAAAAGACGGATGTCTTCGCCCGCGTTTCTCCTGAACACAAAATGCGAATCGTGAACGCCTTGCAAGCCAACGGCGAAGTCGTGGCGATGACCGGCGACGGCGTCAATGACGCGCCCGCCATCAAACGTTCCGACATTGGCGTGGCGATGGGCATCACCGGCACCGACGTAGCCAAAGAAACCGCCGACATGGTGCTGACCGACGACAACTATGCCAGCATCGTCGCGGCGGTCGAGCAGGGACGCGTCATTTATTCGAACATCCGCAAGTTCGTATTCTTCCTGCTCTCCTCCAACGTGGCTGAGATAATGATCATCTTCCTTGCCACGCTGGCCGGCCTGCCTGCGCCGCTCACCGCCATTCAACTGCTTTGGCTCAACCTCATCACCGACGGCGCGCCTGCACTGGCACTGGCAATGGAAAAGGGCGATCCCGACATTATGTCGCACAAACCGCGCGCCAAGAGTGAGCCGATCATTAATCGCATCATGGGTGTGGGCATCACCATCCAAACTATCGCGCAAACCAGCGCGGTCTTGATAGCTTTCGGCCTGGGTTTGTTGTGGACCCTCGAAGCAAGCGCGGCGATTCCGCGTGGCGCTAATCTCATCCTCTACCTTCTCCAGTACAATTGGCGCGGCGTGGACATTCAAACGGCAGAAACGATGGCGTTCGTCACGCTCTCGTTGTGCGAACTCTTCCGTGCTTATACCGTTCGTTCAGAGCGTGCCTCGCTGTTACAGATCGGCGTTTTTTCGAACCGATACATGCAATATGCCGTTGGCCTGTCACTTCTCCTGCTTTTGCTGGTCACTAGCGTCCCATTTTTGCAACCCATCTTCAACACACACTTTCTATCTTTGAATGAATGGAGTGTCGTGCTTGGCCTCTCCGTAATCCCTGCCTTTTCAGAGGAAGTCACCAAGTTCTTTTTACGCAGGCGGAAAGACTAAAGCCCCAGGCAATTTAGTAAAAAATAATGGATTGCAGAAAATGCAATCCGTTATTTTTTAAAGCTGAATGTCTTTCGGTGGATGGATGAATATCCGAGCCGCTTCAATGCCAGACGGTGAGCCTGCGTGCCGTACCCTTTATGTTTTCCAAGCTGATAGCCGGGATGCTCTGCGTCCAACCCGCGCATCAACGCATCGCGCGCTGTCTTTGCCAGCACAGACGCACAGGCAATGCTCAGGCAACGTGCATCGCCCTTGACGAGAGCGGTCTGGAAAATATCGAGTTCGGGCAGTTCGAGCCGAAAATCGGTGAGAAGATAATCGGGGACGATGGATAAAGTTTCGAGCGCGCGTAACGCCGCCAATCTTGTGGCGGCGACGATGCCCAGCGAATCTATTTCATCAGCGGAAGAAAAACCGACTGCATACAGCGGCGTAACTTCCTTGATGCGCGCGGAAGCAGAGTCGCGCGCTAGGGGAGTCATCTGCTTGGAATCGCGTACCCGTTTCAGCGTCGAGAGAAGAGGCGTATCGTTTGGCAGAATCACCGCGCCAACTGCGACCGGCCCGGCCAGCGCGCCGCGTCCGGCTTCATCCAAGCCGGCAATCGTTTGAAATCCGCTTTGCCAGAGGTTTTGTTCGAAGGTTAGATCAGGATCGGTGCGCATCGTATCGTCCCCGCCACGCGTTGAGATGGATGCGGAAGATGTCACCGATCATGCGCAGGGCATCGCGCAGGGCGCTGACTTTGCTCTCGTCGCGGTAATACCAGTGAATGGGAATTTCGGTCACGCGATACCCATGTCGTTTGGCGAGAAAAAGCAATTCAATATCGAATGACCAGCCGAATAATGTTTGACGCTTGAAAAGCTTTTCGGCGGCGTCGGCTCGAAAACATTTGAAGCCGCATTGTGTGTCGTTCAGCCCCGGCAAAATCAGCAAACGAATGATGAGATTGATTCCGCGCCCGCCGATGTGACGGTAGAACGGCTCGTTGTATCGCACCGCACCGTGCGCCTCGCGCGACGCGATCGCAACATCAAAATCACCCAGCGCGGGCGGCAGGAATTTATTGATCTCATCCACCGGCATGGATAGATCGGCGTCACACATAAAACGATATTCGCCGCGCGCTTCGAACATGCCGCGGTGTACGGCCAGCCCTTTGCCGCGGCCTTCTTCGCGGATCACACGCAGGCGTTTGTGGCGGCGCGCATATTCCTGCGCGATCTCAAAGGTGTGATCCGTGCTTCCGTTTTCAATGATAAGAACTTCCGATTCGTAGGATTGCCGGCCTAGAAACATAAATACCTGCTCCAGGGTTTGGGGCAGGCGGCTTTCTTCATTATGAGCGGGAATGATGATGGATAACAGAGGTACTGACAAGGCGGTTACAGATTCAGGAAGAACAGATAGTAAATAATTGCGGCGGCCATTGCACAAATCCAGCATAGGAAAATCCCGGCCAGGATCGCCAATTGCGGAACGGTCATCCCCAGCACACGCCGCGCCGAATTTTTTCTGGGCGGCAGTGGCTTTGCAGGGCTTGTCTCACGGCGGCCTGGCGGCACAAGACTCTGCGCGGAGGCTTCTTCAAAAGCAAAGCCAAGATCGTTCGGGTTCAACGGAGCGGCTTCTTCTGACGCGCGGAAGATGGCTTGCGCGCGCGAAGGAGGCGGTTGAGCAACGGAAGAAGGCGCTTGTGATGTTGGCTGCGGCGCGCCTTTCGGGCGCGGGTTGATGATGCGATCCGCCAGTTCATGGATGAATTCCGTCTGCAGGACCGGGCGGGCTTGCAGGAGTGATCCGGCGAATTGTTTAACGGCATCGCTCTTTACCACGCGCACCGCCGGCCGCATAGAGTCGATGTGCAGGGCCGGGCTGGATGCCATCAATACAGGCTCCACCGGCCCGGGCACACTGAGCCCCTGGCGTTCGAGATAAACCTGCAAAGCACGCGCCAGGCGTGCCACGCGGCTCATCAAGTTGATCGGCGCTGGCGTCCCGCGTCCATTGTTGACTGTGTTCCACTGATCACCTTTGGCTTCGTAGAAGCCGGTCAACGGTGTAACGTGAAGAATGTACACGCCGGGCGGGCCAATCAGGATGATCGGTTCGATGATTTCAACGCCCGGCAGGGTGAAATTGCGGATGAGAACAAAACCCTTTTCGAGGACGCGGTCAAGCTGGGCAATCACGAGCTTCTGTGCTTCAAGTTCTGGATACCACGAGAATCCATACTTCAGCGTGCCTTGAATCCGCTCGATTAGGCCGATCTCGCCTTTTTCGTTTTGTAAGGGGGTTTTATCAATGATCTTCATAACGGAATCCCGTTCAAATCCAAATTGGATGCGAGATTAAAAAGCGGGCACACCTTCGAGTTCATCGTGATCGGCGTCCGCCCTTGTTGCGACAAATTGCTTGGCCTCTTTGCCGGCCGCCTTCACTTGCTTGCCGATTTCGAACGTGCTTGCCCAAAACTCCCTGCGCTGGCCGGTCACAAAGCGTTTGCCTTTTGTCAAGCGTTCGAGCAGGGTCTTGCGGTCCAACACAACGCGGTCTGAAAATGTTGCGCCGCGCCGCTCATAGGCTCGCACAACATCAATTTTTCCGCCTTTATATCGAACAGCTTCAATAACACCATCAAACTTTTGCATAAGCCCTCCGTTACATTTTAGCATAAAGCCGCCGGGAAGAACCTCAGCGGCTTCGAGTCGGGGTGGGCGGATTCGTACCATCCCCTCAATGGGGAAACCGGCGACCATCCATGACAGTAAAAACGAGTCGGGGTGGGCGGATTCGAACCGCCGACCTCTTGCTCCCAAAGCAAGCGCGCTAGCCAGCTGTGCTACACCCCGTAGCGTGACGAGTATAATGCGAAGGATTACCAACCGTCAAGCACAGGACTTCAATGACTCATCTTCGCATCATCTTTTTTCTTTCGCTTCTTCTCGGACTTTCGGCCTGCCTGCCCTCGAATGAAGGCGCGTCACCAAACCAGGCGGCTCTCACGCCGACATTTATCCCGCCGACTTCCACGCCCACGCTGACGCCGACTCCCACGCCGATTCCCACGGCCATGCCGCTGACCTGTCTCAGCCAGCCCGGCCGCATTGACAAAGGCGCAGTCGAGACCACCAGGCCCGCGCAGGAATATCTGATCTACCTGCCTCCATGCTATGACCAGAAAATGGACGCGCGTTACCCCGTCCTCTATCTTCTGAACGGACAGACATATACTGACGATCAATGGATCCGCCTGGGCGCAGTGACCGCGGCAGATAATTTGATTCTGTCTGGAAAGGCGCAGCCATTCATCATTGTCTTTCCCGATGACCGCTACTGGAATTTGCCGCCCGGAACCGGGTTTGGCGAACGCTTGATCAATGATCTGATCCCATACATTGACCAAAATTATCGCACACTCCCCGACCGCGGTCATCGCGCCCTGGGCGGACTCTCGCGTGGCGGCGGCTGGACCGTACAACTTGGCTTGAAGCATTACGATATGTTTAGCTCGATTGGCATGCACTCCCCCGCCATATTCGTGGAAGATTCACCCTATATCGAAAAATGGATAACCGCCGTCCCGTTCGATCAGTGGCCGCGCGTATGGATAGACGCCGGCGATCAGGATAAAGAACTCGGCTCGATCACACAATTTGAAGGCCTGCTCACTGCTTACGGAGTGCCGCATGAATGGCGCATGTATACGGGCGATCACAGCGAGGTTTATTGGCGCGCTCATGTGGCGGAATATATTCAATGGTACGCGGATGGTTGGTCGAATACGCCATAGTCGGATTACGTTATAATCTCTGCCATGTCTCTCACAAAAGAAGAAGTCGAACATATTGCAACGCTGGCGCGCCTCGATCTGACCGACAATCAGAAGACTCTCTACCGCCAGCAGCTTTCGGCTATTCTCGATTACATGGCCAAATTACGCCAGTTGGATACGAAGGATGTTCCGCCAACATCGGGCGGCGGACTCAGCCAAATGCCCCTGCGCGCCGACGAAATTCGTCCTGGCCTGTCAACCGACGCGCTGCTTAAGAACGCTCCTCAATCCGAAGGCGATCAATTCAAAATTCCACCGGTGTTCGAGTAATAGAAACACATCATCCGTATTCTGAGATACTGCAGACCTACTGACGCCAAGTCGTGTTCATCTGCCCCTAATTTAAAGCGGATATAATCAATTCGAGTAAACCTATGAATATTTCCCTCTTAACTGGTTTGACCTTTATTGCCGTGTTCGCGGGCGTCGTCTTTATCCACGAACTCGGACATTTTCTCATTGCCCGCCTTCTCAAAGTAGAAGTCGAAGAGTTTGGCTTCGGCCTGCCGCCGCGCATGTTGACGATGTGGCGCGAAAAAGGCTACATCCTGTTGAAAAGCGGACGGCGCCTTGAAATCCCGCGTACCTTCGGCTTGCCGTTCGGCTGGTCCACGGTGCTGAACCGTGAATTGAAGCTGACTGCCGATCAAGTGGATAACCTGTTCATTTTGCGGACTTTGGAATGGACTGAGGTTGTGCCGGAAAAAAAGAAAAAAACTATTAATAATCTGTTGAAGACGAACGAAATTCAAGTGGATGAAACCGGCCGCGTCCTTGATCTAGACGCTGATACATCTGGCGAGACGGCGCGGCAAATGGTTGTGGGCGTGCATCCCGGCAGTATTGAGTTGACCGATGTCATCGCCGAAGCTCATCCTGGCGTGGAACTGACTCTCAACTGGCTTCCGATTGGTGGCTTTGTGCGTCCGAAAGGCGAAAACGATCCGAGTGTGTCGGGCGGGCTGGCCGCCTCCAGTCCGTGGACGAGGCTGGCTGTTTTGTTTGCCGGGCCGATCATGAATCTGCTGTTGGGCATTGTTGTTTTTAGCGTCTTGTTCTATCAGGTGGGTGTGCCCGATTTTACAAAAGTGCAGATCGATTCCATCCTGGCTGATTCTCCCGCTGCTCAGGCGGGGATTCAGGTCAATGATGTGATTGTCACAGTCAATGGCGTCCTGATTACTGACTCGGCCCAACTGCGCGATGTCATCTATGCCAACCTCGACCGACCGATCGTCTTCACCGTCCGCCGCGGCAAAGAGATCGTCACACTAACTGCCACACCTTTAAGTACGCGTCCCAAAGAGCAGGGGGCGCTGGGCATTTCTATGGGCCCGGCCATGGTGCAGTCCGGCTCGGTGATCGAAGCTTTGCAGTATGGGTCGCTGGCTGTTTATGCTCAGGCACGCGCGCTGGTGCTGCTGCCGGCTCAAATGATCCGCGGCCAGGTCAGCCCTGAACAGGGCCGTGTCATCGGGCTTAAAGGCATCTATGATCTCTTTGGCCAGGCTGTCAGCCGCGATGTGCAAAGCCGCGCGCCGGCTGCAACTTCCCCGTCTGCTCCAGCCGCGTCAGCGCAAACACCGACTTTCTTCACGCTCCAATTAATAGGAGCACTGACCATCAGCCTGGGCGTGCTCAACCTGTTTCCTTTCCCCGCCCTTGACGGTGGACGTATTCTCTTCGCATTGCCAGAGTTGATCCTGCGCCGCCGCATTAAACCCGAATACGAGAATGCCATCAATGCGGTCGGTATGGTTTTATTGTTGGGATTCATGCTTTATGTGAACGTAATGGATTTCATCAACCCCGCCATCAACAACCTGCCTTAATGACCGAAACCAAATCATCCATTCACAAAATAATTGACGATTTGCTGGATGGCCGGAAAGAACTTGCGCGCCGTTCATTGCAGGAATTCTCGGACATTGATCCTGCTTCGCTCAAAACTTTGATGGAAGCCTGGCCTCGCATCCAGCCGGACCGCAAGCGGTTCCTGCTCGAGGAGCTTTATTCCCTGGCTGGCGACGATACCCTGGTCTCGTTCGATGATTTTGCGCGTTCCATGCTTGCAGATCCCGATTCTCAGGTGCGTGCAGGCGCCATCCGTCTGCTGGATGAATGTGAGGATGTAAAACTTATCCCAGCCTTCATCAAGATCCTGACGAACGATGACAGCGCCGAAACGCGCGCCGAAGCCTCTTCTTCCCTGGGGAAGTTTGTGCAGTTGGGCGAATTGGAAGAGATCTCCAGGAAGGCCCAACGTCAAGTTGAAGATGCCCTGCTGGCGAAGGTCAATAGCGACGATCAGCTTCTTGTCCGGCGCAATGCGCTCGAAGCGCTTGGTTATTCATCCCGCACTGAAGTCGCGACAGTGATCGAGTCGGCCTATCACCGTGAGAATCCCGATTGGCAGGCCAGCGCGCTGTTTGCGATGGGGCGCTCTGCGGATGAACGCTGGGAAGATCACGTGCTTTCCAGTTTGTTGGATGAGATTGACATCATCCGCCTGGCGGCAGTCAAGGCCGCAGGCGAATTGGGATTGGAATCTGCCCAGCCGGTTCTGTTCAGACTGTTGGAAGAAGAGGAAGATGACGACATCGCCGCGGCGGCTGTTTGGTCGCTTTCGCAAATCGGCGGAGAGGATGTCCGCATTTATATTCAGAACCTGATTGATCAGAGCGAGGATGATGAGCAGGTCGAGTTTTTCGAGGAGGCCCTCGAAAATTTATTTTTTACTGAAGACCTGGCAAAATTCGACCTGCTGAATCTGAATGCTGACAATGAAATTCTGGATGATATTGAAGAAGATGAAGACGAATAATATCTGAGATAAGCTGACCATCACTTTTGTCATCAAGCGGTTTACAATATCCCCATGCCGCTGAATGAACTGCTGACAACCTTTGCCAACAATCTTCTGCCCATCCTGCTGATCAGCGGGGCGGGCTTTTTACTTGGCAAGACCGTTTCGGTCGACTCGCGCACGCTTGGACGCGTCGTCTTCTATGTGTTCAGTCCGATTCTGGTTTTCAACCTGCTTGCACGCACCGAGCTTAATTCAAGCGATATCTTCATTGCCATGGGCTACGCCGCTATCGTCAGCCTCGCGGTGGGCCTGCTGGCTTTGCTGCTTGGAAAGTTGATGCGCTTCGAACGCCCGGTATTAATTGCTGTCATTATCACCGTCGCTTTTGGCAATACCGGCAATTATGGCCTGCCGCTTGTCTCCTTTGCTTTTGGCAAGGACGCGCTGGCGTTTGCAACGCTTTTTTATGTGACCATTTCCATACTTTCCAACACCTTTGGCGTGCTGATCGCATCGCTTGGGCACATGGATATTAAGACGGCACTGGCGGGCCTGTTCAAAGTTCCGACGATGTACGCGGTGATTCTGGCCGTTTTGCTCAATCGCTTTCAGCTTGTTTTGCCGACTCCGCTTGCCCGCACTGTTGATCTGGCCGCCAACGGCAGTATTCCGATGATGATCATCCTGCTTGGGTTGGAACTCTCGCGCTTCCAATGGTCGCACAGCTACCGCGCCCTGGGATTGAGCGTTGGACTGCGCCTCCTGGCCGCGCCGGCCATTGGATTGTTACTTGCCATTCCGTTCGGACTGCAGGGCGCAGCCAGGCAGGGCAGTGTGATCGAAGCCTCGATGCCCGCTGCGGTGATGAACACTGTGCTGGCCGCCGAATACGGTCTCGATACGTCGCTTGTGACCGCCATCGTTTTCGCCGGCACATTGCTCAGCCCATTGACCCTCACGCCTTTGTTGGTTTACCTGGGAAGGTGATAATGCGAAGAACACGCACACTGTCTTTTCTCTTTCTCCTCGCGTGGATTGGTTTTGGGTTCACGCGCCCGCCCCAGATCCAGAGCGCATTCGATGTGAGCGGCGTCGGCGTCGCATATAACTTTGGGCAGCAGATCACATTTACGGCGCGGCTCATGTCCACATCCGGCTCCCCAATTACACAAGCTGCCATTTCGTTTCGGGATATCAATGAACAGAACACACGCGTCGAGCAATTGACCATCAACCCCGATGGCACAACCATGTTTCAATATAACGCGGCGCAGAACATCCTGGCGCCATTCGCTACAATCGTATTCTCATATCAGGTTGCGTTCGCAAATGGACAAACCGCCGCCAGCGTGCCGTTTTATTTCCGCTATGAAGATAATCGCTTTTCATGGAAATCGCTGACCGATGGGACTGTGACCGTGCGCTGGTATAACGGCGGCGACACTTTTGGCCGTGCCGCGCTGGACGCGGCGCGCGTGAGTTTGCGGGATGTGGGGCAGTTGCTGTCGGCCTCGCTGGATGCGCCGCTGGACGTGTATGTGTATGCCAATGCTGGCGATCTGCAAAGCGCACTGACACTCGGCGGCAAACAATGGGTCGCCGGTCATGCTGACCCTGCGCTGAGCGTGGTGATGGTCTCGGTCTCTCCCGGCGACGCGCAAACCATCGAACTGCAAAGGCAGGTGCCGCATGAACTGGCGCATGTGATGTTGTATCGAAGCATTGGCGCGGCCGGGTACGACCGCCTGCCGGCCTGGTTGAATGAAGGCATTGCTTCAATGGCGGAGCTTTATCCGAACCCGGATTATGCGCGTGCGCTTGCATTGGCGAGTCAAAACAATTCGTTGATGCCCATTGCAGATTTATGCGCCTCTTTCCCCTCCGACAGCGGCGGCGCGTTTCTGGCCTACGCCCAATCTGAATCCTTTGCTCGTTACCTGCGTTCCACTTATGGCGATACCGGCCTGATCGCTTTGACCAAATCCTACGGTGACGGCCTCGATTGTAACCTTGGGGCAATGCGCGCCATTGGCGCACCGCTCGATCAACTCGATGCGCGCTGGCGCGAATCTGCGCTCGGGCAAAACGTGATCGGCGTTGCGGCCCGCAACCTGCTGCCTTATATTATTTTATTGGCGCTGATCCTGGTCGTGCCTATCTGGGGCGCGCTGGCTGTCGTCATCGAAAGGAAGAGGAATGAGCGAAAGCAATGAGATCATCCGCGTTCATGTTTGGGTCGTGGGGCGCGTGCAAAACGTCGGTTTCCGCGCCCACGTGGAATATCACGCGCGCGAGATTGGCGGCGTCACCGGCTGGGTGAGAAATGTCGGCTATGATGTGGTCGAAATTGTGGCAGAAGGTGAGCGGAGTTTTGTCGAAAGATTTATCGGGCTGGTGAAGCAAGGTCCGCGCGGCGCGCGGGTGGACGAGTCGCGTTTGGAAGAGGAAACTCCAACCGGAGAGTTTGCGGCATTTGAAGTCCGACGCAGTTTATAGGAGCGGTTGTGGATTTTTTGCTTTTTCCCTCGAGCCGGTCTATAATCAGGACACACGGAGGCGATTATGGTTCTGGATACAATTTCCACTCTTTTCTCCAGTCTCGGCACAGCGGCCAATACCGCTAAAGCATTCAAGGACCTTCTTCAGAAGAATAAGGGTGAAGTTCGCCTTCTTCTGGAAGAATTGAAAAAGAACTCCACGCTTTCGTGGCTGGTGGTTGAACGCGAGTCGGAACCTCAGCGAATTATTCCTCAGTTGAGTACAAAGGCTTATGACCGCCTGTTGGAGGAGGGTTTTAATTTCAATGACCTCAGCCCGAGAAAACGAAAGGTCATGGGCAATTCAAACCTGGAAGACAGCGATCTTTCATCCTTTATCGGCAAGGATGTGGCAAATCTGGTTGAAGGAATTTACGACCGCGTCAAAGAAATGCAGCTTGTGCTGCAAGTTGATCCCGACAATCAGCACATTGACTGGAATCGGCGCGTGATCAATTTACACAAGCGCATTTTGTTATTGATGTTCCACTTGAAAGGCTGGACGAATTAATAAAAAACGAGACCGCCGCTTTCAAAGCGGCGGTCTCGTTTACTTTATGCAAACCCCAGGCCTCGTTCCTTCATCGAAACGAATTTTCCCTGCCCGATAATCAAATGGTCCAGCACATCCACATCTACCAGTTTCCCGGCCTGGGCAAAAGCACGCGTCACGGCCACATCGTCCGGGCTGGGAGTTGGGTCACCGCTGGGATGATTGTGGACCACGATCAATGCGGTGGCGTTGCGGCGTATGGCGGCCTTGAACACCTCGCCCACGCGCACCTGTGACATATTCACCGAGCCGCGATAGACCTCGACGATATCCAGCACATGATTGCGTGTGTCAAGCAACAGCACGCGCAAATGCTCCTGTTCCAATGCGGACATTTCATATTGCACGAGCGCGGCCGCGTCGGCGGGGCTGTTGATGGTTGGGCGCTCTTCGGGGACTTCGAGAGTCAACCGTCGCCCAAGTTCAATGGCGGCTTTGATTTGCGCGGCCTTTGCTTCGCCGATGCCGTGCTGGTTAATCAATTCTTCGATGGGCGCACGATGTAATCCGCCCAACCCGCCAAATTGTTGGAGTAAACGCTGCCCGACTTGCACTGCGTTTTCGCCCGTCACGCCAACTCGCAGCAGGATGGCGATCAGCTCGGCGTTGGTCAGCGCCTGTGGGCCAAGCGAAGCCAGCCGTTCGCGCGGACGTTCGGTTTCGCGCAGGTCGGTTATACGGTAAACGGGATTGGAGTTGGGTTCGGTCATGGTTCCCTCGGCGGAAAAAGATAAGCCTATTTTACAGTGAAAAACCTGCCAGAACTTTGCTTGACATCCCTATATGCCTCAGGTAGAATGACCTTCGCCTTATAAACGGGCCTGTAGCGCAGTTGGGAGCGCGCCTCAATCGCACTGAGGAGGTCAGGGGTTCGAATCCCCTCAGGTCCACTGTTCAGTGAACAGTAGGTTAGTCACTGAACACACTGGTTACTGCTTAACAACTGAAAACCGGGCCCATAGCGCAGTTGGGAGCGCGTCTCAATGGCATTGAGAAGGTCGGGGGTTCGAATCCCCCTGGGTCCACTAAAAAATTAATACATAGAAAGTCAAGACAGGAGTAGTAAGTCATCCCGTCAGCGAGAAGGGAAAGCGAGGTGGAAGCCCTTCAATGTGTATCGGGAACATATCAGACCGAACTCGCCTGTCACCTCGCAAGAGAGACTTGGATGGTGAAACGAAGTAGTCATCCACGGGGAAGCCCGTTACAGCGATGAAAGAGCGTTTGAAAGTTGGAAGGTTCAATGTTGGAAAGTTAAACCTGCAACTTGTAACCTTCAAACCTTTAACCGAAACCGGGTGGTACCGCGGAGCATTCCTTCGTCCCTGATGTGGATGAAGGAATTTTTGTTTTTTTGGACAGTGGACGATGGACCGTATTTCACCGTCCATTGTCCATGGTCTATGGTCGATTACGAAAGGAGGCACGAATGAAGATGAATTTTAGATTCGAGGTGGTGCCCTGCCTTCTCGCGCAAGACGGACTCCAGCCGTCATTGCGCATGTTGGCGATACGAATCGCCAATGCCGCGCGCCTCCTTCTTGTGTTGAATATTGAAAGTTGAACATCTAAAATTGACAATCAAAGACGAAACTTTTTAGGATGAGGCAAGAATGATTAAAACAAAAAAGAAAACAACGACAAAGAAGAAATCGGTCGTAAAGACCAAAAAGACAACTGCAAAAACAACTGCCAGGAAGGTCATCGCGAAAAAGATTGCGGCTAAACGACCGGTGAAAAAAGCTGCAGTAAAGAAAAAGACTGTGGCGAAGAAGGTCGCGTCCAGGACGAAGACGACGAAACCATCCAAGACTTCTACGGCCAAGAAACAGGCTGTGGCAAAAGGCGCGGCAGTCAAGCCCGCCGCGCCTGCTGTGAAAGATATTTCGTACAACCCGCGAGTCGTCGAGAAAAAATGGCAGGCCAAATGGGAAGCTGACAAGTTGTACCGCGCCGTGATTGACGAGCGTAAGCCCAAGCATTACGCGCTGACAATGTTGCCGTATCCCAGCGGCGACCTGCACATCGGTCATTGGTACGCGATGATCCCCCCCGATGCGCGGGCGCGGTTCAAGAGAATGCAGGGATTCAACGTATTGTTTCCAATGGGCTTCGACGCATTCGGCCTGCCTGCGGAGAACGCGGCCATCAAGGACGGTGTCCACCCGATGAAGCGGACGTATGCCAACATCGAGCGGATGCGCAAACAAATGCGCTCGATGGGCGCCATGTTTGATCGGGAGCGCGAAGCCGTCTCTGCCGACCCTGAATATTACAAGTGGACTGAATGGTTCTTCATCCAGTTATACAAACATGGGTTGGCATATCGCAAAAAGGCGGCTGTGGATTGGTGCCCGAAAGACAACACCACGCTGGCGCGCGAACAGGTCGTCGGCGAAGGCCGCGTCTGTGAACGTTGCGGCACGCCGGTTATAAAGAAAAACCTGGAGCAGTGGTTCTTCAAAACCACGAAGTATGCCGATGAACTGTTGAATTTCGATGGCATTGACTGGCCGCAGACAGTTAAAACTTTGCAAACGAACTGGATCGGGCGCAGTGAAGGCGCGGAAGTTAATTTCCATATCGCGAGTGAGAAGGAATTAGGAAATCAGGAATCAGGAATTAGGAATCGGGACGGCCTAATCCCACCTGATTCGCAATCCTTAATCACTGTATTTACCACCCGTCCTGACACGTTGTGGGGCGCGACCTTCATGGTCTTCTCACCGGAGCATCCGCTGGTGGACAAGATCACCACGCCCGAACAAAAAGCTGTGGTGGACGAATACAAAGCGCAGGCCGCGCGTCAGTCCGATATCGAGCGCGAGGCGGCGGACAAGGAAAAGACAGGTGTGTTTACCGGCGGGTACGCGATCAACCCTGTTAATCAGGCGCGCATTCCGATTTGGATCGCGGACTATGTGTTGATGAGTTACGGTACCGGCGCCATCATGGCTGTCCCCGCGCATGACGAGCGCGACTTCGCGTTTGCCCGGAAGTATGACCTGCCCATCGTACCGGTCATCCAGCCGGAGTTCCAGAATGAAGCGGAAATGGGCAACCCCTCGACAGGCTCAGGGCAACGGATGAAAGCCGCTTATATCGGTGACGGCGTAATGGTCAACTCCGGCCCGTTTAACGGGACAAAAGTCAACACTGAAAAGGGGCGCAAGAATCCCGGCATCCGCAAAGTGATTGACTGGCTGGAAGCGCAGGGTATCGGAAAAGAGTCGGTCAATTATCGTTATCGCGATTGGCTGATCTCGCGCCAGCGTTATTGGGGCGCGCCGATCCCGATGATCCATTGCGAAAAGCACGGATGGAATCCGGTTCCTGAGGATCAACTGCCTGTGCTTCTGCCCGAAGATGTTGAATGGAAGCCAACAGGTGAATCGCCATTGAAGTTGCATCCAACATGGAAGAACACGACCTGCCCTGTGTGCGGCGGGCCTGCCACGCGTGAAACGGATACGATGGACACGTTCATGTGCTCGTCGTGGTATCACCTGCGTTATTTATCGCCGCATTACAATAAAGGCCCGTTCGATCAGGCCGAGTATAACTACTGGATGCCGGTTGATACGTACACGGGCGGCATCGAACACGCCACCATGCACCTGCTGTACACGCGCTTCTTCCACAAGGCTCTGCGCGACATGGGCATCACCGAAGGCAACGAGCCGATGTTGCAGTTGCGTAACCAGGGCATGGTGCTGGCGGAAGATAACAGCAAGATGTCCAAGAGCCGAGGCAATGTGGTCGCGCCGGATGTGCTGGTGGAGAAATACGGCGCGGATACTGTGCGCGCCTACATCATGTTCTTCGCGCGCTGGGAAATGGGCGCGCCGTGGGACTCTCAGGGCATTGAGGGGACTGCGCGCTGGATTCGCCGGGTGTGGGCCTTGTTCACCGATCAGACTCCGCCGACAACGGCTTCCGTTGAAGTGAAAAAGAATCTGCGCCGAAAAGTCCATCAAACGCTGAAGCGCGTCACGCGGGACTTTGAGCGGTTCGAGTTCAATACGATCATCTCCTCGCTGATGGAACTGATGAATGAAATGTACAAGGCGCGTGAAGCCGGCGCGGCTGGAAGCGCTGACTGGAACGAAGCCGCTGAAATCTACTTGAAGATGCTGGCTCCCGTCGCTCCGCACATCGCCGAAGAACTTTGGACGAATCATCTGGGCAAGCCGTACTCGATCCATCAACAGATGTGGCCGAAGGTGGACGAAGCCGCCGCGAAGGAAGATGTGATCGAGATTCCGGTTCAGGTCAACGGGAAGGTGCGAGACCGCATTATGGTCCCGGCTGAAGCAAGTGAGGACCAGATCAAGTCAGCGGCGCTGGCAAGTGAGACTGTGCAAAAATATTTGGAAGGCCAAGAACCGAAGAAGGTCATCGTGGCGCAGAGGAGACTGGTGAGTGTGGTGGTGTAGTTTGATGGTTGGATGCACAGGTAGTGAAAGGCGGCGGACAATGAGTCCGCCGCCTTTGTTTTTTTTTGATATAAATCCCATCGAACTATTGATACTCACCAAGGCTGGTCAAATTGCAAGCCCTGTAATTCTTTTTTCATGGCTTCTTCGTCGGCGTGGGCGTTTGCGTTGCAGTTGCCTTGCCGGGCCTGGGTGTGGAAGTTGGCGTTGGCGTCTTGGTTGGTGTGGCCATGTTCTTGAGATGGTCTTCCGCGTCTTGACGCATTTTGGGGGTCATTACATTTTCCGGCATGGATAGCAAGAGTTTGAAATCCCTGATCGCATCCGCGATGCTGCCGCGTCCCTCCTGGCTCAACGCACGCCAGTAGATTGCCAAAGCTCTCTCAGTATCATTCTGCGCCTTGGACTTTGAAGTCTCGGCCTGCAAATAGGCGCTGCCGAATGACCCATTTTTATAATAGGTTTGTGTCAGGCCGATGTTGGCATCGAACGAATCGGGAAAATATTGAATGGCTTTCTTGAAGTCAGTCTCGGCATTGACCAGGTTGTTCAATTCAAGATTTGAAATGCCGAGGTAAACATACGATTGCCGCTGGGTTGGGTCAAGATCAAGGCCTTTGCTCAGCGTTTCATTTGCAAGTTTGTATGCGCCAGTTTTGGCATATGCCTGTCCGAGCAGGGCGTAGGCACTGCCATCATCAGGTTGATACTTTAAATAAGTTTCGAGAGGCTTGATTGCATCCAGGTATTGCTGATTCAATTCATACGCTTTGCCAAGATAATAATACGAAGGCAAAATCGTTATATCAATCTCATTGGCTTTTTGGGCGGCGGCCAATGCTTTTGCCGCATCATTCTTCATGAGATATGCGCGCGCAAACCCAAGTTGGACCAGGGCAGAGTCTGGCATTCGTTGTTGGGCGACTTCAAGGTCGGGCAGGGCCGCGTTAGGGTCGGTGCGTTCCAGGTAGAAGTTGGCGCGATCGAGATAGGTTTCGCCATAATTGGGATCCGCACTAATGGCGAGATCATATAAGGCTGTAGTATCCGCTCCCGGGTCAATGCAGATGCGGGCGCGCGCCAGGCCGACATAAGCAGGGGCAAACCGAATGTTAATCTTCAGGGCGGCGTTGTAAGCGTCCAGCGCATTGCGGCATTCGCCTTTGAAGCGATAGGCCTCTCCGATATAAAACGGCACATCGGCAGAGGTTGGCTCGGCGCGGGCAACCTCATTCATGTCGCTGATGAACGCGTCCCAATCGCTGCGTTCGTAGGCGGCCTTGGCGCCGCGATAAATATCCTGCGAGACCGGCGAACGCGGCGTATTGACCGGAAGCGGCGTGGCAGTGTACGAAACACCGAACAACACAGACAGCGAAGTCGGTCCGAATTTCACGGGCGTGCCCGCTTGCGGCGTAAAATTAACGAATGTCGGTGTGAGGGTAAACGTTGGCGACGGGCCGGGCGTATTAGTGCTGCCAATACGCAGTGGATTGTTGCGAGGCGAGAGCAAACCAAAAACGGCCACCGCGCCAACCGCTGTGACCAATAAGGCAACCCCGGCCAAGCGCGTCAGCGGGTTCGACATGGCAGCCCGCAGGCCTTTTTGTTTTGGCTTTTCGTGCGCGAGCAAAAGTTTCTCTTCCCAGGCGCGCGGCCGGTTAAGCGGAAAAGGCTGGACTTTTTCATCGGGAGCCAGCGCTCCAAGTAAGATCAAGCCGCGCTTGGCGATGCCGTTTTCCGGGTCGAGTGAAAGCGCGGTCTGCAGGCAATAGATGCGCTCTTTGGGAGTCTCCACCGAGGCGCTCATCCATATCCAGTAGGTGACGTTGCTCTGATCGGCTTTAAGCAGGCGAGTCAAAATTTCCTTGGCGTGGGCTTTATCGCCTTGACGCAAAGCATCAACTGCATCCTGGAACATGGTGTCTTCGGCCATCGTCTAAAAGCTACCTTGACTTGATTGTATTACAGGGTGGGCTTTATTCGCAATACAAAATTGTTATTCATGAAACTCTTCGACCTGATAGACCAGCACTTCAAGATGTTTGTGTCTCCACAAATTCTGTGAAGCCCCCATCTTGTAACATAAGTTGTCGAGGAACCCGGCTTTATCGGGAATCTTGTCCCAGACTTGCGGCAGAAATGTGGCCCGGCGAAAACCATCGCGCACGATGACTCCGTCCACATGCGGACGCAGTTTCGCGAGCAGATCCTCTGCGTCTTTGTATTCGAGTCTTTCCGGGACCGTGAGGCGGGAGACTTCGATTTCGATTTGGTCCAACTCTTTGGGTTTGACCGGCGGAAAGCGCGGGTCATCCAGCGCGGCGGACAGGGCGTGTTCGCGCACATCCAGGGCCAGCGGCTGATACGGTTCCAGCGCGCCGATACAGCCGCGCAGGTTGCCGCGAATTGTCAGGGTCACGAATGAGGCGCCCTGCGCGCGCAAAAGAGGCGGCATCGTTTCAAGCTCAAGCGGAGTCAAATTCTCGCCTTTCACGCCGCGTTCAAGCGACTCGCGCGCGATGTGGAGCAGGGTTCGTTTTTCTTCTTCGCTTAATTTGTCTGCGCTCATTTTACGATCCCCTCCTTTTTTCAGGAAAACCTACCCGGCCAGCTTTCTATACTGACGGTCGTGATAGATCAACGGGCTGCCTTCACTGTTTGCAAACGCCGCGACCACCTCGCCAACGAACAAAGTATTGGGGCCGACATCAATACATTGCTTCACCCGGCAGTCAAAACAGGCCAGCCCGCCTTTGATCAATGGGGCGCCGCTGACAAGGATTTCTGTTTCCACCTCGGCCATGCGGTTTTCCGAGGCCGGCCCGCGGCCCGCGAAAAGGTCTGAGATTCGCTGTTGATCTTCGGCGAGGATGGTCACGCCAAAGGCCTGGGCGTGGTAAACCAGCTCACGCGTGCGGGTGGAATCCTGCAGTGAAATGATGATCAATGGCGGGTCGAGCGAGACCGATGTAAACGAATTGACCGTCATGCCATGTTGTTCGTTTCCATGCGCAGCGGTAACTACCGTTACGCCGGAGGTCCATGCGCGCATGGCAACGCGCAGTTGTTCGGGGGAAAGATGGATGTCTTGTGACTTCATTATATTTTCATCATAATGGGGAGGGGTTAGTGCGTCAAGACAGAAACCCCTCTTGCCTTTTGCCTTACAATTGATTACTATTACATCAACTAAATATGGATACTCCACCCTTCAAGTCGCCCGGCTCGCCTGTTCAGCGTCAACGCCGCAAACCATTATATGCGGTGCGGACCACGATTTTTGTGGCAATTCTGCTGGCGACCGTCTTCGTGATGTGGACTCCGACCAATTTTTCCATCGTTTCAGTATCTGACCATCTGGCGTTGCTCCTGACCCCGCAAGCGCCCAATAATTCAAATGTCCCGGTGCAACAGGCATTAAGGATTGGAATTGTGTCCGGGCATCGCGGCAATGACTCCGGCGCCGTCTGCCTGGACAGCAACGGCAAAGTCACATTGACCGAAGCCGACGTGAACTTCCAGATCGCCTCGCTTGTTCAGAAAAAGCTGAACGACAGAGGCTTTCAAGTGGATTTGCTCAATGAATACGATACCCGCTTAAACGGTTACCGCGCCGTCGCGATCTTGTCCATTCATAACGATTCATGCGAATACATTAACGATCAAGCGACAGGTTTCAAAGTTGCGGCAGCGTTGAATACGCGCGATCAAAACCGTGCCGGGCGTTTGCTGGCCTGCATGGTGGATCGCTATCAAACCGACACCGGCTTGAAGTTTCATCCCGGCAGTATCACCGCAGACATGACGAGTTATCATGCCTTTTCAGAAATCGACCCCGATACAATTGCTGCGATCATTGAAACTGGTTTCTTGAATTTAGATCGTGCGATATTGACCCAGCACACCGACCAGGTCGCTGATGGAATCGTCAGCGGTCTCCTGTGTTTTGTCAATAATGAAAATGTCGAGCCGACTCCTATTCCAACCCCTTAGCCTATGAATAATCAATTCGATGATCCGTACCGACAAAGCACGACGCAGGCAGATCGCTTCGCTGAAGCCCGTTTAGCGGTGCAAAAAGCACGCGAAGCCTTGCGGAATAACAATCGCAGTGAGGCGCGTAAATTGGCTGAACATGCCGCCTCGCTTGCCCCGCAAATGGAAGACGCATGGCTGGTGCTGGCGGCGATTGCCAGTCCGCGTGCCAGTATGGAATATCTTCAGCGGGCGCTGAAGATCAACCCAGACAGTCCACGCGCACACAAAGGTATGCAATGGGCTCAACAGCGCCTGCGCGAATCTCCGGAACCGGAAAATGCATCAGAAAACAGCGCGCCGCCTCAGGGTCCCGGCCTGACCGGATTATTGCCTCGAGCGCAATCTTTGCGAGCGCAATCCCCGCGAGCGCAGGCGAGTCCAAACAATAATCTGGAAGCAGGCAATAAAAAAACAAAACGCAGCCGGTTGTACCCGGTTCTTTTATTTGGGATCGGTTTGTTGATTTGCATTATCGTTGTCTGGTCTGTAACTGCATCTCCCGTTGTGGCGTCTTTGGCAAACAACAATGAGCCGACGCCAACTCACCCGGCCGCGTGGGTGCAAGCCCAGATTGCCAAGCCAACCCATACGCCGGCTTCACAGTTTGCGCAGACACTCATTGAACCGACCAGCGCGCCGGCAACTGCGCCGCTTGATCTGGGGAACATTCTGCCAACCGCCTTGCCGACAGACCTGCCAGCACTTGCGCCGAGCGAACCCCCGGCTGTTTCACCAACGGAACTCGCGGCTTCGCTGCCTGAAGATAATTCCACGCCAACGCCTGAAGCGGCTTATTCCGGCTCGCTTTCATTGGAATATGTTGCCGATACGCCGACCGCGGAGATCCCAACCGCCGCGCCCGCTTCTGCTCCGCAAACCAATTATGTTTCCACGGGCGGCGAACGCTGGGTGGATGTGGATCTTTCCGAACAAAAGGTCTACGCATACGAGGGCGATACAATTGTGAATACTTTCATTGTTTCGACCGGTAAAGCGGAAACGCCGACCGTCACTGGCAAGTTTCGCGTGTATATCAAACTGCGCTTCACCGACATGTCGGGGCCCGGCTATTATCTGCCTGATGTGCCGTATGTAATGTACTTCTTTGAAGGCTATGGCCTGCACGGCACATACTGGCATAACAACTTTGGCACGCCCATGAGCCGTGGATGCGTGAACCTCAGCATTCCCGACGCGGCCTGGCTGTTTGGCTGGGCATCGGTTGGCACGGTGGTGAATGTGCACGATTGATCTTTAAACATGAATGCAGACAAAGCCGCATTTTCGCGGCGCGACTTCCTCAAATTGAGCGGATTGGGATTGCTTGGTTTATTCGTCCCCAACATGCCGCTAAGAGCGGCGGACTTTCCACTCAATTTGTTTTTTGAAGATGCCTTTGACGCACAACAAGGACGCGTGACCTCGCGCTTGATCTGGCTCTACGACAAGCCGTCTTTCAACGGCAATCGCGTAAAAATGTACTGGCGCGACAGTGTCCTTTCGATTACCAGTGCCACCGTGAGCGAGGATGTTTCAGACTACAATCGCATCTGGTATGAAATCGGAAATGAAGGCTTCGCGTATTCCGGCACAGTGCAGCCGGTGCGCACATTACTCGTTGCCCCGCTCAATAACATTTCGGCAACGGGCGCATTAGGCGAAGTCAGCGTCCCATTCACTGACGCGCATGAACGCGCCGATGCGGGCGCCCCGGTTGCGTATCGAATGTATTATGAGACCGTGCATTGGGTCATGTCTGCCGCGGCTGGATCAGATGGAAAGATTTGGTACCAGGTGCTGGACGACAAATGGAACAAGTTATATTACGCGCCCGGCGAACACATCCGCCTCTTGCCGGACGACGAACTGGCTCCGCTTTCTACGGAAATTCCCGACGCTGACAAAAAAATCCAGGTGCGCCTGAACGATCAGCTTCTATTTGCTTACGAGAATGACAGCCCGGTCTTCGTCACGCGCACCGCCACTGGCGCCGTTCTGCGCTCGGGCACGTACACCACACCGACCGGCCTGTTCATGACGTATCATAAACGCCCCACGCGTCACATGGCCGCTGGCGATATTACCGCCAGCGGCTACGACCTGCCCGGCGTGCCGTGGGTGATGTACATCACCGAAAGCGGAATTTCCCTGCACGGCACCTACTGGCATAACGACTTTGGCCATCCGAAGAGTCACGGATGCGTGAACCTGAGTCCATCCGCCGCGAAATGGCTGTTTCGCTGGACGAGTCCGGTTGTGAAGCCGAACGAGCAATTCGCATACAAAACAAAGGGTACGCTGGTGGAGATCGTAAATTAAATTAATAGGCCATAGCGGGCGCATCAATAACGTAATAAGAGTTGTATTAGATTTTCTCCTCCTCCATCCACTCAATTCCATAAATCAGATACAATCCAGGCGATCATCATGACAAATCTACCATTCTCCCGACGGGACTTTCTCAAACTCTTTGGCGCAGGCTTGCTCGGCGCATTCTTCGCCGAACTGCGCCTAGACCGCGCCCTGGCCATGCCTGCCACTCAGGGGCGTGTGATCCTCAGCGGACTCAAACTATACAAAGAGCCGTCTTTCAACGCGGCCGTCCTGCGCGTCTTTCCGCGCGATGAGATCGTAACCATCGCCGCCGAAGTCAGCGGGGATAACGGACCGAAAAATCCTTACAATAACCACTGGTATCAAATCGAGGATGGCTATGTCTATTCCGGCTGGGTCCAGCCGACTGAGACCGTGTATCAACCGCCGGTTTTTGAGATTCCCTCCACAGGCCAGCTTGGCGAAGTGACCGTACCTTTCAGCGACACGCGCTTGTCTTCCAGTCTGTGGGCCAAAAAAGGCTACCGCATCTATTACCGGACGACACACTGGGTGACGGGTACGGTAATCAATCGCTACGAAAAAACCATCTGGTATGTGCTTTACGACCGTTATCTCCAGGAGTCCTTTTACATGCCGGCGCACGAGATGCGCCTGGTGCCCGCCGAAGAACTTTCGCCTCTTTCGCCGGACGTGCCGGAAGAAACCAAAAGAATCTATGTGGACCTGCCCACCCAAATGGCGACCGCTTTCGAGGGAGATACGCCGGTATTGGCGACGCGCATTTCGAGCGGGGGCAAAGGCACGCCGACTCCGTCGGGCAAATTCTTCACTTTTCATAAAGGCTCCACGGTTCACATGTCCAATCAGGGCAACGCCTCGGAGAACATCTACCATTTGCCGGGCGTGCCCTGGGTATCCTTCTTTACCGGCAGTGGCGACGCTTTTCACGGCACTTTCTGGCACAACGATTATGGCCGTCCCCAAAGCCGCGGCTGTGTGAATATGACGCCGGATGACTCAAAGTTCATTTATCGCTGGACCCGCCCGGTCGTCCCGCCGGAAATACCCTATCTGTACAAACCCGGCGAGGGAACGCGCGTCGAGGTCGTGTCATCCAGTTAATAAAAAGAAGGACTTATGCCAAGACAACCTTTATTTGCCGGTCTCGTGATTGACGAAAACGACCGGCCTGTTCAAACCGGTTTCATCGGCGAAGAGCCGGCTTACATCATCAACGACGCGGGATTCCTGCGGCATATCCCTGCCGAACAAGTGGACAAGCAGGTCTTGAAGTACATGCAGGAAATGATGAAGGGCAGTGAAGACCTCATTTCTGAACAAGCCGCCAAAATGATGGGGCAGGATGATATCTTCTCAAAGGCAATGATCGAACAACAGCTCAAAAATATTGACCAGCAGTTCGATATGTTAATGCAGCAAGGCATTCCAGAGGATGGGCGCGCGTATCTTGGAATGCTGGGCTTCAAGATCGTCATTAATTATCACGGCGAGATCGTAAAGATCGAACAGCCCAGCACAGCGGATGATGAAGGCGGAGACGAATAGCCTCCGCCTTTTGATATACTTATAATGATATTACGTACTGAAAAGTAATCTGCAAAAAATTCGCGTATGCTGGCTGAGATTGGCAGATAAAAGCGGACGTCCAGCCATCGTATCAAAAAAAAGGAGATACCTTATGTCCATTCCTCTGCATTGGGATATGACCAATGTTTATCCCTCGCTCGAATCAAAAAAGTTCAAAGATGCAATTGCCGATTACAAAAAACAGGTCGCCGGCTTCGAAAAATTCTTCGACAAAAAACTGAGCAAGGCCGGCTCGAAGACTCCTGTGGGGGAATTGGCCGCGCTGATTGGCGACGCCATCAACCGCATCAATAAAATCCAGACGCTTTCAGGAACGATCGTGCCATTTATTTATTCCTTTGTCACCACCGACTCGCGCAATAAGGACGCCATGCGCGCCCTCTCCGAATTTGAGCAGGCCAGCCTGCCGATGGACAAACTCTTCACACGCTTTCGCTCCTGGCTTGGCAAGGTTGGGCCGAAGCTCGATAAAGTTCTTGAGAAAGATAAAACTGCCGGCGCGCACGCCTTCATGCTCCGTGAAGCGGCGGAACAAAGCAAATATCAGATGGGCGACGAACTGGAAGGACTCGCTTCGGAACTCAGCCTGAGCGGCGGCAACGCCTTCGGCAAATTGCAGGGAACGGTCACCTCGCAGCTTTCGGTAGACTTTGAGTTGGACGGCGAGACGAAGAAACTTCCCATGCCTGCGCTGATCAACCTGCGTTCGCACCCTGATGAAAGTGTCCGACGACGCGGCTACGAAGCGGAGAACAAAGCCTGGGACGAAGTCAAGGAAACTTTGGCGGCCTGCCTGAACGGGGTCAAGGGTGAAGCGGTCACGCTGAACAAGCGCCGCGGCCGCAAAGACGCCGTCCACTCCTCGTTGGATGCCGCGTGCATTGACCGCAAGACTCTCGAAGCCATGCTGGGCGCGATGGAAGCCTCGTTCCCGATGTTCCGCAGATATTTCGCGGCCAAAGCCAAAAAACTTGGCAAGGAAAAATTGGCCTGGTGGGATATTTTCGCGCCGCTCGGCAAAACCGATAAAGTCTATTCGTTCGAGGATGCGCGCGATTTTATTTTAGACAACTTCGGAAAGTTCTCGCCTGATCTTTCAAAGTTTGCCAAGCGCGCTTTCGACAACAATTGGATTGACGCCGAACAACGCGACGGAAAACGCGGCGGCGCGTTCTGCATGGGCGTGGCCGGCGTGAAAGAAAGCCGCGTGCTGTGCAACTTCGACGGTTCGTTCGATCAAGTCTCGACGATTGCTCACGAACTCGGTCATGCCTTTCATAACGAGTGCGCTTATTCGGCGGGCAAGACCGAACTGCAGCAACTCACGCCAATGACGCTGGCCGAAACTGCCTCGACGATGTGCGAGACCATTGTCACTGAAGCGGTGCTCGCCAACACGAAAGACCCGCAGGAGGAACTGGCCGTGCTCGAAGCGCAGATTCAGGGCGCGGGACAAATTGTGGTTGATATTTATTCGCGTTATCTCTTCGAGAAGGAAGTCTTCGAACGCCGCGAACAATCCGAACTTTCTGCGGATGATTTCAATGACATCATGGAACGCGCCCAGAAAGCGACCTACGGCGAGGGCATTGATGAAAAATATCTCCAGAAATTTATGTGGACGTGGAAGCCGCATTATTATTCGTCCGGCCTGTCGTTCTACAATTTTCCCTACGCCTTCGGCTTGTTATTTGCCACGGGCTTATACGCGATTTACAAGCAGCGCGGCGCGGACTTCGTGGACGATTACAAAAAACTTTTGGCATCCACCGGCGAAGCCAGCGCAGCCGATCTCGCCAAACGCTTCGGCATTGACATCCGCAAGCGCAAGTTCTGGGAAGACAGCCTTGCCATCATCGGCAAAAGAATAGATCGGTTCTGCGAAATTTAGTTTGCATTGAAAAGAAAAATCTCCGAGGCTGATGCCTCGGAGATTTTATTTTAACGGTGATAGGTTCCAGGTCTAAAACCAGCCGCGCAACTGCATGGCCTTAACTACGCGATCAATCGAGACCATGTAAGCCGCGTCGCGCATGTATACTTTTTCCTTCTCCGACATTTCAAGCACGTTGTTGAAAGCCTGCGTCATCTTGGTATCGAGTCTTCCGAGAACTTCTTCCTTCGTCCAATAATAGTTCATATCGTTCTGGACGGACTCGAAGTACGAGGTGGTCACGCCGCCCGCGTTGCACAGGAAATCAGGGATGTCAAAGATCTTATTGGCCTTGAGGAATTCGTCTGCCTCGGGTGTGACGCCGCCGTTGGCGCCTTCTGCTACGATCTTGATGCGGCTTGACATTTTCTTGACCGTATCGCCATTGACATGCCCTTCGATCGCGGCAGGGATCAAAACATCCGCTTCCTTCGTGATCCAGGCCTCGCCATCTTCGACGATGTAACCAGCGGCTTCGGCTTTGGCTTTGCCGATCGTGCCGTATTCATCCACGATGGTCAGCAGGAAGCGCGGATCAACGCCAGCCTTGTGACTGTAGGTATAGGATTTCTTATCGTTGCGATCCCAGCATGAAACGGCCGCCACTTTTCCGCCCAGCATTTCGATGAAGCCAATGGCGGCGTACTGTGCAACATTGCCGAAGCCTTCGATGGTTGCCACAGATTTCTTGGAATCCATTTTCAAATGCTTCATGGCTTCACGCACGGTGTAGATCACGCCGTAACCGGTGGCTTCGGTGCGGCCCTCGGATCCGCCTCCGCCCAAAGGCTTGCCAGTGAACACACCGGGCGTAAACTGACCGACGAGCTTGGAATATTCGTCCATCATCCAGCCCATCATCTGCGGCGTGGTGCCAACATCCGGCGCGGGCACATCGTTGCGCGGGCCGATGTTCTTCCACATCACGTCCACCCAGCCGCGGCACAATTCTTCCTTTTCACGGACAGAGATTGTGGACGGGTCTACGATGATGCCGCCCTTGCCGCCGCCCAGCGGGATGTCGGCCACGGCGCACTTCCACGTCATCCAGGTTGCGAGCGCGCGGACGGTATCCATCGTCTCGTTGGCCGCGAAGCGGATGCCGCCTTTGTTGGGGCCGCGCGCGTCATTGTGTTGCACGCGGAAACCCTGAAAGACGCGCAGAGAACCGTCATCCATCCGCACCGGGATGCGGAAAGAATATTCGCGCATCGGCCAGCGTAATACCTCGGAGATTCCGGGGTCGAGTTTGAGCAATTTGGCCACGTGATCGAATTGCTTCTGTGCCATGTCAAACGCATTAAGTTGTTCAGCCATATTTGTCTCCTGAAAACAGATTTAGCAAAATATAAGCGGGCACCCCGGACGGGCACCCGCTCAAAGACGGCCTATGTCAGAAACCCAAATCATATCAATAAAGTCCTGCTTGCCGCTTAACCTTACTAGACTTTTATTTTCCCGTCAATATGAAAGTTATCATAAATAGTTCATGCACTATTGTGTCAATCGTTTCTCCAATTCCGCCCGCACCACTGCCGGGTTGGCCCTGCCCGCGGCTTTCTTCATCACCTGCCCGAACAGGAAATTCATTACGCCCGCCTTGCCAGATTTATAACTCGCGGCCTCATTCGGATTTTCCGCCAGCGTTTGCCTGACCAGATCCGAGATAAACGCCTCGTCCGAGACCTGTTTGAGTCCGCGCGCTTCGACGATTTCCGCCGCGCTCCTGCCGGACGCGAACATCTCGATCAAGACTTCTTTCGCCGAGGTTTGATTGATCTCGCCCTCAGACACAAGCCCGGCCAATTCGCCCAGCGCCTCAGGCCGGACCTTTTGCTGGCTGACCGTTAAACCAGCCTGGTTCATCAACGAGAACAAATCGCCAAGCATTATATTCGCCGCTGCTTTTGGCGAGACTGCGGACGGTAGAGCGCGGACGGTCGCTTCAAAATAATCGGCGATCTCCTGCTCAACGACGAGACGCGACGCATCGTAATTCGTCAGACCGTATTGTTTGATAAGCCGCAAAGATTTTTCGCGCGGAAGTTCAGGCAAAGAGTCGCGCACACGATTGATCCACGCGTCTTCTATAACCAGCGGAGGCAGATCGGGTTCGGGGAAATAACGATAATCGTGCGCGTCTTCCTTGCTGCGCTGCGAATATGTTTCGCCGCGCGCTTCATTCCATCCCAGGGTTTCCTGTTCGATTGTTCCGCCCGCCTCGATAATTTTTCCCTGACGTTTGATCTCATATTCGATGGCCCGTTCCAGCGCGCGAAACGAATTAAGATTTTTTACTTCTGTCCTTATGCCCAATTCCTTATCCCCCTTTTTTCTAACAGAGACATTCGCCTCGAAGCGAATGATTCCTTTTTCCATGTCCCCGCTGTTGACAGCGAGGTAGCGCAGGATCTCCCTCAAAGATTCGCCGTAGGCTTTTGCCGCCTCCGCCGAATGCAGGTCCGGTTCGGAGACGATCTCGAGCAGGGCCACACCCGCGCGATTCAGGTCAACCAGCGATGCGCCATCAACATGTGTCAGCTTGCCGGTGTCTTCTTCGAGATGCACGCGGCGCACACGGATCGTCTCTTCGCCCTCGGAGGTGCGGATGACGAGTTTGCCGTTCACTGCCAGCGGCTGCTCATACTGCGAAATTTGATAACCTTTGGGCAGGTCGGGATAAAAATAATTTTTGCGCGCAAAAATGCTGGTGCGTTGAACTTCGCATTCCAGCGCCAGCGCCACGCGCAATGCAAACTCAACCGCTCTTTCGTTGACAACCGGCAATGCGCCGGGCATGCCCGCGCAAACGGGACACACCGCGCTGTTCGGCGGCGCGGCGGTGTTATCCACTACTTCACACGAGCAGAACATCTTCGAGCGCGTCTGCATCTCGGCGTGGACTTCAAGGCCAATGACGGGTTCAAATTCCATGAGCGTTATTCGATAACCGTTTACTGATCACTGGAACTTTGGTTTTCTCTTTTCCATAAATGCAGACACACCCTCTTTGTGTTCGTCGCGCCGACCAGCGATCTCCTGCAAGTCGGCTTCGACTCTCAATGCTTCTTCGAGATTCGGCAAAACCGCTTTGTTGAATGCCTGCTTTGCCAACCCAAACGCGCCGACCGGGCCGGCGGCCAACTTCGCCGCAAAAGAATTTATTTCTTGAATGAAATTCGCGGATGGAAAAACTTTGTTGACCAATCCCCATTCTAAGGCCTGCTCCGGCAAAATGGCTTCGTTGGTCATGAAATAATATTGAGCGCGGCCCAGGCCGATCAGGGCGGGCAAAAGCAGCGAAACCGCTGAATCGGGTACGAGGGCGATGCCGCCGAATCCGACCACCAGTTTTGTTTCATCTGAAGCAAGGCGCAAATCGCAGGCCAATGCGACGCCAAATGCCGCACCCGCGCATGGGCCGTTCAACGCGGCGATGACCGGCTTCTCGATTTTGCGAATTTGCAAAATAAGCGGATTGTATGTTTTCTCCAAATGTGCGCGGTACGAAATTGCTGCGCCGCCCTGCATCTCGCCGATGTCCTGGCCGGCGCTGAAGGCGCGGCCCGCGCCCGTCAACACGATCACGCGCGTTTGCGAATCCTGCGCGGTCCGGGCAAAAGCATCCTGCAATTCGCCGATCAATTCGGCGTTGAACGCGTTGGCGCGTTCGGGGCGATTAAGCCTCAGGGTCAGTACCCCGTTTTCAGTTCCAGAAAGAAGCGTGGTCATAATAAAAAAAGACCGGGCTATGCGCCCGGCCCATCCAGCAAATCGTCTTCGGCGCTTTCGTCATCGTCGTCATCGCCATCGAATTCATATTCGACATGCTCGCTGTCGAGATAAACCCACAAAAGCAAAACATGACCATCCGGCGTTTCAACGTTGCGGGCGGCGAGAATGGGCGCGGTTTCCTCGAGCCCCATTTCGTTGCGATAATGCAGGTGAATGTGATCTTTGCTGTTCCAGGCCCGGTGACAGCGCTCGACCAACGCGTGCCCGTTGAAAGTACGCAAGCGCGTCAACGCAGGCACCAGCACGTTCGGGCTTTCGTTCAGCCCCATGGCCCAGCCATCGTTGACCTGTTCAAAGATCGGCGGCGGGCCTTCGATAATAGTAATTTTGTCGTCCATAGAACGGGAATATACCACAAAAAAATCAGAGCGACCTTACGATTGCCTTGACGAGTCCGGGGCCGTTGTAGATAAGGCCTGTGTAGACTTGGACAAGAGTTGCGCCCAGGTCGAGGCGGCGTTTTGCATCATCGGGATTCATGATGCCGCCGACGCTGACGATGGCGATTTGCCCGTTCACGCGCCGGACGACTTTTTGCAAAACCGCTTCGCTCCTGATTTTGAGCGGGCGGCCGCTTAATCCGCCGCTCTCACTCTGAAGGTTTGACCGCAACCCATCGCGCGCCAAAGTGGTATTTGTGGCGATGATGCCGTCCATGCGCGTCTGCAAAATGACGTCCACCGCGTCGTCGAGTTCTTCGTCTGTCAGGTCAGGCGCGATCTTAACCAGTAACGGCAGGCGATGTTTGAGTTGAGTTTGTTCGATTAGACGTTGTTGATGAAGCTGGGTCAACAAATTCTCGAGGGCTGTGCGTCCCTGCAAACGGCGCAAGCCGGCCGTGTTAGGCGAGCTGACATTAACGGTCAAATAATCGGCGTAGGGCGCGAAGTTTTGGAGCAGGGCCAGGTAATCGAAAACAGCTTCCTCGTTCGGCGTGTCTTTGTTCTTGCCAAGATTGACGCCGAGTATGGCTGGCAAACGGCGGCGCGGACGGGCATCCACGCGCTCGAGAAGTTTTGCTCTCAGCGCCGGGTTGAGCTGCATCTGGACGAATTCCGAGCCGCGGCTGGGAAAGCCCATGCGGTTGATAATGGCTTCGTCTTCCGGCAGGCGGAAAACGCGCGGCTTGGGGTTGCCCGTTTGAGGTCGAGGTGTGACCGTGCCGATTTCGATGTGGCCGAATCCGAGCGCGGCGAGTCCGTGCATGGCGAGCGCGTCCTTGTCGTATCCGGCCGCAAGCCCAACCGGATTCTTGAAATTCAAACCGAAAGCATGTAGCGGCTTGTGCGGCGTGGAATACAAACCATGCAAAATCGCATTGACGGGTTGAAGGCCGCCAATGCGCATCAATTGCAGAGTCAGATGGTGAGCCGTTTCAGGTTCGAGCCGAAAAAGCAATGACCTAAAAAAAGGATACATGTCAGGATTTTATTTTATGGATGTCCACATAATGTTTGCATTCCAGGGCGTATTTTTCGGCGCGTTTTTGCAGCTTGGGCAGGATCGTGAAATCGCCTTTTAGCAGATCGGTGCCGAATTCCAGCAATTGCTGATTCTTGCTTTGCAGGACTGCTTCAAGTTTGCTTTCTTCCATTTTTGTGGGCAGGAAAGCCGCTTCCGGCGCGGGCGTCTTTTCAACGCCCTGCTCCACAAGCAGCCATTCTAAAGTTGTTTGTTTTTCTTCAGGGCTGGTTACATCTGCAATTGACAGCCAGGGCATCCCGCCGATTTCGTAGGTCAAGATGAGTTCAGTTGTTGTGTTCTGAAACCGCACGATGCAGCTGCGTTGTTGAAAGACGGTTTCGATTTTCTTGAATCCGTATTTGGTTTCAAGAACTCGAAACGTCTTGCCTATGATCTTCTCAAACTCTGATTTTTTCATTTTTTCACTTTCAAGAGGGGGATTATACGAGTAAATAAACTGTTTTGAGTTATACCACTTATTACATCGAACCACCTTATTTTCGCAGTTTTACCGGGACTTCTTGCAAAGCCTTCTCTGCATCGAAAGCGACTTCCACACTGCACCTGAGTTTTGGATGGCGGCTGTGAAGGTGTGTTTTGTGGACATTATGTCTTCTCTGACAGAAACTGCCTGGCCACATCAATATTATCTTTCGTCACCTTGCCCGCCTGCTCCCAATAATCCAGCAACTGCGTGATCGTCAACACCGCGTGCATGGCGAAGCCTGCCCGTTCTAAAGATTCCCTCGCGCCGGATTGGCGGTCAATCAGCACGACCACATCTTTCACGATCAGTCCCGCGCCGGTCAGTTTTTCGATGGCCTCGAATTTGCTTTCGCCTGTCGTAGCGAGATCGTCAATGACCACGACCGTCTCGCCCGCGTGATATTCGCCTTCGATCTCGGCTTTTGTGCCATAGGATTTGGCTTCCTTGCGCGGGTAGATCATCGGGTAGTTGCCTTGCAGTGAAATCGCAGTCGCAATCGGAATCGCCGCATAAGGCAGGCCGGCAATGCGGTCAAAATTCAAATCTTTGAGGAAAGGCAAATACGCCGCGCCGATCTGTTCCAATAATTTTGGATATGTGATGATCTGCCGCAAATCAATGTAGATGGGGGATTTGAGTCCCGACTTGAGCGTGAAGTCGCCGAATTTGATACAGCCAGCCGACAAAAGACCGTTAGCGAGATTGGATAATTCGATAGTAGATATTCGCGGTTCGTCTTTCATAGAATAGAGATTCCTTTTTCAGCGGTTCCCGACCATTGAATTACGAATTTCGAGTATCGAATCTCGAAGTTCAGCAGCGGCCTTGCGCGGATTATCATTGCGGGAAATTCCTCGCGAGATGGGAATCAACAGCCCTTTGCCGTCTTTGCGTAAACCAGCTTTCAGGGCTGATTCCAATTCTCCGCCCTGCGCGCCGACGCCCGGCGCGAGAAACCACAAGTCAGGCGTAGCAGTGCGGATGTTGGACATGATCTGCGGGTGTGTCGCGCCGACGACAATGCCGATGTTGTTATTCGCGTTCCATTGTCGAGCAAGGTGGGCAACGTAAATGTACAAAGGCGTGGGATTGTCTGCGGCGGGAGGCAGGACAAGCAAATTTTGCAAATCCATCGAACCCGCGTTGGACGTTTTGCACAACAGGAAGACTCCCTTTTCCGAATTCTGGATGAACGGCTCGATGGAATCTTTTCCGAGATACGGACTCAGCGTGATACAGTCCGCGCCGAGAGTCTCAAATGCGGATATCGCATACGCTTCGGCGGTGGAGGCAATGTCGCCGCGTTTCGCGTCGAGGATGACGGGAATCTTCGAGCCGAGTCGATTCGACTCCTCGCCGATCGCGTCAATCACTTGCTTAAGCGCTGTCCAACCTTCAGCGCCGAAGACCTCGAAGAACGCCGCGTTGGGTTTGAAGGCTGCGGCGTAGGGCGCGGTTTGTTTAACGAGATTCAGGCAGAAGTCCCGCGCAGACGCGGCGGTGGGTTCTTTGAGGTCGGGGATGTGTGGGTCGAGTCCAACGCATAAGAGGGAGGAACAGTCGTCCACGCGTTTTTCCAAAAAAGAGAAAAAGGTTTCCATGTGAATATTTTTCACCGCAGAGACGCTGAGTTCACGGAGAAAACATTTAAAAACTCTGTGCTCTCTGCGACTCTGCGGTTAAATTTTTTAGGCTTTGCCAAGAACCATCGCCAGCAACGCCATTCTCACATACAACCCATATTCCATCTGGCGGAAGTACGCGGCGCGCGGATCGTCATCGAAGTCCACACTGATCTCGCCGACACGCGGCAGCGGGTGCATCACGATCATATCCTTCTTCGCGGCCTTCATGATGGCAGGATCAATCACGTACGCGCCCTTGACCTTTTCATAATCGGCGGGGTCTTCAAATCTTTCCTTTTGAACGCGCGTGACATACAGCACGTCGGTTTCGGGCAAAACTTTTTCAAGCGAACTGAACTCAGCCTGCGGCACTCTCTTCTCCGCAACTTCGTCCATCACTTCTTTGGGCATCTTCAAAATTTCAGGCGAGACGTAATTTAATTTGATGTTAGTGAACTGCGACAGCAGGCGTGCCAGCGAATGAACCGTGCGCCCGTATTTCAAATCGCCGAGCATCGTGACGTTGAGATTATCCAACCGCCCGATCTCTTCCATGATCGTGAACGTATCGAGCAAAGCCTGTGTGGGATGTTCGCCCACGCCGTCGCCCGCGTTGATGACAGGCTTGCGCGCCGCCTTGGCCGCAATCGCCGCCGAACCCGTTTCAGGATGGCGCAATACGATCACGTCCGCATAACATTCGAGCGTGCGCACCGTATCGGGCAGGCTCTCGCCTTTCGACACCGACGAATATTTCACCTCGTTGATCGGGATGACCGAGCCGCCGAGTCGTTCCATCGCGGCCGTGAATGACGATGACGTTCTTGTTGAAGGTTCATAAAAAAGATTTGCCAGAATTTTTCCCTTGAGCAGGTCAAACGTGCCGACGCGCTCGACCATGCCGCGCATCTCGTGCGCCACGCCGAAGACGTATTCGAGGTCTTCGCGCTTGAACTGCTTGACGGATATGATGTCCTTGCCGTACCACTCGGCAGTTTTGTTTTCGCCGAACGGCAGGTGAGGGGAGGAAGATTGGGTGGGCATTTGTTTTACTCCTTTTGGTTGGTAATTGGTAATTGGTGGTGGTTGAGTAGCGAGCGTATCGAGACCAGAGAATTAGAGAATTAGAGAATGGAGACTCGCTTCTCGCGACGGGTGAGGCTGATTCTGTTTCGAGTAGTTTTATCTCATTAAACATGGTGCGACGGACCCTCACTGCTTGACAGAAAGCGTTGTTCTGTTTTTCAAACGCTTTTCCGAATTCGGGTCATGGGTTGGCAGGTACACAGTAGGATACTGGCTCGCAAAATTCAAAATGTTTTGCATGGTATCAATTGCCTGATTTGGGTCGGGGCTGACTCCATCTGCAACCTTATCAAGCAGATTCCCTTCCGAATAACTGGTGTCACCCGCCAGAAAATAATGGACATCTTCCACTTTCACAACAACCGATACGTGAGCAGGAGTATGCCCGTATGTGGGTACAACTCTTACATCACCTTTTGCAGCGACACTCCATGATTTCTCAAAAGGACTGAACGCGCCGCCATCAAACTCAATCGGTTGTGGAGAGAACCACTTTGGGTAGCGTTGTGAAAGATACCCATCGACTTGCCCCTGAAACCCACGCGTCCGTTTGTATTCAGGCATATTCACATAAATCTGGCTTTCAGGGAAGTGATGCAATCCACCCGCATGGTCGGTGTGCATGTGAGTCAAAATAACTTTCTTTACATCTTTTACGCCAATCCCCATTTTCTTTAATTGGACGCCGATCTCCTCTTTAGGCTCTACGTGGAATCGAACAGCGAGATTGTAATAAGGATGCCAGCGCGGAAAGTAGCCAGGCTCGGAAGTGCGCGCCGTATCGCCTGTATCCACTACGATGACACCCTCGTTGTGTTCGATCACCCACGCGTAGATTGGCACGGGTTCCACCCATTCCCTGCCAAACAATACATTGATGAGATGAAACGCATTTGGCCCTTTGCCAATGACTTGATTTTTCTTGATCTCAACTGTGCCTGTTTGAATCGCGTGGATTTTCATAAATCACCTTTCAATGAACGAATATCTTTCCCGTAACCTTGTTCCACTAAAATCTTTCCATTTTCAAAAGCTGTTGTACCACGTAAGACAACTTTCCTCACTTTGCCTTTGACCTTCCAGCCCTCGAAGGGAGTCCAGCCGCAGCGGGTGAATTGATTTGCGGTTTTGATTTCGTATTCGGCGTTTTCGTCCACTTCGATCCATGTTTCGCCTGGTTCGGGAAGATTGAATATCTTGCGCGGGTTGGTATACATCTTTTCGATAAGGTCAGGAATCGCGAGTCGGGATTCGGAAACGGCGGTTAGTAAAAGAGGCAGAATGGTCTCAAGGCCTGGAAATCCCGGCGGAGGATTATCAGAATCTTTTTCTTCCAAAGTATGCGGCGCGTGGTCAGTAGCGAAACAATCAATCACATCCATATTTTCCCATAATGCATCCACATCTTCTTTTGTTGCCAAGCGCGGACGAACTTCACTGCGACCGGGATGTCCGTGAGAAATTGCAGGAATATCTTCCTTTGACAAAAACAAATGATGCGGACAAACTTCGCAGGTGACTTTAATTCCGCGTTCCCTGGCGGCCTTGATCAGCAGGACTTCTTCCTTCAATGAAATATGCGCGATGTGAACGGGACGGTCATAGATCGCGGCGAATAGAATTCCCGCCGCCATCGTGCGAGACTCGGAATGCAAAACGATGGGAAAATCCTTTGGATATTTTTCAAAGTGCGGCATCCATAAAGCCATATCATCGAGACGGAGTTCGCCGAAAGTGGAGTCGAGATACATTTTCAAGCCCGCGGCTTTGTCTGCAAGAGATGCGGCCATCGCGGCGTTATCCGGCCCCGCGCCGATGAATTGGGCGTAGTCACAGCGCGCTTTTTGTTTCGCGGCGGCGAAAGCAAGTTCGAGAGTCGAAGCATCGAATATCGGGGGTTTCGTGTTGGGCATGGCCAGGATCATCGTGATCCCGCCTGCAAGCGCGGCTTGAGTCGCGGTGTCCCAATCTTCTTTGTGAGTTTGTCCGGGTTCGCGCACGTGGACGTGAGGATCAATCAAGCCGGGAAGTTTGAGCATTATGCTTCTTCCTTACCCTGGCCCTCTCCCATTGGGAGAGGGAGAAGCAGGCATAAAAAAAGAGAGCCGCTAAAAGCGACTCTCGAGAAAGGAAAAGAAAAAGTTAATTTGGCGGGGACAGGTTGAGGGTCCAAAAAGAAGCGGTTTCTCATTTCCGCCTGATTCTATGCAGGCAGGGGAATCTGTCAAGGGCGCTCATTATATGCGGAGAAAGCCTCCCGTTCTTTGGGGATTGCTTCGGGCTATGGCTTTCCGCCGATTTTTTCTGTTTTAATTGGTAGACGATTCTCACCAAAAGCGTATCGTGTCTTATAATCTGTTTCGAACGACTACTGAGTATCCGCGATCCTGGCGATTCATTTCATTCCCGGCGCAAAGCGAAAGGAACTTATGTTGCAACTTCGACACACTCCCTTCCATGAACGGACATCCAAGCTTTGCCAGCCGCAGAACTGGCGGCGCTGGGCGGGATATTTGGTCGCAGGTTCGTATGAGCTGACGCTCGACCGCGAGTATTGGGCGATCCGCAATGCGGCGGCGCTGATCGATGTCACACCGTTGATGAAGTACATCATTACAGGCAAAGACGCGGCGCGCCTGCTGGACCGCGTGGTCACGCGCGATATTGGTAAGTTGAAAATTGGCCAGGTCTATTACACGGGCTGGTGCGATGACGAAGGCAAGATGATTGACGATGGCACCGTCTCGCGGCTGGATGAGTCCACATACCGCCTCACGTCTGCGGACCCGAACCTGCGCTGGCTTTCGATGAACGCGGTCGGACTCGAGGTGCGGATCACGGAAGTCACCGACAACGTGGCGGCGCTCAGTTTTCAGGGACCCAATTCGAGGTTGATTTTGAATCGAGTTGCAGATAATCCGGTTGATGGATTAAAGTATTTTCGTCTCATGCAGAATAAAGTAGATGGTATTCCTGTCACAATTTCGCGGACAGGTTATACGGGAGATTTGGGATTCGAGATTTGGATGGAGGCGAAAGACGCGTTGCCGATCTGGGATGTGCTGATGGAAGCAGGAGCGGATTATGGCATCGCGCCTGTGGGCATTCTCGCGATGGACATGGCGCGCGTGGAGGCGGGGCTGTTCATGATCGAAGTGGATTACACGTCTGCAAGCCACGCGTGGATCGAGCCGCAGAAGTCGTCGCCGTTCGAGCTGGGACTCGATTGGACGGTGGCACTCGATAAGCCAGGTTATTTCGTCGGACGCCGGGCGCTGGAACATGAGAAGAAAGAAGGCTCGGCGTGGAAGATGGTCGGGCTGGAAGTGGATTGGGTGGAGATGGAGAAGTTATACGCCGAAGCCGGCTTGCCGCCACAAATCCCCGGCATGGCGGTGCGCGCAAGTTTGCCTGTGCTGGTTGGCAACGTGCAAATAGGATATGCTTCAACTTCGAGCTGGTCACCGCTGTTGAAGAAGTACATCGCGCTCGCACATTTGCAAAAGCCATATTATGAAATCGGCACGGACGTAAGATTAGAAATCACAGTGGAACATCATCGCCAGCACGCGCCTGCCCGCGTTGTTAAACTTCCATTTTACGAACCCGAATGGAAGAAGAAATAATTCACCGCAGAGTCACAGAGAGCGCGGAGAAGAAAAAGAATTAACCGCCAGGAGCGCAAAGAACGCGAAGATTTTTAAAAGGTTTTCTTGGCGACCTTCGTGGGTCTGGCTGTTTAAAAAGAAAACTCTGTGTCTCAGCGGTGCATAAAAGGAATTATCCATGACATCCAATCAATACGACGCAATCATCATCGGCGGCGGGCACAACGGACTTGTCGCCGCGGCGTACCTGGCGCGGGCGGGCAGGAAAGTTGTTGTGCTGGAGCGCAGACATATCGTCGGCGGGGCGACCATCACCGAAGAGATCATCCCCGGATTCAAGTTCACTGAATTCTCTTATGTGGTCAGTCTCCTGCGCCCGGAGATCATCCGTGACCTGGAATTGCCCAAGCATGGATTGAAAATCCTGCCTTTGCCTTCCACAGTCACACCGATGGAAAACGGCGATTATCTCGCCGCGTGGGACGATCACGATCTGACTCGCCGCGAGATCTATCGTCATTCGCCAAAGGACGCGGAAGCCTACGACGAGTACGCGCGCGTCATGGCGCGCATGGCGAAGGCCATCAAACCCATCCTGAGCATTATCCCGCCCGACCCGTCGTCGCTTCATCCAAAAGATTTATTTGGATTGTTGAAGCTCGGCAAGTTGGCGTACGAGATGTCTGAGAAAGATTTATATGGACTTGCCAAACTGATGACCCAGTCTGCGGGCGACATGCTCGATGAATGGTTCGAGACCGACGCGCTGAAAGGCACGAAGTCTGCCAGCGGGATCATCGGCACATTCCTCGGTCCGCGCTCGCCGGGGACGGCGTATGTTTTGCTCCATCATTACATGGGCGAGATTGACGGCGCGTTCCGCGCCTGGGGCTTTTCCAAAGGCGGCACGGGCGGAATCGCGGAAGCCATTGCCAGTTCGGCTCGCGCGCTTGGAGCGGAGATCAGAGTCAATAGCACGGTGAAACAGGTCATCGTCAAGAACGGACGCGCTGTTGGAGTCGCTCTCGAGAACGGCGATGAAATCTACGCCAAGGCCGTCCTTTCATCGGCTGACCCGATTGTCACCTTTTTGAAACTTGTTGAGTCCAAGCATCTTCCCGATGATCTGATTCGATCAATTCAAAGTTTCCGCACACGCGGCTCGTCGGGCAAGGTCAACATTGCCTTGAGCGAACTGCCGCAATTCACCGCATTGCCGGACGAACCTGCGTTATATCGCGGCGCGGCGTCCATCAGCCCGAGCATTGATTATATCGAGCGCGCCTACGACGACGCGAAATATGGCCGCTTTGCAAAAGAACCATATATTGACATGATCTTCCCTTCGATGATTGACCCCGACATGGCGCCGCCCGGCACGCATGTGATGTCTTGTTTTGTGCAATACGCGCCGTACGATATCGAAGGCGGCTGGGACGACGCCAAGCGCGAAGCTTTTGGTGAAACAGTCATTTCCACTATTGAGAAGTACGCGCCGAACATCCGCCGCGCCATCATCGGCAAACAAGTCATCACGCCGAAAGACATCGAAAACATTGCGGGCATCACAGGCGGCAATATCTTCCACGGCGAATTGCTTCTGCATCAACTCTTTTTCTTCAGGCCCGCGCCGCAGTGGTCGAACTTCCGCACGCCGTTGCGCGGATATTACCTGGCAGGCTCAGGCGCGCACCCGGGCGGAGGCATTATGGGCGCGCCGGGGATGCTGGCGGCGAAAGAGGTTTTGAAGGACGGGATGTGGAAGGCGTAAAGTAGCGAGTTAGTGTGTAATCAGTTTGATCAATCTGTGATGGCCGGGATCGGTAACGATTAGATTCCCATCGTTGTCAAAAATAATGCCTTGCGGGTCAATAATATCAGTTGCAAGAATCAAGTCCTGCCTGGTTCCGGCAGTGATCAGGTGAACGGCGTTATCTCCAATCGTGTTGACAAATAAATTCCCGTTGCCGTCCTCGATCACATCGTCGGGAATGGGAAGGTCTGCTATTTTTTCGAGTGTGCCATCCGGGCGAGCGCGGAATATGGCGTTGCCGTTTTCATCCGCGATCAGGATACTGCCGTCCGGCTCGACCCATGCGCCCGTCGGGCGGGCGAAACCTCCCGCAATTTGAGTGACCGTTCTCCCGTCGAGGCTGACGCGCAGGACGGTTCCGTTTGGGCTGTCTGGCACGATAATGGTCTGGGCCTGCGAGTCGTAAGCCAGTCCGTCAACGCCGGGTTGATTCGTATTGTTCGACAAATTAAGAAAAGGTTGGAGCGTTTTATTTGTAACCTCGTAACGGACGAGTCTGTTTGCGCCTTGTTCAGCGATGATCATTGAACCATCTGGCAAAATAATCATTCCCTCCGGCTCGCTCAGTCCTGAAAGAACGACTTTCAAATTTCCATCCTGTGTGTAGCGTCTGATCGTGCCATCGCTGACATCCGAAAGATAGATCGAGCCATCGGGCGCGAGCACGAGATCATCGGGGCCAGGCAGGTTTTCGGCGAGCACAATTACTTGTAAATTGGAAGTGATGAGCGGTCGCGGAGTCTGCGTGGGTGTTTCAGTGGGCGCGGGCAACGGTGTTGCGCTGGCGGTTTGTGTGAATGTTGGAGAAGGTGTGAAAGTTGATTCGCTGGGCGGCAGGGCGATGCCGCATGCCATGACCAGCAGGAAGATAATACTGATGACGGCGCGTTTCATCCTATGTCTTCCATCCAAATTCATCAAACCCGACTCCATTCAGATGATTCTGAATAGCCCGCCTGACGTAAGGGATAGTGTTCTCAGGCAGAGACTCAATGTCAACCCAACGCACGTCATCGCATTTATCCGGTTCGTTATTGATAGGCTCGCCGCGCCAGTCCGTGACGTGGATAAAAAAGTCGACGCGTTCGTCGTCTTCGAGGCGGTGCATCACGCTTGAGAAGACCAGGTTGTGCGGCTCGATCCGGACCCCGATCTCTTCCTCCGCTTCGCGGGCGGCCGCAGCCATGACTGTCTCGTTACCGTCTAAATGTCCGGCTGGGACGCTGTATTCGCCGTCTCGAAAGCCTGTATTGAAACGGCGAATTAAAAGGATTTGATTCTCTCGAAAGAAAAACAGATGGGCAGTTGCGGGAAACCTGGCGCGCAAGGTTGTCATGCAAAATACTTGTCCCAGATTCTTTTCTTGTCTGCTGCGGGCAGGAACGAAGACTCGAACGCGTAACGATTGCAGGCTGCAATATCGTCCATGCTCATGCCGAGCACTTCGTGAGCGATTCGATATTCATTGTTCAGGTTGGTCTCCAGCACTTCGGGATCGTCGGAGTTGATCGTCACACGCACACCCAGATCGAATAATTTCTTCAGCGGATGTTCTTCGATCGTCCGCACAGCGTTGGTCAGGTAGTTGCTCCAGGAGTTGACCTCCAAGGTGATGCCGCGCTCCTTGACCAGTTCCACGGCTTTCATATCTTCGATAATGTGAATACCATGTCCGATGCGGTCGGGGCTGACGGCGCGGATCGTATCCACTACATAAGAGGCGGGCGTATCTTCGCCGGAATGGATTGTCACTTTCAGCCCGTGGTCGCGCGCCTTCAGGATTGGTTTTGCAAAATCCTTGATCGGAAATAGCGCCTCGCTGTCGGCCAGGTCTATCCCGATGAAATGTTGTTTGTGGCGGATGGCCCAGTCCACGGTCTTGACGCAGGATTCGGGTCCCATGCCGCGTGTGGTGATGGCGATATAGCCGATGACCATGTCAAATTCGCGCTCGGCGCGCTGTTTGGCACGCAGGAGTCCCTCGAGGCAGGCATCCCAATTCAAATTGTGGCCGTGGAAAGCCCAGTCTGGCGAGAAGCGGACTTCAGATAGCTTGATGTTCTGCTTTGCGGAATCTTCAAATAGTTCCCATGCAATGCGCTCAATAACGCCAGGCGATGTGATGCTGTTTTGGAAAATGTCGAAGGCTCTCAACACGGCGTGCAGGTCGCGCATCTGGCCGTATACTTTGATATGTTTATCCAATTCGCCGGCTTCATAAGACGGCAGTTTTAAATCATATTCTTTTGCAATGTCTATGATGGTCTGCGTGCGGATGGCGCCTTCGAGGTGGATGTGAAGTTCGGTTTTGGGAAGATCGTTGTAACGCGCTTCAAAATTTTTCATGAGAGCCTGCTTTGTTGTAGGTCAGTTCCCATTATTTTACCCGTCTTCCAATAAACCATCTTGAGCACTCGCCGAGCGATTTGTTCGAATGTATCAAGGAAATTTTATCGTCTGGCCGAGGTTTGCGGCAATCAGCGGCAGGACTTCGTCTGCAAAAGTCTTGGCGGATGATTTTTGTTTTTCGTGAGCCCATTGGTGTGCCAGTCCGTAGATCGCCCAGCTTGTGGCCGTGGCCGCGCGTTCGCGCGAGACGGTGCAATTCTTGATCGTTTTGATCTTTTCCAGCCAATGCAGGATCAACTCGTAGACTTGCGAGCGGATCTGTGTCTCGGCTAGTGTTTGGTATTGTACATCCGCGCTGTTGTGCGAGTGAATATTTTTGATAAATTCACAAACCGTCACGATCAGTACACGGATATTATCCAGGTTGAATTCACATACATTGAGCATGCGCTGTTCAATCTCGCGGCGAAATGCTTCGCCTATGGAATAATCGAGCAGCGCATATTTATCGGGGAAGTGCGCGTAGAAGGTGGCGCGGTTGACGCCCGCACGCGCGGTGACGTCCTGCACAGAGATGGACTGAAAGCCTTTTTCGGCGATGATATCCATGAAGGATCGCTGAATCAACTTTCGGGTCCGTTTGATGCGGGGGTCAAGTTTTTCTTCTTCTATCTTCGGGTTAGACAACATTTTTGCTCCAGTGTTGCTTAGGCAACAAATCCGTTTTTTTGATGGTTGACTTCCTGGTTCGCCGATAGTAAATTTGACAACAGTTGTTGCTTATCCAACGTCTGTATTTTATCAGACAAATCACGGAGAGTCAACTGGAGAAACCTCTATGACTGTTGAAGTATTAGCACCCGCAAGCAAATTTTCATTACTTCCTTCTGACGAACAGATTGAACAGACCGCTCAAGCCCTCGAAGCGAATGGCATACACACTTTGATCGCCGAGGATGCTGACGAAGCCCGCAAACTTTTCTTCGAACTGTTTCCTGATGGCGCGCAAATTCATCAAGGCTCTTCCATCACTCTTGATGCGCTTGGTATTACTTCCGAGATCGAAAAGTCCGGTCGCTTTGACGCAATCCGCCCCGTGTTGCGGAGCATGGATCGCGCTACTCAAGGCGATCAGATTCGCCGCCTGGGCGCCAGTCCTGATTTTATGGTTGGCAGTGTTCAGGCTGTGACCGAAGATGGACGCGTGCTGGCTGTCTCGGCCAGCGGAAGTCAATTGGGCCCTTACGTTTCCGGTGCCGGAAACGTCGTCTGGGTTGTTGGAGTGCAAAAGATCGTTAAGGACCTGGACGAAGGTATGCGCCGCGTTGAAGAGCATGTTGTCCCCCTTGAGAACGAGCGTCTGCAGAAGGCTTACGGCATGAATAGCAGCCTGAACAAAATGTTGGTTATCAACAAGGAACGCCCTGGTCGTATAACGATGATCCTTGTGAAAGACAATCTCGGATTCTAAAAGGAGAAAGTAAAATGAACGTAACAATTATTGGCGCAGGTAATATGGGACGCGGTATCGGAACCCGCGCAGTAGCGGGCGGGCATTCCGTCGTTTTTGTGGATGCGAATCCCGAAGTTGCTGAAAAAGCCGCCGCAGATGTAAAAGCTTCTGCCAGGAATGGCGCGAAAGTCTCTACAGCCAGCCTTGCGGATGCTCAGTTTGGTGATGTAGTCGTATTCGCCGTATGGTATGGCGCGAATATCAAGCTTGCCAAACAATTCGGCACAAAACTTGTTGGCAAAGTCGTGGTGGATATCGCCAACCCGCTCAATTCAACGTATGACGGACTCGCCACCGCGCCCGATTCATCCTCCGCCGAGGATTTGGCGAAGGCGATCGCCTCCGGCGCGAAAGTGGTCAAGGCTTTCAACACAACGTATGCAGGCACGCTTCTCACCGGACAGGTGGCTGGTCAGCCGCTCGACGTTTTTATCGCGGGCGACGACGCGGATGCAAAGAGCAAGGTCGCGGAACTGGTCAATGATGGCGGTATGCGCGCGATTGATGCGGGACCGCTGCTCCGCGCCCGCCAGCTCGAGCATTTGCAATTCCTGCATATCACCTTGCAAGGCACCCTCGGTACAAATTGGGGAAGCGCGGTTAAGATTCTCGGTTAATCAATGGCCGGGCATCGGAAGCCCAGGTAAGCCTCCGATGCCCGCTAACAAGTAAGCAATCAGGATAAGACATCGTCCAAAGTGCTGTAATACCTAAAAAAGGCTTGATATGACCACTCAAAAACAATTCCAGACCTCGACTGAATTTTCGATCCATCCGGCAACAAAGATGGGACACATATCCCTTACGGTTGCAAACCTTGAGAACCAGGTCGTGTTCTACCAACAGGCCATGGGATTCAAGTTGCATTGGCGCGAAGGAAATAAAGCCGGCCTTGGCGCGGGCGGCGCGGATTTATTGCGCCTCACTGAAGAACCCAACCTGAAAAAATATCGCGGCGTGACGGGTCTGTACCATGTGGCGTATGTCTTCCCAGGCAAGCGCGAACTGGCGATTGCGATGTCGCGTCTCTTTGCATTAAAGTATCCAAATAGCCCCACTGACCACATTATGACCAAGACTACTTACCTCGATGATCTCGAAGGAAACGGTATCGAGTTGTATTGTGAATCGCCTGAGGACGGCACCTGGAAGTTTGCGGATGGCAAATACGAGTCCTATCGCAAAGACGGCTCCTGGAGTAATGGTCGTGAAGCGCTGGATGTTGACGAGCTATTCAGCCATCTCAAAGAAGATGACAAATTGGATGTTTCCATCCCGCCCGAAACGCGTGTAGGCCATGTCCATCTGCATGTGCGCAATGTGGATGAAGCTATTGATTTTTATCATGGCATCATCGGCTTTGATCTCATGGGTATAGCAAAAGAATTCCAGATGGGATTTGTCTCGGCAGGCGGATATCACCACCATCTCGGATTAAACACCTGGCAGGGAGAAGGTGCGCCTCCGCCTCCGCCAGATGCATTGGGATTGCGCTACTTCACAATTCAATTGCCGAACAAGGCCGAACTTGAGCGAGTCGTGGAGCGTGTCCGGCAGGCAGGCATCTCAATCGAGCAGACTGAGAACGGCTTCTTGGCCCGGGATCCGTCGCAGAATTGCGTCGTGCTGACCGATTGAAAATAAACGGCCGACTCACGGTTTTATAGTGGGGGATGATCGTGTTTGAAAACTTCTTTGGATCAGCCTCCAAATTGAGACACAACCTTCCGCTGCTGCCATGCTAAAGGGGGCCAGGATAATCAAAGTGTATTGCGGCCATTTGGTGGTCCAAACGAGCAGGAATGCCAGCCCAACAACCAACCAATTGAAAAAGAGGCGTTGCTTTTGATAGAGGCGCGGGAGTCCAATTACTGCCAATACGAAAATGAACGTATCAATATTGAAAACGAAGGCAGATGGAGGCCGCAAATCATAATAAACTGAAAAAGCTGACAGCCATCGAAGCGGCTGCCAAAAAGGGTAGCTGTATTGATTTACCAGCCTTGAGTTTTGAAATTGTTCATGAAAAATAATTGTCTTCATCAATCTGCTGATGGGATGCGGCCAGAGGTAAGGGTCGAATATAAAAAACACGGCCACCGAAAGAATTCCCCATATTGCAAGATAAAAAAATAGCCGCACGGGAATTTGTTTTTGGTATACAGCCAGGATAAAGTGGATGAAGATTGCAAGACCAACAATGCTGTATACGTATTTGCTTGCGGCTGTAATTCCCAGGAAGGCTGCAGATAGAATCAGTGGGAGCATATGTCGCTGTGGAGCAGAAGCGTCTTTGCGGACCTTGTTAAACCAATTCATATATGCCAACGCGCTCAGAAGACTGGCTAGCAACGGCAGAGCTTCCAGATAGACCTCGCTGGTGTACTTGACGCTCAGGGTGCTGACGCCCAAAAATAAACCGGCCAGCGGATTTGCCAGGGCCAATATGAGAACAGTTATGGTCCCCCAGAAAACAGAAAGATAGCGGCCGGCTATGTTCCAATCCCCTGCCTCTGTTGTATCAATCGGGGCAAGGCGGGGCAAGTCATTATCGGGTAATTTTTCGAGCGGCGTCTGAGTTAACAGAACGACCCCATATAAAATCTTGTAGAGTGCAGGATGTTCGTACGTGTTCTCGCTCCAGGCCAGCATTTTGTAGTCGCCTGCGCGGATGTACTTTGCATATTCCACCGCTGCTCCCAGATAGACCGGCTCATCATAATCAACAGCCAGTCGTTGGGCGGCATAGACACGGACTCCGAACGAAAGCAGGGTAATCATAATGACTACAATAGAATAGAGAATGCGTTTTGTCATCCTTCCATCTTTCCGCCGGCAATTTTGGCGCTTACATCCTAAGATCTTGAAAGTGATAGGTCAGCAATATAGTAATGAATTGCATTATGAAGAACCACAGCAAGGCGGGAGAGTTCTTTCGGGCATATCGTCCGGCCTCGTAGGATGCAAAGATAACCATTGCCGGTATCCAGAACATCCATAAGCGCGCTGTTTCGCCTTGGGCAGTACCCGCCAAATTAAGTGCTATGAAACTGAAGAAGAAAGATACAAGTATGGTGTCGCTTGATGTAGTTTCTCCGCGGAACAGGCGTATCAAGAGCCGGATGCCATGAATGACAAACAAGATATAGATTGGAAATCCGATTGCGGCTGCAAAGTCGAGATTGTTGACCCAGGCTGCGGCCGCGATTTGCTGCAAGCGGATCGAAAGAGGTTCGGGACTACCCGGGGGCTGGCGACCTACGCGCAGGTAGAAGTCGAAATTATGATTGATTGTCACGGTTCTCGTGAATCGTGAGAAGAAATCGTAGTTAAGGAAGGCCAGGAAGATGAAATAAAGCAAGAGCGTACCCACACCAATCCCTATTGCGATCATAATCTGTTTCTTCAATTGCCGGGCGTTGCGATTCGAGCAGTAATGCAGTGTCAGATAAATTCCAGCAAATAGATATAGGGGCAGCATTGTAAATGAGAAGAAAACCGCCCCGTAAAGAAAAATCCCCAGTAGAAGTGCCCATGTAAAGGATTGATGTTGAATCGCCGTTACAATGAACCACACACCGATCAGGAAAACTAAAGGATAGATGGCCTGGTCCGGGAATAAGGAAAACAGCACAATATTTGGGCTGAATATATATAGAAAAGGGATTATGGTCGGAATTGATCCCGCTCCGTCTTGCAGGAACCTTTTTGCAAAGGCGTAAATCAGAAACACCATCAACATGGCGATGACAGGGAAACCGTAAGTGACGATTTGCGAAACGCGCTCCAAGCGCACATTGTCGGCATAAAGTGGCGGATATCCATTTGTCAACTCTTCGATGCCAATATAAAACGCCATCAGGCCGGGCGGCTTGGTGTTCGTAAAAGTACGCCAACCATATAACTCTTCATATCTTTGCATGTTTTCGAGAATTGACAGGCGGTTTTGACTTGCTTTCACGAGGTAGGTTTTGTGATAAGAGGAAAAATAACGCTCCTGCACGGATGCGAATCCTCCGCCAGCCATAAATCCTACCCCCATCTGCAAAAACCATCCTAAAAGAAAAATTAATATTAACCCGAGGACGATCCGGTGCCGAATAATCAAGATCCAATAAGCCACGACCGACAGAATCAAAACTCCGAGCGTAAACCATAGATCACGCCAGGTAAAAGGAAGCAGTTCAAACTTCCAATACCAGGCCGGGTTGTTCACAAAGAAGCGAAGTTGGAATACGAGAATAAGCCATTGAAATACGGTGATGAGGGTGATTAACATTATGGCCAGTGAAGGTCCGATGATCTTTATGGACCATGTCTCAGATTTCGTGACTGCGCGCCAATAATGAATGATCAAGTAAGTTCCTAACTCGATGCCTATGAGGGATACGAACAGCAAAAGGGGCAGGAGCGCCCTCGTCAGGGTATATAGAAACGGGAACGTGTCCGGCGCCCAGTTTTGATATGCGTCAAATTCTAGGGGCGTCAGGTAAACTTTCAGTGCTGCCGTTATGATCGCCAAAGGGATGATAATAAGGTGGATAATTGCTGAACCGAGCTGCTTCTCTTCCAAGCACAATCGGTCGAATATTTTGTGAATAAACTCCAGGTGCAATTCAGAGCGCCATGCCCATATTGCGGCTCCCATCATGGCTGCCCCAAGCATCGAGATGAATATTAACAGCAGAATTCGCTCACGGGAAAACCCAAGAAGAACAGCGTTCCTGCTTTCTGATGGGGTAATGAATGTCCAAAAGAAGGCAAAGAGTCCTTCGGCACAGAATAGAATGAGAAGCCATCTTATTCGTTTCATGGATGGTGTAATCACCCTCTAATCACCCGCGTTTCAACCTGCTGCAGGCTGATCTTGAAAATGTCTTCTAACTTTCGCCGAGATCTGGCGATCTGTCATTTTATCGGTTGTCTCGATCCCGGCGATCTGTGCGCTGACCTTTTCGCGGGCAAGCCGCTTTTCGAGTTCATGTTTTGCCTCGCCGGGGCCAAAGATCAAAATGGAGTCTGCGCTGCGGATTTGCATGATAACCCTGCCGTAGAATTTATTGAGATGTTCGGTGAATTGATTATCCAGTTGATCATCGCCTTGTTGGTATTGGGCGCTGTACGGAGATCGGGGCCGGGTTGCGCCTCGATATTGAACGTGTTTTCCTATTCCTGAATCGATTTGTTGGATTTGTTCATCCCCGTCCCTGATGATCACGATCACCGCTTTCTTGTGATCAAGCCACAACCCAATATTTTTTGTCATGGATCATCCTTTCTCCAACTGCCAATTTCAGTATACGATTTTTGGATGAGGAAGTCAAAAACGGTCGTTATACGAGGGGTTGCGAAAGCGGTTCTTGAGGGACGGAACGCAGGTCTATTTCGATGGCGCCGAGCAGAAATTGAATCCCGAGCAAAACAGAGAGCGTCGGCAGAATGACCGTGCCGGTTGGCGCGGCAAGGCCGAGACGCGCATATTGAATCCATTTGTAACTTCCGAAAACCAGGCCGAAGAGCAAGAGCGGCAGGCCGGTGAGGATGTAAATGCTGGCCATCGAAAAATCATAGATGAAGTTTTTGAGGAGCGCGCGGCGAATGAGAGTGCCAAGTAATTTGATCGGGAATTCGAACAGCACACGCTGGATGACGAGGCTGGATACTTCGCCTTTATAGCGGGCAGGCATCGGAACATCCTGCACGACCGCGCCGAGCAAATATAAATTCGCCAGCATGGAAGTTTCGAAATAGTAGGTACGATCAATTTGATCAAGAGGTAATTGGGCCAGTATTTCAGAGCGAATGGCAAGGAAGCCGTTGGTTGGGTCGAAGAGATTCCAATAGCCGGTGGCGGCTTTGGAAAGAAAACCCAGGCCCATATTGCCGACACGGCGGATAAGCGGCATTTGTCTCAGCGCGGCAAAATCGCGGAAGCGGTTGCCTTTGGCGTAGTCGGCCTTGCCGAGGATTAACGGCAGTAATAGATCCGGGATGTGGCTGGTGTCCATCTGCCCGTCGCCGTCAATTTTGACGACGATCTGCGCGCCAATTTCGAGAGCTTTGCGGAATCCACTGACCAGCGCGCCGCCCACGCCTTGATTGCGCTCGTGCCGTATCAGGATGAGGCGGCGGTCGCGTTTAACGAGGGCCGCTACCAGGTCCGAGGTGTGATCCGGCGAAGCATCGTCCACCACGATGATATGTTTGATGTAGGATGGCAGTCCGCGCAGAACAGATTCGATCTCGCGCTCGACGCGGTAGGCGGGGATGACAGCCGCGATACGATATTTCCGGAAATTCAAGTTTTCAGTCACTGATCCAATTCTAACCGAATTATTTATCGTCTCTTTCGTATTGCCTCTGGATGGAATACAATTGAATGGCATTAACGATTGGAATTCCTGAATTATGCAAAAAGGACGAGATGGGCATAAATCTTTTTAAAGATAAAAAGTTTTCGGTACATTTTGAGCCTGCCGAGATTTTTGTCATTGTAGTCCTGTTGATCCTGGGCGGCATTGCCGCTTTATTCGTTCCGTTGAGCGCCGGCTATGATGAAGAGACGCATCTGATACGCGTCTGGCAGATGTCGGATTTTTCGTTCGTGCCGAATCAGGCAGACGCCAAGATACCTTTTCCCGCTGTCTATTGGGATTTATCTTATAGGCGGCAGTTGCTTGTCCGTGTTGCAGAGCCGGATTTTTGGGCTAAATATGGCGGTTTGCGAATTGACGCTCATGATTATATTTATGCGGGTGTGGAAACAAGATCGGTCTACTCGCCGCCGCTCTTATTGCCTCAGGCGCTTGTCATGCGCTTTTTGGGGCGCTCTTTGCAATTGCCGGCGCTCTTTGTTTTTTATGCCATCCGATTTTCCGGTTTATTAAGTTATCTTATTCTCGCCTGGCTGGCTGTTCGGCTGATCCCGGCGCATAAGTGGCTGCTTGCGGTTCTGGCTGTCTCACCGATGGCCTTGTTTCAAGCCGCCACCATCAGTGCCGATTCTATTTCTAACGGCATTGCATTGCTTTTTATCGGTGGAACTCTGGCGGTGGCAGCGCGTGAAGAGCTGGGTTGGAAAGAATGGGGAACGCTGGCAGTTCTGTTTTTCATCCTTTTCTTCGGCAAGGTCAATATTGTTCCTCTTGCCCTCCTGCCTTTTTTTCTGATCAATCCCTCCCGCTTCAAGATGAGGCATGGATATTTAACTCTGGCTGTTGCGGCAATCCTCATGCTGGTTGTCGAGGTGGGAGGCTGGAATTTTATTGCATATTCTCGTTACACGGCGGCTCTTACTGTTGATGGCGCGGATCCGGTTGGTCAGATCCGCTTTATTTTGACGAACCCGCTCGGCTATTCCAAAATTGTAGCGCTTAATGCTGTTCAACATGGCGCTGACTATCTGCGCGCATGGATTGCGATCTATGGCTTTGACTATTGGCCTGTGCCCAAAATAACATATTATTTGTATGCGGCCGGGCTGCTTGCCGCGCTGGCGGCAGGGCCGGGCCAGGCCGGGTTTGGCAAGCGGGCCAGGATAAGCCTTGCCAGTGTGTTTGTGTTGACTTATCTGGCAACGGTTACATCATTGTACATATCCTACACCGCGGTCGGCAGCGCAGATATTCAGGGAATTCAGGGAAGATATTTTATCCCGGTCATGCCGCTTATTTTGTTGGCCCTGGCTGATTGGTCCGCGTTGCAGCGTTTGCGTTTGCCCGCCAGAATCGCTTCGTCGCTTGCGTTGGTGGCTGTGGCGTCTTATGTCATCGGCCTGATTATTGTGTACCATGTGCCGTGTGGAGCGCAGTTCTTTGAATCCGGACTCTGCTATCAGCCTGTGTATAAAAACTGGTCGCCAGATGCCCGCTACTCTCCCCCGATTTCGGCGACAACATCGTTAATCCAGGAAATCGTTCCAGAGTGTGACGACTTAACTGAAGTGCGCGTTTGGGTCAATTCGTCTGCCGCAGACGGAAAGGCAATGACTGAATTTCAAGTCAAAGATACTGTGGATGATTTTTACGTTGCCGATCAATATGTTCTTAATAATAAATTGCCTCAGGGTGGATGGTATTCCTTGAAATTTCAACCCGATCGCTCATCTTCGGGAAAACTCTACCTCTTGACGATTCGTAGTAACAGCCCGGGCCGCGGTCCGGAAATCGGCTACACTTTGAAGCCGGAGTATAAATTAGGTAAATTGTTCGAGAATGGAGAAGCAGCCCAGCAAGACCTTGTTTTTCAAATTGGATGTATCGCGGGCTGGGAAAAACTAAAGTTGGCAGGGCGGCCCTGAAATGACCGATCATGTTCGTTTTGTGTGCCGTTGACCTGAAGCGCAGGGCTTGTTTGTATCAAGAGTGTTACAATGCAACAAATACGACCCTCCTTTGCTATCATAGGTAGATATGACATCCTCCGGGGAACGAATTCTCGTTGTTGAAAGTGATCCCGATATCAGCGATTTGATTGCCCGACAGGCTCTCAGACCTCTTGGCTATACCGTAGTTGTGATTGACGAAGCGGCTTCGGCAATCAAGCAAGCGGTCCAGACCCCTCCTGACCTGATCATTGCGAACTTAAATTTACCCGGTTTGAGCGGCAAGGACCTTCTGGCCGCCATGAATTCGCAGGGCATTAAAGCTCCGCTGATCGTTCTGGCCGAAAAAGGACAGGAACAAAGCGTTATTCAAGCCTTTCGGCTCGGCGCGGTGGATGCGCTTTTCTGGCCCGCGCGCGATGCGGAGATCGTACGCGTGGTGGAGCGTTCGCTTCAACAGACGCGCGAGGCGCGCGCCCGCCTCGCGCTTGATCGGCAACTGCAATTCACCAACCAGGAACTCCAGCGTAAATTGCGCGAATTGACGACCATTCTTTCGGTCGGCAAGGCTGTTATTTCCATCACCGATCAGCGGCAGCTCTTTGACCGGATTGTCGAGGGCGCCGTGCAGGTCTCAGAAGCGGATATAGGCTGGCTGATGCTGCGCGATGATAAAACAAAAAATTATCTGCTGACCGCTCATCGCAATCTGCCGGAAAGCTGGGCAAAGAAACTCAATCAACCTTTGGACGACGGCCTCAGTTCCCTCGTATCATTTTCGGGTGAATCTTTAACCATAAATGGATTGCCGCTCCAGAAATTCAAAGTGGCCGCCCTGGGAAAATCGGCGGCAGTTGTGCCGCTGAAAGTCCAGGGCCAAGTCATCGGCCTGCTGATCGTTGTCCGTAAAGCCGATCGCGCGTTCGATAAATCAGTGCAGAGCCTTCTTGAAGCGGTCGCCGATTTCGCATCCATTTCGCTGGTCAATTCGCGTTTATTTCGCGCCGTCGAACAAGCCGCCGATGCTGCGCGAATCAACGAAAAAACGCGCAATGCCATGCTCGAGTCTTTGCGCGAGTCAATTCATGAAGAACTGCAGATTTCGATGTATCCACTTGAAGCGCTGATTTCAGGCTCGTCCGGCTCATTGAATGAAACACAAGAGCAGGCTTTGAAGACCGTTCAAAACTCCCTGCAAAGGCTTTCACGCGCGGCCGAAAAAACGATCCCACCTCAAGCGGGAAAGTAAAATATATATTCATGTCGAATCGTGAATTGATCCTCCTCGCTCTCGACGAGTCGCAATCGCTTCACCTGATGGAACGCGCTTTGCAGGCCGCCGATTATGATGTGGCCGTCGCCCATGACCATGATGGATTGATCAAGGCTCTCGATGAATCATCCCCCTCGCTTTTGTTGATCGGCGAGATTTTCAATGGCGGGCGCGGAGTTGAAATTGCAAGCGAACAGTTAGATCGTTTCCCCACCCTCCCAATTCTATTGTTCGCAGACAAGGATACAACTGGATTGGCAAAAGCTGTGCTGGCCGCCGGATTAAGCGGGTATCTTTACCCGCCTCTTAAAACGGACGATATAGTGGCCGCCGTTAAAAGAAGCCTGGAACGCGCCCGACACCTCGGCGACTGGGTCCGCCGCGAAGTCAAGCGGACGACCGCTTCTCTCGAAAACCGCGCTTCCATCTCCGAAGCCGAGCAGGCCCGGCTGGAATCCATCATCAATAATATCGAAGACGGCGTGATCGTTCTGGATGACGGCTTAAAAATCATGCTTGTCAACCGCGTAGCCCGCGAAGCTTTTACACTTGGCGAAGCTAATTTCAGCGGTAAGTTGATTAAGGATGTGATCATTCATCCAGACCTGCATGCCATGTTGGCCAAGTCAGCAGAGAGCGTTATCAAATATTATGAGATCAACTTTGATGATGGCCGCGTGTTTAATGCGCAGCATACGCCGATCCCAAATATCGGTTCAGCGGTCACGATGCAGGATATCACCTATCTCAAACGGCTTGACCAGATGAAGAACGACTTTGTCCACACTGTATCGCATGATCTGCGTTCGCCCCTGACAGCGGTGCTGGGATACGCGGAACTTGTCGAACGCGTGGGGCCTCTTACGGAGCAACAAAAAGAATTTTTACACCGTGTTCAAGGGAGCGTACAGAATATCACTACACTGGTTAATGACCTGCTTGATCTTGGACGACTCGAATCCGGTTTTGACACCCGCCGTGAAACTGTGCAATTGGAAAATGTCCTGCAATATTCATTGGGTTTGCTTGACTCTTTGATCCAAAAAAAGAATATTCATCTAAAACAGGAAATCGCACCCGGATTGCCCGCCTTGCGTGCTAACCCTATTCGCGTTCGACAGATGATAGACAATCTGATTGGCAATGCCATCAAATATGCGCCAGAAGACGGTGAAATTGGTATCAGTATCCGCTCCGAAGCTAATCAGGTGATTTTACAGGTCTCAGATAATGGCCCCGGGATTCCCCGTGACGAACAGGGCCGCATTTTTGATAAATTCTATCGTGGCTCCAATGTAGCCGAGACGAAAGGCACTGGCCTCGGGCTTGCCATCGTGAAATCCATCGTGGACAGCCATCATGGCCGCGTTTGGGTCGAGTCGATATTGGGGCGAGGCGCATCGTTCTGTGTTGTCTTGCCTGCGGCTGAGTCATAGTAATCGGATAACGCATTATGATAACTTTCGTTTTGCATCCCGCTTTGATTTGATGGGTGGGCGATAATGTCATTAAAAACATGCCTCCGCCGGGAAGGAGACCCAGCGGAGGCTTTCGCCAAAGGAGGAGACAGTGAGGAGCATCTTGGAGGTGTCTTTGTTCCGTCTCCATATTCATAATACACTACTGATTAAAAAAATGGCATTATCAAATGTCACCAGTAGGTGGTGATAATATTCACAAACAATTAATGGATGATAAAGATTCGATTTATATCAACAACCTTGCTGATACGAATTTATGTGCCCTTTTGATACCTGATCTAATATGACCATTATCGTCAGTTTTTGTGAAATGTGACACATTGTCTGGCTCTCCAAAAACTCTTATGATATACTTCGTTGCCAGTGTGCAAACTTGCACAATTTTGTTCGCAGGCGTACTTCTTCGAGGTGTCTATGTTGTTTGAGTACATTGCCATTGGTGTGATGATTGCATTGGCGACTCTAATTGCCATTCTTGCAATTGGCTTGGGGGAATTGTTCGGACCTAACAAAAAATCGAATGTCAAGTCTGAGCCATACGAATCGGGCATGGTAACGATCGGTCCGGGAATACGTCGTATGCCTGTCCGTTTCTACTTGATAGCAGTATTATTCATCCTGTTCGATATCGAGGTCATCTTTTTCCTGCCATGGGCTGTCGTTTTACGCCAGCTTGGTTTGTTCGGGTTGGCTGAAATGGCCGTCTTTATCGTTATCTTACTGGTCGGTTATATTTACGCGTGGAAGAAAGGAGCGTTGGAATGGGAGTAGAGCAAAAGCTTGCGAATATGGGCGTGGTCACGACTACGCTCGAAACCGCTGTGAATTGGGGGCGCACCAACGCCATGTGGCCGATGTTATTCGGCCTGGCATGTTGTGCGATCGAGATGATGGCGGCGCAGGCCGCCAACTATGATATGAGCCGCTTTGGGATGGAATTAATGCGTCCCAGCCCGCGCCAATCTGACCTGATGATCGTGGCTGGACGCGTTTCACGCAAGATGGGGCCTGTCCTGCGCCGCCTGTACGACCAGATGGCTGAACCAAAGTGGGTGATTGCGATGGGTGACTGCGCTTCGTGTGGAGGCGTGTTCAACAATTACGCCATTCTGCAAGGTGTGGACGAGATCGTGCCCGTGGATGTTTATGTGGCAGGTTGTCCGCCGCGCCCCGAAGCTTTGATTCATGGCGTTGTGACTCTGCATGAAAAAGTCAGGGCTGAGAAATTCAAAGATCTGGCGAAGGTATAGTAAACAATAAATGTAGTAGCGACTTAAGTCGCTACTATGATAAGTAGGTAGTTTCATGGACAATAAACTCGAAAAGATCGTGCAAGTCTTGCAGGGAAAATTCGGCGCGGCGTTCGAAGAATTTCGAGACGAAGCGCATGTATTTATCAGCGCGGAACACATCATCGAAGCGCTGACTGTTTTGCGTGATGAGCATGAATTCGCATTGCTTTCCACGTTGACGGCTGTGGATTACTGGCCGCAAGAGGCGCCGCGCTTTCACGTGATCTACCAGCTCACATCGCTGGTGCAGAATCTGTCAGTGCAGTTGAGAGTTCCAGTAAACGGGAGCCAGCCCAAGGTCCCGACCGCGACCGGACTCTTTCAGGCCGCGAACTGGCGCGAGCGCGAAGTCTACGACATGTTCGGCATCGAGTTCGAAGGTCATCCCGATCCGCGCCGCATTTTGATGCCCGAAGATTGGAACGGCCACCCGCTTCGCAAAGATTATCCCCTGGGCTATGAAGAACCGCAGTTCACTTTTAATTTCGATGAGATTGACCTGCGTAAGCCCTCCCCTAAGGAATAGCCATGAGCGAATTTCAGTTACAAGAAATTCCTGTTGGACCTTATAAACATTTGGTTTCAGAGCGCGCCCTGACGGGCGAAACCATGATGCTCAATATGGGGCCGCAACACCCATCCACGCATGGCGTGTTAAGGTTGTTGCTTGAACTCGATGGCGAGATCGTTGTCAACTGCATCCCCGATATTGGCTACCTGCACACAGGCGTTGAAAAGAACATGGAAGCCAAGACTTATCAAAAGGCCGAGGTGATGAGCGACCGCCTCGATTACATGAACCCGATTGGCAACAATCTGGCTTATGTGATGGCGGTTGAAAAACTCGTTGACCTCGATGTGCCTGAGCGCGCGCAAGCTTTACGCGTGATCCTGACCGAACTGCAACGCATCTCTTCGCATCTCGTTTGGCTCGGTACTTCGGCGCTTGATATCGCCGCCATGTCGGTCTTCCTCTACTGTTTCCGCGAACGCGAAATTATCCTCGATATTTTCGAGTTGGTCTCCGGCCAGCGCATGATGACAACTTATCTGCGCCCTGGCGGAGTGTGGCGAGACGTGCCTGTGGAATTTGAAACTGCGGTGCGGAATTTCATCAAAATTTTCCCCAAACGAATTGACGAATATGAATCGATGTTGACGAATAACCCGCTCTTTCTGGACCGTGTGGCGGGCATCGGCAAACTGAGCAGGGAGGACGCCCTGTCCTTCGGCGCGACCGGCCCCAACTTGCGCGCCAGCGGCGTAAATTGGGACTTGCGCAAAGCGCGCCCATATTGCGGCTATGAACAATATGATTTCAGCGTTCCGACACACACGCGCGGCGATGTGTTTGCACGTTACATTGTTCGCGTGCAGGAATTGCGCGAATCGCTCAAGATCGTTGAACAGGCCCTGGATAAATTGCCGCTTGGACCTGTCCATAGCGAGAACCGCAAATTCGTACCCCCGCCGCGTTCGGAGATCGGCGTGAGCATGGAATCCCTCATCCATCACTTCAAGTTGTGGACGGAGGGTTTCCCCGCGCCGAAAGCTTCGGTCTACAGCGCAGTCGAAAGTCCGCGCGGTGAATTGGGTGTTTACCTCGAAGGCGATGGCGGCCCGAAGCCATACCGCATTCACTGGCGCACGCCTTCGTTTGAAAATCTTGAAATCCTGCCCATCATGGCGAAGGGACACCTGGTCGCTGACCTGGTCGCCATCATCGGCTCGGTTGACATCGTACTCGGAGACATTGACCGATGAGTCTTGCAAAGAAATATTCCAAAGAAGTAAAACAGATTCTGTCGAAATATCCGGCAGAGCATAAACGTTCGGCGGTGATGCCCCTGCTTTATCTGGCGCAACGGGAAGAAGGTTATATCAACAAAGAAGCCATGCAGGAAATTGGTAAATTGCTTGACATTACCGAGACCGAAGTTGCTTCTATTGTTGGCTTTTACACGTTGTATCACGATAAAAAAGAAGGCAAGTATCGAATGCAAGTCTGCACAGATTTGCCTTGCGCCTTGCGCGGCGCCGATCAGTTCATGGAATCGTTGTGTGAGCATCTCGGCATCAAAGTCGGCGAGACGACTGCTGATGGCCTGATTACACTGGAATCCGTGACCTGTCTCGCGGGGTGTGACAAAGCGCCCATGTTCCAGCTCCAAAGCCCGGACGGCCTCGAATATCACGAGAACATGACCGTGGATAAGACCATGGAACTTATCGAAGCGCTCAAGAAATCTGGCACGGAGGTGAAATAATGGCTTCCGTCATTCTTCGTCATCGCGAAATCCCCGATATCAACAAACTGAATATCTATAAAAAGAACGGCGGCTTCGTTGCGTTCAAAAACGCGGTCACCAAAATGCAGCCATCCGAAGTAACCGACGTGGTCAAAAATTCCGGCCTGCGCGGACGCGGCGGAGCGGGCTTTCCGACCGGCGTGAAGTGGTCGTTCATTGACAACAAGAACTGGCCGCATTATGTGGTTGCCAACGCCGACGAGTCCGAGCCGGGCACATTCAAAGACCGCGAGATCATGGAAAGCAATCCCTTCCAATTTTTGGAGGGTGTCGCCCTGGCTTCCTACGCGGTCGGCGCGAATGCGGCTTATGTTTATCTGCGCGGCGAATTCTGGCAGGTTGCGGCTTTCCTCGACGAGAAAATCGCCGAGATGGAAGCGGCTGGTTATCTGGGCGAGAATCTTTTTGGCACAGAGTATTCGCTGAAAATTTATACACATCTCGGCGCGGGCGCGTACATCTGCGGCGAAGAGACGGCCATGCTCGAATCCATCGAAGGCAAACGCGGGCAGCCGCGCATTCGCCCGCCGTTCCCCGCCGTTTACGGACTGTATGGCAAGCCAACCGTCGTCAACAATGTCGAAACACTGACCAACCTGCCGCTTATCATTCAGAATGGCGCAGATTGGTACAAGTCGCTCGGCACGCCCGACAGCGCCGGTGTAAAAATTTTTTCGCTTTCGGGCCGTGTCCGCAAGCCGGGAAATTACGAATTGCCGTTCGGCACAACTTTCCGCCAGTTGATCTACGAACACGGCGGCGGCATTCTGGATGGCCATCCAGTCAAGGCCATCATGCCTGCGGGCGCGTCTTCATCCTTCATCCTGGTGGATGACAAAGTGCTCAACACGCCGATGGATTATGCCAGCGTCCGCACGCTCGGCGCCGACCTTGGATCGGCCTCCGTTATCGTGATTGACGACACCGTTTCGATTGACTGGGTCATCAACAAGACCATCCACTTCTTCAAACATGAATCCTGCGGCAAATGCACGCCATGCCGCGAAGGCACTTATTGGATGATGCATTTGATTGATCGTATTCACAAGAACGGACATTCGAAGGCCGACGTGGATTTGCTTTTGAATGTCGCCAGGCAGATGCAAAATAAATGTCTCTGCCCGCTGGGCGAATTCTCCACTATGGCGGTCGTTACAGGTATCGAAAGATTTTCGCAGGATTTCAAAGTTGTGAGTCGTAATTCGTGAATCGGGAATCGGGGTCGGCATACATCCGAATCCCGAATATCGAATCCCGAATCTCGAATATCGGAGCCTTATGACAAAACAAGTCACGCTTACTATTGATGGAAAACAGGTAACCGTCGCGGATGGGATGCTGGTCATTGATGCCGCCAAAACAGCGGGCATTGACATCCCTGTCTTCTGCTACCATCCCAAGATGGAACCGGTCGGCATGTGCCGCCAGTGTATGGTTGAGATTGGCCGCCCGATGATTGACCGCGCCACAGGCAAAGCCATCCTCGATGATAAGGGCGATCCCAAAGTGCAATTCATGCCCAAACTCGAAACGGCCTGTACCAATCCTGTTTCGGAGGGCATGGTTGTTCTCACGCAATCTGACAAAGCCAAAGCCGGGCAGAAGGCCAATCTTGAATTTCTATTGACTTCGCATCCGCTCGATTGCCCGATCTGCGACAAGGGCGGTGAGTGCGCTCTCCAGGACCTGACGATAGCTCACGGTCCGGGACAGAGCCGTTACTTGTACGATGAGAAGATGCACCTCGCCAAAAATGTCCCGCTGGGCGAACTCATCTTCCTGGATCAGGAACGCTGCATCCAGTGCGCGCGTTGCATTCGTTTTCAAGATGAGATCGCCGGCGACGCGGTGATTGACTTCGATGAACGCGGCCGCTCGACTCAGATCGTCTCTTTATCGGACCCGGGATTTGATTCCGTTTTTTCGGGCAACACCACCGACATCTGCCCGGTCGGCGCGTTGACCACCGCCGATTTCCGCTTCGGCGCGCGTCCGTGGGAGTTGAACGCGTCCGCTTCGATTTGTTCGCAATGCCCGGTGGGGTGCAACCTTACGTTCAACACGCGGCGTGAAGCCATGGCCGACGGCACGATCGTCATCAAGCGCGTCATGCCGCGCCAGAATGAAGAAGTCAACGAGACATGGATTTGCGATAAAGGCCGCTTCGCTTATCACTATGTAGAGAGCGATGCGCGCCTGGGCAAATCGCTCATCCGTAAAGATGGCAGGCTGGCGCGCGCTTCATGGGATGCGGCCACCCGGGCTGCCGGCCAGGCATTTGCGGAAGCTAAGAAGAATTTTGTTGTGCTGGCATCCGGGCGTTTATCCAATGAAGATTTGTTCAACTTAAAATCTCTTGCAGATCAAGTTGGCGGCAAGGCTGTGTTGTATTCCAATATGGGCGGCGGCGATCTGACTGCGCTGGTCGGTGTCGGCGCGGGAACAAACTTTGGCGAAATGGGCAAGGGCACGACCATCGTAGTGATGGCATCTGACTTATATGAAGAAGCACCGATCTGGTATCTGCGCGTCAAACAGGCTGCTGAACGCGGTGCAACGTTGATTGTCGCCAACCCGCGCGAGACCAAGCTGGAGCGATATTCGGATTTTGTTATTCGATATTCGTATGGCGACGAGGTGAAAACTGTTCAGGACTTAACCAAAAAAGGTAAGGTCGGCGACGCATTCACCAAGGCCGAAAATGCCGTCATTTTGTTCGGCAGTGAAGGCCTCGGACTCGAAGGCTCAACTGCGCTGGCTACTGCCTGTGCGCGCGCTTTGAACGATACCGAACATGTCGGCAAACCGAACAATGGTTTGATCGGCGTGTGGCAACGCGCCAACGATCAGGGCGCGTGGGAGATCGGTTTCCGCCCCGAAGAGAATCTGGCGGCGGCGTTGAAAGGCAAAACAGTTTACGTTGTCGGCGCGGACCCGGCCGGCGATGACCCGGCTTTGGCGAAGGCATTGAGCTCTGCGGAGTTTGTCGCGGTGCAGGACCTGTTTGAAACTGAGACTGCTAAATTGGCAGATGTTGTGCTGGCCGCCCAGGCTTATACCGAGCGCGAAGGGACGTTCACTTCGGGTGAACGCCGCGTGCAGCGTTTCTATCCGGCTGTGCCGGCCCTGGGCGAGAGCAAGCCCGATTATGCAATCACTTCACAGGTAGCCAGGCAGATGGGCGTTATTCTCGAAGGCACTTCGGCCTCAGTGGTGTTCGATATTATGGCGGCGGATATTCCGGTCTTTGCAGGCTTGAATTACGCCAGGCTGGCAGAGGTCAAAGAGCAGTGGCCGATCGTCGGACGCGGCGATATGTATTACGGCGGCTCGACGTATGAGAACAAGCAGGGCTTGGGCGTGCAGTTGTCAAACGCCGCGTCACGCGGCGAAAAGGCCACCCTGCCGCGGGTCCAGAAAGTTGCGGCTGTTCGTCCCAAAGAAAATAAATTACTGGCCGTGCCGTTCACGAAACTTTATGATCGCGGTGCGACCGTTGCATCCACCGAATTATTAGACCAGCGAATCGGCCAGGCCTTTGTAGTACTTCATCCGTCTGCCGCAAAGAATTTGGGGATCGAGGCGGGTGAGCGCGCGAAGTTGACTTTGGATGGCATCAATGAAGAAGTGGTTGTGAAAATAGACGATACAATCCCGGCGGGCGTGGTGCTGGTGCCGCGTTCGATGGGATTGCCGATCAACGAGCCGGGCGAGGCAGGTTTGAAAGCCGGTAAAAAGGCCGCAGTGAGGTAGCGATGGATTACACGATATGGATCGAATGGGTGATCAAGGGTCTCATCCTAATCTTTGTGGTCTTGACGGGCTTTGCTTACCTGACTTTGTACGAGCGCCGCGCATTGGCAAAAATCCAGGTGCGTATCGGTCCGAACCGCGCCGGTTGGCAGGGCTTGATGCAGCCGATGGCGGACGCGGTAAAGTTGATCTTCAAGGAAGAGTTTACGCCGGCGACTGCCGACAAATTGGTCTTTGTGCTTGCGCCGATCGTAACGGTGGTGCCGGCCACGGTTATTGCCGCAGTCATCCCTTTTGGGACAAAGTTTACGCTGCCGTTCATCAACCGCGAGATCACACTTTATGTAGCCGATATCAATGTTGGTGTGCTGTACTTGACGGCCATCGCTTCGATCGCGGTTTATGGAATCGTGCTGGCGGGCTGGTCTTCAAATAATAAATATGCCCTGCTGGGCGGAATGCGTTCCACGGCGCAGATGATCTCTTATGAGCTGGCGTTGGGGCTTTGCATTGTGGTGGCTATTATCCTGGGTAACTCGATGCGTTTGATTGACATTGTGGAAACGCAAAAAGGAATGTGGTTCGCGGTCATCCAACCCGTCGGCGCGGTGATAATTTTGATCGCAATGCTGGCCGAGGTCAACCGCGCCCCGTTCGACATGCCGGAAGCCGAGCAGGAATTGGCGGCAGGTTATCACACTGAATATTCAGGCATGAAGTTTGCGTTGTTCTTCATGGCTGAGTACGAGAAGATGATCGTGGTCTCCATGATCATTGCCACGTTGTATTTCGGCGGTTATCGTGAACTCTGGTTCTTGAAGGACACATGGTTCAGTGTGGACCAGAATTGGTGGCTGGGCCCGATCTATCTTTTGCTGAAGGTCGTCATTCTATTGTTCCTGATGATCTGGATCCGCGCCACCTGGCCGCGCATTCGCTACGACCGTTTGATGTCGTTTGGCTGGAAGGTTCTTCTGCCGCTTTCCCTGGCGGTTGTATTTATCACGGCGGTAGGCGTTGTGATGGCAGAGCAATTGGGCGCAATTTACATTTGGGTTATTCCCGTCCTGTCTATTGCGGCTGGACTGATTGCAGCGTTACTGGTGAACAATTCGTTGAAAAGGAAGGTGGCTCATGCTTAGAGAATTGGCGCGTGGTCTTGGCACCACGTTTAAATCCATGTTTGAGCGGCCGGTGACCGTTCAATATCCGGAAGAGAAGCGGGAAGTTCGCCCGCGTTTTCGCGGCCGCCATGTATTGAAACGCTATGATAACGGCCTGGAGAAATGCATAGGATGTTCGCTGTGTGCGGCGGCCTGCCCATCGGATGCGATCTTTGTCGAGGCTTCGGCCAACACCGACGAGAAACGCTTCTCGCCCGGCGAGCGCTATGCGTCCACCTACGAGATCAACATGTTGCGCTGTATTTATTGCGGCTTCTGCGAGGATGCCTGTCCGACCGAAGCGATTGTGCTGGGCGACAACTACGAACTCTCGTTCACCGACCGCCGCGATGCCATTTACCCCAAAGAGATGCTGCTCGAATCCGTTGCGAGTGCCGCGCAGACCACGCCGCAAAAGACGAACGCGGGTGAGTTCACGCGGTCGGTGCCAGAAATGAAAGACTCCACTGATTAGCGACCGGCTAATCACAAAGGTTGTTTATGACCGCTGACTTCATTGTATTTTCCGTTCCAGCCCTTGCCGCCATTGTCGCGACGTTGGGCATGTTGCTCGGTAAAAATGCGGTCTATTCGACGCTGTTTCCGGCACTGAATTTTGGCACGGCGGCCATCTTCCGCACGAAACATGGCATTAACATTGACGAAATGAACAGCCTGAAAGGCTAACGATATTTGACGTTCGCGAATCGAAATTCGAGATTGCCGGCATTGAGCATCGAACATCCAGTATCGAATTACGGAGACACCCATGCACTTAAGTGAAGCACTAAATTCAGGATTTTTCTTTCTAGCGCCGTGGATCGTGTTCTTTCCCGTCATCGGTATGCTGGTCAACATCATCTTTGGCTCCCGGTTTAGCGAAAAAGTGATCGGCACGGTCGCCAGTCTGGCATCTGGCGCGGCTTTTATCGTCTCGGTATTGCTGGCCTATTCCGTGTCGCAACATCCCGAAGCGGTATCAATCCCGCTTGCCCAATGGATCCACATCGGAAGCCTTCAATTAGACTGGACCTTCCGCGTCGACTCGTTATCCACGACGATGATGCTGGTTGTTTCAGGAGTCGGGACTCTCATCCACATCTATGCCATCGGTTACATGCACGAAGACGTGCGCTACAAATCGGACCCGAAGCGGTTTGCCCGTTTCTTTGTTTTTCTCAACCTGTTCATCGCAGCCATGATGATCCTTGTCAGCGGCGACTCGTACATCATGCTCTTCGTCGGTTGGGAGGGCGTGGGACTGGCCTCATTCCTGCTGATCGGATTCTGGTACGAGATGGACACGCTTGGCCGCCCTTCATGGGCCAACTCGAACGCCGCCAAGAAAGCTTTTATCGTCAACCGCATCGGTGACTTTGGCTTTTTGATCGCCGGTTTCCTGATGTTCTGGAAACTCGGCTCCTTCCAATTCGACCAGGTTTTCGCCGCCGCGCCTTCTGCCGACCCGGCCATTATCCTCGCCATCACGCTCTTCTTATTGATCGGTGTGGCAGGCAAATCGGCGCAGATCCCGCTTTACGTCTGGCTGCCGGATGCGATGGCCGGCCCGACTCCGGTCTCGGCGCTGATCCATGCCGCGACCATGGTCACGGCTGGCGTGTATCTGGTCACGCGTTCGGCTCCGCTTTATACGCTCGTCCCTCAAGCGCAGTACATCGTCGCAATGACCGGCGCAGTGACGGCGCTCTTTGCCGCAACCATCGCAGTTGGTCAATACGATATTAAGAAAGTGCTGGCTTACTCGACCATTAGCCAGCTTGGATTCATGGTGGCCGCGGTAGGCATGGGCGCTTTTGCGGCGGGCATGTTCCACCTCATCATGCAGGCTTTCTTCAAGGCCCTGCTTTTCCTCTCGGCGGGTTCTGTCATCCTCGGCATGGAGCGTGGACATCATCATCTGGCTCACGGCCATAAAGAACATGAAGGCCGTGAGGAAGTGCGCCGTACTGCGACTGAAGGGAGTGTCGAAGTGTTCGATCCCGGCGACATGCGTAACATGGGCGGGCTTCGCAAGACGATGCCTGTTACGTTCTGGCTGTACCTGATTGGCGGGCTGGCAATGGCGGGCATCTTCCCGTTTGCAGGATTCTGGTCGAAAGATGAGATTCTGGCGGACGCTCTCACGGAAGGCTATCCTGCCGTTTACTGGCTGTTGACCATTGCCGCATTTTTCACCGCCTTCTACACGGCCCGTCAGATTTGGATGGTCTTCTTTGGCCAGCCGCGTCATGAGGCCGCCGCGCGCGCCGAGGAAAGCAAACCGATCATCACCGTTCCGCTGATGGCGCTGGCTTTCCTTTCCATCGTCGGCGGCGCGTTGAATTTGCCCGGCGTGGAAACGTTGACTAAATGGCTCGAACAGACGGTTGAATTCATCAAGCCCGGCGAATTCGTGCTGAGCGTGGCGCTCATTTCCACCGGCTTGGCTTTGCTTGCCATCTTTATTTCGTGGCTTATTTACGGGCGCAATCCGCTCAAGGCTGGTCAGCTTGATCCGCTCAAGAAACCGCTTGGCTTTATTTTTACGGGCATGGAAAACAAATGGTTCGTGGACGAGATCTACGGGGCGGTCATCATTAATCCGTTTGCGAAAATTTCGCAGTTTATCGCGGATGTGATTGACTGGAGATTCTGGCATGATTGGGTGCATGATACCGTCATCGTCGGGACATACAATTGGGTAACCAGCATCGCCCTCAATGATTATGCGGACCAGCGCGGTATTGACGCCTTCGCCAACTGGCTGGGCGCCGCGACGCAAAATTTATCGGCGGCCGCCCGAAAGGTCCAGAACGGATTCGTGCGCTCGTACGCGTTGTCTGTGCTGCTGGGTGTCGTCCTTATCCTTGGTTATCTGTTGTTGAAATAAGAATCCGCAACGAGGAATGAATATGGAATTTCTTTTGCAACCCTTAACTCTTCTGACCTTCTTCCCGCTGGTGGGCGTACTGGCTTTGCTCTTCATCCCAGGCGAAAAGAAAACCGCATTGCGCTGGACAGCGCTGGTCACTTCGCTGTTGACCTTCGCCTTGTCCATCTGGGTGCTGACAAAGTTCAACGCATCCAACCCTGACCTGCAACTGGTCGCCAAATACGATTGGATCACCGTCGCTGGATGGAATATTCAATATTATCTTGGCCTGGACGGACTCAGCATTCTGCTTGTTTTGCTGACCGGCTTCCTGACGCCCATCTCGATCCTTTCAACGTGGACAGCCGTGGAAGACCGCGTTAAGGATTTCATGCTCTTCTTCCTGTTGTTGGAAGTTGGAATGATGGGTGTGTTCCTGGCGCAGGATTTGTTCCTGTTCTATATCTTCTGGGAATTTACACTGATCCCGATGTATTTCCTGATCGGTATCTGGGGCGGACCGCGCCGCATCTATGCCGCCGTCAAGTTCTTCCTCTATACGATGGCCGGTTCGATCCTGATGCTGTTGGCGATTCTGTGGCTCGGCATTTATGGCAAAACCTTCTCCGTGCCAGATTTGATCGCGCAGCGTAATATTCCCGCCGATGTTCAATTTTGGCTGTTCATTGCGTTCGCGGCGGCATTTGCCATCAAGGTTCCGATGTGGCCTCTGCATTCGTGGCTGCCCGACGCCCACGTTGAAGCGCCGACGGCTGGCTCGATTATCCTGGCGGGCGTGTTGTTGAAGATGGGCACTTATGGTTTTCTGCGCTTCAATATTCCGCTGTTCCCGCAGGCCTCGCTTCAGGCTGCGCCGTGGATTGCGTTGCTTGCCACCATCGGCATTATTTATGGTGCGGCCGTTTCGTACGCCCAATCTGACGCGAAGAAGCTGGTGGCTTATTCCTCGGTCAGTCACCTAGGTTTCGTAATGCTGGGCATGTTCGCCCTTAACGTACAAGGCGTCGAAGGCGCCATCCTGCAAATGATCAACCACGGACTCAGCACGGGCGCCATGTTCCTGCTGGTCGGCATGATCTACGAACAGACCCACACGCGCGACATGAAAGTCTATGGCGGGCTGTGGAAGGTCACGCCGATCTTCGGCACGGCCATGCTGATCGCTTCGCTCTCTTCGATGGGCCTGCCGGGCTTGAATGGTTTCGTCGGCGAGTTCACCATCCTGCTCGGCGCGTTCGGTTCGACCGCTATCAACAATCCGTTATATGCAGGCATCTCAGCCTTGGGCGTCATTATGGCCGCGGTCTATATTCTGTACATGTTCCAAAAAATGTTCCTTGGACCCGAAGGCTCGATCGTTGAGGAAGTCAGGAAACATGGACACGCCCTGCGCGACTTGAACTGGCGCGAGATTGCCACCGTTGTCCCGCTGCTGATCTTTATGTTTTGGATTGGCCTGTACCCCGCGCCCTTCTTTAACTTGATGGCCCCAACTGTTCAGAAACTTGTTTCTGCGCTGGTAATCCCCTAAAGCTCTCAGAAGTCAGTTCTCAGCTTTGGCTGGGTTTTGCTGACCGCTGTATGCTGAAAGCTCAGATGCTTATGCCTCAATTTCAAGATATCTCAACCCTGCTCCCGTTCACCATACTCGCCGTCTGGACCTTCGCGCTTCTCTTGGCCGATCTCTTCATCCCCAGGGAACGCAAGGGCATCACCGCGTTGCTGGCGGCCCTCGGACTGGCCGTTGCCCTCGGCTTCACTCTTTCGCAGATTGGGCGCGAAGCCGCTGTGGGTTTCAACAACATGGCTGTGCTGGATGGTTTCTCGGCCTTTATCAATGCGTTATTGCTGGTCAGCGGTATCTTGGGCGTGGCCCTGGCTTATGGCTACGTCAAACGCATGGACCTTGAGCGCGGCGAATATTACATCCTTCTGCTTTTCAGTGTCATTGGCATGATGCTCATTGCACAGGCCGCTGACCTGATCATGATCTTCCTTGGCCTCGAATTGCTTTCCATCCCGCTCTACGTGTTGGCCGCCTTCGCCCGCCCCAAAGTGGACTCTGAAGAAGCCGGACTTAAATATTTTCTGCTCGGTTCCTTCTCTGCCGGATTTGTAGTGTACGGCATTGCGTTGGTTTTTGGCGCGACCGGGACAACCTCGTTCTCTGGAGTTCTTGCTTCCGCCTCAACCGGGACCCCGAACCTGCTCCTGACCATTGGGGCGGCCCTCATCCTGGTTGGATTCGGCTTCAAGGTCGCGGCCGTTCCCTTCCACATGTGGACTCCCGATGTGTATCAAGGCGCTCCAACTCCGGTTACGGCTTTCATGGCGGCAGGTGCGAAGATCGCGGGCTTCGCCGCCTTACTGCGCGTCTTCGGCTCGGCGCTTCCCTCCCTTGCCAGCGACATGACTCCGATCCTGGTTGCGCTCGCCGCCTTGACAATGATCGTCGGCAACCTGCTTGCCATCTCTCAATCTGATATTAAACGTATGCTGGCCTATTCCAGCATCGCGCACGCCGGTTATATTCTGATGGCCTTCGTCCCGTTTGGAAATAAAAGCGTCCTGCCTGTTTCAGTTGCGGCGGGACTCTTCTACCTTGTTTCCTATGCCATTACCAACTTCGGTTCGTGGGGTATTGTCATTGCAATGGAAAAGGCCGAGGGCAAAGGTCTTGCCATCAGCGATTACGCAGGCCTCGGACGCAAATACCCTGCTTTGGCCGCCGCGATGACCGTTTTCATGCTTTCGCTGATCGGCCTTCCACCCACGCTTGGGCTGGTCGGCAAGTTCTATCTTTTCCGCGCGGTCATGTCCGGCGGATACGTTGGCCTGGCCATCATCGGCGTGCTGACCTCCCTCGTTTCCGCCTACTACTACCTGCGTGTGGTCGTCACGATGTACATGCGCGATGGCGAACCGGAAGTTACGTCCGAACCCTGGCTCAACCTTACTTGGGGCGCGGCCGCATTGGTGACTGTGATCCTGAGTTTCGTGCCGCAATACTTGTTCGAATGGGCCAGCAATGCAGTATTGAAATTGTTCTAGAAAATAAATGAAATAAATAAAAAAAGCGGTCCGAAAAGGCCGCTCTTTTTATTGAATGATAAAATTCTTCTGCTGTGATTACATCCCTCATCTTCGATTTCGACGGCTTGATCCTCGATACTGAAACGCCTGACGTCCTCGCCTGGCAAGAAATCTACGCCGAGCATAATGTTGCATTTCCTGTCGCGTCGTGGGGACAGATCATTGGCGGCGCGGGTGCTTCACAATTCGACGCGGCGATTCATTTGCAGGAATTAGTCGGCCAGCCGCTCGATCTTCACGCCCTGCACACGCGACAACATCGTTTGAATTGTTCATTGATCGAACACCAGCCTGTCCTGCCCGGCATTGTGGATTATCTTGACTCGGCGCGGCTCTTGAACTTGAAACTTGCCATTGCTTCGAGTTCTCCTCACTCGTGGGTGGACACGCATCTTTCCCGACTTGGGCTTTTCCACCGCTTCGATAGAATCATCTGCGCTGACGATGTCGCACCTGGCCGCACCAAGCCGAACCCCGATCTGTTTTTATTGGCGCTGGACCAGCTCGAAGTTCCGAAAGATGCGGCCATCGTCTTTGAAGATTCGCCCAACGGAGTCAAAGCCGCGCGCGCCGCTGGCATCTTTGTAGTCGCGGTACCAAACCCCACGACATCCCTGCTTGCATTTGAGGGCGAGAACATCAGGCTCAGTTCCCTGTCTGATTTGCCATTGAACACGCTTTTGAAAAAAGCATCTTAAATACAACAAAAAGTCGGAGCGACTCTCGCCGCTCCGACTGCATACTGAACACTGATTACTGCTCACTGGTTACTGACTACTGCTTCTCCATACAACTTTCGATGCACGATGCTCAAGGCGCGCACCTGCTCCGCCGCATGGTAAGAAGAGCGAACCAGCGGATTCGACTCCACCCATTGGAAGCCAATCGAATAGCCGTAGTCGCGCAGTTCGGCGAATTCTTCCATCGTGTAATATCTTTGCATCGGCAGGTGCTTCTTGCTGGGTTGCAGATATTGGCCGATGGTCAATATATCCACGCCCCAACTGCGCTGATCGCGCATCACGGCTTTGACTTCGCCCATCGTTTCGCCGAGGCCGAGCATGATGCCCGATTTGGTTAAAACATCGGGATCGAGTTTCTTCGCGTTCGATAAAGTTGCCGCGGCCCACTCGTAATTGTCCTGTGGCTGGACCTGTTTGAAGAGTCTCGGTACAGTCTCGACGTTGTGATTCAAAATCTCGGGCCGCGCCTCCATCACGATCTTCAAGGCTTCGAGCGATCCTTTGAAATCGGGAATCAAGACTTCAATCGAACAGCCCGGCAATATTGCGCGGATGCGGCGAATGACCATCGCAAAGATCGGCGCGCCGCCATCGCGCCGGTCATCGCGGTTGACGGATGTGATGACTGCGTGCTTCAAATCCATGGATTTCACAGCCTGCGCGACGCGCTCGGCTTCGCCCCAGTCCATCAGTGCCGGTTTGCCATGTTTGATGTCGCAGAAGCCGCAGGTGCGCGTGCATACGTCGCCGAGCATCAGGAACGTCGCCGTGCCAGAGCCCCAGCATTCGCCCAGGTTCGGGCACATGGCTTCTTCGCAAACCGTGTGCAGTTCTTTTGAGCGCATCAAGGTTTGAAGCCGTTCGTATGTTTCGCCCGACGGCGCGCGTACTTTGATCCACTCGGGGCGGCGCAGTGGGCGGGTATTTAAAGTTTCGGGGTTGACCCGGTCTCGGGTGGGAGTGACAGTCATAAGGTCCTATAAAAGAAGCGGAATTTTTATGATTATATCTTACGGACTTTCAATCGCAAGCCTTTGACCTCGACAACTTCAACGCGGTCGCCCTTACCGATCGCGCCGGACCCTGGAGCGGCTTCCGCTGACCAAAGCTCAGATGCGATTTGGACTTGTCCTGTTAAACTGATGTCGGTTTTGGCAACTCCCGTTTTCCCTATCACAGATTCGACGCCGGTTTGAATGCGCCCCTGTTGAGCGCGCAAGGCAAAGGTCATGATGGTCGCAAACATCAGACCGATTGCAATGCTGACACCGACCACCAGTGGGACAGATACGCGTTGAAATTGCGGCACGCCCGGCGAGTTGAAGAGCACCAATGCGCCGACGATAAACGAGCCGATGCCCGCGGCTGTCAATGCGCCGTGGGTGGGCGCTTTGATATCAAGGATGAAGAGCACGAAAGCGGTTGCCAGGAAGACCAAACCAAAATAATTGACCGAGAGAAGTCCCATTCCATAGAAAGCCAGTGCGAGAGAACTGACGCCGAAGAAACCTGCCACCCAGCCGCCCGGGTTTGAGAGTTCGATCTGCAAAGCCAGCACGCCCAACGCCAGCAGGATGAACACAATATTCGAGTCGGTGAGAATGAGTAGAAGTTGTTCGATGACGCTCATGTTCACGGTCTCGGTCTGTGCGCCGGTTGTGCGAAGTACGCGGGGGCCATCCGGCATGGTGACTGTAAAGCCGTTCAATTTTTTCAAAAGATCATTGATGTCCGTTGCGATAAAGTCAATTAATCGGGCTTGCAAAGCCTCGTTGGCAGAAACGGCTTTTGCATTCTCAATGGTGGCCTCGGCAAGAGTCACCGCATCGCTGCCGCGCCGTTCGGCCAGGGAGCGCGCAATGGCCTTCGTAGCTTCCTTGGCCTTGAGTTCCTCAGTCGTTGGCAGGTCTGCGCCGCCGCTGCTGACCGGGCTGGCCGCGCCGATCACAGTCTCTGGCGCCATGGCTGCTGCATGGCCTGCCAATGTAACCAGTGTCCCGGCGCTGGCCGCCCATGCGCCGCGCGGGGCTACATAGACAATGACCGGTACCTGGCTGGCGCGGATCGCCTCAATGATTTGTCCCATGGTAAGAATGCTGCCACCGGGAGTGTTCAGTTGGATGATCAGCGCTTCTGCCTGGCGTTGTTCCGCCGTTTTAATGCCGCGTTCGATATAATCCAGCATGATGGGTTCAATCGGCCCGTTCGCATTCAGGATCAGGACGACAGGCTGTGTGCTTTGGGCGCGGGCGATTTGAAAGACGAGTAACAGGCTGGCGGCGAGGATAATAAATGAACCAATGCGTTTCATGGAATGGATTATAAACCCCAATGATGCCGCAAGGGCGGAGCGACAGCTCCGCCCTTGCCATTAGAACTGCCCTTCGAGATAGGCGCGTGTGCGTTCCTGTTTGGGATTGTTGAATACTTCTTTTGCGGGGCCCGATTCGACCACCTCGCCCATATACATATAAATGACATAATCTGCCAGGCGCTTGGCCTGGCGCAGGGTATGCGTCACGATTACGATCGTGTATTGTTCCTTCAAGCCGAGTAAACGTCCCTCGATGTGCTGGGACGAGACCGGGTCGAGGGCCGAGGTTGGTTCGTCGCCCAGAATGATCTCCGGTTCGACGGCCAATCCGCGCGCCAGGCACAGGCGTTGTTGTTGTCCAATCGAAAGACTGGTGGCGGGATTCGTCAACCGGGTTTTAACTTCATCATACAGCCCGGCCACTTCGAGGTAATGTCGCACGGCTTTGCGATATTCGTTGCGATTATTCTTCATGCGGTGAATGTGCATGCCGTAGGCGACGTTTTCATAGATGGACATCGGCAGTGGGAATGGTCGTTGAGCCAGCAGCCCAACTCGTTTGCGGACTTCGGTTACATCTATATCTCGTTCGTAAATATTTTGCCCGTCAATAAGAACTTCGCCAGTGATGCTTGTCTTATCGGTCAGTTCAAGAAAGCGGTTGAAGGTCTTGAGTAGCGTGGTCTTGCCGCAGCCGGACGGCCCCATGATGACCGTGATCTGTTTGCGCGGCAGTTCAATATTGACGTCTTTCAATGCTTGTATGTCGTCATAATAAGCGTTCAAATTTTTTATCTGGATATGTGCATCCATGCCTGCCTCCATTATTTCATAACGTACTTGGATAACCTGCCCGCGATCCAGCGTGAACCCAGACTTATGGCAAGCACAATGATCGTCAAGATCAATGCCGACGCGTACGCTCTTTTCTGGACCTCGGGATAGGGCATGCCCAACTGGAAGAAAACCGCCAGCGGGAGCGATGCGGCGGGTTGCAGAATCGAAGCCGGGATGCGGTCAGTGTAACCTGCTGTGAACAGCACTGCGGCGGCATCGCCGATGCCGCGCCCGAAGGCCAGCAGGATCGCGGTGACGATTCCCGGCAGCATCTGGCGCGTCACCACGCGCGTGGCAATTTCCAGGCGGGTGGAGCCTAAAGCCAGCGCGGCCTGCTCCAGGTCCGCGGGCATGCGGCGGATCACTTCATCCATGGCGCGCGTCATGATCGGGAGTTCGATCAAAGCCAGGGCGATGATGCCGCCCAATAGGGAAGCGCGTAATCCAAACGCCAGCATGACGATGAACCCAAATGCGCCGTACACAATGGATGGAATGCCCCATAAGATATCCAACGCGAGTCGAACATATTGTCCCCGGCGCGAATCGCCGAGATAGGTTTCAAGATAAAGTGCAATGGGGAGACTGAATAGCAAGGCGATCAATGTGCCGCCGCCAGCCAGGTAAAGCGAGCCGATGATGGCATTGAGGATGCCGCCTTCTTTTCCAAGATAGAAGCCGCCTTTGGGAGTCTGCGATACCATTGACCATGTCAGGGCGGGCAGGCCGCGCGAAATCACCGTCCATAAAATTAAACCGAGACTGCCCGCCACGATGATGAATGAAAAAATCATCACAGCTTTTACGAAGGCCTCAATGATGTGTCGTCTGTGCCAGTGTTTTTTCATACCCAACGCTTTCCAAGCATCCGCTGAAGTACCAATGTGGATGCAATGTTGAATATCAAAATGATTACGAGCAAAATGAATGCCGCGCCGAGCAGGGCCGCGTCATAAAGCGGAATGGACATCATCTCCCCGTAATTGTTTGCGATCAGCGCCGGGAGCGGATAGGCTGTATCAAAAATGGAACGCGGGACTTGCGGCACATTTCCAACGACCATCAGGACAGCCATTGTCTCGCCGAGCGCGCGCGTAGCTCCCAGCACAACTGCGGCGATGATGCCGGGCATGGTTTGCTTTAATATAATTGAACGAATCGTCTGCCATTGCGTTGCGCCGACGGCCAGCGAGGCCTGCCTTAATCCCTCTGAGACGGTCATCAAAACTTCGTAAGTGACTGCGATAATAAATGGCGCGATCATCACCGCCAGCACAATGCCGCCCGAGAGAATGCTGTAGCCGGTTGGATTTTTGCTGACGAAAATCGGGACGAAGCCCAGGTATTTTTCAAAGAAGGGTGCGATATTTTTTTCGACCAACGGGACGATGGCGATCACACCCCACACACCGTAAACTACCGATGGAATGGCGGCCAATAGATCGAGCAATGGTTTCATAATGGCGCGGGTAGATTGCCGGGCGTATTCCGAAAGATAAAGCGCAGTCAGAATGCACGGCGGAATGGCCAGCCCCGCGCCGACAATAGTCACCCAAAATGTGCCGGAGATGAACGGCCAGAATCCAAACAGGCCATCCTGCGGTTTCCAAACTGTCCCGCTTACCAGGTCCCAGAATGAATAAACTTTTAAGATCGGCCAGAAGCGGGCGGCCAGGCCGATGGTAATCAGCGTGACCAGCGCAATCGGCAGAAGTGTGACCGCAAAAAGCACGCGCCCGGCCGTCTGGTCCTGCTTGCGGCGGGACGTTAGGGAAGGCCGGAACTTCCGGCCTTCCATTTTTTGTGATTCGGTTAAAACAGGGATTGCCTGTCTATCCATTACTTAACCTTTGCGAGAGACTCTGTCAATTGGTCTGCGGGAAGTTGGACAAATCCAGCTGTCGCCACAAACTTTTGACCGTCTGTCAGGATCCACTCGATAAAGGTTTGCGTCAGGCCGGATGGTTTGCCATTCGTGACTACGTTCAAATCGCGGGCGGGCGGGGATGGATATTTTCCGGTTGCGACTGCATCCACGGCTTGCGCCTTGAATTTGATCACTTCATCTGTGCTTGCTTGTCCATCACCGTTCGCATCAATCGGCAGAACGATTGCCCCGGCCACTGCCTCGCCCGTCGAATTGTCAAACGCATAACCCAAATTGTTATAGCCAATCCCAAGCGGATCTTTGATAACCGCTTCGAGCACGCCCGGGTCGCCGTTAACGCCCACGCCGACCAAGTCCTCCTGCTTCTTGCCGCCCAGGAATTTTGCCCACGCATCCGCCGCGCCAGCCGAGTCGGAACGCGTATAAACGTGGATCTCATCAGTGATCTCAGGTTTGCCGGTCACTTCGCCCCAGGTCTTGATTTCGCCAGTGATGAAAATCTTGATGAATGTATCCTGGGATACGCCCTTGGCGAGTAGGTCATTGATGACCGGATTCTGCGCGTTGACGATCGGAAAGACCGCATCTTTCACGACTGCAACCGCGTACGCGCCTTTGGCCTTTTCTTCGCTGGTAACATTGCGCGAGACCATGCCAATATCCACCGCGCCAGAGAGGGCATCGGTCATGCCTTTACCCGCGCCACCGGCTGAAACGTCAAACGTGACGTTGGGATGGATTTTCTGGAATTCCTCCGCCCAGACCGTCATCATTGGGTAAAGGGCGAATGCGCCAGAGGTGGCAATATTGCCTTTCAACGTGTCGGCGGGCGCAGCAGTGGGAACGTCAGTTGCGGGAGCGCCGTTTGAAAGGGGAGCCGTTGTCGGTGCTGGTGAGGCGCACGCCGTCAGGGTCAGTGTAAAGGCCATGACTACGGTCAGCAGAATAAAAGCAGATTTTCTCATAGTTTGTCTCCAATTTGGTTTGTGTGTAATAGACCCTATTGCACAAGTAGACTTTTGAGCCAAAAAAAACGCTCTTTGCAAGGTATCTTTCAAGGCATTTAACTTTTTATGCCAAGCTTCTTGCGGACGGCACTCTGTCGCTTGGTCACATCAGCCAGGCTGGTGTTATCGAGAATATCGGCGATGGCATTGCGTACATCGCCCATTACCAGCCGCAGGCCGCAAGTCTGTTCGTCGGGACAGCCACATGGCTCGTAGGCCATCTGGCTGACGCATTTGATGGGCGCCACGGGGCCGTCAAGCACGCGGAAGATTTGGCCGAGCGTGATCTCACTGGCAGGCCTGGCCAGGTAATACCCGCCGCCAACGCCCATCTTGCTGTGGAGCATGCCGGCGTTCTTGAGCGTCAACAAAATCTGCTCGAGAAACTTGGCCGAGATCTGCTCGCGTTGCGAGATCTCTTTGATTTGCACCACCGGCAGGGAAGCGTTCGGGGCGGAGGGCCCCGCCAGAATGATCATTGCCCGTAACCCGTATTCACCGCGTTTGGAAAGCCGCATGTCTGCCTTTCTTGCAAAAGTATACTAATGCAATGGACTTTATTGCACAAAAAGTATAATTCGGCTGCTGAATTTTGTCAACCGTTTTCAGTGAGCGCGACAATTTCCGAATCTGCCAGTGCGCGCTTTAAATCCGCACTTTGCAGGATGACTGCTGTATTGCGCATGCCTGAGCCGATGGAAATTTCCGCCTGCTGCATGACGCTCGCATCAACCAGGACTTTGAGCGGGCGCGGCAATCCGAATGGCCCCACCGTGCCGACGCGGTAACCCGTGACTTCCAGCACTTCATCTTCCGTTGCCATCGTCAGCCGCGACTGGCCGAGATGCTGACGAAGTTTCTTCCATGAGATCTGCGCGGGCCCCGCGACGAGCGCCATCAGAAATTCATTGTCGCCGACACGAAATAAAATACTGCGGATGACCTGCCCCGGCTTTTGTCCGCGTTCGCTCGCGGCCTGCTCGAATGATGTGACCGGATTCTCATGGCGGAATATGCGATGCGGAATCCCAAGTTTTTCCAAGGCAATACTGACGGGGGGAATTTGGCCCATATTTTCTCCGATAAAGAAATTAACGCAAGGCTGAAGATGCGAAGAAAAGTTATTTTGTCTTCGGCTCGAAATCACACAACTTGTTGATCGGACATTTCTGGCACTGCGGCTTGCGCGCTTGGCAAACTTCACGCCCGAGTCGAATCAAATTCAAATGCGCGGCGTAATAGGTTTCAGGCGGAAAGATGGATTCGAGATGTGGGTGCGCCTGCTCGACGGTCATTTTCTTCGGGCGCAGGCCGATGCGGCCAGTGACGCGATAAATATGTGTATCAACTGGAAAGGCCGGACGATTTAATGAAAAGCATAAAACGATCGCGGCTGTCTTCGGGCCGACGCCGTTGAACTTTGTCAGCCAGGCGCGTGCTTCTTCGATCGGCAAGTCCGCCAAAAAATCCAGATTGAGCGAGCCGCGTTCTTCTGTAATGGTGCGCAGGACATTTTGTATGCGCGGTCCTTTTTGATTCGCGAGTCCCGCCGGGCGAATGGCATTGATCACATCATCGGTTTTTGCATTCCGCACCGCTTCCCAGGTGGGGAATTTGGCGCGCAGGGCGTTGAAGGCGCGGTCGCGGTTGACGTCGTTCGTATTCTGTGACAGGATGGTCGAAACCAGTTCGTCAATCGGCGGGAGCGGATTGCGCCAGGTGGGATTGCCGAAGGCCTCCAAAAGTTTCTCGTGAATTTTGAGCGCGCGCTTTTTTAGATCAGACATGGCATACTCCGATAAAAAACATCACGGAGAACGAAGAAAATAAATCCGCGTTCCCCGTGATTCGATTGAAATTCTATGCAACTTTACTTTATTTGAAGGCTGTTCTCGACTCGCCCACCACGATCCCGCGGTGATTCTTGATGGGCAAAGTCGGGCCGAACTCGGCCAGCTCTTTCATCTGCGAATCATTCAACGCGCCGATCTGACGCAGGATCTCCAGTGTCACTGCCGGACGAACGCGGTTGAGCGGCTCGATCTTGAGTGTTCTGAATAATAAATCCCCGTCTGAAACCTTGAAGGTAATGCCAATGCCGGGCGAGGCGGCGCCAAGTGCGCCGGGCAAAAGCCCGATGGCCTGGAATCCCTCCGCGCCGCGCTTGCAGATGATTTTGCCTTTGCCAACTTGCATGAGGCGGCAATCGAATTCGCTGGGTCCGCTAATCATTTCGGGGTGCGTCATCATGGCGGAGGTGATCTCGTTCGATGCTTTCGCCCGCGTTTTGCTTACATTCTGTGGGTCGCACAGCCACGCAAAGGCCAGGGCCGAGTTGTAAAGCGGGGCGGCAAAGTTCGGCGCGGAACAACCGTCGACGCCAAGCTCAACCTTTTCGCGCGGATAATCGCACATCTCGGCAAAGGCGGTCAGAATATCCTGTTGGATCGGGTGATTGATGTCCAGATAGGTATCAAGCGGAAGGCCGCGCATCTTGGCGTGCGCCAGCATCCCACTGTGTTTGCCGGAGCAATTGTTACGATTAGTTGTCGGCGTTTCGCCACGCGCGATCAAGGCTTTATAGGCGGTCGCGTCGCCGGGCATGTGGACTCCGCATTGCAGGTCGCTTTCCGCGATGCCCGCCTTCGCTTGAATGCTCTGCGCGACGCGCACGTGTTCGTCCGAGCCTTCGTGTGAGGCGCAGATCAAGGCTTGTTCTTTTTGAGTCAGGCCAAAAGCCGCAGGCCCGTTGCGTTCAAAAAAGGGCAGGGCCTGAAAAGGCTTGGCAGACGAGCGTAAAAAGGCGACCGTTTGAGGGTCGCCATATGAGTACAAAAGTTTTTTGTTGGAGTCCACCATCGCGATCGCGCCGTAATGAATCGATTCGACAATGCGGCCGCGCGTTAGTTCAAAGATCGGCAAAAATCTTTCGTCCATTTATTCCTCGGCAGAGCTGCCCAAATGATAGTGACGTGCATAATAGTGACGGAGGCCGTAGCGCATGCGCTGGACATATTGTTTGTGCCGCGCTGCCGAGGATTTGAAATGGGCCAGGAACGGCTCGATCAATTTTTCAGTTGAATCGGGCGGCTGGCTTTTGGCCGCCATTTTTTCAAGTTTGTCATGGATTTGTTTAATTAATTCGGCCTGGGTTTTGATGGCAGATGTGGAGACAGTGCCGCCTCGCCCGCTGACGAAGGTGAAGCCGCGATAAGCCGGGCTCAAAAGTATATCGAGAGATTCCATCCAGGAGGGCAGGTCGGCGTGTGCCAGGAAGGGAGGCTGATTCTTTGGGACGAGGTCTCCGATGAATACGACCTTTTCATCTGGCACGATCACCCACATGGCGCCCAACGCCGGGCCGGGGTGATGTTCGAAAATCACCGGCGACTCGTCCCAGTGCAGGTTCATTTGATCGCCGAAAGAAATTTCGGGCGGCGACCAGCGCACCGTGCCGAGGCCGGGAATTGTTTCCCAATCTGCGCCGGTTTCTGCGCCCTGCGCCTTGAAGGTTGTCGTCCGCGAGCGGAAAACGGCCGCCGTCTTTTCCTGCGCGATAACGGTGCAATCCATGGCGCGTGCGCCGAGGGTGCGGTCGGGGTGGGCATCAAGATTGATTAGCACACGTTCGGGGCCTCCGCTTAGGCTCATCAAGGCCGCGCGCCATGAGCGGCTGTCTTCTGGCGAGGGTGGAGCGTCAATTTGGATCAGTCCGCGCGGTTGTTGAATGACTCCCAGCGTAACGCCCAGATAGTGATCTTCGATATAAATATTGTCAGCAATGGGTTGCATCTAATCTCCTAAGCATTCACCCAAAGGTGAAAACTAAATCTATTTTACTCTCAAACTTTATTCGCTCATCACTGGCAAAGTGAAGATGAAGTTCGAGCCTTTGCCTTCTTTGCTTTCGACCCAGATCATCCCGCCGTGCGCTTGCACGGCAATGCGGCAGAATGCCAGCCCAATGCCCAGGCCGCCGGGTTTGTCCTTGCCCTTGACGCGCGCGAATTTCTCGAAGATGTGTTTATGTTCGGATGACGGGATGCCGGGTCCATTATCCTGCACCCAAAAACGCGCCGAGTTTTCATCTTTCTGCGCCCCGATCGTGATGGTGGCCCCAACTTTTGAAAATTTGATGGCGTTCTCCAGCAGGTTAATCAGGACGCGGCGCAGCATGTCTGCATCCACCCAGATATTCGGCAATGTCCCGGCGATCTGTATCTCGACTTTTTGGTGGCGTCCGGTTGCGGATGGCATCACATCCCTAACGGCGGCCTCGATCAACTCCTGCGGATTGACGGTCTTCTGCGTGGCGATGGTCTGGCCCGATTCGAGACGATTGATGTCGAGCAGGGAATTAACCAACCGTTGAATACGGTCGGTGGAATTCACTGCAATGCTGAGAATGGATCGCGTAGATTCGTCTTCTCCGATCATGCCGCCCAACACATCCAGGCTTGAGACGATGTTTCCCAAAGGCGAACGCAGATCGTGATAAATCATGGCCGTCAGGTCTTCGCGCAGGGAATCCAACTCCTTGCGTTCGCTGATGTCGCGCAAAGTCCACTGGATGGAGTCGGTATCTTCAAATTCCACGCGCCGCGCGTAGACTTCGACCGGCACCCCGCCCGAATCAGCTTTGTGTAATATTGACTCGTAATTGCGCCCAGTTTCATTGATCAGGTTCTCGAACTCCATGCCGGTCTTGTTCCAGTTGACTTCGTGCAGTTGATCAATGCTCATCTTGTGGAGGTCATCGGTCTGGAAGCCGCTCAACCGAATGGCTTCTCGGTTTGCTTCGATCACCCTGCCTTCCAGGTCTGTGATAAAGATCGGGTCAATGCTTTCTTCAAAGAGTTCGCGGTAACGCTGATGGGCATTCTGCAGTTGTTCAAACAGTTGTGCGTTGCGAATGGTCGTCCCGGCCAGGCCGCCGATGCCCGTCATCACGGTCAGCGCATCAGGGTCGAAGATGCCGGAAACAGGATTGATGGCTTCCAGCACGCCGATGGTTTTGCCTTGCGATTGAATGGGGGCCAGCGCGATGGCATTGGCTTCGATACCGCTGAAACGGTCGGCTTCGGTGTAGCGTTTGTCTTCTTTTACATTAAGAATGATCATGCCGTGGCCTTCGCGTGCCACCAACCCGGCCAGTCCCTGTCCGCCGGGGATGCGCCTGTCGAGGATATTCCCGGCATTTTGTCCCGCGGCGGCGCGGAAGACGAGGCCTTGTTCCGGGCCTTCAATCAGCCCAATGGCGACTGTCTCGACCTGCATGGCTTGCATGGTTTGATTGAGTACACGCTGCCAGACTTCGCGTACCTCGAGTGAAGCGCTAAAGGCAGCCGCACCGTCTGCCAAAGCGGTCATGACACGCGCCTGTCGCAGGCTTTCGGTATAGAGACGCGCGTTCAACACCGCGATGCTGGCCTGGTCGGCGATGGCTTGCATGAGTTCAAGGTGTTCGGGGCCGAAAGCATTCGGCAGAGGGTGGACGAGGGTGAGCACACCTACCAGGCGTTCGCGCGCCAGAAGCGGCACACAGATGGCGGATTTTTGGCCGTTCTTGTTAAGTGTGTCGTCGGGACGGCGAAGCCAGCGTTCATCCTGGCTGGTATCGGGAATCAGCGCGGCTTTGCGGTGACGGACCACCCAGCCGGCCAGGCCGCGATCTACTGTTTCGCGCAATTGTTGTGTGGTGTGTTCGTGCAGACTCGTGCCGTATACGATGGTCGCATCCATCGGCTTGCCGTTATCGTCCAACACCACGATACTGCCGCGTTCGCCGCCCACATTTTGGAGCGCGGCGAAGAGCAGGCGCTGCAAAACAGTACGCAGGTCCAGCGCCGCGGCGACTTCACGGTTGACCTGGATGAGGAGTTCGAGTAATGATCGGGTGCGGTCTTTAGCCATGTTGATTATGTTTCAGCCGGTGTGCTTGCTGCTGAAACATAAATATTTTAATCCACTACCGGTGTTGAATAGAACAATTTGCTCTTCCGGTTTAACCCAGCCTTGCTTTTGCATTTTTTTGAGCGCTGCCCAGGCCGCGGCTCCTTCGGGACATGCAAAGATGCCCTCGTTGGATGCGATCTCTTTTTGTGCGATAACGATTTCTGCATCGCTGACAGCCATTGCCGCACCTTTGCTCTGACGAATGGCGCGCAGGATTTGACGGTCTGCGAATGGGCCGGGGACGCGCAGACCGGCCGCGATGGTTTCGCCACCGTTCCAGAATTCGGCTCGTTCGCTTCCCTGTTCAAAAGCGCGGACGATGGGCGCGCAACCCTCGGCTTGCACGCTGACCATGCGCGGGCGTTTTGAGTTGATCCAGCCCATTTTTTCCAATTCGTCGAAAGCTTTCCACATGCCCACCAAACCCGTGCCGCCGCCTGTTGGATAGAAGATCACATCGGGCAGGTTCCAGTTGAATTGCCCGGCCAGTTCAAGACCCATGGTTTTTTTGCCTTCTAGCCGATAAGGTTCTTTGAAGGTCGAGACGTCGAACCAGCCATGTTTTTTTGATTCTTCAGCGGCGAGTTTGCCTGCATCGCTAATGAGTCCGTCTACTAAAACCAGGTCGGCGCCGAAGGCTTTGACCTCAAGTTGATTCGCCAGCGGCGCATCTTTCGGCATGAAGACGTGCGCGGCGGCTTTCGCGCGTGCCGCATAAGCGGCCAATGCCCCGCCCGCGTTCCCGGCAGTGGGGATGACGAATTCTTTGATTCCCAATTCGATGGCTTTGGCGACAGCCATCACCAATCCGCGCGCTTTGAAGGAGGCAGTTGGATTGGCCGATTCATCTTTGATGTATAAGTTTTTGAAATCGGATGCTTTCCCCAGGCGAGCCGCAGGTAAAAGCGGCGTGTCGCCTTCGCCGAGGGTCAGGCGATGTTTTTCGAGGCGGACGGGTAGTATCTCGGCCCAGCGCCAGAGTCCGCGTGGGCGCGCGGAGACCGTTTTCAGGTCCAGTGAAAGACGCGCTTTGTCCAAATCATAGCGCGCTTCAAGCGGCGATTTGCAATCTTCGCAAAAGGTCTGCGCGAGATCTGCATCGAACTGCTTTCCACATTCGGGGCACTCAAGATGAGTCAGCGCGCTATCCATATATAAAGTATAGCATAACGTTCGGGTACAATTGCGTTATGTCTCTTGAACTTTCCCGCATACGCGCCCTGTGTTTCGATGTAGACGGCACATTGAGCGATACCGATGACCTGTACATGCAAAAGGTGCAGCGTTTTCTGCCGCGTTTTTTGTTTCGCGATCGGGCCCGCGCTGCGCGCCGCTTTGTGATGTGGGCTGAAGCGCCCGGCAATGGCCTGCTTGGGCTGGCTGATGATTTGGGTATTGATGATGAGATGACGGCGTTCATCAATTGGATGAACCGCCGCGGCAAATACCAGCCAAAGAAGTTTTTGCTCGTTCCCGGCGTGGACAAAATGCTGGCGCGTTTGCATGGATATTATCCGCTGGCTGTGGTCAGCGCGCGCGATGAACGCGGGACGCTGGCTTTTCTTGAGCAATTCGACCTGGCGAAATTTTTTGATGTGATCGTAACGGGGCTTTCCGCCGAACATACGAAACCTTACCCCGACCCGATCCTGCTGGCCGCTAAAAAGATGAATGCCGCACCTGAAAACTGCCTGATGATCGGCGATACGACCGTTGATATCCGCGCCGGGAAATCGGCGGGCGCGCAGACAGTCGGCGTGTTGTGCGGTTTCGGCGAAGAGCCAGAGTTGAGAAAGTTTGGGGCGGATGAGATTTTAGCAGATACCCCGAAGGTGGCCGATGTGTTGCTGGCTGAAAATAAAACATCCAGAAAAACAATCCTGTGAGAAATCACAGGATTGTTTTATACTGAACTTGTCAATCCTTCCTGCCTCGGTTATCCTTGTGAGCGGGAGTGGTTAGGTCCCGGTGGGCTTCCTGGTCTTCAAAACCTGTGGCGGGCCGCGTTGCGGGCCGCGGTGGGTTCGACTCCCATCCACTCCCGCTCTTTGGCCCCCACATTCCAAAAGGTATCGTATGTTTCCTGAAACCGAAATTCTGAACAACCTTGTCTCACGCATCTTTCACATCGAAGATCTGACCACGGGCGATCCGCAAAAGGGATTCCTTGTGCGCTATCGCGGCCATTTGCTTTCGGAGGATTCAGCCGCAGCTTATGATCAACTCGCAGATTCATTAAAACCCTACAATATCACGGTTCTCTTTCGCAAGGAACAGGAACAGCAGATCGTTTATCTCATTCCCAGCAAGCCTGCTCCGAAGCCGGCGCGGCCTTCGGTCAATATTATTCTATTCATCCTGACAGTGTTGAGCGTGATGCTGGCAGGAGCGCAACCGGAAGGCCCGATGCCAACTGATTTTGCGGGTCAGATTCTCCTTTTGGCAAAAAGTATTTTTACCGGCTGGCCTTTTGCTCTCAGCCTGCTTGGGATTTTGCTGGCGCATGAGTTCGGTCATTATTTTATGAGCCGCTATCACAAGACCGCCGCAACCCTGCCATATTTCATTCCACTTCCATTCAGCCCTCTTGGAACGATGGGAGCCGCCATCGTGATGCAAGGTACGCCCAAGAACAAACGCGTGCTGTTCGATATTGGCGTAGCCGGCCCGCTGGCTGGACTGATCGTGGCAATCCCTGTTCTTTTCTTGGGGTTGTCGCTGTCACACCTGGAAGTGCTCCAGCCGGTGAATGGAGGCATCCAACTCGAAGGCAATTCGCTGATGTACCTGCTGGCGAAATACATCATGTTCGGAAAACTCCTGCCCGCCCCGGCCAGCACCGGCGGCGTATCTTTGGCGATATATTGGCTGCGCTACTTCTTTACCGGCCAACCTATCCCCATTGGCGGGACGGATGTGCTCATTCATCCGGTGGCATTCGCGGCCTGGGCCGGATTATTGGTCACCGCACTCAACCTGATCCCGGCCGGCACGCTCGATGGCGGACACGTCGTCTACGCGTTGTTCGGTGAAAAAGTCGGCAAGGCCTTCCCATATATTTTCGGGCTGCTCATCATTCTCGGAATCTTCTGGAGCGGATGGTGGATCTGGGCTGTGTTGTTGCTTTGGCTTGGGCGCGTGCACGCAGAGCCGCTCGACCAGATCACACAGCTCGATACGCGCCGGCGTATGATCGCATTGCTCGTCACCGTTATCTTTATCCTGACATTCAGCCCGGTGCCGTTCACGGTATTTGGCTTATGAGTTTTTTAAATCGCCGGCTCGCGGCGCTGGCATTGATTTTTACATTCGCCATTTCGTCATGCCAGCCCGCGCAGGCTGATGCAACGGCAACTCCGTCGGCTCGTGCCACGAGCGCGCCTCAAGTTGAGTCCACGCCCACTGCCGCCAGCCCGCTTGGAGTCCGGAAAGAAGCGCTCAAGGGGCTTGTTATCCAGGTCTGGCAGCCGTGGTTTGGCATCGAGTCGAATCTATTCGAAGCGCAAGTCCGGGAATTTAATCGCACCAACGAGTGGGGCATCACTGTCCAGTCTATAAGCCAGATCAATTACAGCCAGCTTTATAACAACACCACAACCGCTCTCCCCACAGCCAACCGCCCGCAATTGGTGATTGCATTGCCCGAACACGCACTCGCTTGGAATGCGGGTGATTACGTTGTTGATTTGAATACATACATTTCCGATCCCGTTTATGGATTCGGCAGCGCCGATATAAAAGATTTCCCGCCCATTTTTTTGACCCAGGATTCGATTGGCGACAAACGTTTGGGGCTTCCAGCCGAACGTTCAGCCCGCTTCCTTCTTTATAACGTTAGCTGGGCGCGCCAACTTGGGTTTGACTCGGCGCCCAAAACCGCAGACGATTTTCGCGAGCAGGCCTGCCGCGCGCGCCAATCCATGTTTGCAGATACTGTGCCCGACAACGACGCGCAGGGCGGCTGGCTGGTGGACACGAACGCAATGACCGCGCTTTCGTGGCTTACGGCCTTTGGCGGCGGCGTGCTCGAAGGAAATGATTATCGCTTTTTGACTCCCAAAAATATTGCTGCCTTGACCTTTGTCAAGCAGCTCTACGACGATGGCTGTGCGTGGTCATCCCAGCCCGATGCAGACCTGCCCTCCATATTCTCCGGGCGTAAAGCCTTGTTTATGACGGCCGGCCTTGAAGAATTATCTGATTATTCGCGCGGCATGGCAACCGCAAGTAATGCCGACGAATGGACTGTGTTGAGCTTCCCCGGTGATATGCAAAACGGGTTGATGATCTATGGCTCTTCATTTGTAATGTTGAAATCCACGCCTGAACAACAATTGGCCGCCTGGCTCTTTGTACGCTGGATGCTTTCGCCTGAAAATCAAGCGCGCTGGGTACAAACAACGGGCTTGTTCCCGCTGCGAACATCATCGCTGGAAGCGTTAACGTCTTACAGCAATAGTCATCCTCAATGGGCCGCGGCTGTGGCCTTGATACCAGACGGAAAACTCCAACCGCAATTGGCTTCTTGGCGCAAAGTACGCGTGATGCTGGGCGATGGCTTCAACAGCATGTTCCGCCTCAACATCCCTGCCGGGCGTGTGGCTGAAATTCTGGCAGTCATGGAATCCACCGCGCGCGATTTATCGAAATAAATTTGCAGGGGCAGAGCAACGCTTTGCTATCGCCATCCGGATTTCTTCGCGTCGTGGATCGGCTTCGCCATTGCATTCACATTAATCCCGTGCAACTTTTTGTATTCATTTCTCGTAAAGGAAGTGGAAAGCTAAGGAGAAGGCGTGAACGATGAGATGGCTTGGGTTGCCCAGGCCCAGCAAGGCAGTCAACAAGCTTTTACCAATTTGGTGGAAGCCTACCAGACGCACGTCTATAACCTCTGTTATCGCATGTTGGGCGAACCAGAGTTGGCCGAAGACGCCGCGCAGGAAACTTTTCTGCGGGCCTACCAATACCTGCACCGTTACGATCTGAAGCGCCCGTTTGCAACCTGGCTGCTCTCGATTGCCGCACACTATTGCATTGACAGGCTGCGCCGCCGCAGGTTCTCGATGATCTCCATAGATGATGACAAAGAAGATGGCGGTTTTGAATTACCTGACGCGGATGCGCCCAACCCGGAATCAGAAGCAGTGCGCGGTGAACAACGACAACAAATGCAAGCCTTGCTCAACCGCCTGGACGCGGTAGACCGGGCCGCCATCGTCCTGCGCTATTGGCACGATGCATCCGAAGCCGAGATCGCCGAGACTTTACATCTGACTGTAAGCGCGGTCAAATCCCGACTTCACCGGGCGCGGCGTGAACTGGCCGGCCTGTGGCAGAAAGAATCCCCGCGTCCCAACCCCAAAAGGAGGCCTCATGAATCACCGGCCTTTTGAAGACTGGCTGTTGGACGACCAGCCTCTCACCCCTGAACAAAATCGTGACTTGCAGACGCATCTGCGAACTTGTACCACCTGCGCCGCCATTGCCGAATCAAATCTCGCGCTGCATTCTGCGCGCAAGGTTACACCCGCGGCGGGTTTCATAGATCGCTTTCAGTTGCGGCTGGCTGAACAACGCAAAGCGGCGCGCGTCCGACAGACCATCGGAACACTGATATTCGTTATCGGCGGGCTGGGGCTTCTTGTCTGGCTGGCCGGCCCCATCGTCCAGGAAGCGTTGCGGTCGCCCGCCGAATGGATAACGACCGCGGTGAGCTATTTCCTTTTTGTTTTAACATCCATTCAGGCTTTGAACGAAGTCGCTTTGGTACTGCTGCACATAATGCCAAACTTGGTTTCGCCGCTTGGCTGGCTGATGGTCATATCTGTGTTTGGCGGACTTGGGTTGATGTGGATTGTTTCAATTGCACGCTGGACACGCCCGCCGCAAGGAGTTTGAAAATGAAAAAGATTACCCATGCTTTGATATTGTTGGTACTTTTGCTTCTGCCTGTCCGTTCCGCGTACGCGTGGAATGGAAACCTGGACGGTCGGGTGGTTGTCGGCCAGAGTTTTGTGCTGAAATCCGGCGAAACTTTGGATGGCGATTTGGTCATGATCGGCGGCGAAGCGGCGATTGAGAACAATGCCATTGTAAAAGGCAATGTAGTCATTATCGGCGGGAGCTTGACGCTGGATGGACAAGTCACAGGTGACGTGGTTGTGGTCGGCGGACTGGCCGATCTGGGCGAAAAATCCCAATTGAGCGGTGACATGATCACGGTCGGCGGATCGCTCCAACGCGCCGAAGGCGCGCAAATTGGCGGCAACGTGGTAACCAACTTTCCCGCGCCGACCATCCAAATTCCGAATTCGACCAACCCGGTCACCATACCAAAACCGCCGCAAATTGATTTCCATGTTAGCCCATTCACAAAGGCTTTTGGCATTTTGCTCCAGGCTATCGTAATATCAATCCTGGCTATGACGCTTGTGCTTTTTCTTCAGCCGCAATTGGACCGTGTCGCTCATACCATCATTGCCCAGCCTTTTGTGGCCGGGACGATAGGATTGCTGACCGTTCTCTTCTCTCCAATTGCTTTGATTATATTGACAATAACCTTGATACTCATCCCAGTGGCTCTCGCAGGTGCGTTCCTGCTCGTGCTGGCCTGGCTGTTCGGCGTGATCGCGATTGGGATCGAACTTGGCAACCGCTTCACAAAGGCTATTCACCAAAACTGGGCGCCTGTCCTTTCGGCTGGTTTTGGAACATTCGCGCTGACGATTATCGTTGGCGCGCTCAACACCGTGCCATGTGTCGGATGGCTGAGCGGCGTCATCATCGGGTTGGTGGGAATGGGCGCAGTGGTGATGACGATGTTCGGCACGCGGCCGGCTTCCGGTCCCGCGATGATCGCTCCATCCGCTCCGACAGCGGCCTCCGGGGGACCCATCCCTCCTGCATCTTGAGTCTTCTGCCCGCAAAGCGCGGCATATTTCCTGCATGATATAATCATTCTTGCCTCGGTGAAGATCGCCGGGGCAGGTTTGATTTTCAGCATACTCCATCGTAAATCCAAACCCAAATCCCATTTTTGCCTGAACAAATATCACCTTCAGGCTTGATTCATGCAGGAAGCAGCAGGAGGAAACATGTTGCCGAAAATCGAGATTCAAAATACCCCGAGCCACAATGCTCCCCCGCCCATGATCGAAGTAGCCGGTGCCCATCGTGAAATGGGACGGCAGATCGGCGAAGCGCGCCGCGAGCAAATTCAACACAGCATTGCCAACGCGCATATTCTGATTGACCAATCCTACGACCAGGTGGAGTTGAATTGGGATGGCGCGCAGAAACAGGCCCGCAAGTATTTGCCTTTTGCGGAGGAACGTTACCCGCAATATGTGGATGAAATGCGCGGCATGGCCGAGGGCGCCAATGTGGACTTTGACGACGTCGTGGCGCTCAACGTCATGGAGGCCGTCACGATGGACGCGCTGCATCTGACGCGCTGCACCAGTTTCGCTGTCAACGAACAGCGCACGGCAGATGGACACGTACTCGCCGCGCATAACGAAGACTGGGTTCCAGAAGACGAAGACGATACGTATGTGATCTCGGCCCGGCCGAAGGATGAACCGCCGTTCCTTGCCATGACGTATGGCGGGCTCCTGCCCAACGTGGGATTCAACGCCTATGGCATTGCTCAACTGATCGACTCGGTCTATCCGACCGATTCGCGCATCGGCATTCCGCGTTTGGTCGTAGCGCGCGCGGTGCTTGCATCCCGCCGTATTTCCGGCGCGATTGGGCGCGCACTCATCCCGCATCGCGCCGCCGGATACAACCACCTGATCGTTCACGAAAGCGGCGAGATGTACTCCATTGAAGTATCGGCGCGCCGCTTCGAGATCCATCACGGCACGGACGGTTACATAGCACACACTAATCACTATCTCGCTTCGCACATGAAAGAGGTCGAGAGCGACCCCGAAGAACTGATTTCTTCGCGCGTTCGTTATTTCCGCGCCAACCGTTTGATGAGGGAGAATTCATCCCACACCATCAAGACTTTACAGGCCATACAAAAAGATCACGTCAACCTGCCGAACTCGATTTGCAACCATGCCATCGAGGGGACTGATCCACTCGACCGCGAGAAGACCATCAATGCCATGGTTATTGATCTGACTTCGCGCGAAATGCACATCTGCTGGGGTAATCCCTGCCAGAACGCGTATCACACCTATCATCTTGACGCATAACCGGCCGGCAACAGCAAAAGCGGCTGAAAAATGGTCTCTTTTTTATCGGTCTATGTCATGATAGAATAAGATACGCTTGGAGCAAAAATGATAGAAGTGACCATTGACAGTGTCCGCGTCAACTTAATGTCGCCGCAAAGGCTTGTGATTTTGCGCGAGGTCGGTTCGGATCGTTATTTACCCATCTGGGTCGGGCCCTATGAGGCGGAGGCCATCACGGTTGCCTTGCAGGAAGTGGAAATGGTGCGCCCGTTGACTCATGACCTGCTCAAGAATGTTTTTACCGCCTTCAACGCCAAAATCAAACGTATCGAGATCATTTCCCTCAAGGAAGATATTTTCTACGGCAGTATCGTTGCCGAAGCGAACGGAAAAGAAATCACGGTAGATTCCCGCTCCTCCGACGCGATCGCTCTCGCTGTGCGTGCCCATGTTCCCATTCTGGTAGAGGAGAGCGTGATGAAGAGCGCCGAGATCAAGCCCGAAGATGATATGTCTTCAGCCAGCGCGGCGCCCGCTCAAAGTCCCGGCCCGACGCGGCCCGCCCCAATCGGCGAAATCAGCAGCGACCGGTTGTCCGTCTTTGAAGATTTCCTCGGCAAACTTGATTTAAATAAACTCGATGATAAAAACAAGCCCGAAGATGATGATAAAGATAAGCCCAAGAAAAAATGACCGATTATCCGCCGCTTGAAGAAACCGCCCCCGCCGCTTCGACGCCTTCGGCAGTCCCTCACAACCGAGAAGCCGAAGAAGCCGTTGTAGGGGCGGTTCTTATTAACCCCGAAGTTTATTACGATGTCGCCCAGTTTTTGCAGGCCGACGATTTTTATATTCACCGACACCAATGGATCTGGCAGGCTTTCACAAGCTTGCACGAGCAACGCATTCCGGTTGACCTGCTGACCATCACAGAAGAACTCGACCGCAAGGGACAGCTCAATGAAATCGGCGGGCCTGCGTATTTAACTTCGCTGGTCAACCAGGTTCCAACTTCGATCAATGCCGAATCTTATGGGCGTATCGTTGAAAGCCATTCGATCCGGCGCAAGATGATCAATGCCGCCAACTCGATTGCTTCGATGGCGTACAACGAGAACTCGACGATTGATCATGTGATGGATGAGGCCGAGAAGGCCGTCTTCAACGTGAGCGAACGCCGCCTCAAGCACGACGTTCAGCCGATCTCCGCCGTATTGAGCGAATACTACGACCGCATTGACGACCTCGCCAAACGCGACGAGGAAATTTACGGCGTGCCGACAGGCTTTGTTGACCTCGACAAAATGTTGAGCGGGCTTCAGCCGTCCGACCTGCTTATCATCGCCGGTCGTCCGGGCCAGGGCAAAACAGGCTTCCTGCTTTCGATTGCGAAGAACGCTTCGCTCACACACAAAAAACACGTTGCCATCTTCTCGCTCGAAATGTCGAACGAACAGGTGGTGCAGCGTTTGATCGCTCAGGAAACGGGTATAGACTCGCAGCGCCTGCGAACCGGCAAATTGCAGGAAAACGAATGGCCGTTGTTTACGCACGCCATTGAAGTCATGTCGGACACGCATATCTTCCTCGACGATACGCCCGCCATTACGCCGCTTCAACTGCGGACGAAGTGCCGCCGCCTGCATCTCGAATACCATCTCGATCTGGTCATCGTTGATTATCTGCAATTGATGGGCGGCGACACGCGTACCGAGAACCGCGTGCAGGAAGTTTCGTACATTTCGCGCAACATGAAAGTGCTGGCGCGCGAGTTGAATGTGCCGGTCATTGCGGCCGCACAGTTGAGCCGCGCGGTCGAACAGCGCTCGGATAAACGGCCCGTGCTTTCAGACTTGCGCGAATCCGGCTCGCTCGAACAGGATGCCGACATCGTGATGTTCATTTATCGCCCCGATCAATACGAGAAGGACACGGTCAAGCAGAATGTGGCGGAGATCATCATCGCCAAGCATCGTAATGGACCGGTTGGAAGCGTGGAATTGGTCTTCCGCAGTGCGCTGGCGAAGTTCGAGAACGCCGCCACGAGGATGTTTAATCCGAATGAATAAAAGTTATTCGATATTCGATACTCGGAATTCGGGAGTCGAATATCGAAGCATCGAGTATCGTTATGTTCAAAGGCTTCACCGACTCCGAGACTTTCACCCAACTCCCCGATTCTTTTTTCCATCATTTGTTGAAGGAAATCAAAGACGCGGATGAGTTGAAAGTGACGGCGTATTTTCTCTGGCGCATCGAATTCATCAATGACCCATTCCGCGCGCTGTGCCAAACTGATTTTGAATCAGACTTATTAGGCCTATCTGCGGAAGAAGTCGCTTCGGGATTGGAAAAAGCCGTCCAGCGCGGAAGCCTGCTGAAAGTCCAAAAAGACGCGCTGTTTTACTTCCTGCTCAATTCTCCGCGAGGCAGAGCCGCAGTCCAGGCAATGGAAAGCGAAAGGTGGAATCCAAAGATTGGCGGTGCCATCGTACCTGTCGAACGTCCGAACGTGTTCAAGCTGTACGAAGAAAATATCGGCCCGCTCACGCCGTTGATCGCGGATGCGTTGAAGGACGCGGAAGAAATTTATTCAAGTGAATGGGTCGCGGATGCGGTTGAATTAGCGGTAACAAACAACAAACGTAATTGGAAATACTGCGAAGCGATTTTAAAACGCTGGAAGGAAAAAGGCCGTGCCGAAAAGCAAAATAGACGAGACGATAAAGAATCTCGCCAGCGTAACGTCGAAGACAAGATCAAAAAGTTCACCGGCGGCTGAAACGCTTCACGATCTGCCCGGCGACCCGAACTGCCCGCACTGTCATGGCGCGGGCTATTTGCGTAACGATGTGCCGGTCGGACATCCCGACTTTGGCAAATTGCAAGTCTGCATCTGCCGCCGCGCCAATGTGACCAACACCATACGCGAGCGTTTGTTTGCGCTCAGTCATCTCGATGAACTCAAAGACCTGACCTTTGAATCGTTCAAGCTGCGCGGACGAAAAGGCCTCGGCGAAATGCACGCCAATTCGCTCGAACAAGGTTTCAATCAGGCCAGGCATTACGCGCAAAGCCTGAACGGATGGCTATTGCTTTCAGGCGGTTATGGTTGCGGAAAGACTCACCTGGCCGCGGCGGTCGCCAATTTTGCGGTCGGCATGGGCGTGCCAACTTTATTTTTAACCGTGCCAGACTTGTTGGATACTTTACGCTTTGCATATAACGATCAAGATACAACTTTTGAACAACGCTTTGATGAAATCCGCAATGCAAAATTATTGGTGTTGGACGATTTCGGCACACAGAACGCCACAGGCTGGGCGCAGGAAAAATTATTCCAGATCGTCAACTATCGTTACATCAATAAATTGCCAACGGTGATGACGACGAATCTCGCGCTTGATGAGATCGAAGCCCGCATCCGCTCGCGTCTTTCGGACCCGGAACTGGTCACGCAGACGAAAATCAGCGCGCCCGATTTCCGCCGCCCGATGGCTGACGCAGGCCATCCCGAACTGTCATCGCTGGACCTGCATTCCAGCCGCACTTTCGAGCATTTTTCTTTACGCAAAGATGAAAGCCTGCCCGCGCCCGAACTTAAGTCTTTGAAGGACGCTTATGAGGCCGCGCAGGCGTTTGCGCAAAAACCGCGCGGCTGGTTGGTGTTGACCGGTGATTACGCCTGCGGAAAAACGCATCTGGCCGCGGCCATTGCAAATCATCGCGCAGAGATGGGTGATCCGCCATTGTTTGTGATGGTTCCCGATCTGCTCGATCATTTACGCGCCACTTTCAGCCCGAACAGCCAAACGACCTTTGATCGCCGCTTTGATGAAATCCGCACCGCTCCCCTGCTCGTCCTGGACGATCTGGGCACGCAGTCCATGACGCCGTGGGTGCGCGAAAAACTTTATCAACTGTTCAACTATCGCTACAACGCCGAATTGCCGACGGTCATCACCATCGCGGCCGACTCGCTCGAAGAGATGGACGCGCGCATCCGTTCGCGCCTGCTCGACACGCGCTTATGTAAAATCATCGGCATGACCGTCCCGGCTTATCACGGGAAATCGGCGGTGAAAAAGTCTGCGAAGAAATAGATCAGGTATTCTTTAGCGGGGGGAGTTTATTGCCCGCTCCTCGTTTTGTGACTTCCACCCATAAAGAAGCGGCCAATTCATAACCGATCATGTGATCCTGCGGATTCATTTGCAATCGAAGCGGCCCCTTGAATGGCGCGCAACTTAACAGATGAAATGGAATCCCTGGCACAAGACCCAGTTCGCCAATGTATCTCAATTTTTCGGAATCATGAGTACGCACACGGCTGACGATACAGTCCGAGCCGGATGGAACATCCACCAGCGGCGTATCCATGACGACGGGCATTACACCCTGCTTGCTGGGAATCGGTTCACCATGCGGACAGCGGGTTGGATGGCCGGTGATCTCGTCAATGCGGTCTTCCAAATGATCGTTGATTCCCAACTCAAAAGAATCCGAAAGATCATGGGCTTCGTCCCAGCCGTATTTCATAACCCGCACTAAAAAGACTTCAACCAGACGATGCCGCCGCAGGGCGGGCATGGCGATATGTTCCCCTTTTGGGGTTAATCGAACCCCGCGATACAATTCGTGCTCCAAATATTCCATGGCTTTCATGCGGCTGACCATGCGCGCCGTGGCCTGTAAAGAAGAATGGACGTTTTCAGATAACTCGGAAAGCCCGACATGAGGTAAATCCTGTTGCAGGCGGAATATTTCAGCCGCGTAACGTTTCATTGCGGGTGTTGCCATTTACTGGTCTCCATTTGTCAACAATAATAACATGCTGGATAAAAATTATCGCAAATTTTCACCCTGGTTGAGAGGCGATACGACCTGAGTTTAGATGAATTTACACATAAGTATCTAGATTATTCCGGCAATGCCGATTATAACAGCAGTCATTCGATCACAATCACAACCCAAAAGGAGCGTAATTCAAATGACAGCCGCTTTTCTATTGTCCCTGCGCGAAGGCTTGGAGGCCGCGTTAATCATCGGAATCCTGCTCGGCGCACTGCGCCAGATGCGCCGCACAGAGTTTATCCCCGCCGTTTGGATTGGAACGATCAGTGCGGCCGCCATCAGCCTGATCACTGCCATTGTGCTTACCCGTTTAGGCCTGCAACTTGAAGATCCCGGTGAAGCCATCTTTGAAGGCTCCACCATGTTGATCGCGGCCGGTCTTTTAACCTGGATGATCTTCTGGATGAGCCGCCAGGCGCGCTTCCTGAAAACCAATCTGGAGAACGAAATCCAGCGCGCTTCGCAACTCGGTCCGCGCGCCATATTTTTTGTAGCTTTCATTGCCGTTCTGCGCGAGGGCATCGAACTGGCGCTCTTCTTAGCTGCCTCGGTCTTTGCTTCAAACTCCCTCCAAACCACTGTCGGCGCTTTCCTCGGCCTGGGTACGGCCGTCCTGCTTGGCTGGTCTATCTTCGCCAGCATCGTCCGCCTCGACCTGCGCCGTTTCTTCCAGGTGACGGGCTTTCTGCTCATCCTGTTTTCGGGTGGGCTGGTTGCGCGCGGCGTCTATGAGTTCATTGCAGCCGGTTGGATTCCCGCCATTATCGAACACGTCTGGGATATCAACTCATTCCTAAGCTTGGATTCGGGTCTCGGGCAGTTGCTTGGAACATTGTTTGGCTACAACCCTGCCCCATCGCTCAGCGAGGTGATCGTCTACGCGCTTTATTTTGCGGCAATCGGTTTTGGGTTGAGGCTCTCCGGCCAAAGGTCCGCGCAGGAAGCGAAAGCGCAGGCATAATTCGAAGTCGGGACAACAAGTCCCGACTTTTTTTATCCGCGCGGTACAATCAAAGCATGGCGCTTCCTGTTCCCGATTTTTTCACCGCAGACAAAGTTGGACAAGTCTGGCGCTTGCAATATGAAGAACGCGCACAGCAGGCGCGCGATTGGGCGCGTCAACACGGACTTCAAGCGGGCGCGGCCTCGAAGAGCCGCATCTGGCTCCTGTTGATCGACGCGCAGAACACGTTCTGCATCCCCGAGTTCGAGCTATTCGTGGGCGGGCGTTCCGGGCGCGGTGCGATCGAAGATAACGTGCGCCTGTGTGAATTTATCTATCGCAATCTCGGCGCGATCACAAATATCTCCGCCAGCATGGACACGCACTTGTCGCAACAAGTTTTCCACGCCATCTTCTTTGTGGATAGAGACGGCAATCATCCCGCGCCGTACACGAACATTTCTGCCGATGATTTGAAATCCGGCAAACGGAAATTCAATCCCGCGCTCGCGCCGCGCTTCGGTATCACGCCAGAATATGGGCAGACGATGATGATCCATTACGCTGAAGAGTTGGAGAAGAAAGGCAAATACGCGCTGACCATCTGGCCGTATCACGCCATGCTGGGCGGCATCGGCCACGCGCTGGTTTCATCCGTCGAAGAAGCCGTCTTCTTTCACTCGATGGCGCGGCTGACCCAGCCGGAATTCGAGATCAAAGGCGATAAACCATTTACTGAAAATTATTCCGTCATTGGCCCTGAAGTGACGCGCGGACCGAAAGGCGAAACGCTCGGCGAACATAATCACAAGTTCATCGAAACCCTCAAACAAAGCGACGCGCTGATCATCGCCGGGCAGGCCAAGAGTCATTGCGTGGCATGGACGATCTCCGATTTGCTCGATGATATTCAAGCCAGCGATGCTTCGCTCGCCAAAAAAGTTTATCTGCTCGAAGACTGCACTTCGCCCGTTGTCGTCCCCGGTGCGGACTTTACCGACGCGGCAAATGAAGCCTTCGATCAATTTGCGAAAGCGGGAATGAATATCGTAAAATCAACAGAATTCGAGATTCGATAATTCGATACTCGAAATTCAAATATCGAATATCGTTCATCACCAAAGGAAACCATGAGCATCTTCGACGGCAAACGCCTGACCAATGAAACCTTCAAACTCGATATCGAACGGATGCGGCGCGGCTGGTATTCCGATAAATATTTCGAGAATATCAACCGCATGTTGACTGCGCTCTCGTCAGAGGGATACACCTATTCGGGAAAATATCACAATTTGCCTGAAAGCATTTCACCCGAAAATATTTCAGTCGGCGATATTGAAGTCGAGATGCAATGGTTCACGCGGCGGCCAGGCACGACCATCGTCGTCGGTGTGGACAAATCGCTGGCGATGCTCAAGTTATGCGCCGGCTATTTTGACGGCGGAAAATTTATTGACACGTCCGGCAATCTTGAAGTGTGGGCCGTGCAGGATGGCGCGACGGTTTACTATGACGGCGACCCGGCCTACATTCAGCCGGTCATCAAAGTGCGTGGACGATATCGCGACTTCGCCCTGCTTGAAACACCCACACTCGGCATTCTCACGCGCTCAAGCCGCGTTGCATCAAACGTTTATGAGACCTTTGTGGCGGCGCGCGGCAAACCCGTGTTGTTCTTCCCCGCCCGCTTCGACCTGCACGAAGTCCAGGCCGCGGACGGATACGCGTACAACATCGCCATCCAAAGATTTAACGAAGACCACGCGCAGGACCTTGGACCTTTTGTCTCGACTGACGCGCAGGGCGATTGGTGGGGGGGCGCGGGCGGCGGGACAGTGGCGCATGCCGCGATTGCTTCGTTTCTCGGTGATACCGCTGAAGCCATGATGGAGTTTGCGCGCATCCTGCCCGCCAATATTCCACGAATCGCACTTGTGGACTTTAGCAATGATTCGGTCCGAGATACCCTGCGTACACTGGAAGCTCTCTTCATCAAATACCGCGAATTGAAGGATGCCGGCAACGAAAGCGAAGCCGTGAAATATAAATTGTACGGCGTGCGGCTCGATACCAGCGGAAGCATCCGCGATGTATCGGTCCAACCGCTGGGTGAACCGAGTCTCGATTTGGGAGTCACGCCGCGCCTGGTGTTCAACGTGCGTCAGGCGCTGGATTCAGCCTGGGAACGCTGGAGCCTGCCAACGTCGTGGAAAGAAGCGGCGCGCGATTTTTGTCGCAGCGTGAAGATCGTCGTCTCAGGCGGGTTCAATCCCGATAAGATTCGCAAATTTGAGAAGCTGGGCGTCCCCGCCGATATTTACGCGGTTGGTTCGTATCTGTTCAACAATAACAGCCTGACCGTTACAGACTTTACTGCCGATGTGGTGCGCGTGAAAGTGCGCGGCGAATGGATTGACATGGCGAAGGTGGGGCGCGAGCCTTGCGATAATCCCGATCTTGAAAGAGTTTGGTAAGTGCGAATTTATTTTAGCAACGCCGGAATTTTCTCCAGTATTTCGTCTCGAACCTGACGAAAAACGGCCAGCCGTTCCTCATTGGTTCCCTGCGCTTTGGCCGGATCGCGAAACCCTTCGTGAACTCGTCTCGCCTTCCCAAGCCAAACGGGACATTCTTCATTGGCATCATCGCAAACAGTGACGACTAAATCAAAATCTTCACTGCGAAATTGCTCCGCGTTTTTTGATTGGCCGTGATGCTTGATGCCAATTTCTTTCAGAACTTGAATCGCTTTCGGATGGACAAAACCCGCCGGCCGTGTCCCTGCGGAAAACGCCCGCCACTCCTTCGAGTAACGGGCGTTGATGATCGCTTCGGCCATTTGCGAACGGCAGGAATTACCCAGGCAAAGGAAAAGCACCTTATACATCTTTATTCTTCTGTTGTTTCCAGAATTCATCATCTGTATTCTGGATCTCGACCATCTCGCCGGTAGCGATGAAGACCGTGCGTTCGCAAATATTTGTCACGCGGTCTGCCACACGCTCGAGGTTGTGCGCCACCCACAACAGCCAGTTGGCTCGTTCGATGCTTTTGGGGTCTTGAATGACGAACATCATCAGTTCGTGATAAACCTGGTTGTAAAGCGCGTCCACTTCGTCGTCCTCGCGCGGAAGCGAACGGGCGGTATCGAGGTCTTCGTTGATAAAAGCCGTCAGGGCGCGATGGAGCATGTCCACGCCTTTCTGCGCCATGCGCGGGATATCAATCAAAGGCTTGAGCAATGGCTGGTCGCCCATCCGCAGGTTGATGTTGGCAATACCTTTGGCATAATCGCCCATGCGTTCCAATTCGGAGATGATCTCCATGATCGAGGCCAGCAGGCGCAGGTCGTGCGCCATTGGCTGCTGCGTAGCGATCAGGATCATTAATTGATGCTCGATATCAAAGCGTTTTTTGTTGATGTCCTTGTCATTTTCCAATATTTTTTGCGACGCTTTCAGATCGCGCTTTTTGAGCGAATCAACGGAACCGATGATGGCCTGCTCGACCATCGAGCCGAGGATCAGCACTTCGTCTTTAACCTGCTTAATTTCTGTTTCGAATGTTTTTCGCAACATATGGACCTCGTTTCACATACATTATCCAAACCGGCCGGTAACGTAATCTTCAGTGCGTTTGTCTTTCGGGTTTGTAAAGATGATGTTTGTGTCGTTGAATTCGATCATGCGTCCGGCGCGCTGTTCGTCTATCATCATCATGGCGGTGTAATTGGAGACGCGCGCCGCCTGTTGCATGTTGTGCGTGACGATGATAATGGTGTAATCTTTGACGATCTCATGCATCAACTCTTCGATCTTAAGGGTGGAGATCGGGTCGAGCGCCGAGGCGGGTTCATCCATCAATATGACCTCCGGTTGAACGGCAATAGCCCGCGCAATGCACAAACGCTGTTGCTGTCCGCCTGAAATGGACAGGCCGCTTTGATGGAGTTTATTCTTGACTTCGTCCCACAGCGCGGCCTGCTTGAGCGATCTCTCGACTATTTCATCTAGATCGCTTTTACGGTTCACACCGTAAAGACGCGGGCCGTAAGCTACGTTATCGTAGATGCTTTTTGGAAACGGATTGGGGCGCTGGAACACCATGCCAATGCGGCGGCGGACATCCACGACGTCTACATTTCGTTCGTATAGAGGTTCGCCGTCCAAATAGACCTGGCCTTCAATATGCGAACCACTCACCAGGTCGTTCATGCGATTGAAAGACCTGAGCAGTGTGGATTTGCCGCATCCCGAAGGGCCAATAATCGCGACGATTTTTTTGGCGTAAATCGTCATGCTTACATTGGCAACCGCCCGGAAATCGCGGTAAAAAATGGACAGATTTTCGATCTGCATTTTTATGTTTTGATTTTCCGAATCGAGAATATTTTCCTTGAGCGATGTTTGTATTTGCAAGGGGGATTGCATGTTTCTCTCCTGGTTTTACTTTAGGCTTTTAAAGAGACGCCCGCGCCACCAGACCAGCAGCCGCGCCGCGACGTTCAGTAAAAGCACCAGCGTAATCAGCACCAAAGCCGTCGCCCAGGCTTTGGCGCGCCAGTCATCATATGGGGCAATGGCGTAAACGAAAATCATATGAGGCAATGTTGATACCGGTTGGTTAAAATCGGTATTCATGAAAGGGTTGCCGAATGCGGTAAAAAGCATAGGGGCGGCTTCACCGGCGGCGCGAGCGATTGCAAGCATAACGCCCGTGATGACGCCATTAAGAGCCGCAGGCAGAATGACCGATAGCGATGTTTTCCATTCTGCCGCGCCAAGCGCCAGGGAACCTTCGCGCAGTGAATTGGGCACCAGCCGAATCATCTCCTCGGTGGAGCGCACAATGGTCGGCACCATAATGAAGGCCAGCACAATTCCGCCGGAGAAAGCTGAAAAATGCCGCTGGGGCAGGACAATCAAGGTGTAGGCAAAAATACCCATCACAATGGATGGAACCCCTGAAATGACATCCGTGCCGAAGCGGAGCAGTGTACCCAGGGGCTGATCAGGATGGGTTGCGGCGTAAACGCCTGCCAAAGTCCCGACCGGAACCGCAATGATCAAACCTAAACTGACGGTCATAAGAGAACCAACCAAAGCGTTTGCAATGCCTCCGCCGGAGACCCCGACCGGTGTAGGCAGCTCAGTGAAAAACTGGAGGTTAATGGCTGGCAATCCCTCACGAATGACATAACCGATAATCCAGATAAGCGGCGTCACGACCAAAAGCGTGGCAAGCCCCGTGAAGCTGAGCATAACGATATTTATAACTTTGCGCCAATTTTGGCGGCGCGCTGAAAACCTGTTCATGCGCGCACCTCCGCTTTTGTGCGTTGTGAAACGCGCCAGATCAATAAACGGGCTATTATGTTGATCAAAAGCGTCATTGCAAACAAAATCAGGCCGATTTCAATTAATGCGTTCAGATAAAGGTCAAAGGTGGCCTCGGTAAATTCGTTGGCGATAATAGATGCCATTGTATAACCGGGACGCAACAACGAGGCCGAAAGATCAAGGTTGTTGCCGATCACCATGGTGACGGCAATGGTTTCCCCCAAAGCGCGGCCCAATCCCAAAATAATTGCGCCAAGCAGCCCGGATGTTCCATACGGGATGAGAACCTGATAGATCATCTCCCAGCGCGTGGCTCCCATTGCCATTGCCGCCTCACGTTGACTGTTGGGAATTGCCCGGAATACGTCACGACTGATGGCAGTGATGGTCGGAAAGACCATAATAGCTAAAAGCAGTCCGGCAGCCAGGCGGCTGGGACCGAAAACGGGACCCTCGAACAACGGTAAGAATCCCAGGGATTTATTGAGAAACTCCGCAGATGGACGTACAAAAACCGGAATATATACAAACAGCCCCCACAAACCATAGACAACGCTGGGAACCGCCGCCAGCAATTCAACTAAAAAGCCAAGCGGTTCGCGCAGCCAATCCGGGGCTAATTCTGCAAGAAATATGGCTGTGCCTATGCCCAGCGGAATGGCGGCTAAAAGTGCAATGAAGGATGTGATTAATGTGCCGAGGATAAAAGGCAATGCGCCGAAAGTCTCGTTCAGGGCCGGATCCCAATCGGATGTGATTAGGAATTTCCAGCCGAAAGCCTGGCGCGAAAGAGCGGAGTTCTGCCATAGTTCGTACCCGATTCCGATTACAAGAATCATCACCAACAAGGCCGCAACCGTCAGCAAAAGACGATAAAGCCGATCTCCATGCTGCCAGGCATTTCTGACTCTCGCACCAAATGAAGATTGGTCTTTGTGTAATTCAGCGTTCATGCTTTATAGTCCTATCTTGAACCAACAAGTCTCCCCTCCCGGCGGAATCCGCCAGGAGAGGAGTATTGCACAGAGCAAGGCGGGTTATTTAGTTTCCAAGCGGCTTGCCCTGGCAGGTAACCTGGGCCAGTTTGGCAAACACCTGTTGCTTCACAGCGTCCGGCAGAGGGACGTATAAGAGATCGGTCGCATCCTTTGTGCCATTCGGGCCATACGCCCAGTTGATGAACTCGATCAATTTCCGGGCTTTTATACAATCCTGCTGATCCATGTAAAGGAGCAAATAAGTATAACCTGCAATCGGATAGGAACTCTTGCTCGGGCCGTCCACGATTGAGAGCGCCAGTTTATCACCAAGGTTAGCGCCAAAGTCATTTATAGCAGATTGTGTTGATTCGGCGGACGGAGTCACATACTCCCCGGCCTTGTTCTGCAATAAGTTGAGCGTGGTTTTATTCTGGACCGCGTAGGCGAGTTCAACGTAACCGATGGCGCCATCATTCTGTGACACCGTGCCGTACACGCCTTCATTGCCCTTGCCGCCCAGCCCCACCGGCCATTTGACGGAGGTGCTGTTGCCAACCTGGGACTTCCAGTCCGCACTGACCTTCGACAGGTAATCGGTGAAGATATAGGTTGTGCCAGAGCCGTCCGAGCGGTGAACAACGATTATATCTTTTGCAGGCAGTTTAATATCGGGGTTGGCGGCAGTCAAGACGGGATCATTCCATTGTTTGATCTTGCCCAGGTAAATATCTGCAACGGCAGTGTAAGGGAACTTGATTGCGGTCGTAATGGCCTTTCCATCATCACCTGTCAAATTGACAACGATTGCTTCCGCGCCTGCAACGATGGGGAACATCTGGATACCCGGAGCGGCTTTGAATTGATCATCGTTGAGGATCGCGTCCGATGCGCCGAAATCCACGGTCTTCTCGGTGATCTGTTTGATACCGCCGCCGGAACCGATGGACTGATAATTGAACTTCACCGAAGTGTCCACGAAAGCATAGTCATAGAACCATCTGCTGTATAGCGGGAATGGAAAAGTCGCGCCTGCGCCGGTGATCTGAACAGAACCGGTGGGAAGCGCGGTCGGCTGGGCCGGAGCCTGAGTGCCGCTCACAGGCGCTTCGGTCGCGGACGGGGTAGCGGGCGCGCCGCAAGCCGCGAGCAGAACGCTCATCGCGACCAATACAAACGCGAACGAACGAGTAAATTTCAACATTTTCTTTTCTTCTCCTTTTTATGTTTTATATACTGTGATGTTATCAGACGCCCTTTAAAGGCAATGAAATAATGGGTTAACGTCTTGTTAAATAAACTGTCCGTCATTTCTGACGGACAGTGTCTCCGGAGAGACAAACAGGAGGAGAACAAAACCCCAGTCTAGGGTTTTTGTTTATTCTCTTGCACCGATAATTCAAAGAAAGGCAGCGCGCTATTTTCATCCCAGGCCCACGTGTTGAGATCCGTCAAGGCGCGATACGCTGTCAGGTCCAAATGAAGAGGCGTGACGGAGACAAACCCATCCGCCAGCGCGCCGATATCCGTGCCGCGTTCAGAAACGCCCGTCGGCGCATCGCCTGCGATCCAATAATACGGCTGGCCGCGCGGGTCAATCCCTTCGTCGAGACGGCTGTGATACACCCGCATTCCCTGACGCGTCAACCGAAAGCCGCGCATCGCTTCGTCCGAAGCCAGATAAGGCACATTGACGTTTAGAAGAATTTCGGGTGGCAGATCATTTTCGATCACCCGTTGAACGACCCGCCCTGCGGCCTGCGCGGCCAGACCGAAATTGATTTCTCCGACATGACCCTGCGGCACTTCCAATGAAATGGCAATGCCGGGTACACCGGCGATCACAGCCTCCATCGCGGCCGTAACCGTGCCTGAATAAGTGACATCGTGCCCGAGATTGGCGCCGACGTTGATGCCGGAAACGACCAGGTCTATCTTCTCTTTGAAATACCCAAGCGTGGCAAGGGCCACACAATCTGAAGGCGCGCCATCGCTGGCAAAGGCGGTCGAACCATCGGCGAGACGAAACTCACGAACGCGCAAAGCCCGGTCAAGGGTTTTGACATGCCCGCCGCCGGACCAGTTGCGGTCGGGCGCAAGAATGCTGACTTGTCCAAGTTTACGCATCTCCTGCGTTAGAGCCAGCAGGCCGGGCGCAAGCACGCCATCGTCATTTGTAACGAGAATATGTTTGTTCATTAATTTCCTTGCGATTTATATATTCGCGGCGTTTGCGCGAAGCGTCCACACCACACACGATCAGCATGGCGATAAAGGTGAAAACAATGATGACGACATCTGAATTCATAAGTATCTCCTTTGCCTTTCCGCCTTATCTTAATCCCTTCCCTTTAAAAATGGCCTAAGAGCCGGTTAACATCTGGTAAACAACTTTGTTAGGCAACAGGGATCGTAAAATAAAAAATACTGCCCTTGCCCTCTTCGCTTTCCACCCATATTTTCCCATGATGCGCTTCGACGATGTGCCGCGCAATGGATAGCCCCAGGCCTGTGCCGCTGCCGGCGCGCGACTTATCGACTCGATAAAAACGCTCGAACACACGCGGGACATCATCAGACGGAATACCGATCCCCGAATCTTTAACGGCGAATCGCACCGCCCTCGAAGCGGCTTCCGCTAAAAGAGTCGCATCCCCGCCCGGGCGTGTGAACTTGACCGCGTTGTGAATCAGGTTGACCAGCACCTGCTCCAGCCGCGCTGGGTCGGCGCGGACATTCGGTAAATCATTGGAACATTCGACGTGAAGCGTTAATCCTGCGCGTTCAGCCTGCATTTTCATGCGATCTGCGGCAGACATCAATAATGCTTTCGGCGGAATTGAAGCGAGATTCAGCGCCACCTGTCCCGATTCTATTTTTGACAGGTCCAGCAATTCCTGCGCCATCTGTGTCAACGCGTCCACTTCAGTGGCGATGCGGCCCAGAAAACGCGGCCCCGCTTGCGGGTCTGAAAAAGCGCCGTCCTGCAGGGTTTCAGTCAGCGCTTTGAGCGAAGCCAGAGGTGTCCGCAGTTCGTGCGAAATGTTGGAGATGAAGTCGCGGCGCACGGTTTCGAGTCGGCGGACGCGCGTCAAATCCTGCGCGAGCAGTAAACTTCCGCCGGCATGTTGATCGGGGATGGCGATCAACTGCAAAAATTGACGGCGCGCAGGCAATTCCAAAAATTCGCTTTGCAGTTCGTTTGTCTGCTGGCAGCGTCTCCAAACTTCGACAAGTTGATGATGACGAACGACCTCGATGACCGTGCGCCCAACCGCGTTTGGACTCTCGAATAATTTTTCGGCGGCCGGGTTCGCAAATTGAACCTGCCCATTCGAATCGGCGATGAGCACACCGTCGGTCATCTGTTCGAGGACAGCCGCCAGCCGCTTATGTTTGGCGTTCAAAGTTGATAGTTGAAGGTTGAAATTTGAGACGAGAGAATTTACGGCGCTTGATAAATCTTCAAGGTTTCTCACATCGGTCGGCAAATTGAGTGATTGACTTTGACGAAGCGCGCCGGAATACATATCAAGGCGGCGGCGCAAGCGAATGTAACGCCACGCAAACCACACGGCGGCAAGTGAAGCAATGCCGAAACCAATTGCGAGCACGGCATTCATCGGAATTTATTATCCCTCGAATCTGTATCCGCCGCCGCGCACAGTGACGATGCGCGTCGGGTTGGACGAGTCTGTTTCGATCTTTTGCCGCAGCCACCTGACATGTACATCCACTGTGCGGCTGTCGCCGATGAAGTCCCAGCCCCAGACTCGTTCGAGGATGAATTCACGCGAGAGCATTTGTCCGCGATGTTCGGCGAAGAAAAGGAGTAATTCGTATTCTTTGGGCTTGAGTTGTTTCGGCTGGCCGTGGAATGTGACCTCGCGGCGCGTGAGATTAACTATCAAATTGCCGAATTTTAAAGTCTCATGCGCAGGCATACTTTCGGCAGTCCTGCTCATATCTTCGCGGATCAGGCGTTCGCGGCGCAACTGGGCTTTCACGCGCGCCAGCAATTCGCGCATGGAAAACGGTTTGGTCAGATAATCGTCCGCGCCGACCTCGAGGCCGACCACGCGGTCAATTTCATCATCGCGTGCGGTGAGCATGATGATGGCGGTCGTCATTTCGCGGCGCAAAATGCGGGCTACTTCGAAGCCGTCCATTTCGGGGAGCATCAGGTCAAGGATAATGAGATCTGGTTTTAAACGGCGGGCCGTTTCGAGGGCGGAACGACCGTCGCCGACCGCTTCGACAACATAGCCGTCTTTTTTCAAATTATATGCAAGGGTCTCTTGCAGGGAAGGTTCGTCTTCAACGACCAGGATGGTTTCAGGCATGATTAGCTTGATTATAGCCTGTGGCTTTGTTACTTTCTTAACACGAAGTTAACGATTAATGGATGGCGCCGAATTTTGGAGTAAAAGGTCATATTTCATCCATGACCTACATCACTTGCCTTGTATGGGCTTGCACAATAAAATCGTTATTGCTGGTAAGAATTAGTTGTTTTAGTGAGAGGAAACGTCCATGCAAATTACCCGTCAGGCCGATTATGCAGTACGCGCAGTTCTTCATCTCGCGCGCCTGGGAAATACCGAACGCGCGGCCACAAGTTTGATTGCCGAAAAGCAGCACATCCCGCCTTCATTCCTAGCCAAGATCATTTCGCAATTGTCCATTGCCGGGCTTTTGCACACGTCGCGCGGGGCACGCGGCGGTGTAACACTCGGGCGCGACCCCAAAGATATCAGCGTGTTGGAAGTTGTCGAGGCGATTGACGGGCCGATCCGGCTCAATGAGTGTGTTGGAGAAGACGGCCTGTGCTTATTTGAAAGCGATTGCCCGCTCCGCCCGATTTGGTGCGACGCGCAGGAACAATTGGTGGCAAAGCTCCGTGGAACCAATTTCGCCCAGTTGATGGCGCAAAGTTAATCTGCGGATCGGCAAAGTTCGAAATCGATTCCCTCACAGCGTATAATTGCTGTGAGGGATTTTTTATCCTCGCAGACCCATTGGGTCGAATATAAAAATCAGGAGACTCCCATGTCTGGACCCCGCACCGTCCGCGCGCCGCGCGGCACACAACTCACTTGCAGGAACTGGCTGATCGAAGCGCCGTATCGCATGATCCAAAACAACCTGGACCCGGATGTGGCCGAAAGGCCAGATGACCTCGTCGTCTACGGCGGGCGCGGACAGGCGGCGCGTTCGTGGGAAGCTTTCGATGCCATTCTTGAATCGCTCAAGAATCTCGAAGAAGATGAAACGCTGCTCGTGCAATCGGGCAAGCCGGTAGTCGTATTCAAGAGTCATAAAGATGCGCCGCGTGTGTTGATCGCCAATTCCAATCTTGTGCCGCATTGGGCCACGCAAAAACATTTCGATGAATTGGCCGCGCAGGGACTGATCATGTACGGACAGATGACTGCCGGTTCGTGGATCTACATCGGCACGCAGGGAATCTTGCAGGGCACTTATGAAACTTTCGGCGCGCTGGCAAAGCTCAAAGGCTGGGGCACGCTCAAAGGAAAATTTTCTTTGACAGCCGGACTCGGCGGTATGGGCGGAGCGCAGCCATTATCCATTACGATGAATGAGGGCGTGGGCCTGGTCGTTGAAGTGGACCCGGCGCGCGCCAAACGCCGACTCGATACGGGATATATCGATCGTGTGGTGGACAATCTCGAAGAGGCCATGACCCTCGTGGAGGAATATGTCGATAAGCAATTGCCGCTCTCCATCGGGTTGATCGGCAACGCATCCGATATTTATACAGAACTCGCCATGCGCGGTATCACGCCGGATGTGGTCACGGATCAAACATCGGCGCATGATGTTTTGTCGTATGTTCCTTCCGGACTTTCACTGGCCGCGGCAGACGAGTTGAGAAAATCGGACCCGAAAAAATATGAAGAGCTGAGCATGGCTTCGATGGCGAAGCACGTGCAGGCCATGTTGGAATTTCAACGCAGGGGCGCGGAAGTTTTTGATTATGGAAATAACATTCGCCAGCGCGCCTTCGATTACGGCGTGACGGATGCGTTTGAATTCCCCGGCTTCGTGCCTGCTTATATTCGTCCGTTGTTCTGCGAAGGCAAAGGCCCCTTCAGATGGGTTGCGCTTTCGGGCGACGAAGAAGATATTTATAAAACCGACCAGGCCGTGATGGATTTATTTCCCGAAGACGATCACCTGCATCGCTGGCTGAAGATGGCGCGCGAGAAAGTTCACTTTCAGGGATTGCCCGCGCGCATTTGCTGGCTCGGATACGGCGAACGCGCCAAAGCCGGATTAAAATTTAACGAGATGGTGGCGCAGGGAATTTTGAAAGCGCCCATCGTGATCGGGCGCGACCATCTGGATGCAGGTTCGGTGGCTTCGCCAAACCGCGAAACCGAATCCATGAAAGATGGCACGGACGCGGTTAGCGATTGGCCGATTCTCAACGCGATGATCAACGCGGTCGGCGGCGCGACATGGGTCTCGTTCCATCACGGCGGCGGAGTGGGCATCGGGTACAGCCAGCACGCCGGACAAGTCATTGTCGCGGATGGCACACCCGAAGCCGCCCGCAGGTTGAAAAGAGTCCTGACAACGGATCCCGGCATGGGCGTGGTCAGGCACGCAGACGCGGGCTACGAGATTGCGATTGACGCGGCGAAACGTCACGGTATCAAGATGCCGATGTTGAAATAGATTTCCGGAATATCAGATTTTAGATGAGATCTCTTGCGAAAGTCGTAAATTAAATCTTGCCATGCTAATCTTCACGCAGAGGCATCCTCTGTCTAAATCACGGCACAGCCGGGACTTTGAGTATAAACCCGACCAAATAGCCTGCCAGCGCGCTGAGGGTTCCGATCAATGCCATTTCGATTCCGCTCCGCATCGGTTTTCCGACGGTGACGCGCGCTTTATGTACACCGATGCCAAATAGCACCAGCGCAGTGACAAACACAGAAGCCCACATGCTTGTCCCAACAGGCAGGAACATGAACGGCGACAACGGCACAAGCGACCCGATCACTGCGGAAAGCCCCACAACCCAGGCCGCGCGCCAGGCTTGCCTGCGATCAACCGGCGCAAGTTGGTGTTCCTCCGCCATCATCACAGCCACCCAGACATCCTTGTTGGCGGTGACAGTCTCCACGATATGTTCGAGCAGTTCGTCCTTGAAACCTTTTTCTTCGTAGATCTTCTTGATCTCCTGCGTTTCAAGGTTGGGAATCTTATGGATGTGACGATATTCGCGTTCGAGTTCGCTTTGATAATGATCCGCGTCCGCCAGCGTGGTGGTGAAAGCGACTGCGCCCATCGAAATGGATTCGGCAAATGTTGTTGCCAACCCGGCCACCAGCACGATGCGAGCGTCACTGGTGGCGGCTGCAACGCCAAGGATGACTCCCAGTACATTGACCAGGCCGTCCTGTGCGCCTAGAATGAAATCCGAAAGGCTTGATTCGCGGTGATGCGGATCGCCATGCGTATGATGGAGTAATTCATCCGCCAGCGCTTTTTGCGTTTGGGTAGGGGACATGGTTTCCTCAATTTCTTAGAATGAGGACGCCTGTCGTAAATTCAATTGAACTACTTCGGGGAATACGACTTTGATATTCTGGCGCCGATATTGAAATGATACTCAATCAGCGTGATGCTGAAAAGGGCCGAATGTCATGATTTCGATAACAAGCTTGACAGTTCGGTTTGTCGAGGGATGAAAAAAAGGCGGACGCGACGCGTCCGCCTTTTTAAATTTGCATGACAAACTAAAGAGTTTGCCTGTAAGACTGCTCAATTAAAGACATTATCTTTTCCAATTCAGATGGAGTTGATAATTTTGTTTCTACTTGGCCTGTTCCATGATGTCCAACTTTGGAAACATCTCTTGTCAATTTATCAGGATCGTCTAGTTCAGAAGAAGGAATATCCAGCCAAATCTTTAAACTGTTTGATTGTGGTTGAATTTCGCAGAAATTTTTCCCGTGCTTATAACTAATGTAAATTTTGTTCGGCTTTTCCAGAATATCTCCGTCGGCATTGATAGCAAAAATTTGTTCTCGTAAAGCATCGAATAACGCTTTTAGTTCGTCAGATTTTCCATTTAGATGGTCATCCAAAGTATAGATTTCTTCTTCAATCACTTCTTTGTCGATTGCTTCAATTTCAACCTTTATTTCTTTTCTTGAAGTCTTCGGTGTGTTGGTTGCAAAAATCGAATCTAAAAATAAATAGCCATCCCCATATTTTCGATAAGTCCAAAGCTGAATATTCGCACCAATTCGATTTACAGCATATTTATCGTATTCAGAAAAGCTTTCTGCGACCAAAATCAATCTTGGACTTGACCAATCAATTTCAGTTTCCTTGCCCAATATTTCTTGTGCGGCAAGTGCAAAATCGCCTTTATGATCTACAAGCCAGTCTAAATAGAACAATCCCTGATTGATTACGTTTTCTTTGCCGATTTTCTTATATTCCACGATAACTGGCGTACCATCTTGATCAATTCCCAAAGAATCAATCCGGCCGCGTTGGCGATCTCCGGTGGTAAACTCCGTAGCCACAAATCGAACGCCAAGAAGATCTTCCAAATTCGCTTCAAACAGCGTTTGTAGCTCCTTTTCATTCCTGAATCCAGATGGTTTGATTTGATGTACTGTTTGCTGTTTTATTTGGTAGAGGGGCATAATTCCATCCTTGAATGATTCAATTATAAGCCCATAACTGAGCGGCGACTCACCCTCCACTGAACACGGTTACTGAATCACTCCCAACTTTTTCCCTACCTTCGCAAACGCCTCCAGTCCCTGGCCCAGATCATCGCGGTCATGCGAAGCAGAAATCATCACACGGATTCTGGCTTTGCCCTTCGCCACCGTCGGGAATCCGATTGACATGGCGAACACGCCATTCTCGAACAACTCGCGGCTGAACTGTTGCGCCAGCGTTGCTTCGCCGAGCATGATGGGCGTGATGGGCGTTTCGCTGACGCCGGTATCGAAACCAAGTTTCTTCATTTCAGATTTGAAATATTTGGCATTGTCCCAAAGTTTATCCACCAGCGCAGTTGATTCTTCGAGCAAATCAACTGCGGCCAAACATGCTGCCGCATCCGGCGCGGTGACCGCGGACGAGAACAGGAACGGGCGTCCGCGTTGCCTCAGCCATTCGATGATGACCTTGTCGCCCGCCACCATTCCGCCAACCACGCCGAACGCCTTCGACATTGTGCCGACTTCAATATCAACTTTTCCGTGCAAACCAAAATGGTCAACGATGCCGCGCCCGCCTTTGCCCAAAACGCCCTCACCATGCGCGTCGTCCACCATAAATAAAATATCATGTTTCTTCGCCACTTCGTAGAGCGCGGGCAAAGGCGCGATGTCGCCGTCCATGCTGAACACGCCGTCGGTGACGATCAAGGCGCGGCGGTATGATCCCGCGTTTTGCTTGATGGCCGCTTCCAGCGCGGTCGGATCGTTATGATCGTACGGCACGATGCGCGCGCCGGAGAGTCGGCTCCCATCAATGATCGAAGCGTGATTCAATCTATCGGAAAAAATCACATCTTCTTTTGCGACCAGCGCCGAGATCGTTCCGAGATTGGCGGTGAAGCCCGATTGAAAGGTGATGACGTCTTCTGCGCCTTTGAATTTGGCGAGACGCTTTTCGAGCTCAACGTGCAAATCCGTCGTGCCTGCAATCGAACGCACTGCCGCGGGGCCGACGCCATATTTCTTCGTGGCGTTCCTGGCGGCCTCGACAATTTTCGGATGGTTCGCCAGTCCGAGATAATTGTTGGAACAAAAATTCAAAACATCTTTTCCGTCCACGACCAGGCGCGCGCCCTGCGCCGAGCCGATCGTGCGGATGCGATTATACAGGCCCTGGTCTTTCAAGCCATTGATCTCTTGCGCGAGCCAATCGAGTTTTGTGGTCATGGTTTCTCCATATCATGTTGTCATTGCGAAAAGCCGCTTTGTGGCGATAAATCAATCTCCTGTTTGATGGTTACGTGAGATTGCCACACTGGAAGAACGCAGTGCAGGCGCGCCTTCGGCGCTCGCAATGACATGGAATAATTTATTATAATGACTTCACAAAAAGCGACTGTCACAATTCGCCCGTGACAATCGCTCTATTTTTCTTCGGTTAAATCCTCTGCCAGCAAACCCAATTCAGTTAACGCGTCCATCACTTTTTGGATGGCTCCGCTCTTGACGATTACCGTTGTTGGACCGAGCGGCTCGCCCAAAAATCTGGCCGCCTTCGATCTCCGCAACTCTTCCAGTACCTCGGGCCGGCTGACCTTTAAAACAGTTTGAGTCTCCGCCCGCGCTTCTGTGCCGTTAAGCTCCCAGCGTTTGAGGGCTTTGACCAACACGGGCGGGATACCTGCATCTGAATGTTTGGCGAGCAATGCCAGCAGATGCTCGACTTTCAATCCCTGTTCTTTGGCTTTAGTCAAAGAATGAGGCGTGATGTGATAATGATATTCACCAGGTTTTGTTTCGCCCCATTCACAGAAGCGCGCAAGTTGATAACGCACCACGCGCGGGACTAATCTTGGAACGGCGATCTTTCCGTTCGATGCGATTTTTAATTTCCCGTTTTCGATATTAGATATTCGGGATTCGGAAATCGTAAGGCGAAAGGCAGTGATTTCTCCATTGGGTTTTGCGCTTGCCAGATCAGCCATGCCGAGCCAGTGAAGAATGTCTGTGATGAAAAAGCAGATTAATGCGCCATCCACTTCGTCCCACGATTCAAAGCCGCGTAGAAATTTTCCATCCGAGGCGCGCTTGATGAACCACGAATCGTAATCGCCCGAGGGTCTCTGGAAATCAGGCCGTTTTTGTTTTATCGCATTCACGAAAGAATTTAGATTCCACCATTTGCTCTTCGGGATCGTTTCCAGGAATCCGAGTATCGAGTTTCGGGTATCGAGCGGCGAATTTTTCCATTCGCCTTCGCAGACGATGCCGGGCATCAATCGCAGTTCGTTGAAAACTTCGCTTTTCCGCCAGGCTGTGACGAGCATTTCGAGCGCGTCGGCGCGCGAAGCTTCGAGGAAGGCTTTGACTTCTTCGGTCTGTGGAATATTTTTCTTCGATAACTTTGCCGCAGTGAGCAAGGCCTGCAATCGCGGATAGGATTGATAATCCGCCCTGCCCACACGAAGCGCGGCAAGTAATGTCGCGGCGTCGTCGAGGACGCGGTCATCGGCGGGGAGCATGTGGGCTTTTTCGTTCGGTGCGGCCTCGCGGCCAAGAATGTCTGAGTTAACCGCCAAGCCCGCTAAGGGCGCCAAGTTTTTTTTCTTTTCCCCTTCGCGTCTTTTGCGCTCTTCGCGGTTCAGCAAGAGAAAAAGATCATCGGGGATATAGGCAAATTCCTGCGGACCTTTATCGGTATCAAAAAAAGCGCTGGCGAGCAGGGCGCGATAAAACAAAACTTCAGCGATTGATGCTGGTTTGAGATGCGGACGTTCGCGGTCGCGTTTGCCTGCGCCCATTTCGCGCACGTCGCCGAATTGGCGGACGAAAACCGCCCATGGGATTCGTCCGCCGGCATCTGTCAGCGTGGTTAAGGCCGCGCGGGCCGGGGCGGAGAGAGAGTCAATTAATTCGGCGGCCGTTTCAAGGTCGAGCAGAGAAGCGGCGAGTTCTTTGGTCGCGAGATCGGTATCTGTTGATTCAAGTTCAATGCCCCATAATCCCGCGACGATGCGCAGGTGTCCGAGATCGTGATGGAGGAGGGAGTGATAAAGGTCGGGCATAATTACGGATTACGCATCGCGATTATAAAACGTAATTCGTAATCAGCCGCGCACCACTTTCAGCGCGCTCGGCAAAATTTCAAAACTGACTTTGCGAAGATTGCTTCCGAAACTGGTGAAGATTTCGCCGTCGGCATGGATGTAAAGCGGGCGGTCGGAGATCATTGTGAATTTTTTGCAGGTGCCCATGCGGATTTGTTTGGTGAAGCGGCGATGCGTGCCGTTCATGAATTCGGGAACGAGGCGGAACATCATGGGGCGCGAAACTTTGCGAACGAGGAGAAATTCCATCAGGCCGTCGGTCATGTTTGAATCGGGCGAGAGCATGAAGCCGCCGCCTTCGCGCCCGCCGTTGCAGAGCGTGGTCATCAAAACATGATCTTCGATTTTTTCTGAATCGGTTTCGATTTGCACGCGGGCCGGATCGTGATTGAGCAGAATGGTTTGAATGACGGCGGTGAGATACATGAGGAAGCCGCGTAGAATGGGAAGTTTGCGTGAGCGAATGGTGACGACCGCGTCGAAGCCGATGCCGAGGGTGTTGTCGAAATATTCCTGGCGGCCATGCTCATCGGTCATCAGGCCGAGATCAACTGCAGCGGCTTCACCTTTAAGCGCGTGAGCCAGGGCGCGATCCGATTCTTTGGGAACGTTGATGGCATGGGCAAAGTCGTTGCCCGAACCGACCGGTACGACTCCAAGCACAGGCCGTTTATTCTGCGGGATTTGCATGAGTCCGTTCACGACTTCATGCACGGTTCCATCCCCGCCCATGGCGATGACGATTTCATAACCTTGTTCTCCGGCCTGCCTTGCCAGTTCAATGGCATGGCCCGGATACACCGTCCCGCTCCAATCGGCGCTGCCATATTCTACAGTGATGGGCCGCAGGTCGCGGGCGACGCGCCAGGCATTGCCCATGTCGGCCATGGGATTCAAAATGATCTTGACTTTACGGGGCACGGAAGTCTCCTCAAGCAAGGATGTGTAAAATTATAACCCTCAGAATCAAAAGGGAGGCCGCAGCCTCTCTTACGAAATTTCCTGGTGCAATTCTCCTGTAAACCCACGCGCAATGATAAAGGAGCCGCGTCGATGTTTTTTGGCGCGATAAAGAGCCTCGTCTGCGGCCCGCAACAGATCGGCTGAAGTAGCGGCATGTAACGGGAAGAGCGCGATTCCCGCAGAGAGTCCGAGGTGGACTTTTTTGCTGTTTGGGGCGTTGAATGAAAAATTACCGATTTTTTCGACGATCTTCTCGACCACAATGCGCGCCGCGGACGGGTCGGTTTGGCTCAGGATAAGGGTTAATTCGTCGCCGCCATAACGTGCCAGGAAATCGCTGGTCCTCAGTCCCGTCGCCAGATAGTTGAATGCGGCGCGCAAGACCAGGTCGCCGACCGCATGACCATGAGTATCGTTGATTACTTTAAACCCATCCAGGTCCATCATAACGACCGCGAAGGTATATCCAAGGCGGCGCGCATTGAACATTTCACGTTCCAGGCGGTCATCCAGCGCGCGGCGATTTGGAAGGCCGGTCACTGTATCGCTATAAGCCTGTTTGCTGACTATAAGATGCAGGCTGGCGTTCGAAATCGCGACTGCGGCCTGATCTGCGAGCAGCCCCAACAAACGGAGTTCAGATGAAGTAAACCCTCCGACGATGGATCGGGACAAATTCATTACTCCAACCACGGTATTGTTTATCTTGAGCGGGATGCCGATGATAGAGCCGCGCCATTCCTTTGGGGCATGTTTGTACAAAGGATGGCTGCTCATGTTTTCAACAACGACCTGTTCTCCGTTGTGGGCAACAACATAGGTCAGCCCATCGTTGCGCGGCGTGGATATCGGCTTGTTGCGCGCCCCATCTTGATTCAGGGATGCGCCGAATTCAAGTTTTTCATTTGTATAGAGAAAGATATGCGCTGAGTGAGCGTTCCTGACCAGGCGCATGGCCTCGGCCACCACAGCCTCCAACACGGTTTGCAGATCGAGGCTGGATGTCAGGTTCAGGCTGAGCTTCTTGAGCGCGTCCAATTCGTCCGCCTGTTGTTTAAGCGTAAGCAAAAGAGCCTGATTCCTGACCAGGTCCGCCGCGATCATGCGCCCCTGCTCGGCGGTTTGATTCGTACCAGTGCTCCGCTCTGCAGCTTCAATCAGAACATTCAACAATTTAAGAATGTTTTCAGATTCCGTGGATGAGGAGTTTTTTTCCTCCAGCAGCATCCGACGAGCTTGATCCAGGATTTCAAGGCGCGAGTCTATTTTATCCATTTTAACGTTGCGTGATGATAATCATAACCGTACTCATGCACAATCACACTTTGGTCTCAATACGACCAGTTTATGCGGGTTTATTAAAAATTTCACCGCAGAGCTCACGGTATGCCTGCAGCCCGGCGCAGGCAAAGATCATGGAGAAAAAATTGCGAAAAACTCTGTGGATTTAGTGATCTCTGCGGTGAATGATTTCTTTGGCCCATTCATTTGGACATTCTCTTCAACCACGGAGTGTCTAAAGTCAAAGGTGAGTTAAAATAGATTTATGAAATGTCCAAGATGCCAAGCAAAAGAAAAACAATGTAAGGTAGGCTTCAATCCATCGGGCAGCCAGAAATATCGCTGTTACGAATGTGGAAAGAACTACA
>JACPYX010000013.1 GCA_016195815.1 Chloroflexota bacterium
ACCTCGTTTGCCGTACAGAATACCATGAATTTGCACGGCAGTCAACTGCCTGGCAGGGCATCTTTGGGGCAAGCTCCAGCCGCCCGTAAAGCACGGCCTGGCGGAAACGCGCGTTGTTATGGTGTAGGGGGACGGGCGGGGTCAGTGTCTTTTGGTGGGAGGGGAGTGGATAAAAGAGTGGGCTCACGTCTTTGCGAGGGCGCTCTTCCCCGAAGCAATCCCCACCTTTGCGGGGGAGATTGCTTCGCCGCCAAGTACGCGGCTCGCAACGACGTATAACTTACCCCACCACTTTAGCCACTCCCGTGGGAGGGGGTTTGCGCCATGGGATGGAAAAAAGGTAAAATAAGGGCATGAACAGGAAAGTGCCGCTGCGTATCAGGAAACTGATGAAAGAGTTGAAAGAAGGTCTTGTCCGCATTTATGGGGACAGGTTGAAGGCCGTCTACTTGTACGGGTCTTACGCGCGCGGAGATTATCGTCAAGGCTCGGATGTGGATGTAATGATTCTATTGTCCGATTACAAGAATTATTGGGCGGAGTTGCGGCGGTCTACAGAACTTGCCAGTGATATTTCCCTTGAATACGATGTTACAGTCAGCCGTTTAATCATGAAGGAAATTCAATGGAAGGAATCGAATATGCCAGTCCTTCGTAACATCCACAAAGAAGGTGTGCCTGCATGAACGAGTACACCCGTAAATTGCTGGACAAAGCGCTTGACACAATCGAAAGCGCGGAACTTCTGCTCGATCATGGGAAAACTGATGTTGCTGCAGGCCGGTCATACTATGCTCTGTTTTATATCGCAGAATCCTTGTTGAATGAGAAGGGACTTCAATTCAGCAAACATGGCGATGTCATTGGCGCGTATGGAAAAGAGTTTTCCAAAACAAAACTGCTTGACCAGAAATTCCACCGCTGGCTGATCGAGGGGTTGGATACACGTCTTATTGGCGATTATCACGTGGATACAAAAATCGAAATGGATGCTGTCGCGAACATGATCAATCAGGCGCGGGAGTTTTATGAAGCCGCGCTAAGATATTTGGAAAAGTAAATTGCCTGTCTTGCCTGCGCCAGTGCCGCCTTGGCCCGGCCGCCACCTTTGGCAGGCAGGCATAGGCGAGCTGGCAGAGGTTGACTGATGGCACAGCCCTGTCGAAGGGACGGCGGCTTGGGACTAATGGCAGTTCCGTTTTCTCATGTTTGTTTGGAATTTTGTGTTATATCAGCGCCAGTAACTCGCCCGGCTGTATGACTGAAAGCGGCGCAGGTCGAAAATCCTTTACGTTGCGAGTGACGAGATATTCCGCTTTGCATTGTACAGCCGCCATTATTTGCACGGCATCTTCAAAATCGCGATATGGCAAACTTAAAGCCTGTTCGATTGTAGATTGGTCAATGGCCGCGACTTCGAGGATTTGCAGCAGGCTCGTGATGGCCACCTTCGCGTGGGCAGAAGAT
>JACPYX010000014.1 GCA_016195815.1 Chloroflexota bacterium
CTTAAATCGGTGAAAAGGCGGCGAATGAGATAGTCCCCTCTTCCTTTGGGAGAGGGCAGGGTGAGGGTTGCGTAACATCAGTTTCTTAACTTCTTTTTTGGGACACGGACAACACGGATCACGCCGATTCTCACGGAAAAGGCTCTTTAGAAATCTGCATTTTTTTCGTCCGACCCGTGTACAAAAGACGGCTGACCTCGACTTAAGAAACATTCTCTAAAATCAAGATTGGATTTTTCTCCACCTTGTAATCATCATCTTCACATGGATTCTCAGCCGCGCATCCGCATCTGCCACCGCCCATGTAGAGCGGATGTTTTTCCAGGCGGCTTCGTCAATGCTGACAAAGTCCGCCCAGTCATCGTCAATATATTCCTGCATTTCCTTCGGCGAGTCCCAATAATAAAAGAACGGGAAAAATTCTGCCTGTTCCTGGACGAATAATTTTTCCGTTGCCACGCGCGCAATGGCCTGGTTCGCGGCTTTGTCGTCTTCGATGCCGGCCGGCATATCGTCTACGCGGCCAGCTTTGAGAGTCGCGCGATTCGATTTAACTTCCACCGGCCAGTTATCTGCCAGCGGGCGCAGGTCAATTAAGATTCCATTCGGCGCAAGGATGCGATGGATTTCGTGAAGGGCATGAACCATGCCCTCATGCTGAATTCATCACAACGACCAGGCCAGGATGGCGATGTCGAATTTTTCTTTTGAAAATGGGATATGAGTCGAATCGGCGCGGCTGAATAAAACTTTATTTTCCAAATCAGACGGGCGGTCAATCCGCGCGTAGCGCAAACCGTCCGCATCCAGATCAATGGCGGCGGCGCGGCTTGCGAACCTGGCATATTGCCACGTCAAACGTCCATCGCCGCAGCCGATCTCCAGCACGCGCCTGCCGCCGAAGTCTGCGAATTTATGCAGATATTTTGTCTCTGTCCGTTCGGGGTCTTTTTGGAGGGTCATATTTTTAAAACCTTCGACCCTCGAATTTTACCCTGCTTTATTTCGGCCAGCGCGCGATTGGCATCCTTCAATTCAAACTCCTGAAACTCCGGCCTGATGCCCGCCTGCTCTGCCAACTGCAAAAACTCGCGCACGTCCCGCCGTGTCACATTCGCCACGCTCTTGATTTCCTTCTCCATCCACAACTGCGACGGATAATCCAGCCGCATCAAAACTTCCTTGTCGGCTTCCTCTTTGCGGATGGCGTTGACGACGACTCTTCCGCCCGGGCTCAAATGCTTCAGCGCTTCAACAACCGGACCCCAAACCGGAGTCGTGTCAATGACTGCGTTCAACTCTGCCAGCGGATTCTGATCAATCGCCCCGGCCCAGGCCGCTCCAAGCGATAAAGCAAATTCCCGCTCTTCAATATTTCTGCTGAACACAAATACTTTCGTGTTCGGATATTTGTGCTTTGCCATTTTCAACACCAGATGATTCGACCCGCCGAATCCGGCCAGGCCAAGCGATTGTCCATCTTGAATATTTGCCAGCCTCAACGAGCGATAACCGATTGCGCCCGCGCATAATAACGGCGCGGCTTCCGAGTCGCTGAACGATTCAGGAATCGGATGCACAAAATCCGCACGGACTTTCATGTACTCCGCATAACCGCCATCCATATCGCGGCCTGTGGCTTTGAAGTCCGCGCACAGATTTTCATTGCCCGATAAACATTGAGCGCATTTCCCGCACGCCGACGCGATCCATGCCGCGCCCACGCGCTGGCCTTTTCTTTCGCCGTTTTCGATGACGCCAACAACTTGATGTCCCGGCACAATCGGCAGGCGCGGCTTCATGCGCCCTTCGATTTCATCCAGTTCCGTGTGACACACTCCGCAAACTGTAACGCGGATCAACACTTCGCCCGGCCCGGCTTTTGGCTCAGGCCAGTCTTCGAACGAAAGCGGATTTGGATTTTGTGAAAGCGGCGCAGTCTCGTGCAGGAGCATGGCTTTCATAAACTGCTCACTGATTATCCCGTCCCAAACTGACGATCCCCCGCGTCGCCGAGTCCCGGCACGATGTAGGCGCGTTCGTTGAGATGATCGTCAATCGCGGCCAGGTGGATCGGGATATCTGGGTGCGCCTTTTGCATGGCCGCGATTCCCTCCGGTGCGCCGATCAGCCCGACAAACTTGATCTTTTTCACGCCCCAGCGCTTTAACACGTCAGCGGTGGCGATGGCCGAACCGCCGGTAGCCAGCATCGGGTCCAGAATGAGGCATACAGAAACAGTCGGCTCGACCGGCAGTTTGTTGTAGTATTCCACCGGCTTGAGCGTGTGTTCGTCGCGGTAGAGTCCGATGTGCCAGACTTCCGCAACGGGCATCAGTTCCCAGATGCCCTCGACCATGCCGAGCCCGGCGCGCAGAATCGGAACGAGGCCGATCTTCTCTTTCAACTCATAGCCCGTCATTTTTGCCAATGGCGTTTCAAGCTCGCGCGCTGTGACGGCCAGGTCCGCGGTGGCTTCGTAAGCCAGCAGCGCGGCGATCTCGCGCACCAGTTCGCGGAATTTTTTCGGCTCGGTATTTTTATCGCGCAGGCGCGAAAGTTTATGTAAGATGAGCGGATGTGTGGTGGCAAAGACGTTCGGCATGGCTGCTCCAATACATGGATTTGATAGCGCGATTATATACGAACATGCTTACATTCTGCGGTTTTGGCGAAAGCCGTAAATGACAGACCCTGCCCGTTTGCCATAAATCATGAATGGCGGTACAATTCAAGAACTTCATTGAATTTCGTCGGCGGCCGCGGGTTGGCCGCTTTTTTCACGGGTTTTGCATGTCTAAAATCTCTGCTCCTATTATTGAAATGCATGATGTCGCAAAAACATACTCCACCGAGGCGGGAGATTTTAACGCGCTCAACGGCGTAAATCTTCAAGTGAATGCCGGTGAATTTCTGGGCGTGATCGGCAAATCGGGCGCGGGGAAATCCACCTTTCTTAATATGATCACAGGCGTGGACCATCTCACATCTGGCGATGTCATTGTGCGGGCAAAAGAAGAGGATATTTCAGTTCATCGCCTCAGTGAAGATGAGCTGACTCTCTGGCGCGGAAAAACGCTGGGCATTATTTTCCAGTCCTTCCAGCTTTTGCCGATGCTCACCTTGATCGAGAACGTGGTCATGCCGATGGATTTGTGCGGCGTCTACCAGCCGCGTTTGAGCCGCGAGCGTGCGCTCGAACTTTTGACATTGGTCGAGCTTGAAGACCAGGCGCATAAATTGCCCGGCCAGATCTCCGGCGGCCAGCAGCAACGCGTGGCGATCGCACGCGCGCTTGCCAACGATCCGCCCATTCTCGTTGCAGATGAGCCAACCGGCAGTTTGGACTCGGTCACCGCCGATCATATCTTCGACGTGTTCGAGCATCTTGTCCACGACCGCGGCAAGACCATTATCATGGTGACGCACGACAACAGCCTGGCTCCGCGCTTCACGCGCCATGTCCAGATCGTAGATGGGGAAGTGCTCGGCGGAACGGCGCCCGCTAAAGGTCCACGCAAGAGGCGGATGAAATGATGCCGCATCGCTCCGACCCGAAAGCGGATTCTGTCAAAAAGGCCGCCTCCAAACCCCGCGCGCGTTCCGTCAACGCCGCGCAGGCAGTGACTCACGACGACATCATCCAGATGAAAAAAGTTGTGAAGACCTATAAAAACGCGGCCGGCGAGTTTATCGTTCTCAAAGGCGTTGATTTGACCATCCGGCGCGGTGAGTTCGTTGCCATCGTCGGTAAATCTGGCAGCGGAAAGTCCACACTGCTCAACATGATCACCGGCATTGATCATCCGACCGATGGCAAGGTCATCGTGAATGGCACAGATATTTACGCGGCAACCGAGAGCCAGCGTTCGCTGTGGCGCGGAAAGAATCTTGGTATCGTCTTTCAATTCTTCCAGTTACTGCCCATGCTTACGCTGCTTGAAAATGTCATGCTCCCGATGGATTATGCGGATCATTATGATTTCGAAGAACGCCCAAAACGCGCCATGGAGCTGCTGGAGGTGGTGGGCCTGGCTGAACACGCCAACAAACTTCCGCTGGCAGTTTCGACAGGCCAGCAGCAAATGACGGCCGTCGCGCGCGCCCTGGCAACGGATGCTCCGCTGCTCGTGGCCGATGAACCGACCGGCAATCTTGATTCGAAGACGGCCAGCCATATTATTGACGTCTTCGATGAACTGGTGCGGCGCGGCAAGACCATTGTGATGGTGACGCATGACCCGTCCCTGACGTCGCGCGTCTCGCGCACGATCATTATTTCTGACGGCGAATTGATTGACGAGGCCGTGGCGAAGTCTTTGCCATTGCTGCGTCATCGGCACATGCTGGAGATCACGAAGCAGGCGCGCCGGATGACGGTAAAACCCGGCGAAGTCATTTTGGATTGCGGCAGGCCGGTGGAAAACCTTTACATTATTTCCGGCGGCGCGGTGGATGTGGAAAGAAAGAATGGCAGGGGCAGGGTGATCTCACATTTACGGGCGGGTGAATTCTTTGGCGAGATCGAGCTGATGCGCGGCGGCAAAGCGATTGCCCGCGTCCGCGCCGGGCGCCAGCCTGTGGAACTGCTGGCTTTCCCGCGCGAAGAATTTTTGCGAATCATTCAAGAATCGCCCATCACGGCCCAGGCGTTGGGCAGGATCGTACAGGATCGCTTGAAGGAACATGGCGTGAAGAAAAGGTCCCAGCCTGCAAAGAAGAAGGCCGAAAGTGGAAAGAGCAAGGTGCGAAGCGTGAAGGGCAAAGCGCCGAGCGCAAAAAAGGCAGAAAGCGGAAAGAAGAAAATTCAGAATGTAAACAGCAAGGCCCAAAGCGCAAAGACTGAAAAGCAAAAGATAAAATGAGACCACGTTGGCGTAAAGTTTTCCTTGACCTGAGAGAGAATATAGCCCGCACCCTGCTGGTGGTTTTTTCCATCGCGATAGGCGTATTTGCCATTGGCGTAATTGCGGGCGCGTATGTGATTATTTCACAGGATATGAGCGCAAGCTATGCGGCCAATTATCCGGCCAACATTGAATTCCGCATGTCGAATTTTGACGATAGTGTGCTGAACACTTTCCGAAATTCGCGCGGCATTGACGATGCGGAAGGCCGCCGCGTATTTAATATTCGCGTGAAAACCCAAAACGGCAATAAATGGACAACCATTGATATCGTCGCGATGGATGATTTTGCCAAGAATAAGATCAACCTGCTCAACCCTGTGGAAGGATCGAGTATTCCGTCCAAGCGGCAGGTTATCCTTGAGAAAGATGTGCTCCAAGACCTGAATGTCAAAGTTGGCGACCCTCTGATTTTCGAGTTGCCGGACGGCTCAACCAAATCATTGACCGTCGCTGGAATCGTGCGCGATCCAACAACTGGAGCGGGCGATTTCCTGGCGCCGCCTTTCGGCTATGTTACGATGAACACACTGACCACGCTCCGCCAGCCTCAACTTTATAATCGTATCTATGCCACAGTTTTGAAGGCAGGCCAGGACGACGACGCATATATCCGGGATGTGGCCGGCAAAATAAAAGACAGGATCGAGCGAAGCGGCACAGCGGTGACGCGGACGCGTTTCTCGAAAACCCACGAGCATCCGCTGGCCTCGACGGTTAATGCTGTGCTGGGAATTCTGATGGCCTTGGGAATCCTGATCGTATTCCTGTCGTCATCGCTGATCGCGAACACGTTGAGCGCCCTGATCGGCCAGCACCTGCGCCACATCGGCGTGATGAAACTGGTCGGCGGGCGCAATCGCCAGATCTTTTACATGTACCTGGTGATGATTATTTCCTTCGGCGTGCTGGCATTGATGATAGCTGTGCCATTGGGCGGACAGGGAGCCTACGGCCTGGCGGCATTCATTGCAAGCCAGTTGAAATTTAGCCTGCTTGGCTACCGAATCGTGCCGATGGCTTTTATCATCCAGATCGCAATTGGAATTTTGGTCCCGCTCGTGGCAGGGTTGCTGCCGGTCATCAGCGGGTCGAAAGTCACGGTGCTGAAAGCCGTCAGCGGCGATTTAGCCCGGGCCGAGGGCAAGCCGCTTCACAGGGGGCCGAGGCGGGAATCTGCCTGGCAGAGATTCGAAACGCGAGCGACAGTCTCACTGGGACATCGCGGCATTCACATCCCGCGCCCATTCCTGATTTCACTGCGTAACACGTTCCGCCGTCGCAATCGCCTGATGCTGACTTTGTTCACGCTGACAATGGGCGGCGCCATCTTTATCGCGGTGTTCAATGTGCGCGTGACTCTGCGCGATTATGTCCGGGCGATCGGAAGTTATTTTCGCGCAGATGTGACGCTTGATTTTGATCAGCCGTATCGTTTGACTGAAGTTCAACAACTTGCGTTACAGGTGCCGGGCATCGAAGGTGTGGAAGGCTGGCAGGGGCTTGCATCTGAGCTATTAAACCCTGATGGCAGTGTGGCGGATAATTTGAATGTGCTTGCTCCGCCTGCGGCCAGCCAGCTTGTGAATCCGATCATTGTGGATGGCCGCTGGATTCGCACCGGCGATGTTCGCAAACTGGCAATCAGCGAGGCGGTGCTGCGTTATTACCCGAATCTGAAAGCGGGCGATTATCTGCCTTTGAAAGTAAGCGGACGCGAAGAGCAGTGGCAGGTGATCGGTATTTTCAAATTCGTGGGCCGCGAAGGCATCCTGGCGTATGCGCCGCTGGAATATGTTGAGCAAATCAACGATCTGGCGAATCGCTCCTTGTCGTATCGCGTGATTCTCACTCAACATGACCGGGCTGCTCAGGATGCAATGGCCGAAAAACTGGACCGCTTCTTCCGTGACCATGGCTTCAAAGTGCGCCTCGCCCAATCCGGACTGGCTTCGCTGGATACCGCCTCCGAAAGCCTGGATACGCTGGTAACTTTTCTGCTAATTATGGCCCTGCTGACGGCTTCGGTCGGTTCGATGGGGCTGGCTGGCACGATGGGCATGAATGTGCTCGAACGCACGCGCGAGATCGGTGTCATGCGCGCCATCGGCGCAGGCGATGGCGTCATCATGCGGACGGTCATTGCCGAGGGCGTGGTGATCGGGACGATCTCATTCGGGCTGGCGATCATATTGTCCGTGCCGTTCACGTATTTGCTTTCTTACATCGTGAGCCTGGCAGTATTTGAAACGCCCATCAAGACGGTCTTCACGATCACGGGTTATCTCATCTGGTTCGGACTCGTTTTGGTTATGTCTGCAATTGCCAGTATTTTGCCCGCCCGTAACGCGGCGCGTTTGACGATCCGCGAAGTTCTTGCCTACGAATAAAAAATCATCCGAGATGGATCTGTAAAATCAAGGAAGGTACTATGAAGAATTCAATCAAAATCCTGTTCATATTCACGCTCTTCGCGCTGACACTCGCGGCTTGCGGACAAACAACGCCTGCACCGGCTGTTCAGCCCACTTCGCTGCCTGCAGGTGCGGTTGTGGCCGAAGGAAATGTCCGGCCGGCCCAGGCCTCCAACCTTGCCTTTCAAGCGCGCGGCATCGTGCAGGAGATCCTGGTCAAGCAGGGTGACCAGGTCAAGCAGGGCGATGTGCTGGCGCGCATTGGTCAGGCCGGCACAACTTTCGGCTTACCTGATGCGGCTTATGCCGCCGCACAGCTCGAACTGGTCAATGCCCAGCAGGCATACGATGATTTTGTCCGCAATGCCGGCGGGGAACAAGCCCGCTTGTGGCAGGCATATATGGCCGCACAAAAGGTCCGCGCGGATGCGTTGAACAAGTGGAATAATCTCGATGTGAAAGATATCGAGAACCGCATGAAGGATCAGCAAAATGTGACGGATCAACGCCAAACGGATTTGGCGGAGGCGCAGGCTGAGTTCGACAAGTACAAAGATCAGCCCGCAGACAATTTTTACCGCAGGAACGCGGCGGATAAATTGAAGAGTGCGCAGGAAAACCTGGACGAAGCTGTCCGCAAGTTGGAATCCATAACCCGCGAACGCGATACCGTCCGTGCCGCGCTGGACTCGGCGCTTGCGGATGAGACCCAGGCCAAACAAAATTACGAGAGTTCGCTCAGCGGAAATACATCCGCCGGTTCCTTTAGCGAACAATTGACTTTGCTCAAAGCCCGTCTCACTGCGGCTCAGGCTCAGGTGGGTCAATTTTCGCTCACTGCACCGTTCGATGGCGTCGTGGCAGGTGTCAACGTTCATGTTGGCGATCAGATCGGGCCTGAGACTCCCGCGGTCAGCGTGGCGAATTTCGGTCAGTGGATCGTTGAGACCAACGACGTGACCGAACTGGAAGTGGTTAAAATTTCTGTTGGGCAAAATGTCACGATGGTGCCCGATGCGCTGCCCGGCGTTACGATCAATGGCACGGTTGAGTCGATCAGCGAGGCGTTTACAAAACAGGGCGGCGATATTTTGTACGCCGTGCGCATCAAGGTTGACAATCTCGATCCGCGCATTCGCTGGGGCATGACCGTCGAAGCGACCTTCCCGCCCGGCCAGTGATTTGAACAGGCTGTAATTACCAGGAAACAAAATCCGCGGAGAACGATTTCGCGGATTTTTTAATTCCTTTACCTTGTTTAAATTCTTTGCGCTGCGTTTTCTTCGCGCTGAGATCTTTTTTATAAAAAAAAACCGTACACTTAAAAAGAGTTTAAAGATTAAGAAAAAGTGGCCAGCCAGATGAGGTTTTGAAGTTCTCCAGGTAATGCTGATTGAGATGGAGCTTGCCAAAAATCTTTGTCGATATTAGGATTAGAATTAGCAGCGTTAATAGTATCTATTATAAACCCAATTAACAAAGGATCATTGCCTGGGACTTGTTTGAGGACAAGGACCGAGGGCTGGTCTACCAAACTGCCTGAGCCAAGAGTCTCTACATTAATCGACGATGAAACTACCAATATCGGTTCGGCATTTAGTTTATTTACAAAGTCAAGATATGCCGAGTTTTGTTCTTTAGTTTGTCTTTCTTTTCCCATACCCACAGTTACAATTAATATTTGGGATTTATCGGGTTTTACCACATCGGCCGGATTCAAGACCTGGTATGGTCTTAAAGCAATGCCGTCGGCGACGCCGCCAATAATCACTCCAAAATAATCAACCGGTATTTTATCGGAAGTATATAGAGCGGTTACGTTACCGCCGGTTGGGTCATTAGAACTATGATACAAAGCATTTCCGGTGAATTTCGTATCTTTAGACGGTTTGAGATATCCGCTCAATAAGGTTGACATCGCCCAGTCTCCGTTTTGCACCTGTTCGAGGGAAACTTTAATCGGATCGTTGATGGCGACTTCCCTTTGTTTCATTTTTTCCGCCTCAGAGGCCTTCTGGTCAACCTGGTGATTGGTTTGGATGACTTCAAACCAGTGGGCAGGGATGACAACTTCTGAGACTTTCTTCGTCTCGGGATCAACAACACTATATTTGGTTCCCAGATTATAAGCAAAGACACGGCCCACTTCTTTGCCGGTTCCGCGGATGGTGATTGGTTTTGCCAAAAGACCGGTGTCTTCTACCAAAAGCGGCTTGCCGTTGACGTCAACGTTGACGGCGCCGGATGAAGGATCAACCTCGACTTTTTGACTGCCAAGCGAAAGATAGGTCTTGCCGTCTTTGACGGAGAAATTTTCTGAAGCCTGTTTGTCCTGAGCTGATAATGCGGTATAAAATTCCTGGTTTGTCTTGAATATTTCGCCGACCGGTACTGGTGTAGGAGGGGGAGTGGGGGTGGATTCTGGAGTTGCGGTGGGAGCGAGAGTTGGAATGAGAGTGGGGGTGGGCGTTCCCTCCTCCGCAGGGAGAGGGGCTGGCGCGGCGCAGGCGGAGAGGATGAACACAATTGCCAGCGACAGGACGATCCGTACAATCCAATACACGGGGGTTTTCCCGATTGCTTTCATTGAATATTCCTCCAGGCCGATTATAGCCCGCTTAAATCGGTGAAAAGGCGGCGAATGAGATAGTCCCCTCTTCCTTTGGGAGAGGGCAGGGTGAGGGTTGCGTAACATCAGTTTCTTAACTTCTTTTTTGGGACACGGACAACACGGATCACGCCGATTCTCACGGAA
>JACPYX010000003.1 GCA_016195815.1 Chloroflexota bacterium
GGCAGACGAAACTTGCCTGAACGCACTAAAATGTTTTCCACTTTCCGTATGGTTCGGCAGACTGTCGCTTCGCTGACACCATAAGACTGGGCAATATGAAACTCTGTCCGATATTCACGCCAATACATCAAGGTCATCAGCAATTGATCAGCTCGGCTCAACTTGCTGGGTCTGCCGAACTCTCGCAGACCTTTTTCAACCACTGCCAACATTGTTTCAAAGGTTCCGCGTTGTACGCCTGTCAGTCGTTTGAAATCGGGCCCTTTTAGTTGTTTGATCGTTTCGTATCTCATGTGCCTATTATGGCACACTTATGCAAGAGGTCTATTCAATAAAATCCAGTATCGGTTTGTGAGGAAAAACTTTGATCTCAATCTTTTATGGTCTTATGTCCGCGCTCACATGGGGCGCAGGCGATTTTGCAGGCGGACTGTCCGGCAGAAAACTCGGCGCGTACCGCGCGGTGCTTTTCGGCGATTTCTTCGGGCTCCTGATCTTGTTCGTTGTGGCCGGCATCTACCGCGAAAACTTTCCAACGCTTTATCCATTATTGGTCGCCGCGCTGGCCGGCATGCTCGGTTCAATGGGTTTGTTTGTTCTTTATTACAGCATGATCAAAGGACAAATGAGCATCGCCGCGCCCGTCTCGGCATTACTGGCCGCAACGCTGCCGGTCATTGTCGGCGGAATGCTGGATGGTTTGCCCAAACCGCTTCAATTCCTCGGCTTTGGATTTGCACTGCTCGCAGTCTGGATGATCTCGCAGGGCGACTCGGCTGAAAAATTTCATATTGGCCGATTGGCCGATCTGCGCCTGCCGCTGCTGGCGGGACTTGGGTTCGGATTCTACTTCGTGTTGATGGACGCCGCCACCCGCGCCACAACATCCACCTTCTGGCCGATGATCTCTTCACGCACAGCCGGAACTTTGCTGCTGCTGGTCTTTGTTGTGGCACGGCGCGAATCACTTGGAGTGCCGCGCAACGCATGGAAGGTGATTCTGATCAATGCCGTGTTGGATGTCAGTGGAAATTTATTTTATATACTGGCTCTTAAGACCGGCCGGCTGGATGTGTCCGCCGTGCTCAGTTCGCTGTATCCGGGTGCGACAGTTTTGCTGGCCTGGCTGATTCTCAAAGAACGCATTTCGACCAGCCAGTGGCTGGGCATCGTGGCCGCGTTGATCGCCATTGCCTTGATGACTTTATAAAGAGGATTCCATGACAGGGAAACTAAATGGGCACATCGCCATCGTCACCGGCGCCACCTCCGGGATCGGAAAAGCCACAGCGCTTCTTTTCGCGGACGAAGGGGCGGACATCGTTATCACAGGCCGGCGCGCGGATTTAGGCGAAGGCGCGTTAAACGAGATCCGCTCGAAGGGCGTGCGAGGCGTCTTCATCGCCGCCGATCACACTCAGGCAGACGACTGTCGGCGCGTGGTGGATGTCACGATTAAAGAGTTCGGCCGCATTGACATTCTGTTCAACAATGCCGGTATTGTCACCAGTGGAACAGCGGAATCGACTTCCGATGAGGTTTGGAACGACACGCTGGCGATCAATGTAAGCGCGGTCTGGCGCATGTGCAAGCTGGTCATTCCGCACATGAAGAAGCAAGGCAAAGGCGCCATCGTCAACAACGGCTCCGATTGGTCGGTGGTGGCGGGGAGGAATGCGTTTGCATACATCGCCAGCAAAGGCGCGGTGGGATTGATGACGAAATCCATGGCACTAGATTTCGCACAAGATGGCATTCGCGTGAACGCAGTTTGTCCGGGCGATACATTTGTGGACCGCTGGATGGAAAAGGGTTACTTTGAACACTCCGGCCCTGTAACGCTCGAAGAAGCCATGAAAGAATCCAGCGCATACATTCCGATGAGACGCTTCGGCAAGCCTGAAGAAATCGCGCAGGCTGTTTTGTTTTTAGCTTCAGACGATTCTTCTTTTGTGACAGGCCACCTGCTGTTGGTGGACGGGGGCAATACGGCGCAGTGAGGGCTGTGCAATTCCGGACATAATCGGTTTTACAGAAAGTTTTGCACTGCTATTCTTCAAATTGATTCTGATTGACCAATGGCAGAATTAGTTTGACGCACATGTTCTTGATAGCCTGTTTCCCGGATTTGTTTTACACATCATCTTTGCCAACCTTGAAACAATCATCTTAATTGACTTGATATTTAACCTGTGGTATTATCCCGACACAATTCAACAGCCTAGATCGGCACTCTTATCCAGAGAGGCGGAGGGAACGGCCCTGCGATGCCTCGACAACCTGACAGTGCGCAGCGGACAACGATTGTTATCAACAATGAAAATGTCCGCATTTAGTAAACACTGAGAAGGTGCCAATTCCGACAGAAAGATGTTCTGGAAGATGAGAGGGCAGCCCATGCTTAACGCGTAAATTGCCCTTTCGATACCGAACGGGCAATTTCATTTTCAGAAAGGAAAAAAACAATGAGCAATACTTTTATGACATCACCAAAATTAATGTTCACGTCCGAATCTGTGACAGAGGGCCATCCAGACAAAATGTGCGATCAAATCTCGGACGCAGTGCTGGATGCTTGTCTCGAACAGGATCCAATGTCACGCGTGGCCTGTGAAACGGCCACCAAGACCGGCTTCGTGGCCCTGCTCGGCGAAATCACCACGCACGCCTACGTCAACTTCGACGAACTCGTGCGCCGGGTCGTTAAAGAGATAGGCTATGACAGCAGCGATAAAGGCTTCGATGGCAATACCTGCGGCGTGCTATCCGCCGTTGCCAGCCAAAGCCCGGATATCGCCATGGGCGTTGACCATGCACTGGAAGATAAAAGTGGTGAGATGACAGATGCAAATATCGAACATGTTGGCGCGGGCGATCAAGGCATGATGTTTGGTTTTGCCTGTAATGAAACTCCCACGTTGATGCCAATGCCAATTTACATGGCGCACAAATTGTCACGTCAACTCTCAGAGATGCGCAAGAAAGGCACAATGCCCTGGCTGCGCCCGGACGGTAAGAGCCAGGTTACCGTTGAATATTCGCTCGGCAAGCCGAAACGCATTGACACAGTCTTGATCTCCACTCAACATGCGCCAGACATTTCCCATGCGGAGATTACCGAACAGGTCATGGAGAATGTTATCAATCCGACCCTGCCGAAGGATATGGTTGACAGCCATCTCAAAATCTTCGTCAACCCGACCGGCCGTTTTGTCATTGGCGGCCCAATGGGTGACGCGGGCGTGACCGGCCGCAAAATCATCGTGGACACCTATGGCGGCATGGGCCGTCACGGTGGCGGCGCCTTCAGCGGCAAAGATCCGACAAAGGTAGACCGCTCAGCCGCTTATGCCGCGCGCTATGTAGCCAAGAATATTGTGGCAGCCGGGTTGGCGGACCGCGTCGAGATTCAGGTGGCTTACGCCATCGGTGTGGCGCACCCGCTTTCCGTCAATGTTGAGACGTTCGGGACAGGCAAGATCGCAGACGAAAAAATCGCGGCACTCATCAGCGAATACTTTGATCTCCGCCCCGGCGCGATCATCCGCGACCTGGACTTGCGCCGCCCCATCTATCGCAAGACCGCCGCTTACGGTCATTTTGGCCGGGACGATATTGAGTTCCCCTGGGAAAAAACGGACAAGGCAGCCGCTTTGAAAAAGGCTGCAAGCCTGTAGTTTAAATCGGTCCTAAAAAGGGCGCCTCTGTTTGGCAGAGGCGCCTTTGATTCCAATCCAAGATAACGCTTTACAATTCTTTTTTCTTAATTGACGGCATATAAAAAAAGCGACAGCAGGTTATTTCCATCCACTGTCGCTCGCGATTCACATCGGCTGCAGATCGCAGTTATGGTTCCCATTGGAATTGCATAATCGCACGAAGATACGGTTTGCCATTTACATATTCCATGCCGATCAACCAGGTACGCCAATCGAGACTGCCATTGCCCTGCGTGCCAGCGAAATAGGCCGAATAGAAATTGACGCCCGCATACGGCCACGCGGCTTGATATGTCGTCCCGCCGACTTGAATTTGATTGCAAGTCAATGTGTAGTTCCTGTTGAATACATCCAGCAAGGCCGGGAGAATGATTTCATGAAAAGAACCTTTGGTCGGCAGGCCGCTTCCGGGTGCGTCGCCCCAACTGAAAACGTCATAAGTGGATTCAAATAGAAACTTTGCATGTCTTTGGTCATAATTAATAACGCGGCCATTGCGATAGTAACGCGCATCCATGCCGCGCACAGGGCTGACAAGAGACGCCAGTAAGCCGCCGTTGGATGTTTGCAAAGCATTCTTGAAACTATCAATCAACGCAGTGACCTGGCTGTCGGCGCAAAAAGCAGGCGGCGGAGGCTGCGTCAAGGGCACTGGCAGATTGGGCGTGACCGGAAGGAATGTAAGCGGCAGGGCTGTGAGAGTAGTTGAGGCGGGCGTATTGGGCGTTAATGGAATAGCTGTCAGCGAACCGGGAACCAGCGTGGATGGAGTCAGGGTTGGAACAACCAAAACGGTCGGCGTAAAAAGTGTCGCAGGCCGGGAAGCCAGAGGGAAAGAGCACCCCGATATGCCAACAAAGATCAATAACACAACCGGCAAAATCCATTGGGATTTTCGCATTGCTACTCCTTTCAAGAAGGAACCGGCGGACCATCCGCCGGTTCCTATTTTACTGCTTTGGCTTTGCTTCGTCAGCCATTTTCTGAGCGATTTTCTTTGCGGCCATTCCCAACCCTGCGACTGGATTGGACAAAGCGGCGACGACAACATCCAAAATATCCGGTGCCATGCGTTGGATATTTCGCAAGTGCCGCATCATTCCCTCCTCTTCGGCCTGCCCGCCTTTTTGTATCTCTTTCTCCACATCCTTGATCTCGGCCTTGACATCTGCTTTCACCGCAGGCGGCAGCGTGAGATGCTCATCTACCGCGCGATATACAGGCTTGAACACATTGGTAATGTTCACTGCATTATTATTGACAAGATTTACACTGCTTCCGCTCACATCCCCGCTAATGACAATGCTTCCATTGCCCGCATGGATACTTGACTTCTTTTCTTCTTTTTCATCCATACCGCCTCCATCCATTTGCTCACTGAACATTGATGAATGACTATTCTTCCAGCCTCGGCGCAATCACCACACGAAGACCGATGTCATCGTTGAACATCAGCGGCGTAGACCAGTTCATGAACGAGCCGCGCGCAAACCACTGATAGCCCATCCACGAACCGCCGCGTACCACGCGATAACGTTTATCTTCATCGTACCACGCGCGCGTCCACTCCCACACATTGCCGCTCATATCCCACGCGCCCGCCGGGCTGACTCCCTGCGGAAACGTGGCAACCGCCGTTGTGCCGCCCAGCCCCGAATCGGCCGGGTCGCTATCCCAGGTGTTGGCGGCGTTCCTATCAAAGCCCTCACCCCACGGATATTCCTGGCCAATGGTTCCGCGCGCCGCGCGTTCCCATTCCAAGCCGGTTGGAAGCCGCACCGTATAATTCTCCGGCACTGCCACAATCTTCTTTGCCAGCCAATTACAAAAAGCTTCGGCCTCGAACCAGCATACACCCACCAGCGGAAAGATCGGGTTACTCAAATTTTCGACGTGCCAATAATTCGGAGTCCCGCGCCGATCCGCCGGGCGATGATCGAGCCAATCACGTTCAACAGGCTCTAATTCGCGTTGTTCATACTTGCCTGTCCGCCAATCCCAACCATCATCGCTCCAATATTCACGCGTTTGATATCCGCCCTCCTTTACAAAACGCGCATATTGATAATTTGTCACAGGATACTTCGCCATCCAATAACGATAGGGAATCACCTGGGTCTCTTTTTTCAAACCAGAGAGAAATTCACCAGATGGGATTTCAACGAACCGGTCCAGATCCGCGGGATGCCAGCCAAGCCGTCCGAGCAGGAGGCCTGCGCGCCGCCTCAAATCCGGACGAATAGCCGGACTCTGCATCACTGGGACCAATTCCCGCACGACGCGTTCGCGGCTCTGCGGCGGAACACCGCCCGGCCATGTATCAAGCACTGCTTCGCCGGCCAGCACAACTGCTTCGCCCACGGGGCCTGGCTTGCTTTTCACAAAACTCTCCACCACTTCGCCTGCCACTTTGGGCAATTGCTGGCGGATGCCAAGATAACCAATCGTCAATAGCGTGACTTCATGCCATGTCTGTTCGCCGATATGCGGCGCAAGCACATCCACAATTGGCTTTGAACTCCCCTGCCCGCCCAAAGCGATTGCCACCGCCGCCAGATATTCCTCGAACGTCAAATGGATGAAACCAAACTCGCCCGGCCCGCGCTCCAAAAGTAATGCGGCATGATCGCGCACATCCTGCAAAAATTGACGAGCCGCCACCTGAGGAGATGCGTCGCCGCGCTCAGTAAAGATCTCTTCCAACTTACGGCGCATGTCTTCACGATTAACGAGACCCACACCCGGGCTGACTTCGTGCATCCATAATGCAAGCGGAGCCAGAACGCGCACGGTCTGAATCTCGTCAAGATCCCGGCCGGGGGCGCGGCCCGATAGACTACGCGCCCGATTCCAGGTTGATAACAGAGTCGAAACATACTGGTCGTAGAGTTGCACGCGGCGTTCCGGCAGGCTGACGCCCTGGCGTTTCATCAAAGCCAGGATCGTCAACAACAACGGCGTCGAGGCCAATCTGCGGACGCCGTTATTTTCGCTAATCGCATCCAGCAGTTCGCGTCGATCCCCTTCAGCGTCCGCGCGGGCGACAGCCGTACTGCCCTGCGCCTGTTTCTCGAGCGCGCTCGTCCAACGAGTTACAAAATCCTCGATCTCATCTTCTTCAAAATCCACAAGCGTACACTCGATCAACCCATCCGCAGACGGACGCACGGCACGATACCCGACAATGCGGCTGGTCAATACAAATTTGTTGCCGCCGCGGCGATGGAAGGCATAGAAATCGGTAATGCGTTCAACAACTGTATTACGCAAATTGATATCGCGCACCTCGTCAAGGCCATCGAGCAGAATCAGGGCGCGCCCCGCCTTGAGGGCCTCATGAAGCATAGGACCAATTGGCAAGTCCGCACCAATACCCGCAAAATATTCTGCAATGAATTCATCGAGCGGAACGTCTTTGGATTGAAGCGCATTGGCATATGCGGCAACAGGCATGATGATGGGCAGCCAATCGCCCAAACCAATTTGTTCCCCTTCGCCTCGCGCGAGGCGAAGCGCCAAATACTTTAGAAATGTGGTTTTACCCGCCCCCGGATCACCCAGCACAACCACACCCGAATAATCGCACAAAATATCCAACACCGGCAAGGGTTCGCCAAGATGAAGCGGATGCGTTCCGCCGTCGGTCGGTGCGCGGCCTGCAAGGCTTAGCCCGCGAGACCAGGTTTCCCCTTCGGGTAGTTCCATGCGCGCTTTGAGCGGGACATAGAGATCGAGCAGATTAAGCTTGATCGGCACGCGATCCGCGACACCCATGCCTTTTAAGCTGAGAAAATAATGCCGGTCGAGCAGATAGTTGAGGTAGGCGGTTGTAGCTACGCGCAGATCGGGAACGGCTGGTTCGAAATTCTGCCAGAATCGCTCGGCCAAAACTACTGTCTGGGCATGGATGATAGTGCTGTCGGCCACGTTGCCTTGCACAGCCACGCTCGAATCCCCGGCCCGTACCAATTCTGTTCTTTTTTTGACCGGTCTGGTAATTGCCATAACCGAATTCTTCTCAATTGCTTCGATCTGAGCCTCTAGCTCGGCGATTTTTGCAGCTACCGAATCGTTCTGCTCAGCTTTCTGTAAAGCCTGAAGAGACTGAATTTTCTGCTTTAACTGCGTAATTTTCTTCTGTTGATCAGCCATATCCCAATCCTTTAAGGTTCGGAATGAGTATACAGTGATTTGGCAGGGCGCGGGTTAACTATCTTGTAAGGTGCACCCAGAGCACGGACAAGGCGTTGGCCTTGAGCCTGCCGAAGGGTCGTTAAAGTTCAAGTGCGTTTGAGGTAAACCTGCGGGGCGGTGCGTAACATCGTCAATAATATTCAGGTTCACCACAATTGCTTTACAAGCTTATGCTCTCGGCGGCTTGAGCAAGGATTTTGTATTGGGCAATTTATGTTAACCAGAATAATTTAGCAAATGCCGGGACGATCTCCATAAACCCGCATGAAATCTTACATGGGACATTTCCCCCAGTTCGGATTTTCGTGGACGCAAGATCTGTATTTATTTCTCTTCGCCAAACGCAACCACCACCATGTGCTGATTCAGGAAGCGCGGAACTGCACCTTCCCTGCCGGGAACGATCTGGCCCAAAGTATATCCGCCCGCAATCGGAACGCCCGTGCCTAGAATATCTTGAACGGCGGCGACTTCCGCACCGGGATTGGATTTTAGAAGCATCTGCCAGGCGATATCCACCAGCACAAGTGCAAACGAAGGTTTGACATCACCCAGCGCATGCAAGGCTTGCTGTGCAGCTTGTGTGGCTGCCTTCTCGCAGGAAGCCCGGCTTCCAACCAACAAGTAGGCGTCAATGCCATCTCGGACTGAGGCATTCATACGAAAACTGCCATCAGCTTCGACCCGGATCGGGGCGCGCACGAGCAGGTCTTCGCCCTGCTCCACGCCAAGCGGATATAAACGGGCAAGATAACTTAGCGGAGGGAAAGCCCAGTCGCGGGCGGGATAGCCGAAGAGTTCCGCGTAGGTTTCCGAAGCCGGGCGCCCGTCAAGGGTCCGCAGCCAGAAGCCGCGCGAACGCGTCACGCGGAATTGTCTCCCGACCGAATCCCAGCCGTGACCGGAGCCAATCCCGACACGAATGTTTCCGCGCAAAATTGCAGCGGCCATACTTCCGGTGCCGGTCTGGTTTCCAGACATCTGATAAGTATTTCCGGTATGAAGATCGCCGCTGGAAAGTCCGCCGGCAAGGGGCAAATGATCCGGCGGAATGGATGCGCAAAATTGTTCGGCATCGCCGTTGAATCCATCTGCAAATAAGAGCGAGGCTTTATTATCTTTTTTGAGACCCGCCAGGTGCATTAAAAGATTGGCAGTATCACGGGCAGATTGGGCATAACCGGGAAGCCAATGAGCCTCGGCTTGAAAATCGCCGCTCAACAAGGCAAGCACAACTGAATGCGGATGCTGGCCATCGCTTGTCAAGCCGGCAGGCGCGCTGAAACCGATCACAGGCGTGTCGCCTAATAGACTTGCAACGCCGCTTACGACTTCACGAGCCTGATATTGATTCGATGAGATCAGAATGCCAAGTCCGGGCGTTCCAACGCCAAGGCGATTAAGCGCCTGATGCGCGGCTTGTAATCCGGCCTCACGTCCATCAAGGGCTTGCGCAGATCCAACAGCGGCATGTAAAGTCATGAAGTCTTGTCCTAAATTGTCCGTGCTGGCAAACTAATTCTCCGCAATCGGGACCGTGAAATGGAAGGTTGTCCCTTTACGAAATTCGCTTTCAAACCAAATACGCCCGCCCTGCATCTCAACCAGGCTCTTTGTGATGTTCAGACCCAAACCAGTGCCGGGCGCTTCACGCGCCTTTTGATCTTCGGAACGGAAAAATTTCTGGAATATTTTTTGCTGGTCCTCCGGATTAATTCCAATACCGTCATCTTTTACCCAGATATGCACCACTTTGCCCGCGCCGTCCGCGTCCCAACGATTGGCGGATGTCTCGGCGCCGATCACAAGCACTCCACCTTCAGGTGTGTACTTGTTGGCATTGCTCACAAGATTGGTCAACACCTGCCCCAGGCGCGTGCGGTCACCCCAGACCATGGGCAGGCTGGCTGAAATCTCGGCGTGAACGGTTTGTTTCTTGTCTTCCATTTGTCGTTTGGTCGAGCGCACGACCTCTTCCACCAGGTCATTGACACCCACGGGCTTGAAGTCAAGGCGCAATCGCCCGGCCTCGATTTTGGAATTATCATTCAAATCTGAAACCAGGGTAGACATACGTTCGACGTTTGAACGAATCGTATTCAAGAAATTCGATTGCATTTCATTGATCTGGCCCACTGCGCCGCCCGCCAGCAATTCGGTATATCCCTTAATGGAAGTCATCGGGTTCTTAAGCTCGTGCGCCACAAACGAAACAAACTCGCTCTTCGCCAAATTCGCGCGCTCGACTTCACCGTAAAGCTGCGCATTTGAAATCGCGATAGCGGCATGATCGCTCAAGCGGTTGAGGAAGGTCAGGTCTTCCTGTGAATCACTGGTGCTTTCCAACATCACCAAACCGATAACGGACGCCTCGCGGCGGATCGGGATCACGATCTGCGTGTGCGCGCCCGTCAGCAGCCCGCCTCCCGCGCCCGCATCCAACGATATCCTCTGCGGAAGTCCCGTTTCGACTGCATTTTTCAAGGCCGGTAAATTCAGCGGCATGGCTTGTTCCGTGTATCCGGCCAGGTTACCTTCGTAACCTTGTTGAGCCACGATCCGCAGCTTGCCGTCTTCCAACATGCCAATCAAGCCCGCCTCAGCCCTGGACTGGCGCATGGCCCACTCAAGCGTGATGCGCATGGCGCGGTCCATTTCAAGGCTGGCGTTGAGTTCACGGTCAATGCGCTGCATGACTGAAAGTTCTTCCACGCGCGCGGCCAGTTCCTGATCGGTCAATGTGTATAAGCGCGCATTTTCCATGGCAACGGCGGCCTGGCCTGCAAAAGCTGTCAACAGAGTCTGGTCTTCTTCAACGAACGGCAACCCGTCACGGCGGTTGATCACCTCGACGACGCCCATTACATTGTCTTTGATCTGCAAAGGCACAGCCAGCAAGGAGCGGGTCGTAAAGCCGGTCTGATGATCCGCATTGGCACTCCAGCCTTGTGAACGCTTGACATCATTTTCCATAACGGGGCCGCGGGTGTTTACCGCACGACCCACAATGCCGCTGCCGGGCGCAAGGCGTTGACCCAGCAGGTCTTTTGCCACGGGGCCAACTGTTACCTTGAAGATCAACTCACCTGTTTGTTCGTCCAACAGGAAGAGACTGCCCGCTTCGCAATTCAAGATACCCACTGCGCTCTCTAAAACGTTTTGGAGCAAAGGCTCCAGTTCCAGAGTGGACGTCAGCCGCCGCGTGACATCGTTCAGCGTGGAAAGTTGCCGGGCGCGCTGCTGGGTTTCCTGAAGCAGGCGCGCCTTCACAATCGCGCCCGCCGTCTGATTGGCAATGGCCTGCAAAAGTTCAAGCTGGCCGCGCGTATAGGCGATGGCCGGGTCGCGGCTGCCGACGCTCAATGCGCCAATCGATTCGGCGCCGGCATTGAGCGGTACCCCCATCCAGGCATAAATGCCTTCGGTTTCAGGTGTCAAACCGCGGGATTGATTTTCGCGCAGATGATCCTGTGTCTGGATCGGGCGGCCTTTGCGGATGATCTCCGGCGCGAGACCGGTGTTGGGCGGGAAGGGAACGTTTTCGCGCACTGTAATTCGATCATTATTTTCCACAGCAAAACCATAGTAATAGTAATCATTATCTTTGTTGTAGAGCGTGATATGAAAATGAGAAGTCGGTATGATCTGCGCGGTCTGGGCGTAGATCAATTCCAAGACATCATCAAAGGTCACTGTTATGTTTACGCCCTGCGAGACGCGTGTCAGCGCATTCATTTCCTGCACGCGGCGCTCAAGGTTTGCGACTGTCTGTATTCGCTGGAATGCGATGGAGGCCTGATCCGCCAGATTCTCCAAAAAGGTCAGGTCACGCGGCCCATAAGGCTGACCCGACAGCCGCGGGCCAAGCGCCAGCCAGCCAACGGCTTGTCCACGTGCCGGCAGGGCGGCAAACAGGCGGGCGCCCAGCAAAGCCAAACGCGTCTGTTCGAGTTTGAGGCTGGCGGGCAGGGACGCGCCATCCAGATAGAGCGGCAATTTTTCATTGGCAAAGTATTGCGCCAGTGGACTGCTGGATGAGAAACGAATGTCTGTGCTGGCGCGATTGTCATCCGCGGGCAGGGAAACATATTGATCATTGAGCAGGTCGTAGGTGAAGATGTGGAGGCGGTTAGGCGTCAGCGTGGAGATGATCTGTTGGCGCAAGACCCGCCCAATGGCCGGAAGATCGAGGGCGTTGGTCAAGTCATGGGTGAATTTCTGAAGGCTTTCCGCATAAACGCGCTGGCCGCGGAAAAAGGTCGCATCAACGAACCCTTGCAAGCGCAGGCGAATCGGGTCGAGCAGAATGGCGACCAGGAATACAAGGCCGCCGATCCAAATGGGATTGCTCGACGGCATCGCAAAGGAAAAGATCAAGCTAAGGCCGCTCACCAGTAATGCGTATCCGCCGACGATCAAAATAGAGAGCAAAAGATAAGTAACGCCCTGCCGCACCCAATCATCGGTACGCAGAAAGCGGAAGCGTAAAATAGTGTAACCAAGCGTAATTGGGAAAATGATGACCGGCACAAACATCATCGGTGTGAATGGCATAAATGAAGTCAATAGCCAGGCCGCGATCCAGCCAAACGAAAACAAGGCGCCTGTCAAGATCATGCGCGCTTGAGTCTTGACAACCGGAGATGGCGCTGTAAAACCGTAAAATACATTTATCAGCAGATAGGCAATGCTGGCGAGACCTACAAAGTAATAGATGGCTTGCCAGGCAGCGATATAAGCTGTGGGGCTTGCGAAATTGAAGAGCGTGGTGTATGCGTAAGCAGATAACGCAATGGCAAGAATATATCCAAACCAACGCAAGTAGGGACGCCGCGTGGCAATGCGCGATTCATGCGGGAAGGAGAGTGCAAGGTCGAGCAGGGCGCCGCCGACCAGCGCAAGACCAAGGGTCCAGATATAAGTCAGATAATGGGTGGTAAACAAGTCGAAGAGGGAACCGGTAACGATGCTCAAGGATGATGCAAAAAGCGCGAAGGCCCTCCCAGCAGACTCTGTGCGCCGCATTCCGAAAATCCATAAGCCGATAATCAGAAAGAATAAACTAATCACAGATGGGATCACAAAGTAAGCGGTCTGATCTTGTGGTGAAAATGCATTCAACTTCACTTCAAGAGTCTTCTGCTCGCCACTGGCGGCGCGGATACCAACCGGGATGGATTCCCCGGGGAAGAATCCGTTCAAGATTTTTTGTGCGTCAGCCGCGCTGTAAACGTTCACGCCGTTCACAGAGATTAACCGGTCGCCAAGTTTAACGCCTTGAGAATAAAGATCCCAGCCTGCGCCATCGCCCGCCGGGTTAGCTCCGTTGAAAACCAGAGTCTGCTCATAGAATTTCCCCAGGAAAGGCGTCTTCATCCAGGAAGTCGCAAAGAACAGCGCGAGAATAAAGACCGCCACCGCCAAAAGTTGATAAGCAACAACGGCTATCTGGAGGGCTTGGTTGAGAAGAATGTTGGATCGCTCGGAAGAAAACATGCTATTAGGAAAGATTTTCGACGAACATACCCGGAAATCATCGGTCAATCAGAAAAATTGTACTCAGATTACATGGAAGAAGTATGCTACTTTCATAACAAAGCTCGCGGCTTGCTGCATAAACGCCAAACTTGCCGGCAGAAATCACCGTGAAAATCATAAACGGCATCCTGCAAACAAAGCGGGGTGGATCCTAAGGTCCACCCCGCTTTATTGATATGGCGATTAAATATCCAGATTGCGAACCGTTTTGGCGTGTGTCTGGATAAACTTTTTACGCGGCGCGACTTCGTCGCCCATCAACATGTCAAAGGTGCGATCAGCTTCCGCCGCGTCATCCACCGTGACCTGGAGCAGGGTGCGATTTTCAGGATTCATCGTCGTCTCCCACAGTTGGGTGGGATTCATTTCACCGAGACCTTTGTAGCGCTGGACGCCAATTTTATCGCCGCCGCCCAAATCTTTTAATGCTTTGTCTTTTTCTTTATCGCTGTATACATACTTGACCTGGTTCTTGTACGCCATGCGATAAAGCGGCGGCTGGGCAATAAACAGATGGCCGCCGTCAATTAACGTGGGCATATAACGGAAGAAGAAAGTGAGCAACAAAGTGCGGATATGGCTGCCGTCCACATCGGCATCGGTCATGATGATAACGCGTCCATAGCGCAGGCCTTCGAGATCGAAGTTATCGCCGATGCTCGTGCCAAGCGCAGAGATCAAAGCCTTGACCTCGTTGTTGCCCAGGATTTTATCGAGGCGGGCGCGTTCGGTGTTGAGAATTTTTCCTCGCAAAGGCAGGATGGCCTGAAAGTGGCGGTCGCGTCCCTGCTTGGCCGAACCGCCAGCCGAGTCGCCTTCCACAATATAAAGTTCCGCTTTGGTGGAATCGCGTTCGGAGCAATCAGCCAGCTTGCCCGGCAATGTCAGCGACTCAAGAGCCGATTTACGAATGACCAGGTCACGCGCCTTGCGAGCCGCATCGCGCGCCCGCGCCGACGTCAGACACTTGGCGATGATGGCTTTGGCGGCCTGCGGATTCTCGTCGAGGAAAGTGCCGAATACCTCACCCACCGCCTGTGTAACGTAAGTTTGCACTTCGGGATTCATCAACTTGACTTTTGTCTGCGATTCAAACTGCGGATCGGGGTGCTTGATTGAGACAATCGCCGTCATGCCTTCACGCGTATCGTCGCCGGAAAAGTTCGGGTCGGCATCTTTGAGCAGGCCGTTCTTGCGCGCATAATCGTTGACCACGCGCGTGATGGAAGAACGCAAGCCGGTCAGGTGCGTGCCGCCGTCCACGGTGTTGATCGTGTTCGCAAACGAATAGACCGATTCAGTGTACGCGTCCGTATACTGTATGGCGGCTTCGATCCCAATGCCTTCAAGGTCTTTTTCAACATGCACAACCGGATGTAAATTCTCGCGGTTGCGATTTAAGTAACGGACAAATGACGTGACCCCGCCTTCAAAATAAAACGTCATCCGGCGCTGAGTGCGTTCGTCGAGAAAATGGATGGTCACGCCGCGCGTCACAAACGCCATTTCGCGGAAACGCTGCACCAACGTATCAAAGCGGAATTCCATTTCCTCCTTGAATATCTGCGGGTCATACTTGAACGTGGTCTTGGTTCCGGTATCGTCGGCTTTTGCCTTGCCGATCACTTTCACCGGGGCTTTCGGATAGCCGCGCTCGTAACGCTGAAAATGGACAGCGCCCTCGCGGCGCACTTCGACCTCGCACCACTCAGACAACGCATTGACCGCGCTGACGCCCACGCCGTGCAAACCGCCGGAGACTTTATATCCGCCGCCGCCGAATTTGCCGCCCGCATGTAGGGTGGTCATGACAACTTCGAGCGCGGACTTTTTCTGCGTCGGGTGAATACCGACCGGGATACCGCGTCCATTATCTTTTACCGATACGCTGGAATCGGCGTGAATGGTAATATCAATGCGCGTGCATACGCCCGCCAGCGCCTCGTCAATCGAATTGTCCACCACCTCATAAACGAGATGATGCAAAGCCTTGACGTCCGTGCCGCCCACGTACATGCCCGGGCGTTTGCGGACAGCCTCAAGGCCCTCCAGAACCTGGATACTTCCAGCATCGTAATTGGTATTGGTTTGAACCACAAAATCCTCCGGGTAAGTTCACCGCTATTGCATAGAAAAATTATTTCTCTGCAATCAACGATAGATCATGCTAAACCTGTTGTGTTGGCATGCTTGAACGCATTCGATCAAGCACAGTTTGCAGCCAGGCGGTCATATCGCTATAGTAAACAAAAGATGAGGCCAGCAGCGCAGTGGTGATAAATGCATGGCCGAGAATACCGACCAATGTCAGCCAGGAGTTATCGGGGGGAACCGCCCACAGAAGATTCGAGCCGATCCCAATTATGAGGACTGTCAGCACAAAAAGACTGCTGGATGGCATTATAAAACGCGACATTCGAAAACTGGCTATAATGGAATCTACCGCGTTTTGTTTGCGGACGAACATGCCGAATGACGAGAAGAAGATCGGCACGACCAGCCACATTGAAAGAAACCCCAAAAATAGCAGGACACCTTCTCCGATTAACGGATTAAACATGTAGATAAGATATATGATGAAAGCGGCGGGTATGCCCAAGATCCAGAAAAGAAGCGACCAGATGAAGGAGTAGGCAAGCGTCTGAATCAGGGTGCGTCCCACAGATATCTGCGAATCTGATTTTGCAATGAGACCGGCAATCCAGCGAAAATACAATCCGCCAAGAATCCAGCCTGCAATCAGAAATAAAAAGATCAAACCATAAAAGTGGAAAACCGTATCCACCTGAAAAGTTAATGGCGCGCCCAATGGGGTTTGCGCCGAGCCTTTCCCGCTGATCAAACTGGGAAGGCCGATCGGAAAGGTACGCAGACTGCTGAATAGATTGACCTGGTTCAAAGATTCCTGAACCTGGTCCAACTTCTGGATGTCGGTGAGTGAGACGCCGCTGTCTGCAAACATCTTCTTGACATCGCCGAGTGTGGACAGAAATAATTGGGAAATACTGAGATGCGGACCGAGCCATAAAAACAGATCGAAAGCAAATGGCAAAAGAATAGCCGTGATATGCGCTGCAACTGTATCGAAGCCCGTTTTCAGCGACCTGATAATGCCAGGCGGAGGGGGTAAAAGCATAGTTTCATTTTTTTGCGATTCCATAGCCGTATGATTCTACCATACCGAGGCAGGCACTGCAAATCTGTTCTACTTTTTAAGGAGATTAATCGGTCCCTCCGCCTTTCATTTGCATAAATCGGGTAGAATCCAGTTTATGCAAGAGCAACAACGCTATTTTCCCGATGCCAATCGTGTTGGGGTGTTGGCGGCAGTCGTCCTGCTCACTTACGCACTTAACCGTCTTGTAAAAGCGCCGGGCGTTACTCTAACCCTTGACCTCCCCGGTTTTTATTTTGCCTATCCTCTCACCCTCAGCACGGCCATGACTCTTATGGCCTCCGGCCTGACCGCCACCGGCATGGACTGGCTTTTGCGCGGCCATCCCAGCCTGCAGGGCCGGCGCACCATCGAACACTGGCTTTTGCCAACGCTGACCGCTTTTATTCTGGGCATATTGCTCGACATTCTACCCGTTGGCCTTTCCTGGTGGATAGGCTTTGCGTTAAGCGCGGGTATTCTAATTTCCGTTTATCTAGCCGAATACATCACTGTAGATCCCGGCGCATCGGCTTATCCAGTCGCTTCAGCAGGATTGGCCGCCCTCTCCTACGCGCTATTCTTTCTGCTGGTGATTGCATTCCGCACAGCCGGGGCGCGCTTATTCGTGATCATCCCGGGAATTTTTCTTGCGGCCGGCCTCGTTTCACTGCGCACATTGCATCTGCGGTTAAGCGGCCGCTGGGAATATCCATGGGCGATAGGGATTGGGATCGTCTCCGCGCAGATCGCCGGAGGCTTGCATTACTGGCCTTTATCGCCCGTGCAATTCGGCCTGATCTTACTTGGCCCGCTATATGCGTTGACGACCCTTGCCTACAGCATCGGCGAAGACATCCCCGTGCGTCGTGCATTGGCCGAACCGGGTATCATCCTCGCGCTTTCATGGGGCACAGCCATTTTCCTTCGTTGATGAAAATTAAGCGCGAATACTGGAATGCAATGCGCGACCATGTCGCGGCCAACGCACCGCTTGAAGCCTGTGGACTACTGGCAGGCAAAAACGATACAGTTGAGAAAATTTTCCTGATCGCGAATCAAGTTCAAAGTCCGGTCAGGTTTCGGATGAATCCAACCGAGCAGCTACAGGCATTCAACTGGATCGAGTCAAATGGACTGGAATTGCTTTCTATTTTTCATTCGCATCCCGCGGGACCTGAAACGGCCTCCGTTACCGACATCGAAGAGGCCGCCTATCCCGTTGTCCACATAATCTGGTCGCGGAACGCCGGCGCATGGCAGGCGCGCGGATTTTGGATTGAGGACATGCGCGTGACTGAAGTAACACTACGAATTACAGACAGTAACCATCCAGAATTTCCTGTGTTACCAGTCATGACTTAACTTGGAGGAACACTTATGCAAATGCTTATAAATGCCGGCCTTGTTGCCCTGGCGTATATTCTGGGTTCAATCCCCTTCGGCCTTTTGGTGGTGAGGGCAAGCACCGGCAAAGATATTCGCGATGTTGCGAGCGGTCGCACGGGCGGGACAAATGCCATGCGTGCTGCAGGCTTGGGCGCGGGTCTGGCAACCGCCCTGCTTGATATCCTCAAAGGGGCTGTTACAGTCTGGGCGGCACAAATCCTGACGGGCAACGATTGGGTCCGCATGTTGACGCCGATTGCCGCCATCCTCGGGCATAATTATTCGATCTTCCTGGCCGAACGTGATGAGACCGGTAAACTGCGCCTGCGCGGCGGAGCGGGCGGCGCGCCGACCGTCGGCGGAGCGGTCGGGTTATGGTGGCCGTCTTTCTTCATTATCATTCCAGTTGGCGCGTTGATCTTCTTCGGCGTTGGCTACGCATCTGTAACGACAATCAGCGTGGCGCTGATTGCAACCGCCATTTTCACTGTCCGCTATTTCATGGGCACCTCACCCTGGCAGGATATTCTATACGGGGTCATTGCATTTCTTCTGTTGGTGTATGCCTTGCGCCCAAACATCAAAGCTCTGATGGAAGGCAGGGAACGTTTTCATGGCTGGCGTCCATGGAAGAAGAAAGAAACAGAAGAAATAAAGGACGAATGACCACGGCTCTTGGTTTATAAGCAACAATCCCGGCATAAAACATGCCGGGATTGTTTTGTTTTATAAAAAATGTCATGCCTCGCGTGCGTCTCGTATCAACTTTTGCAAATTGCGTTTATGCAGAGCATCAGCCAATCCGCCGAGGTAGACACGGCTCTTGCCACACGCTTCAATCCCTGCATTATCCGCCATCTCTTCAGTCGGCTTGCGGCGGGCGGCTGCCTTGGCAACCTTTTTAATATTACTGATATAAGTTAAATTCTCTTTTACCGCCGCCTCGATCTCACCGCGCAGAATGATATCGCCGTGGCCCTGCACTATATTTTCAAGTCCCATTCGTCCGATCTTTTTAATGGAGACTGCAATTTCGTCTGCATTGCCATCCACTACATAGGGCAAAGGCATGAAAGCATCTCCCGCAAAAAGCACGCGATCTTCCTCTACCAGCACTGCAATTCCGTCTTCGCTGTGACCCGCCGCCGGTATGATCGTCAGATTCTTTTTGCCAACCCGCAGATTCATTTCACCGCTGCTGAACGTCATTTGCGGCAACACAATTTTGACCTGACGAAGCGCGGCGTTTTGCTTGCGCGCCGCTTCCAGCGACGGCCGCCCGAACTCATCCAAAAGACTACGGCATCGTTCATGGGCAATAATGGTCGCACCGGGAAAGAAACAATTTCCCCAGGCGTGATCTGCATGATAATGGGTGTTGATCACATAACGCACCGGGACGCTCAATTCATGTTCGATGAACTCGCGCATGCCGAGAGTCTCATCGGGCAACGCCAGCGTATCAATCACTATTGCCCATTGAGGCCCGGTCACTACTCCCGCCGTCACCTGGGCATAGACTTCACTCTGGAACCAAAAAACGTTTTCGGAAATTCGTTCGCGATGCATTGATAACCTCAATTAGTGTTTCTATATAGATAGCACAAAGGGACAATAAAATCAAGTTGTTTAGACGTATTTCCGGGAAATTTCGTCCAATAATACGCCACAACAAAAAATTAGGCCCTAAAACATCAAAACACCACATTCACAGAGGCCAACCATTTCCTAAAAAAATTGCAAACTGGCTTGCTCCACTGCCCCTGCCGTGATAAACTTTGTCCGTGACCGAAAACTTGCTGGTTGTCACACCAAGCCCGAATTTCGGGGAAATGATCAGCCGTTCGCTTCAAGATGCGGATTCTTATCGCGTACATGTGGTCAGCAACAAGGCCGCGGCAGTTGTACGCGCAGATGAACAAGGCTGCAAAATGGCCTTTCTCGATCTGAATTTGGGTGAACAATGGGTTGAAGAGATTGGACAATCGCTTCGCACAATCATCCCCGGCATTCAACTTTTTGTATTAGCCGATAACGAAACACCCCCGGCCTTGGATGTTATACGCCCGTGGACTCTCGTATGCAAACCCTTTCATTTTCCCGATATTCTTAAATCAATTGCCTTCCCCAATACCGCACCCAAGACAACGCCGGCCCAGACACTTCCCTGGCTAAACGATGTCAGCAAGGCCGCGCAACACCTTACTCGCATCACCCTTGAGAGTTCTTCACAGGCCGCGCTCATCACACGCGGCAGCGAGTTGTGGGCCTATGCAGGTCAACTTTCACAGGCCGCCGCGAAAGAGATTGCACAAACCCTGGCTAAAAATTGGAGCGCACAAAAAGGCAGCGACCTTTTGCGCTTTGTCCGCCTAGAAAGTACAAAAGCCGAGCACATGCTCTACGCCACCGAACTTGCTGAAGATGCCCTGCTTGCCATGGTCTTCGACGCAGAAACGCCTTTCAGCACCATCCGTTCACAGGCCGGACAACTTGTAACCTCCCTCAGCGAAAACGAATCCAAAGAACAAAAGACCGAAAAACCGGCTGGGCCGAAAACATCCAAAACCGAACCGATCCTGGCCGCAAGCGAAATGGACGATGAAGACAGTGATGGCATTGACATTCCGGCCATTTCAGAAATCTTGACCGACATTCCCTCACCGGATCCAAAACCGGCCGCGAAAGTTCCACCGCAAGTGGACGACAAACCCGCTCCGCTCCCGGACTTTAGCCGGCCACCCGTTGAACCGGGCGAAACCCGCCGTTCAATTTTTTCGCGTGAATCATCCACGCCTGTCCCGCTCAAAGATTTACTCCTCGCCGACCAACCCGCTAACACGGACCAAACTCTTCCATCGCAATCACAATCTTTAGAAAACCTGGAAGTCACCGCGCCTTCCAAATCACAGCCGCGGCCTCAGACACCCGTTCGACGCCCCATGCCCGGCGAGTTGGATGATACACGACCGCATTCGATCAACGAAGTGGCGGGACGCATCGTGCTCGAACCGGTTTCAGCGGGTGTCTACCAGTTGACGTACGCCTGTTTGCTGGTGCCCCGCTTCACGTCCCACTATCTGACCGGCGACATTGCCGACCAGATCTCAGCCTGGCTCCCCAACATCTGCATCGCCTTTGGCTGGCGACTGGAACATCTCGCCGTCCGTCCGGAATATTTGCAGTGGGTCGTCAATGTCCCGCCCGCAACTTCGCCGGGATATCTCATGCGCATCATGCGCCAGCAAACATCAGAAAAAGTTTTCGGCGAATTCCCGCGTCTGAAAAAAGAAAACCCCTCCGGCGATTTTTGGGCGCCCGGCTACCTTATCATGGGCGGAACCCAGCCTCATCCTCCTCAACTGGTCAAGGATTACATCAAGCAAATCCGCCAGCGGCAGGGAATCGAAAAACAGCATCGCTAATAATTGCCTGCAATGAGTGAGCGCAGAGACGGTAAAATAAATCCGCTCTCTGCGTTTTTTATTCAACCGCTCGAACATCGAACACTGGATACTGCCATGCCACCTACACTTTATCTCATTGACGGGCACGCCCTCGCATACCGCATGTACTTCGCCCTGACTGCCGGATCGAACACACAACGCTGGCAAACTTCCAAAGGCGAGCCGACTGCCGGCATTTATGGATTCGCACGCGAACTGTTACGCGTTCTCGAACATGAAAGGCCGGAATACCTGGCGGTCGCATTCGATGTTGGAAAAACTTTCCGCGATGAAATTTTTCCCGCATACAAAGGCACGCGCGAAAAAATGCCGTATGATTTGCGCCCACAGATCGAGCGCATTCGCCAGATGGTGGATGCCTTCAATATTCCGCGCCTTGAAAGGGATGGCTACGAAGCAGACGACGTACTCGGCTCGGTGGCGCGCATCGCCGCCGAACAGGGACTCGGCGTCAAGATCATCACCGGCGACCGCGACCTTTTGCAACTCGTCAACAAACGCACCGCGGTCTATCTGGCAGGCGATGACCAGAATTACATCACCGATGAAGATGTGATCAAAAAACTTGGCGTGCGTCCCGATCAGGTTGTAGATTACAAAGCCATCGTCGGCGACAAATCCGATAACATCCCCGGCGTGCCCGGTGTCGGCGAAAAGACCGCTATTTCGTTGCTCGAAAAATTCGGCACACTCGATAACATTTATAAAAATATTGATCGAGTCGAGAATCGCTGGAAGACAAAACTCGAAGCCGGAAAAGAATCGGCGCAGATGAGCCGCGAGCTGGCACACATCCACACTGACCTTGAATTCAAACTCGACCTCGAGCACGCCAAAGCCAACGCGTTCGACCCGGCAGCAATCGAAGCCTTCTTCGAGGAGCTTGAATTCCGCTCCCTTATCAAGACGTTGAACCGGCTGACCGGCAAAGAAGATTTGTCCACAACGGAGGCCGCTCCCGCCAAAAGAAGAAGCGGACAGCTTTCGATGTTTGTCAACGAGCCACAACCCATCTACGCGCCGAAAATTCAATCCAACATCGAAGTTGTCATCGTAGACACGGACGCAAAATTGTCCGCGCTCGCGAAGGAACTCAACAAAGCCAAAGTCATTTCTTTCGACACGGAAACAACTTCAACAGAAGAAATGCAGGCCGGGATCGTTGGCATTTCGCTGGCGATCAAAGAAGGCCAGGGGTTTTATATTCCGGTCGGGCATCTTTCAGGAAACAATCTAGATTTACAAAAAGTTCTATCCGTTCTCCATGAACCATTAACCGATTCAAAAATTTCCAAGATCGCCCACAATGCAAAATATGATTACATCGTTCTCGCCAAACATGGACTAACGGTCTCGCCCATCACCTTCGATACGATGATCGCCGAATTCGTCGTTGACCCATCCTCGCGCAATCTGGGACTCAAGAACCTGGCCTTCACGCGCCTCGGCGAAGAAATGACGCACATCGAAGAATTGATCGGCAAAGGCAAAAAACAAATCAGCATGGCAGAAGTTGCAATCGAATCCGTTGCGCCCTACGCGGCCGCCGATGCGGAAAACACACTGCGGTTGCTGCCCATCATGCAAGCGGAAGTTGAGCACGTGCACGGACAAAAATTGATGGACGAAATCGAAATGCCGCTCATCTCAGTTTTGGCTGAAATGGAAATGACAGGCGTGCTTTTAGATTTGCCTTTCTTCAAAAAGTTGAACGCGGAACTTACCGGGCGCATGGATGAAATCGAGAAGCAGGTTTTCGAATCGGTCGGCAAGCCTTTCAATATCAATTCCACGCAACAGCTTTCGGATGTGCTGTTCAATCGTCTGCGCCTTGAGCCGCCGGATAAGGGCAGGAAGACCGCCAGCGGACATTATTCAACTTCGGCAGATGTGCTGGACGCTTTGAGCGGAAAACATCCTGTGGTGGATATGGTTCTTGAACACCGCGAACTTTCCAAGATCAAATCAACGTATGTGGACGCTCTGCCTGAAGCCGTTGATTCAAAAACGGGCCGCGTGCATACCTCCTACAGCCAAACCGGCGCGGTGACCGGGCGTTTATCTTCATCGAATCCGAATCTGCAAAACATCCCGATCCGCACCGAGGAAGGCCGCCGCGTGCGAAATGGATTTATCGCCGCGAAAGGAAATGTTTTGCTCTCGGTGGATTACTCGCAGATCGAACTGCGCATTGTGGCGCACATGGCAAAAGATGAAGGCATGTTGTCTGCTTTCCGCGCCGGACAGGATATTCACGCCACAACCGCCGCCGCGATTTACAATATTCCGCTCGAACAAGTGACCAAAGAAATGCGCCGCCACGCCAAAGCCATCAACTTCGGGCTGATCTATGGCATGTCATCTTTTGGCCTGATGCGTTCGACAGAACTCACGCTGGCCGAGGCTGAAGATTTCGTCAAGGCATATTTCAGGCAATTCCCCGGAGTCAAAAAATATCTGGATGGCATCCGCGATCTGGCCGCGAAACAAGGTTACGTTGAAACGCTTTTAGGACGCCGGCGCTACTTCCCGGCTTTGCAGAGCAAGCAAAACGTGCAAATGAAAAATCGCGAAGAACGTGAAGCCATCAACGCGCCCATTCAAGGCACTGCGGCGGATATTATGAAAATCGCCATGCTTCGCATCCCGCCCGCGTTGAAAAAGGCCAAACTCAGTGCGCAGATGCTTTTGCAAGTTCACGATGAGTTGGTGCTGGAAGTTCCGAAAGCAGAACTGGAGAATACCGTCGAAGTTGTGAAAGAGGTAATGGAATCTGCTTACAGGTTGGACATTCCTCTTGAAACGGAAGCCCGTTCAGGTCCGAGTTGGGGCGAAATGAAAGTCCTGTGAGTTCGATTCAAGCCGTCACATTCCTGCAATGCCACCCTGAAGTCAAAATACTTCGCAATCCGTTATAATCCAATCATGCCCGGACGAGATGACGTTTACCAGAAAGTAATGAATGAGGGCCATTCGGCGGCCTGGGATCAGGATTGGAAGAAGGCCGCCGCTGCATATCGCAAAGCCCTGCAGGAATTCCCCGACCAGCCCAAGGCGCTAAACAGCCTCGGGTTGGCATTGTATCAATTGGGCGAACTTGATGAAGCTTTGCGTATTTATGAACGGGTCGCGCAGATCTCCATTGATGATCCCGTGCCGCTCGAAAAAGTTGCTCAAATCTCCGAACGCAAGGGCGATCTCAACACAGCCATAGAAGCCGCCATGAAAGCATCTGAAATGTTCCTCAGCCAGCGGGATGTTGATAAAGCCATCGAGAACTGGGTGCGCGTCACAACGCTCAACCCCGATCATGTGATGGCACATTCGCGGCTGGCTATGGTGCATGAACGCCTCGCACAGCCGCAGCAAGCCGCCACAGAATATCTCGCCATCGCCAGCATCCTGCAACGCTCAGGCAAACCGGATAAAGCGCAGGAACTGGTGGCCCGCTCACTGCGGCTTGTGCCGCAAAGTCCCGAAGCCAAGCAGGCCCAAACCCTTTTAAGATCAGGGCAACTGCTTCCCAAACCGGTGCGGCCCAAAGGCGGGACGGGGCCGATCAACATGGCCAAGGTGAAACAGTTGCAGGAGCCGAAAACACAGCCCGCCTCCAGCCTGGACCCGGTAATGGAGGCGCGTCAAAAAGCCCTCACCAAGCTGGCAGAGGTGCTCTTCGATTACGCTGACGAGAGTCCCAGCGCGCAGGAACGACGCGGCCTGTCCGCCATCGTCAAAGGCACCGGGCAACTTTCCCTGCAGCAATCAGAACAGATCAAAGTGGTCATGCACATCGGCCAGGCCATTGATGCGCAAACAAAAAATCAAGAGAGTGTCGCATCGGAAGAACTGGAACATGCCATCGAAGCAGGTTTCAACCATCCGGCCTTGTACTTCAATCTTGGGTATCTGCGCGCCAAAAGCGACCGGTTGGAAAGCGCCATCCGTAATCTGTCACACTCCATCAAACACAACGATTATGGTCTGGGATCGCGGCTTTTACTCGGAGAAATCTTATTCAAAAAGGGACAGGTCAAACAGGCCGCGTTGGAATATCTCGAAGCGTTGAAACTGGCCGATTCAATGACCGTTCCCGCCGAACAGGCGGATGAAATCCGCCAGCTTTACGAGCCGATAATCGAGACTCAGCAAAACCAGACAGATGATACGGCCAATCGCCGCCTGTGTGAAAACGTCAGCAAAATGTTGATGCGCCGCGACTGGCGCGATCAAGCGCATCACACGCGCGAGCAGATGCGAAAAACGCAGGAGGGCGATACACTCACGCCTCTGGCCGAAGTTGTCTTGCAGGCGCAAAGCTCCAGCGTCATCGAATCGATCAACCGTATTCACCAGTTGGCGCGCATTGGCAGTCTGCGTTCGGCAATGGATGAGGCTTACGATGCCGTCCGACATGCGCCGACCTATTTGCCTCTTCACACCCTGATGGGCGATCTGCTCATTCAGGAGGGCCGCAATCCGGATGCCATTGCCAAGTTCAAAGTAGTGGCACACGCATACAGTGTGCGCGGTGAAGTGGTACAGGCCACCAAGCTTTTACGCCGCATCATCCAGATCGCACCGATGGATCTATCGGCGCGTGCGCGTTTAATTGACCAGCTTATTGCGCGCGGCCAGGTGGATGATGCGATCAAGGAATATCTCGAACAGGCGGATATTTACTACCGCCTGGCCGAACTCGACATGGCGCGCAAGACCTACACCACCGCCCTGCGCCTCGTTCAACAAGCAAACGCCGACCGGGCCTGGAACGTCCACATCCTGCAGCGCATGGCCGACATAGACATGCAGCGCCTGGATTGGAAGCAGGCCCTGCGCGTCTATGAACAAATCCGCACCCTGCGCCCCGACGATCAAGGTTCACGCAAACAACTGATTGAACTCTATATGCGCATGGGCCAACAAACACAAGCCCTGGCCGAACTTGAAAGCTTCATGGGGTATCTTGACAGCAACAACAAGGCCAATGATTCGCTCCCCTTCCTGGAGGATATGATCAAGGAGCATGAAGACCAGATTATCTTCCAACGCATTCTGGCCGAGCAACTAAACAGGCTTGGCCGCAAAGACGAAGCCATTGCTAAACTCGACGCGCTGGGCGAATCGCTGTTGGCGAACGGCAAAAGGACAGAAGCGAAGGAGGTCATCAACCAGATCATGCTGATGAATCCGCCTAACGCAGAAGACTACCGTCAATTGCTGATACAGATCGGATAACAAAACAACTCTCCATAATTGGAGAGTTGTTTCCCATGACCGACCAGGGACTCGAATAGCATCCTCCCTGTGAGGGCGCTGAACCAAACAAAAAACATCCTCAAGTCAGGATGTTTTTTGTGACCGACCAGGGACTCGAACCCTGAACCAATTGATTAAGAGTTTCTAAAGGAGATGTCTATAGTGTCAAAATAGTCAAAAAACGTATATTTTTGTATCATTTTGAGGGTAAATCGGTCAATAGTATCAATAAATTCTATGCTGTTGAATCTGATCTGCACCCGATCTGCACCCGATATGGAAAGGCGACTCTAATCTTTGTCAGAACTGAAACGCTCAACGGTTTGCGTTAGCGGTGGACGCGGGCGGGTGAGGAAAAGGCTTGAGATGTAGAAAAAACTCAAAGTCAGAAAACTGCCTAAAAACGCGCAGAATCCCACTTGTCGGCTGCACACTGTGTTGGGCGGCTCTTATGGAACGGCAACCGTGAAGAACGAACGGCTTTCTAACAACTGCAACTGTATCGCTCTTTCAGTTGGATAGTTTGTGACAATCAATTCTGTCATCTTGCCCCGCCGATTGCCGTTGCAGTTAATAGCACGATTGGCTAAAACTTCGTTTATCTCAAAAGAATATGACGAGAATAGATCGCGGACTGTTTCAGTGTCAGAATTAGACAAGATAATATAAATGTTTCGCTTGGTCAATTCAATACAAACATCTCTTAATCTGCGCTGATCGTTTATTGAAAATCCATTTGCTTGATATGATGTAAAATTTGCCGTTTGTGAAACTGGAACATAAGGAGGGTCAAAATAAACTAAATCACCTTCATTTGCGTACTCCAGCACTGTTTCAAAAGATGCGTTGTGAATATCAACTTCCTGCAATGCAGAACTTACGGCTTGTAAATTCTCTTTGTCCAAATACTTCGGGTTTTTATATTTACCAAAAGGAACATTAAACCCACCGCTTTTATTCACCCGATACAAGCCGTTATATCCTGTCTTGTTCATGTAAATCATTCTTGCGGCTCTGGCAGGCAAATTCAAATCTAAAGGATTTTTAGAACGCAACTGATAATAAAATTCTTCATCGTGCGGATATTTTGACAACTCTTTAATAACTGAGTTCCGATTGTTGCGAATGGCGCAATAAACATCTATTAATTCTGAGTTTAGATCAGAAATGCGAGCATGTTTAATTTTTCCATCTCGATACAAGTTGAAAAATAAAGCCCCTCCCCCTAAAAATGGTTCGTGGTAATTATTAAACTCAACTGGTAGGCGATTAACTAACTCATCTACTAATTGAGTTTTACCACCAGCCCATTTTATAAACGGACGAGGAAGCGAATTATTATTCATCAGAAGTTACCTTTATAATGCGAAGTAAAGTTTTAACCAGTCGCTCAAATCATCAAACCAAACTACTTTACCAGTTGACATCAAATAGCCTTGCATATTGGCTGAAAAACCTTCGCCATCAATTACGACAATCCCAGGGATTGGCCAAGATTCAATATCTGAAACTGTTGCAGGAATTTTTTCTTCAGCAGAACCACTACCACCTTGAAATTTACATTCTATGCCGAGATTTTTCCCAGTCTTTTCTTGAGTAATAACAACGTCAATGTGTCGTTTTGCTCCCCATAAACGGCGTGCCGCAGTAACTTCCGTGTCAACTTTTAGACCGAGACTGAGTGCTAAATCGGCAACTCTGTTTTTCAATTCGTCGCCACTTTTGGGTGCAGTTCCTTTACCTGGCATATTTACCTCATTGCTGGAATAGATTTTAGAACGCTTGATCTGAGTATACCATTATGCACAAGAGGCAAAAAGAATACGAAAGTTATAGCAAGACAGCCGCCCAACTAGGGGTTATGCGGCGAGTGTCCGTATAACTGACTATGGACAGAACTCGCCGACTAAGCGGCTAAATCGTTTCGGACGTTAGGCGGCCATAGGTTAAAATATATGAGCGATTGTTCGGAGTATACCATCATGCAAGAATCTAAACTTCTCGTTCAGGGTAGGTGAGACTTGAAAACTAACCAACTACTTAGGCAAAATCAAAAAGTTGTTAGACACAGTGTCCACGCTAAAAAGTTTAGAATTCCTGACGCTCGCAAGCGGACTGAAAAGGTTTTGGGCAAGGTTCTTCCCGTCGTTCCTGGTGTTTCAAAATTACTTGCGGATATTAGAAAGGAATTCAACATCCCTTTAATAGAGCCTGGGGATCGATTAGAAGATTTTATAGAATCTGAGGATGAAATTGATTGGAAGGCAGTCAGAAAAGAACTTGAAGCAAGGCTTCGCAAACTGCCGGACATTTTGCCGAGAGAATTGGCTCGTTATCAGAAGGCAATGGACGCCAAGAAGAAACTGCCGAAAACGCTGAGATTTACCGAGCCAATAACGCAGAAGCTCAAAATAGATGTGAGAATGCTTTATAAGGGTTTTGTGAAGCTCTATAGCCTCGCCACTGACAACCTGGCTTTACCCTGGATAAAAGCAGCAGATAATTTTTTTACAGCAGCAACCGACAATTTGATTGAGTTTTTGAAAACAGGTATAGCGCAAGAAGTTCCAAGCGATTGGATAAACGCTGTTCAGACAGTTCCTTTTTTCGGAGAAAATGTTGTAATTGTTATGGCGGGCGAACTTTCTGATCCTGAAGAAGTGGCAGAATTTTTCCAAAAAGAATTTGCCAAAACTTTCAAAAGAAGAAAGCCGAAGTTTACAAAAACCGATGCGGCTATAGCTGAATATCTAGTTATGAGACTTGAAGGGTCGGCTTACAAGGATATTGCTTACGAATATATCCAAAGACATCCTGACGAATTTCCTGACGATCCAGAATCGGAAAAATATCGGGTGGCAAAAGAAAAACTTGAAGACACATTGAAGCATAGCATTCGAAATGCGCTCGATAGACTTGACGATAAAGCAGGGGATAAAAAATAGATCATTTTTATCCCGTAGATTAAGAAGCCGTTTCGTAAAATGAATCCAGACTTTCTAGTCTGGATTTTTTGTTAAGGAGATAAATTTGCAGACCTATATAACCTTCAGAAATACTATGCAATCAAGCTCGATGGCTGGTGCGCTGTCAAGAGCGGCAACCGAGTGCGAGGGACGAGCTACTTTAGAGCCTAAGAACGCGGGCTCAAGCCTGCCCGCTCTTGACAGCATCCCAACAAACATAATTGATCATAGTTGGGGACAAGATGGGTTGCGCCAGGCTTCAAAATCATCAATCGGGAAAATCTTGCCCCAGCCTAACGGAAACAAGGCTCTCGGCGAACCTGTGCGCCGACTGGAGCAATCGGACATGGCTTGGCGGCGCGACAGCCGACGCGCCCGCATGCGTGAGCGAGGACGCGCGGCGCGCACCGCTAGCCGATCATATCACCCCCTATACTGATAGGGGGGTGGAGATTTAGAAGGTTTATACATGAGACAGTATAGATGCGGTGTACATTGGCTTTCACTCGTTGTAGCAGGTTCAAGACAAAGAGCCTTTATGATTTATGACCTATTCTTCAAAGACTCTTTCGGAGAATTGCAGAGCATGGGACACGGCGGGCGTGGTTTCCAAGAGATATGGTTTTCCCTGCTTGGGTTCAAGGTTTACGCTTCGCCAAGTCAAGGTGACTTGGAATACTTCCATTTCGAAATACCAGGTCAAGCCTGCGAAGTCATATCCTGGGAAATCTTGCAAGGTTTGGACGATGTGCTAAGAAGCAATTACGGCGAACATTATCATTATTCGCGCTTGGATTTTGCATTTGATGAACTGCCATTCACGCCCCAAGATGTCGAGCAGGCTATCAGAGACGGCAAGGTTAGGTCATTAGCTAAGCGTAAAACGATGGCGGTCAAGCAATCGCCTTTTGAGATCAAAGAGAATGGTGAGATTGGAACGTATACAGTTTATTTCGGCTCTCGACAATCGGAAAGAATGATCCGTGTATATGATCGGCGTGGCTTCACTCGACTTGAATTGGAGTTGAAAGCCAAACGAGCTGACCTAATCGCCAAGCAGATTTTCAGAGAGTCCGAAGTATCGGAAGCCTTCGAAATAGTGATGTCACATCTTCGGGATTACGTCAATTTTGATGCGCCCTGGTGGACTGAGTTTGTAAGCGGTATCGGGCGAGCCTGGGCAATCGTAAGCACTCCAAGAGAGATCAAGGAAGCAAGCATCATAACCTGGCTAACTCAGCAAGTCGGGCCATCTCTGAGCGTCATCCATGACCTGAATCCTGACTTTACAAAGACTTTGATTGCATCCGGCAGAGTCAAGCGAAAAAAGGCAAAGAAATACAAATTGCTATTAGATGCAAAAAGGCAAGATCAGGAAAATCAAAAAGGAAAACAAGAATGAATGAATTAGGAATTACGCAAGACGAACGATTACTTAAAGCTGCTGACGTAGCCAGAATTTTAAATATCAGTAAGGCAATGGCATACAGACTGATTCAACAAAGGGAGATTCCAGTAGTGCGGATTAGTCATGCCGTGCGCGTCAAGCCTTCGGATTTAGAGACTTATATCAGGCGATGTAGCGAAGCGGCTATCTCAGGTTAAATAGTGAAACTCTTGCAATGCTCTACCATTCGGTGTATAAGAATCCCTTGTAAAGTCTTACCTGGGGAAATCTGCACTTTAACAACCTGGCAGAGCAAAAGAGTCGCCTTTCCTAAACTCAAAACACAGGAGTAAAGGAAATGGCGAATAGAGGAAGAAACGAAGGTTCGATTTTCAAAAAGGCCAATGGTAAATGGCGGGCGCAAGTCTCGATCAAAGGCAAGCGCCTTAGCCTTACAGCCAATACAAGAGCCGAATGTAATGATTGGCTTCGCAAGATGCTTGACCAGATTGATCGTGGCATGACCTTTGAAGGCCGAAATCTAACCCTGGCCGAATATCTCAAAAGCTGGATCACGGTCAAGAAAAATGCCCTGCGGCTAAATACCGGACTTCAATATGAACAATTGATTAAGTTGAATGTTGAGCCAAGTTTTGGAAAGATGAAACTGAAGGATTTGAATGTGCACGTGGTCAATCGGTTTTATCAAGGCTTGGTGGAAAGAGGAGTTGGTATTTCAAGCATTGGATATACTCATCGAATATTACACAGTGCACTTGAAGAAGCCGAAAGGAATGGCATACTTGGGAGAAATCCGGCTCATGGCGCAACAGTGCCGCGACTCAAACATAAAGAGATGAAGATACTCAACGAGCAACAGGTGGGTTTGTTCTTAGTCGTAGCCAGTAATTCGAGATATAAAAATCTTTACCATCTAGCCGTAACAACGGGCATGAGAATCTCAGAACTGCGGGGATTATCTTGGTCGGATATTGACTGGATCAAGGGGACGGTAACAGTCAGGCGTCAGATACAAGATATACAAGGTAATGGTGCTGTATCGGGTCGACCTAAGACTTTTGCGGGTATTCGGACTATTCTCTTAGGCGAAACAACTCTCAACAAGCTAAGAGAGCAAAAGAGCATTATTGAAAATGAGTCTAAAGCTTGTGATAGTTGGCAAACTAACGACTTGGTTTTCCCATCAAGCGTTGGTACACCGTTTGAGCAAAGTCACGTGCATAAGGATTTTATAAAAGTATTGGAAGCAGCCAATCTTCAAAGAATCCGATTTCATGATCTGCGACATACTGCCGCGAGTCTCATGCTAAATCATGGCGTTCCCGCATTAGTAGTGTCAAAGATATTAGGTCATTCAAATCCAAGTGTGACACTTATTATCTATGCTCATTCAACACTGGACATGCAAACAAAAGCGGCCAGCGTAATGGATGAAATTATCACACCGATACCTGTTAACATTTCACAACTGCACCCATCTGCACCCGATCTGCACCCAATTGCACCCGATCAAAAAAGATAGGTTTTCCATACCCCCATATATAGGTCAATTAAACGAAGATACCGTGTTTTCACGGTATCTTGTGTGACCGACCAGGGACTCGAACCCTGAACCAATTGATTAAGAGTCAACTGCTCTACCATTGAGCTAGTCGGCCAGATAGCGAACGGTATGATACCCCAAAGAAAACAGCGTGTCAATAAGCGGGTTATAATTAACCGCAATGATCGAGCTCAACATCCCCGGACGCAGCGATATACGGATTGAACATCTCGTCAGCGATGTCAACGGCACACTGGCAGTGGATGGCTTTCTACTGGATGGTCTCGCCAAACGCATCGCATTCCTGCGTAACCGATTGACGATTCACCTGCTCACTGCTGACACACATGGGCGGCAGGCTGTGATCGATCAACAACTTAACCTGACCGCCACACACCTGACCAAAGGCAGCGAACAGGAACAAAAGCGCGCCTTCATCGAAAGCCTTGGCGCGGATTCGGTTGTTGCCATCGGCCAGGGTGCAAATGACGCGGCCATGCTCAAAGCCGCCGCTCTTGGTATCTGCGTCATGTCCGCGGAGGGCGTAGCCATCGAAACACTGCTTGCCGCAGACCTGGTTGTCCCCAACATCTTCACCGCATTCGACCTGCTCGACAAACCATTACGAATTGCCGCGAGTCTTCGCAAATGACCCTATCCAATCCTACCCCCCCATTACAAGAACCAAGTCTGCCGCACGAAGGCGCTTCACGCGGGCGCGCCCGCCGACGCCGACGCGGCCAGCTCATCGTCCCGGCTGACGCGGAAGGCCGCGCTGAGTTACTTCAATCGCTGGCCAGGCGCGCCTATCCGTCGTATGAGTTGTTCGTCTTCGCCGTCGCGTGTGGAGCGATCATCGGCCTCGGCTTTGTTCTCGACCAGCAATCCTTCCTGGTATTGGGCGTCCTGCTGGCCCCACTGATGACACCCTGGATCGGCCTTTTGTTGGCCGCTATCACCGGCTCGCTGCGTTTCTTCTTCGAAACCTTCATGGCATTACTGATCAGCGCCACGCTGGTGTTCCTGATCGGTTTATTATCAGGCTTTGCCGTGCGCCCATTTCTGCCGCGCACCCTCAACGAAGCTTTTATTCACAGCAGTTTGTGGTGGCCAGATCTGATCATCCTGGCGTTCGCGGCCATCATTCTTACATTGTCTTTCGTACGCTCAGAAGAAAAACCGTTCCTGCCAAGCGTAATGCTGGCTTATGAATTATTCGTGCCGCTCAGCGCAGGCGGCTTCGGTTTGGGTAGCGGCGTCGGAAACATTTGGCCGAACGGCCTGCAGGTTTTCATCGTGCACTTTGCATGGGCCAGCCTGTTTGGCCTGCTGACCCTGATCGTCCTGCGATTCCTGCCGACCAATTTTGGCGGGCTGATCCTGACATCGGGAATGACCCTGACCTTGTTGATAACGCTTATCCTGCTAATGAACGGCGGCAAATGGATTCCGCTGTATACGCCGCAAACGACAAGCCCTACATCGCTGCCAACCCTGACCATCAGCCTGCCTCCCGTTTCGGGATTCACTTCTCAACCCAAGCCTTCCGCCACGCCCCAAATTGAAACAGCCACACTCCAGGTTGAGACAGTCACGCCCACTCCGACCTCACCATTCACGCCCATACCGCTCACGCTAGAAGTGACTCTGCCCCCCACCGAATCCCCGACCGTAACCTTGACCATCGAGCCGACCCCGGTCTATGCGCGCATTCTATCCAATCAAGGCGGAGGCGCATACTTGCGCAAGACGCCCAATGGAAAATATCTCGCCACGCTTGATAACTATACCTTCGTCGAAGTATTGCCCGATACCTTCGACGACAAAGGTGTAACGTGGGCGCACGTTATCGCCGTCAAGAATGGCATCAAACTCGATGGCTGGGTCCTGCAACTCGTCCTGGATGTGGCGACGCCCGTGCCCAACTGGCAGCCATCGGCAACGCCATCAATCACTTCGACACCATAAATTTTGATACGGGCGAGGCATTGCCTCGTCCTATTATTTCATTTGGAGAATTAAATGCCCATTCATTTCGGCACAGACGGCTGGCGCGCCGTCATCTCAGATAGTTTTACATTCGACAATCTGCGCATCGTGGCACAGGCCATCGCGGACGCGGTCGCATCCGATCACTGGGACAAATCCGGCAAGGGCGGCGAAAAAACCGACCCTAAGAAAATTGTCATCGGTTTCGATACCCGTTTCCTGTCCGATCGGTTTGCGGGAGAAGTTGCGCGCGTGCTGGCCGCCAACGGATTCACAGTCCTGCTGGCGCAGTCCGATGCGCCGACTCCGGCAATTTCATTCGCGGTCAAACATCAACGCGCCATCGCGGGTGTGATGATTACCGCTTCGCACAACGCGCCGCGCTACAACGGCGTCAAGCTCAAAGGCGCGTTCGGCGGATCAGCTCTGCCCGAACAGTGCCGACGCGTGGAAGTGTATATCAATGACAACGAAGAGCAGGCGCGCGGCCCAAACCTGATGGACTTCAAGAAGGCGCGTGAGATGGGATTGATCCAAAGGTTTAATCCGCTCACGGCTTACTTCGATCACCTGCGTACGCTTATCAACACGGACCTCATTGCCGAGAATCCCCAGCGCTTCGTGGTGGACGCCATGTACGGTTCGGGGCGCGGTGTGATCAAATCTTTTCTACAAGGCACGGGCTGTGACATTGCCGAGATTCGCGGCGAGATGAACCCCGGTTTCGGCGGGATTCATCCCGAACCGATCGCCAAGAATCTCGGCGCGCTGGCCTCGGCGGTCAGTTCAGGCATGGGCAACTTCGGCGTTGTGACCGACGGCGACGCAGACCGTATCGGCGCGATGGATGAGCGCGGCGCGTTCGTTGACCCACACAAGATCTTTGCTCTATCGCTGAAGTATCTGGTCGAACAGCGCGGCATGAGCGGCGCGGTCGTGCGGACTGTGTCTACGACGCGCATGATTGACCGCCTCGCGAAAAAATATGGGTTGAAAGTGTACGAAACGCCGGTGGGATTCAACCACATCGCGGATTATATGATGCAGGAAGATGTGCTGATCGGCGGCGAAGAATCGGGCGGCATCTCGTTCAAAGGGCACATCCCCGAAGGCGACGGCCCGATCATGGGACTCTTGCTGGTCGAGATGATCGCCTCGTCTAAGAAACCGCTGGGCGAATTGGTCGGCGCATTGCTGGACGAAGTCGGCCCCGCTTTTTACGAGCGCGTGGATTTGCGCCTGAGCCGTCCAGTTGCCAAGACAGAGATGACCGAGTTTCTGACCAAGCAAGCGCCAAATGAAATCGGCGGCCAGAAGGTGAATGAAGTCGGCCAGCGCGACGGCGTGAAATACATCATGGCCGATGACTCATGGTTGTTGATCCGTCCATCGGGAACGGAGCCTGTTTTGCGCGTGTATGCAGAAGGCAGGACGCAGGAGATGGTCAAGGCGTTGATGGGTTATGGTCAGAAGGTGGCGGAGAGCGTGGTGTAGGTATCACTATTAGCGCAAGGTCTCGTAAAGCAATTACGGTGGACCTGAATAGTTTAAATAAAGAGAGACGCTTGCGCGTCTCTCTTTATCGGACAGTACGTATTAAGTACTGTCAAGCCCCTTGGCAATGACCTACTCTCCCAGGAGGTCGCCCTCCAAGTACCATCGGCGCTGACATGCTTAACTACCGGGTTCGAGATGGGACCGGGTGTACCCATGCCGCTCAAATCACCAAGGGACGTTTTCACAACGTTGACCTGAATAGCGTTTAATGATGTATGTTCGAAAAGTACCAAGTTCTCCGCACCACGGGATTAAGCCCTCGATCATTAGTACAGTTTAGCTTAACACATTACTGTGCTTACACTTACTGCCTATATACCAGGTGGTCTACCTGGGATCTTACTCCCTTAATGGGATTACAGGGATCTAATCTTAGGACGAGTTTCCCACTTAGATGCTTTCAGCGGTTATCTCTGCCAGACATGGCTACCCAGCGATGCTCCTGACGGAACAACTGGCACACTAGAGGTCTGTCCACTCCGGTCCTCTCGTACTAGGAGCAGCTTCCTTCAAATCCCTTGCGCCCACAGCGGATAGAGACCGACCTGTCTCACGACGGTCTGAACCCAGCTCGCGTACCGCTTTAACGGGCGAACAGCCCGACCCTTGGGACCTTGTCCAGCCCCAGGATGCGATGAGCCGACATCGAGGTGCCGAGCGAAGTCGTCGATGTGAACTCTTGGACTTCACCAGCCTGTTATCCCCGGGGTAGCTTTTATCCGGTAAGCCACGACCATTCCACACTGAGTCGTGGGATCACTAAGCCCTACTTTCGTATCTGCTCGACGCGTTGGTCTTGCAGTCAAGCTCCCTTATGCCTTTACACTCTTTGGTGGGTTTCCATTCCACCTGAGGGAACCTTTGGGCGCCTCCGTTACCTTTTAGGAGGCGACCGCCCCAGTCAAACTGCCCATCTGGCACGGTCCCCCGCCCGGATTACGGTGCGGGGTTAGAGTCTAAATATAATCAGGGTGGTATTTCACTGATGGCTCCACCGAGGCTAGCGCCCCAGCTTCAAAGCCTCCCACCTATGCTACACAGATTACACCCAAACGCAATGCCAAATTGCAGTAAAGCTCCACGGGGTCTTTTTGTCCTGCTGCGGGTAGGCCGCATCTTCACAGCCATTTCAATTTCACCGGGTCCCTCGTCGAGACAGTGCTCTGATCGTTACGCGGTTCGTGCGGGTCGGAACTTACCCGACAAGGAATTTCGCTACCTTAGGACCGTTATAGTTACGGCCGCCGTTCACCGGGGCTTCAGTTCAAAGCTTCGCTTGCGCTAACCTCTCCCTTTAACCTTCCGGCACTGGGCACGCGTCAGCCCCTATACATCGCCTTACGGCTTAGCAGAGACCTGTGTTTTTGTTAAACAGTCGCCAGAGCCATTTCACTGCGGCCCTCCAAAGCTTGCACCTCAGAGGGCACCCCTTCTCCCGAAGTTACGGGGTCATGTTGCCTAATTCCTTAACGAGGGTTCTCCCGTTCGCCTTGGTATACTCTACCCATCTACCAGTGTCGGTTTGCGGTACGGGCGCTCAACCGTTATGCTTAGAGACTTTTCTTGGCAGCAAAACTCAGCCACTTATGCCTTACGGCTCGCTCTCACCTCAGCTCAACTGGCGGATTTACCTACCAGTCTCAACACCTAGATGGATCGCACCTGAATTCAATAACAGGCTGGCCTATCTCGCTGCGTCCTCCCATCGCACGATTGAGCGGTTCCGGAATGTTGACCGGATGTCCATCACCTACGCCTTTCGGCCTCGGCTAAGGACCCGACTAACCCGACGCGGAATGACCTGGCGTCGGAAACCTTAGATATACGGCGAACACGGTTCTCACGTGTTTGTGCGCTACTCATGCCTGCATTCTCACTTCTGTCCGCTCCAGTCGCCCTTACGATCGACCTTCACCGCTGACAGAACGCTCCCCTACCGACTTACTTGCGTAAGTCCCATGGCTTCGGTACTATGCTTAGCCCCGTTAAGTTTTCCGCGCAAGGTCACTAGACCAGTAAGCTGTTACGCACTTTTTAAAGGGTGGCTGCTTCTAAGCCAACCTCCTGGTTGTTCAAGTAACCTCACCTCGTTTCCCACTTAGCATAGATTTGAGGACCTTAGCCGATGATCTGGGCTGTTTCCCTTTCGACCCCGAAACTCATCTCCCGGAGTCCGACTGCCATGCTCTTGAGTACTGGCATTCCGAGTTTGATTGGGTTCAGTAAGCTGTAAGCCCCTTAGCCCATTCAGTGCTGTACCTCCAGTACTAAACGCATGACGCTAGCCCTAAAGCTATTTCGGGGAGAACCAGCTATCTCCGAGTTCGTTTGGCATATCACCTCTACCCACAGGTCATCTTCTAATTTTGCAACATTAGTAAGTTCGGGCCTCCACGAGTGATTAGACTCGCTTCACCCTGCCCATGGGTAGCTCACCCGGTTTCGGGCCTAATCCCAGCGACTATACGCCCTATTCAGACTCGCTTTCGCTACGGCTTCGGGTGTCACTCCCTTAACCTTGCCACTGAGATTAACTCGCAGGCTCATTCTCCAAGAGGCACGCTGTCAGGCATAGCGGCGCGTCACCTGCTTTCGCAGGGACACCGACCCGCTGTTAGCCCTCCAACTGCTTGTAAGCTTATGGTTTCAGGTTCTATTTCACTCCCCTAACAGGGGGACTTTTCACCTTTCCCTCACGGTACTTGTTCACTATCGGTCGCCAAGTGTATTTAGCTTTAGAGAGTGGACTCCCTAGATTCCTGCCGTATTAGCGTGCACGGCAGTACTCAGGTATCCAGCGGGAGACAATCAGTTTTCGCATACGGGGCTATCACCCTCTATGGCAGGCTTTCCCACACCTTTCCGCTAACTGACTGTTTTGTAACTCCCATGTGCCAGACCCTACAACCCCGACCCTGCAAGCAGAGTCGGTTTGAGCTAATTCCCGTTCGCTCGCCACTACTAGGGAAATGATTTCTTTTCCTCCAGGTACTTAGATGTTTCAGTTCCCTGGGTGCCCTTCCTCAAACTTATATATTCGGTAAGAGGATACTGTAGGTACGCTACAGTGGATTTCTCCATTCGGAAATCCTCGGATCAACGCCTGTACACGGCTTCCCGAGGCTTATCGCAGTGTCCCACGTCCTTCATCGGCACTTGGCGCCAAGGCATTCACCATAAGCTCTTAGTAGCTTCTCCACGTGATGCGGAGAAATTGATACTTTTCGCTTTATTTCGATAAATTGCTTTATCGGCCTACATCATCAATTGCTATTCAGTTTTTAAGGTGCATTCACCGTTGACCGGTGACCGATGCCATCAATCTTGATCAAGGGCATCGGTTACCCTTCAACACATTCTCGTTTTTTGAGACAAAAAGACCCAGCTTACACCGCCGGGCCGCGTTCAAAACCCAAATCAACGGTGCTTTCTTCGACTTTACGTTTGCTTGCCGTTTAACAATTTCTTGTCTCACTCCTAAACGGTAAGGTCCACACCCTACCAAAACGCGCTCGCGACAACTCAGTGGAGATGACGGGATTTGAACCCGTGACCTTCGCCTTGCAAAGGCGCTGCTCTCCCGCTGAGCTACATCCCCAAGACCTGCACATGGGTTAGTGGGCTTGACAGGACTCGAACCTGTGACCCCAGTCTTATCAGGACTGTGCTCTAACCAGCTGAGCTACAAGCCCAGGGCCGCACTTTGACAACTGAGAAGTGATAGGAAGCGCCTTGCAAATCCAACATGCCCCACACCGTGAGGGGCCGAACTGGAGCAAAGGTCTGTCGTAGGACCTTGCTCGGAAAATCTAGAAAGGAGGTGATCCAGGCGCACCTTCCGGTACTCCTACCTTGTTACGACTTCGTCCCAGTCACCAGCACCACCTTCGACGGCGTCCTCCTTGCGGTTAGACTACCGGCTTCAGGTGTTACCAGCTCCCATGACGTGACGGGCGGTGTGTACAAGGCCCGAGAACGTATTCAACGCACTATAGCTGACGCGCGTTTACTAGCAACTCCGACTTCACGCAGGCGAGTTGCAGCCTGCGATCTGAACTGAGGACGGCTTTGGGGATTGGCTCTACCTCGCGGCTTAGCGACCCATTGTACCGCCCATTGTAGCGTGTGTGTAGCCCTGGACATAAAGGCCATGCTGACTTGACGTCATCCCCACCTTCCTCCGGCTTAATACCGGCGGTCCCGTATGACACATATAACATACAGCGAGGGTTGCGCTCGTTAGCGGACTTAACCGAACATCTCACGACACGAGCTGACGACAGCCATGCAACACCTGTGCAAGCTCCCTTGCGGGTCGGTCACCTTTCAGATCTCTACCACTTGCATGTCAAGCCCAGGTAAGGTTCTTCGTGTAGCATCGAATTAAACCACACGCTCCGCTGCTTGTGCGGGCCCCCGTCAATTCCTTTGAGTTTTAATCTTGCGATCGTAGTCCCCAGGCGGTGAACTTATCGCGTTAGCTTCGGCACTGATGGGGTTTAATCCACCAACGCCAAGTTCACATCGTTTACGGCTAGGATTACCGGGGTCTCTAATCCCGTTTACTACCCTAGCTTTCGCGTCTGAGTGTCAGAAACAGTCCAGAAAGTCGCCTTCGCCACTGGTGTTCCTCCCGATATCTACGCATTTCACCACTACACCGGGAATTCCACTTTCCTCTACTGCTCTCAAGTCTGGTAGTATTGAACGACCTCTCCTAGTTAAGCCAGGAGATTTCACGCCCAACTTACCGAACCGCCTGCACGCGCTTTACGCCCAGTGAATCCGGATAACGCTTGCCTCCTACGTTTTACCGCGGCTGCTGGCACGTAGTTAGCCGAGACTTATTCCTGAGGTACTGTCCTTTCTCATCCCTCAGAAAAGTGCTTTACGACCCGAAGGCCTTCTTCGCACACGCGGCGTTGCTGCATCAGGCTTTCGCCCATTGTGCAATATTCCCTACTGCTGCCACCCGTAGGTGTATGGACCGTGTTTCAGTTCCATTGTGGGGGGCCACCCTCTCAGGTCCCCTACCCGTCGTCGCCTTGGTGAGCCGTTACCTCACCAACTAGCTGATGGGACGCAGGCCCCTCCCAAAGCGCATTACTGCTTTAGACATCGGTTTCTAAACCCGATGACCACATGCGGTATTAGCAATCCTTTCGGACTGTTATCCCACACTTTGGGGCAGGTCACCAACGCGTTACTCACCCGTTCGCCACTAGGATACTCTCGTATTGCTACAAAAGCACCTCGTTCGACTTGCATGTATTAGGCACGCCGCCAGCGTTCATCCTGAGCCAGGATCAAACTCTCCGCAAAAAATTCACTCTTGCGAGTGTAAGTTACGGATTTTCGGATTGACAAGGTTTGTTGCTTCCTATCACTTTTCAGTTGTTAAAGTGCCGTTTATAGCTGGCGGATTTTATCCGTTAAGAGCAACGGACTTTCCGCTGCGTCTTCACCTGCCAAGACTTTCTTACAGACGAAAATACCGATGCTTCTTTCGCATCGGCTGGTCAGACTGCAAAGCCATACGGCCTGTGTCTCTGACTTGAGACGCTCTACTCAGTTTTCATTGATCTGTCAGAGTGACGAGATCCGTTTGTATTTCACTGGCGAATGGTGATTATATGCGTTTCAACGACTTTGTCAATACTTATCAGGCAATTTAACCTTAAAAAATCGTTCTCGTCGTCATCCCATCTCTTGTCTGCCAGACAATGCTCTCAACAAGGTGTTTTGATCTGCGTATTCAAGGTCTCCTCCTACAGGCAGGCCGCGCGCTAAACGGGTAACTTGAATTTCAAATGGGCGCAATTGCTGCTGTAAATAAAGAGCAGTCGCATCACCTTCCATACTGGGATTGGTCGCCAGAACAACTTCCTTGACCCCGCCCTTGGCCACGCGCTCGATCAACTGACGGGCCTTAATGTCATCTGGGCCAATGCCTTCGATGGGAGATAAAACTCCATGCAAAACATGATACCTTCCCGAATACGCGTTGATTCGCTCCAAAGCTAACACATCCAACGCTTCTTCAACTACACAAATCACCCCCCCATCGCGTTTTGGATTCTCGCAAATTTCACAACGGGATCGCCCGGCTTCTGTGATATTAAAGCACTCTTCGCAAAAAGCAATCTTGTCTTTCAGACCGTTCAACGCCTCAGACAAATCTCGCGAAATATCATCAGGCGCGCGCAGAAGAAAGAACGCCAGCCGCGAAGCGGATTTCGGCCCAATGCCCGGCAAACGTTCAAAAGAGTTGATAAGTTTTTGAATCGGTTCAGGTAATATCATGAATCCATTGAAAGTTTAGAAGTTGAAACGTTCAAAACCTGCAGCTTCCCAGCATTCAAACACTAGAACGGCAACCCGCCCGCCAGCGGACCCAGCCGCTGATTCGCCAGTTCGCGCGATTGATCGAGCGCCATATTCACGACTGATAAAACCAAATCTTGCAGCATCTCGGCATCTGCATCTTTCAGCAGATCGGGGCTGATCTCAACCGCAGTGCATTTCTGATCACCGGTCATTGTGACTTTGATCGCGCCGCCGCCTGCTGTCGCCGTGACTGTTTCATCGGCAAGTTTCGCCTGTGCTTCAGCCAGTTGTTGTTGCATTCGCTGAAGCTGTTGCATCATTCCACTTTGACCACCCATAGCTGGACCTTTGTTAAATCCTTTAGCCATAAGAGAACCTCGTTATTCGATATTGGTTATTCAATCAAGAATCAAGCTCAACACAATTCCCAAATTACCAACTTCCGTCATTCCTGCACATCCACGATCTCGCCGCCATGATTGAGAGCGGTCGCCACCATTCCATCATGTGACACATCCGGCGGCAATTTTCCTTTCGCATTCGTCACCACGCACTTGACTTGCAAATCCACGCCCAGCACATCATGGATCGCCTTGCGCGTCACTTCCAACTGTTCCGGCCTATCCATCAACGCCAAAACTTTATCAGATTGGAATCCCAAATACAACTCATCGCCGCGCACATCCATTGGCTTGCATGAATTGAGCAATGCTTCGATACCGGGATGCGCAGGCTTGATCACCAGCCGGATATCTTTCCAGGCCTTCGCGATTTCTGCCAGACTGATCAGCGCTTCCTTGCCAGACGTTTTAGCGGACTCCGTTTTAACGGGCTGACTCACAGCCGAAACTTTTGTCTGCTTAACGGGAGCCGCTTTCGGCGTCGAAATAGAAGCGGGCGGCTCCGTCGGAATCTCCAGCGATTCAGCCAGGGCCAATTCCAGAGAAAGGGACGGCTGCCATCCGCCGCGCGTATCCACTGCCGCGTTGTTGAAGAGTTTCATCATCCGCAAAACATCCGGCGTGGAAAAATATTTGGAATGCAAAGTCATGCGCTCTTTGACATCTTTCGTCGTCTCGACTTGTTCGCCGTTGTCGAGTTGAATCAGCATCAGGCCGCGCAGGTATTCAACAATCTGGCGCGCCAGCGAACGCGGATCGGCGCCGGCATCGAGGGCGCGATGAATCGTCTCGAGGCCGCTGGCCGGTGATTGATCTTGAATTGATCCGATGAGGTCGAGCACGGTTTGACTGGTGGCCGTGCCAAGAACGGTTTGCGTAAGTTGAAGCGTGATTTTCGTCCCGGTTGACGAAAGTTGATCGAGCAGAGAAATTGCGTCGCGCATTCCCCCACCTGCTTGACGCGCAATGACCGCCAACGCTTCATCATCAACTTGAATATTTTCAGCCTTTGCAATCGCCTTGAGCTGGCCGACAATCTCGTTCACCGGCACGCGGCGAAACTCATGACGCTGGCAACGCGATAAAACCGTAGCGGGAATTTTATGAATCTCCGTGGTAGCCAAAACAAAAATCGCGTGCGGTGGCGGCTCCTCCAAAGTTTTGAGCAATGCATTAAAGGCCGCAGTCGAAAGCATGTGGACTTCGTCAATGATGTAGATTTTATATTTGCCCTGCGAAGGCGAGAAGTTGATCTTGTCACGCAAGTCGCGCACATCGTCCACGCTGGTATTGGAAGCCGCATCAATTTCGATCAAATCCATAAAACGATTTTCATTGACGGCCTTGCAATAATCGCATTCATTACACGGACGATTAGCGCGGTCTTCAGCGAGGCAGTTGACCGCCTTCGCCAACAAGCGCGCAAGCGTGGTCTTACCCGTGCCGCGCGGCCCCGCGAACAAATACGCGTGACCGACGCGGTCCGCAGCGATGGCATTCTTCAGCGTCTGGACAACATGTTCCTGTCCGATGACTTCGGCCCATCCTTGTGGGCGGTATTTGCGGTAAAGGGCTTGTGACATAATTTTATGTTTTATGGAACAGGATAAGAATCTTGCACATCGCCTTGCGGGTTGGTCAATAACACAGTTTCGCCTGATTGCCAGACGGCTTTATTCTGACCCCAGAATAAATCAACGGCGGTGTTCGCGCCGCTTGTAGTATGTATCCGGATCGCGCCGTTCGTAAATAACTTAAACGGCGGAAACGTGTAGGTGTTGCCGTTTTTATCCTTGATCTGCCAGTTGGTCAGGTTGAGTTCACCTTCGCCGGCATACTTGATCGTAACCATCTCGACGGCCAGCGTCCCCGCACCGACCACGCTGACAATTTGCACTGTCCCCTGCTGGACAGGCTGGGTTGGTCCAAAAGATGTCGCACTGGTTGAAACGACCGGCGCTTGCGCCAGCGGCAGGCTGACCGAGCGATAGTTGCGGTCATACCAATACAGAATGACCGACGTAACGCAAGCAGACACAAAGATATTCAAAAGCAGGTAATAGATCAGGCGACGGCGATCCATGTTGTGATTATGATAGCACAAAATGTTTGAAGGATGCAGGCTTAAAGTTTTCGACAGGCCAGCGCGACCCAATCCCCCATTTGACTCATCTCGTTCATTCTTAGACCTTTGGCCTGCGCGGCCTCAATCACGCTTTGACTCTGCTCTTGCAGGATCCCGCTTAAGATGATTGCGCCGTTCGGCTCGACCACATCCGCCAGCCCCGCGTCGAAGAGACGGATGATGACCGGCGCAAGGATATTCGCCACCACCAGCGGCGCAGACTTGAAAGCAAACTTTCCATCGCGGATTTCCGTCACCGAGCCAACGCCGAGCAACAACTCAGAACCAATCTCATTGATATCTGCATTCTCGCGCGAATTTTTGATCGAAGGCTCATCTATGTCCACGCCAAGAACTTGTTTTGCCCCAAGCTTCAATGCCGCAATGGACAGAATGCCGGAACCACAGCCAACATCAATGACGGTCAATTCTTTCTTGTTTCTTCTTTCATCAAAGAATTTCTCCATGAGCGCGAGGCACAACTGCGTCGTTGGATGCGTGCCAGTTCCAAACGCCATGCCCGGATCAATCTTGATCGGAATGCGTCCCGGCTCCGGCGAATCGATCCAGGCCGGGACGATGATGAGCCGCCGTCCGATGGGGATTGGTTTGTAGTTTTGCTTCCAGGCTTCCATCCAGTTTTGATCGGCGATCATTTTAAAAGCCGCGGGCGGGAGCGGTTGGATCATCCCCAAATAATAAAGCGACTCTTCCAGCTTCTGCCGCGCCTCCTCGATGTGTTCATCCATCGGCAAATACGCGCGCACCGTGATCGGGCCGGTGGCAGTGCCCTCGTCTTCATCGTTGACGAATTTGACGCCCTGTTCGGTCATCACGCCGTTGGGTGCGAAGCGCGCCAGCACATCCGCCACAGCTTCGGCCAGTTCGCCATTCACAGTCAAAGAAACTTCAAGCCAGTTCATATATGTCTGTCATTGCGAGCGCCGAAGGCGCGCGGCAATCTCAAGTAACTTGTAAACAAATTGATTGCATAGGACATGCAATGACATTAACTCTCCTCCGGCGGTTTTACCGCTTTGAAACTGCGATAGAGCAGGACATCATAGACGATTTTCAATCCGCCCGCAAGAAAGAAAGGCAGGCTCAATAAAGATGGAACGGCGAGAAAGATTCCCGTCAGCGAGGGTGAGATGGCTGCGCCAATCGAACGCGCAATGGATGTCACGCCTGAAGCCGCGGAGCGTTCATCGGGTGCGACAACCGCCATCGTATACGACTGGCGCGTCGGCACATCCATTTGCGAGATGCTGAAGCGCAAAAGCAAAACGGCGATCGCCAGCGGAAGCGTCGGCATCAATGGAACAAGGATGAGCAGGATATTTGACGGGACGTGTGTGAAGACCATCGTGTTGATCAACCCGATCTTATTTGCAATTCGCACGGCCAGCAAAGCGGAGATGCCCGCTAAAACATTCGCGCCAAAAAAGATCGAACCGATGACGCCCGCGTCGATTCCGAATTTGACGTAGAACCAATACGCGATCAGGGATTGGACGACAAATCCGCCCGCGAAGGCATCAATGGAAAATAACGCGCTGAGTCGAATGACCACGCTGCGCGATTTATGGAGTCCAAACACTCGCGGCATGGATTCTTTTTGGGAGGCTGCGCCCGCTTCAACATCCCGCGAGAGCGAGAGGAAGAGCAGGCCAAGGATGAGTCCGCCGATGGAATATCCCATCAATACCACACGATACGCCTCCAGTGCAGACATCCCGCCGGCTTGCAGTAACTGAGCCAGCCACCCGCCTGACAGCGCGCCCGTCGCGGTGGCGAACGATCCGACAAGGTTGTACCATGCAAAAACCTGGGTGCGTTTTTCGTTCGGAAGAAGATGACTCAACGAAGCCTGTTCAACCGAAAGGAAGGGACCGATCTCGTTGCCGCTCGGACTGATGACACCGATGATGGCGGCGGCCATAAGGATGACGACGTTGCGCGTGGCGATAAAGACCGCGCCCGCGCCGAGCATGAGCAGCGCGCCGACGATGAGCGTGCGCTTGCGACCGAAACGGTCTGCAGATGTTGTGAGCCAAAGCGTGATGCCCGCGTCGCCGGCGAGCGTGAGCGTGAAGAGTAAACCGATTTGCTGTTCAAGCAGGCCGACCTGCGCGAGATACAGCACCAGAATGACGGAGAGAAATCCGTAGCAGAAGAGACGGATAATGCGGGTGGAAAAGAGAATCGCGATATCGCGTTTGTAGGGGCGAGTCATGACGCCCCTATTGTTTTGCAACATCGAGTTTGCACCACGCATACAGCGCGTCGTAGACTTCAAATTGATGCTCGAGGTTTTCCATGTCTTCGGGGAAGCGCAGGCTGTAACCGCTGGCAATCGCTTCCAGTCCGCGCGCGAGCGGGTCTTTGTCAATATCTTCGCTCACGTCCGCGGCATGGACGATTCTTGCCAGCCGCAAAAGTCCCGGGTCTTTCAATTCATATTTCAATATAATGGATTCAAATGAACAGCGTCCATCGTGATGGCCGAGTTCAGCGCCGGGCGCATCGAAGGGGATTGCCCCCGTTTCTTTGGCGGCTTTCTCGATCTGGTTTTTCGGCACAAATAAAAATTCCGCTTCGTTATCAATGAAGCGGGTGATCAGCCACGGGCAGGCAACGCGGTCCACATGGACGTGCGAACGGGTAATCCATTTCACGGCATTCTCCTTTTATGTAATTCATTATAAACAAAAGGCGGACTTTCGCCCGCCCACGATTGCCGCGCGCCAAACGCTGGATACTGAAAACTATCCTCCCAGCGCTTCATTGAGCCAATCTAAAAATCCCTTTTCCGTCGGCTTGACCTTCGTGCCGAGCGACTCGGCCAGTTTGGCAAATAATTCGCGCTGTTCCTTCGTCAGTTTGGTTGGGATTTCGATGTTGACGATCACAAGTTGGTCGCCGCGCCCGCCGCGCCGCAGATGAGGCACGCCTTTGCCTTTAATATGCAAAACTTTTCCCGGCTGTGTTCCGGCATGAATTTTTAATTTCTCATTCCCGTCTATGGTCGGGACATCAACCTCCGCGCCGAGCGTGGCCTGGGCGATGTTGATGTCAAGATTCAAAAGAATATCATTCTCGCGGCGCTTAAAGAACTTATGCGGCTGGACATCGAGCAGGAGGAACAAACTTCCATTCGGACCGCCGAGTGTGCCGGGACCGCCCTCCCCCGCCAAACGGATCTGCGTGCCGCTGTCCACACCCGCCGGGACTTGTACTTTCTTCTTGATACGTTTGCGTTCCAACCCACCGCCGCGACAGGTATGGCACGGTGACGAAATGACTTCGCCGCGCCCGCCGCATGTTGGGCAAACTGCGGTCTGCACCATTTGTCCGAGAATGGTCTGGCGCACCTGCCGCACTTCACCCTGACCATTGCAGGTTGAGCAGCGCGCGGGTGTTGTGCCGGGCTCGGCGCCAGACCCGTTACAGCGCGAGCAAGTCTCTTCGCGTTCGAACTCGATCTCTTTCTCGACGCCAAAGACAGCCTCTTCAAACGTCAGCGTGAGGGACATTTGCAGATCGCGTCCCCGCCTCGGGGTCCGGCGCGAACTGCGGTTGCCCGTCGAGAATCCGAACTGGCCGAATAATTCATCGAAGATGTCGGTAAAGTCGGCGCTGTAATCGTGGAAGCCGCCGCCCATGTTACCAAGGCCTTCTTTGCCAAAGCGGTCATAGCGGGCGCGTTTGTCCGCGTCCGAAAGCACACCATAGGCCTCGTTGAGCTCTTTGAATTTCTCCTCGGCGTCGTGTTCTTTGTTTACATCGGGATGATACTGGCGCGCGAGTTTACGGAACGCGCCTTTGATCTCATCATCGCTCGCGTTCCGTCCGACACCAAGAATTTCGTAGTAATCACGGTTGGTCATAATCTTTATTGAAGGTTCAAGGTTGCAGGTCGAAGGCCGCCAACCTGTAACCTTCAAACCTTAAACTTTCACCCATTTATTCCTTCACTTCGCCCTCGACAACATCCGGCCCATCGGATTTCGATTCGGGTTCACCGCCCGGCGCGGCAGAATCAGGTTGTCCTTGATAGACAGCCGCGCCAATCTTCTGGATGACTTCACCAAGCGCTTCGGTCGCGGACTTTATGGCGGCCACATCGTCACCCTTGGCTTTTTCTTTCACTTCGGCTGTTTTGGTTTCGATCTCGCTGCGGATTTCGGCGGGGACTTTATCGCCGAATTCTTTCAAGGCCTTCTCGGCGGCATAGGCGGTGTTATCGGCCTGGTTACGCGCTTCGATCAATTCTTTGCGCTTGCGATCTTCGTCGGCGTGCGCTTCCGCGTCCTGACGCATCTTCTCGACTTCTTTATCCGAAAGGCCGGAGGAGGCTGTGATGGTAATATGCTGGCTGCGTCCTGTGGCTTTATCTTTCGCAGTGACTTTGAGAATCCCGTTTGCATCAATGTCAAACGTGACTTCGATCTGCGGCACGCCGCGCGGCGCGGGCGGAATTCCATCCAGGATAAATTTGCCGAGCGTCTTGTTATCCGCGGCCATCGGGCGTTCGCCTTGCAGGATGTGAATCTCGACCTGCGTCTGGCTATCGGAGGCAGTCGAGAAAACCTGACTCTTGCGGGTCGGGATGGTGGTGTTGCGTTCGATCTGCGGCGTGGCGACTCCGCCCAAAGTTTCAATGGAAAGCGAAAGAGGCGTCACGTCCAGCAAAAGAATATCCTTGACTTCACCGCCCAGCACACCTGCTTGAATGGCCGCTCCGATTGCAACGACTTCATCCGGATTCACACCTTTATGCGGTTCCTTGCCGAAGAAAGAGCGAACTCGATCCTGGACGGCAGGCATGCGCGTCATACCGCCGACCATCACCACTTCGTTAATTTGTCCCGCTTGCAGGCCGGCATCGGCCAGAGCCTGTTTGAGCGGAGCAATTGTCCGGTCAACAAGATCGCCGGTGATTTGTTCGAGTTTGGAACGCGTCAGCGTGGTGACAAGATGTTTCGGGCCGCTGGCATCGGCTGTAATGTAAGGCAAATTAATTTCGGTTTGCATCGTGGTCGAAAGTTCGATCTTGGCTTTTTCGGAGGCTTCCTTCAAACGTTGAAGCGCCTGGCGATCCTTTCGCAGGTCAATGCCATTATCTTTTTGGAACGTCTCGGCCAGAAAATCCATGATGCGCTGATCGAAGTCGTCGCCGCCGAGGAAAGTATCGCCGCTGGTCGAGCGCACCTGGAAGACGCCGTCGCCGACATCCAGGATGGAAATATCGAATGTGCCGCCGCCCAGATCATAAACAGCAATAATTTCATTTTTCTTTTTGTCCAAGCCATACGCCAGCGAGGAAGCCGTCGGCTCATTGATGATGCGCAAAACTTCAAGCCCTGCGATCTTGCCCGCGTCTTTGGTGGCGTTGCGCTGTGCATCGTTGAAATACGCCGGGACGGTGATAACCGCCTGTGTGACCGGCTCACCAAGATAGGCCTCCGCATCCGCTTTGATCTTGGCCAAAATCATGGCCGAGACTTCAGGCGGACTATATTCTTTATCGTCCAGCACAACGCGCACATCGCCATTCGTGCCTTCGGCCACCGTATAAGGCACGCGCTTCTTCGTACGTTCGACTTCGGCATCATCGGCCTTGCGTCCCATAAAACGCTTGATCGAGAAAACAGTATTCTGCGCGTTGATGATGGCCTGATTGCGCGCTACGCGTCCGACCAAACGCTCATGATTTTTATTCACCGCTACAACTGACGGGACCAATCGCTCGCCCTCCGCCGACGGGATCACAATCGGCTCGCCGCCGCTCATAACTGCCGCAACCGAGTTGGTTGTGCCGAGATCAATGCCAATGATTTTTGCCATAACTTCTCCTGAAAAATTTTTAACACAAATTTTGCATAAAAGCGAATATCTCGAATTTGTTTTATTCGCAAAATTTGTCCATTCGCACCATTCGCGTTTTAATTCATTGTGCGACGCGCACCAACGCGGGCCGAATCACTTTATCTCCCAGCATGTAACCGTTCTGCGCGACCGCGATGATATATCCGCTTTCGACCGCCTCACTTGGCTCATGCGAAATCGCTTCGTGAAAAGCCGGGTCAAACATCACACCTTCCGCTTCAATACGCTTGACGCCCTCTGACTCCAAAATATTTTGGAGCTTGCGCGCGATCAATTCAACGCCGCTCGCCCACGCATTGTCTGCGGGACGGTTTTGCAAAGCGCGCTCCAGGTCGTCCAGCGCGGGCAGGACTTTTTTGATGATGTCGCCCTTCATCGAGACATACGTCAACTCGTTGTCACGCTCGATGCGCTTCCGATAATTTTGGAATTCAGCTTGTGTCCTCAACCAGCCATCTTTAAATTCGGATGCCTGCGCCTCAACCTCGACCAGCTTTTGTTGAAGCGCGTCGAACTCCGCCCGGGTTGGGTCACCGCTTTCAGGCGTTGCCACAGCCTCGGCTTTGGTCTCGTTAACTTCTTCGTCTTTATGTTTGTGATGCTTTTTTTCAGTCATACTTTTCTCTCGTTATGCGATATTGGATATTCGAAATCCGGCATGCGAGTATCGAATTATCGAATGTCTTATTTATTCGCCTGCGATGCGATCATTCACCAAATCGCTTAATAACCCAGCCACAAATCGAACGGTAGGAATTGTGCGCGCGTAAGACATTCGCATCGGGCCCAGTACGCCCAATGTGCCGGTCGCCATGCCGGGAACGCCATAACGCGCCAGCACGATTGAACATTGACGAAGTTCATCCCATCCGCCTTCGCCGCCGATCAACACTTGCAATCCGCCGACTCTGCTATTCGTAGATGCGCGCGCCATGAAGTCCTGCAAGGTCGAGCGTTCCTCCAACAGACGCAGGGTGCGCCTGCCATCATCAGACTCGGCAAATTCAGGCTCGCCCATAAAATTAGTCAGGCCGTCCGTGTAGAGTTCGCCAGAGACGCTTGCTTCGGTGCGGTGCAAGTCCTGAACAATGATGGTCAATACGTCCTGTTCTAGCGCGTCGGTATGAGCTGAAAAGGCCGCGATACCGTCCACAGCCTGGCCCACTAACAGTCTGTTAAGGCGCGAGGCCGTTTGGCTGAGTCGCTCCTGCGAGACAGGTTCGGCCAGCGTCAGGATTTGTTGTGAGACTTCACCGCCCGTCATCACGAACACCATCAACACCTGCCTGCCCTGGGTGGAAATTAATTCCACATGTTGAAAGCGGGCTTCTTCGGCGCGCGGCGCGGTGACAACTGAAACACCCTGCGATTGATGCGCCAGCACAGACGCTGCCAGGTGCATCCATTGATCCACATCCGGGCGCGCCTGATAAAACTGATGCGAGATGGTCTGCCGAACCGATTCGGGCAACTCGGCCTGGTGAATCATTTGGCCGACGAAATAACGATAACCCTCTTCGCTGGGCACGCGGCCGGCGGAGGTGTGAGGCTGACGCAGATAGCCCATCTCAGTTAACGCCGACATCTCATTGCGAATGGTGGCCGAGGAGAGATCGAGATGGTAATGCTCTGCCAACCGCTTCGAGCCGACGGGCTGAGCGGTATCAATATAATCACGGATGATCAGAACCAGCAAAGTTCTTTGGCGTTCGGTCAGTTCATACATTTATGCCTTCGCACAAGCTGGCACTCTCTTTTGGAGAGTGCCAGTATAACGGTGAGAATCATAACATGCGGGAGGGACGAGGTCAATAAGAGGAGTGTAAGAATAAGAGAGACGACCCGGCGGGTCGTCTCGTTAGTTTCATATTTTGATTAAGGACTGACCGGCCGCCAGGCGGGATCGAAGTCCACGCCGGGGTCTTTGGTGAGGCGTGTACGCTGTTCGCCGGCAGCAGTTATAAAAAAGATATCTTTATTCTCGCCGTCGCTCTGGCCTTCGAAGACAAGCCAATTCCCATCGGGAGAATAATCAATATGCTGAATTGGAAGGGTTCCAAGTTTCAGTCTTGCGGCTTGCTCAATATTGCGATTTTCATAGGTAATGCTCATGATCCACGGCTGGACAGGCCCGCCAGCATTACGCTCGTTGAATATGACCGTCTTTCCGTCTGGCGACCAGGCTGGGAGATAATCCCAAAATTGCTGGCCGCTGCGGACGATTTGTTGTTGGCCCTGACCGGTATCTGTCATCGTCCAGATTTGATAAGCGCCGAAGCGTTTGACAACGTAAGCAATCTGATTGCTAAATGGCGACCAGGCCGGTTGGCGGGCGTCATTGCCGGAGGGCGTGTTCGTCAGGCGCGCGACAGTTTGATCGGTTAGGTTGTAAACATAGACCTGCATGTACCCATCTCGCAAAGAAGTGAAGGCAATACGATTACCGTCAGGCGCCCAGGCCGGCTCAAAGTCCGCGCCAGGAACGGTGGGTAGAGGTGTCGGATTACTGCCGTCAGCATTGATAATGTATAAGGCCGAGTCTTTTGTGGGGGGTTCTGTAATATCTGCATGACGACTACAGGGCGAAACAAAGACCAACTGCGACCCATCTGGCGACCAGGATGGTTGGCAGGCGCCCCCGGGCATATTCGTAAGCGGACGGACAACATTGCCAATTAAATCGCTCAAATAAATTTGCGGAATGCCGCTTCTATCAGACGCAAAGGCAATTTGTCCGAGGCCGCCGCCCACTGGTGTCGGCCCGGCTGTGGGAGATTCGGTTGGGGTACCAACCGGGATCAATGTTTCAGTCACAACCCCGAGCAGAATTTTTGTTGGGGTAATTGTAAAAGTTGGCGATGGCGGAACGGGCGAGGCGGTTTGAGTCGCGACAGGAATTATTTCTGTTGGTTTTGGAACATCAGTTGGTAGTAGTGTGGCAGTGGATGTGGGACTACCAAACGGAAATACATTACGCAAATTGGCGGGCAGGACAGAAGGATAAAGAACTGCCACGGCCAGAAAGGCTGCAACCAACAACAATAGAAACCAAAGCCATGCGCCATTTCCGCGGCGGCGCTTGTTTGGCGGGATAAAAGGCTTGTCTTCGTCCATCGGTGGAGGCGGAGGCGGCACACCTGGCTTGTCAGACTTAGGCTCGCTCTTTTTCTCTTTCCCGCCTTCAGAAGGCGCATCCGGCACGTCTGGCGGCGGGGCAACGGTGAACTCCCCGTTCAGATGCTGAGTCCTGGATTTTGAATTAAGAAGTGCTTTCTTGAATTCATCCGGCAATTGAAAACGATCGGCGGGGTCAATTGCCATGGCCTTCTCAATTGCGGCGGCCAGGCGGCGGGATATTTTTGTATTGCGTTTGCGAAGCGGGGTCAGCTGGGCATTATCCATGGCGCGCGCCAAGCCGTCTTCGGGAATCATGCCGCATAGCGCGGCATATAATGTAGCGCCGAGCGAATAAATATCCGTGCGCGGATCGGTACGGGCCGTGCCATATTGTTCCGGCGGAGAGTAACCGGGCGTCATGGCACGCGCGCCAGTGGTCGTGGCCTGACTGCCCTGCACCACTTTTGCGAGACCAAAATCCACGAGGAAAATATGACCTTCGGGCGTGATCTTGACGTTGCCCGGCTTGATATCGCGATGGAGGATCGGCGGCTTGCGCGTGTGCAAATAGGTCAGCGCGTCACAAATGGCTGCGCCAACCATGACGGCATCGTCTTCGGTGATGGTGCCCATACGCTCCATGCGCTGGCGAAGATCCTCGCCTTCGATGAAATCCATCACAAGATATTGTCCGGTATCGCCCATCACAAAATGATCGGAGACGCGCGGCATATTCGGGTGACGCAGGTTCGCCAGGATGACCGCTTCCAAACGGAACTGGCGCGAATATTCATCTGTCGTAAAAAGATTTTCCTTGACGGCTACATCCACGCCGAGGTTTTCATCCACCGCACGGTAAACTGATCCCATGCCGCCCTGGCCCAGAATCTCTACAATGCGATATCGTTTGTGTAAAAGTGTTCCGCGTTCGAGGGTCATTTAAATCCCATCATACGTTTTTGGCGCTAGCGGTGGTGATTATATCAGATTGCCCCCTCAGGGGTTTGGCCTGACGATTTTGAAATGAAAAAACAACCAAGGCGCGCCGCCCGAAATCCAAAAACCGATCAACGCATAACGAAGGTAGCGGAAGAAATAAGCGGGAAGCGAATCGCCGTCTGGAAAAATCACCTTCAATCCCAAATATAAAATCAGGATGCCTATCAGGCCGACGACAAAAGCCAGGACCCGCATTACCAGCGGACCCGAAGGTTGAAACCCGCCTCGACGTGTTATCCAGGCCGCGCCCACCAGCAGCCCAAACAACACGCCAGCCGAGGTGAGAGTCGCATCCATCGAAACGGGGGCCGGTAACGGGTCGCCGGCTCGAAGCGCATTCGTCATCCATTCCTGCGGAAGGACGTAATCGCGCGCTCCATAAAACGCGAGAGCACCGAGCAAGACCATCACCAGCGAAACTATCAACGCTAAAAACATTTGTTGGATGAATGATTTTTGTTTTACCCAAACCGCGCCGCGATCCCATAATGCGATAAAAGACCACAGGATTAGCGCGCCTAGAATCCAGCCGATCACAACATCATGCGGAAAATGAACGGCCAAAAATATGCGCGAGAAGCCGATCAAAAAGATGATCAGCCCGGCGACGATCCATGCCCAGGCTTTGCCAAAACGATTGGCGAGTGTGCCCCATACCACGACCGCGTTTTGTGCGTGCCCAGACGGCACACCGAAAGATGCCTCAGCCGACAGCGCCCTAACCTGCGCGCTAAGCCAATATGGACGCGGGCCGCGCAGGGCCATCTTGACAATATCGTTCAAGCCCCCGGTGAAAAGCAGGCTTACACCAATGCGAAGGCCAAGAGCCGAATCAATGCACCAGTAGATAACCGGCAAAGCAAACAGGAAAAAATATTCGGAACCGAGGAAGGTGAAGAAACGCATGGGCGCTTCAAGCCAGGAAAAATTTTGAACCAGAAGAATCAAGCGAATGCCGCTATCAAACAGGAAGTTCATGGCAACTCCTTTGCATCAGGTTGACGAGGAAGTATCAACTATTGTACACTCAGACCATGCAAAAAACATCCGCGCGAGCCTGGGACTGGTTGTCGGCCGGCCTGCTCTTCCTCATCATTCAGGTGGCCGCGGCGCGGCTCGTCACCGCCGACTGGACGTCTTATCTTTATTTTGCCGAGATCCTGTCCGCCTTCGGAACCGCGCTCGGACTGGCGCTCGGCATCAGCCGCTTTCGACGCGGCGCAGTCATCTGGCTGGCGATCGGCTATTCGCTGATCGTGCTTCCGTGGCAAATGATCAAAACGATGGATCAGAAATTATCAATTCTGGATCAACTCATCAGTGTGAGCAAGATCCTGTTTGTCTCGCTCGTTCAATTTATCCAGCGCCAGCCTGTTAAAGATTCGCTTTTCTTCGTGGCCTTCATCTCGTTTGGATTCTGGCTGCTGGGCCTGAGCGCGGGTTACTGGTTAACGCGGCGCAATAATCTAATGGCCGCCATCCTCCCGGCCGGGGTTGTAACCCTGTTCATCCAAATTTACGATAATTATCAAACGTACAGTTCGTGGTGGCTGGCAATCTACCTCGCCTTCGCGCTTTTATTAATCGGACGCGATTACTACCGGCACAACCAGGTTGAATGGACGCGCCAGCGCGTCTCAACCAACGAAGAAGCCTGGCCAAATATTTTCAGCGGATTGTTTGTCACCGTTGCCGGCATCGTGTTCATCGCCTGGATAATACCGACCTCGCTCTCCGGCTGGCAATCCGCATCCGACGGATGGAACCAATTCACCAAACCATTGCGCGACCGATTATCGAACGCGGTCAGTTCGCTTGATTCGCCGTATGCCAACGGCGGCACGAATTTCTATGGCGAGGCCCTGCCGCTCGGACGCAATGCGGCGCTTGGCGATTCTCCCATCTTCACAGTTAAGGTTATAAGCGAGCCGCAAACCAGATCACGTTATTATTGGCGCGGACGCGTCTACGATGTTTACAGCAATGGTCAATGGATCACCGCGCCCGCTGCCCGCCTCGACTTTCAGCCGGGCAACAGCGACTTGAAGATTCCCAACGCTGATAACCGCGCCGGGGCAACCCTGCTATTCACGCTCCAGCTTGCGCGGCAAAGCCTGTTGTACGCGCCCTCACAACCTGTGTGGGTGGATAAACCGGGAACGATCTCGGCCACGCCTGTAGATACCGGACTTAACGATCTGTTGTCATGGGATGCGAATCCGGCGCTTGAAACGGGGACCAACTACCAGGTCCGCGCGCAGGTCGCGAATCCAACCGTCGAGCAGCTGCGCGCCGCCGGAACAGAATATCCAGATTGGGTTAGGAAGCGCTATCTCGGAGTTCCTGACGCTATCAAACCTGAGATGAAAGCCTTGGCTGAAAAGATCGGTAGTGGTAATGAAACGCCGTACGATAAAGCCTCGGCTATCACAAATTATCTGCGCGCCAACATTCGATACGCCACCAGCCTGCCGCCCGCGCCCGAAAGCCGCGATCCGATCTTATGGTTTTTGTTCGAGTATAAAAAAGGCTTTTGCAATTATTATGCCTCCGCTGAAGTGTTGTTGCTTCGTTCGATTGGAATCCCGGCGCGGCTGGCAGTGGGCTTTGCGCAGGGCACACTTCAAAACGATACCTACACCGTTCGCAAGCGCGACACGCACGCCTGGCCCGAAGTGTATTTCCCCGGCATTGGTTGGGTGGAGTTCGAGCCGACCGTCAGCCAGGAGGCGCTGACACGCCCAGCCGCGAGCCAAAACAACGCAGGCATCAATCCCGTCCCGCCGCAGCAAAAGGCGCGCGGCGAAGGCGATGAAACGGCAACTGCCAATGGGATCACAGCGGCCCAGCCCAGGCCGGCGCAATTCGCAAAGACGCCGCTTGGGATCGGTCTGATATTCTTCGTTCCGATTCTGGCCACGGCCCTGATGGCGTTCCTCATTCATCGCTATCGTTTGATCGGCAGACTGACCTTATACTTGTTCAAGTCCTGGGAGAATAGCGGACTGACAACCCCTTTGTGGGCCGAGAACTGGCGGCGCTGGAATCATCTCACACCGCTCGAGCGGGCTTTTGCAAATGTCAATCTCAGCCTGCGCTGGCTGGGCAAACCACAGCCGCTGTACGCCACGCCCGCCGAACGGGCCGCCTTGTTGATCAAGCTGATGCCGTCCGCCGCGGCGCATATCGAAGCGTTGACGTTCGAACATGAGTCTGCGCTCTTTACGCCGCGCCCCGCCAATTTGTCCCGCGCCCGGCGCGCAAGTTTCTTTATCCTGCTGCATACCCTCCGCGCCCTGCTCCAGCGAATCGCAAACGTTTTTACCGGCGAAGAAGCCGCAAGGTAAGCCATGAGTTCAGACAAAACCAGACCCACAACCATCCACGATCAAATCCTGGCGCTTGGCCTGCAGGCCGCCAGATTGCGCGACGCCTTGCAGAAAAAGAAGGCGCGTGACCTGCCGCCCAATACTGTTGAAGACCTGACGAATTTAACGAACACACTCAACAACGTCGGCCTGCAAATTGAATCGTTCGAAGCCGAGCATAGCAAGCTGATGGCGCTTGCAGACATCGGACAGGTGGTCAATTCGTCGCTCGAACTCGACGAGGTGCTGAGAATCGTGATGGATAACATCGTGCTCCTGACGCGCGCCGAGCGCGGCTTCCTGATGCTGCGCGATGAAAGCGGGCAAATGTCCACGCACATGGCGCGCAACTGGGAACAGGAATCCATCAAGTCGAACGAGGCGGCCACCAGCCGCACCATCGTGCAGCGCGTCATCGAAAGCGGCCAGCCGGTCATCACAACCAACGCGCAGGAAGACCAGCGTTTCAGCGGACAGGAAAGCATCATGACGCTTAACCTGCGTTCGATCCTGTGTGTGCCGCTCAAAGTCAAGAATGACCTGATCGGGGTGATCTATGCCGATAATCGCATCCGCGCCGGCATTTTCGCCGAGACCGAACGCGACCTGCTGGCGGCTTTTGCCAACCAGGCCGCGGTTGCAATCGAGAACGCGCGGCTCTTTTCATCGCTTCGGCACACACTCGCCGAAGTGACCGAACTCAAGAATTTGATGGACAACGTGTTTTCGTCCATCGCCAGCGGCGTCATCACTGCCGATATCGGCAACCAGATCACACTCGCCAACCGCGCCGCGCAGTCCATCCTGGGCCGCGCTTCGACGGAGATCGTCGGCCACCAACTGGACGAAGCGCTGGCTTCCGTTTCGAAAGAGCTTCAGCCGCATCTGGCCGAAGTCCGCCAAACCGACAAACCAATCGTTGATCTCGAGATCAGCCATAAAAGCTCGAACGGCGGCAGCGTGGATTGGCGCTTCAACCTGTCTCCATTAAAAGATGCGGGACAAAAGACCCAGGGCCTGGCGATTGTGCTGGATGATATGACCGAGCGCAAGAAACTCGAAGCCCAACGCCGACTCCTGGAGCGCATGGTTTCGCCCGCCATGCTCGACCAGATTGACCCGAACAGTTTGCAGATCGGCGGCAAGAAAGCGGACATCACCATTTTGTTCGCCGACATCCGCGGTTTTACATCTTATAGTGAGAGACAATCCCCGGAAAAACTCGTGGCCGTTTTGAATCGCTATCTGGCCGCCGCGGCCGAGGCCGTGCTCGAACATGAAGGCACAGTGGATAAGTTCCTTGGCGATGCCATCATGGCCTGGTACAACGCGCCCATCATCCAGCCTGACCACACACTGCGGGCGGTCAAGACCGCCCTCTCCATTCGCAATGCAATCGCAAAACTGCACGCCGAACTGCACCAGGAAGCTCACCTCGATTTCGGCGTCGGCATTCATTACGGCGAGGCGGTACTGGGCTGGATCGGCACGGAGAAACGTCTCGAGTTCACCGCCATCGGCGACAGCATTAATTCGACCAAGAGAATCCAGGAGAACGCCAGCAAGAATCAAATCCTGATCAGCAATGAGGCCTATGCGCGCGTCGAGAAATGGGTGGATGCAAAACCCTACGCCCCACTGGTGGTCAAAGGCAAGAGCCAGCCGATTGATGTGTTGGAAGTGACGGGATTGAAATAAACAAATCAGTGATTGGTAATAAGTCATTTGTAAATAAACTTCCGAGGTGATAATGACTTCGGAAGTTTTTTGTTATTCAGCATGTCATTGTGAACGTACTTCGCGAAGCAACCCCCATATCGGCGAGGAGGCTGCTTTGGGCGGGCGAACGCCCCCTTGCAATGACATGGATTCAATCTGGTTAATACAAAACCCCTGCAAAGCGGAGCCTGGATAAACTGTTATCTCAACCCATTCGATCATTTTGTCAAACGAAATCTCAAATGCAAAGGTTGCGTCCACTACTATATGGATGACTTTTTATTGTTTTCAAACGATAAACAGGAACTTAATGAATGGCGCACACGAGTCATTTACCGCCTGCGCCATTCTGATCACTGATCTTCACTACAAATTCAGTCAAACATTCCATTCCCCTCCCGACCGGCTCAACATCAATATATTCATGTACAGTATGCGCGCTGCCGCCAGTTGTGATTCCCAAAACAAGGGCCGGATAGCCGCGGCTCAACGGAATATTCGCATCCGTCGAGCCGGAAGTCAGCGTGGCGTTCAAGCCCTGTTCGCCCAGGCATTCCTGCGCCAATTGAACCAGCGGGTGATGCGCGGCGATCTCGCCCGCCGGCCGCGAACCAATTACTTCCATTTCAATTTTTACATACCGCCCATTGGCCGATCGAATTATTTTTTCGACCTGCCCGATCAACATATTCAACTCGTCTGTGCTTTCGGAGCGCATGTCGAGATCGAAGGCCGCATCTGCGGCCAGCACATTGACTCCCGTCCCGCCTTTGATGAGTCCAACATTCAATGTCGTGCGCGGATGGGCCGGCAAAGCCAGGGACGTGATGTGAGTCACGAGGCGCGCCGCTTCATGCACCGCCGACGGCTGGCCGTAATCGGACCACGAATGCCCGCCCGCCGTCCGCACGGTGACGCGGTAACGGCGCACGCCAATCGCGCGGTGATACACATGTCCAAGCGCCATGCCTTCAAGCACGAGATAAGCTTTCACATCTGCGCCAAAACGCTCCACAACAGCCTTTATGCCGCGCAGGTCGCCTAACCCCTCTTCGCAGGCGCTCGCGGCAAACCAAATATCAAAAGGCAATTCGATCCTGCGCGCGCGCAAATTCCAAAGCAAGCCAAACAAAGCCGCAACGCCCAAAGAGTTATCGCCGATGCCCGGCCCATAAATGCGGCTCTCTTCGCGCGTGACGTGCAGGCCGGTGTTTTCCGGGAACACCGTGTCCATGTGCGCGCTGACGATCAAAGGCAGTCCCTCCCTTTTTCCGGGCAAACGCGCGAAGACATTATTCAGGGCATCCATCGAAACGTCTTGCAGATTTTCTTTGATAAAAAGACCGCGCACGAACTCCGCGCGCTGCCCTTCGTGAAAAGTCGGCGAGGGAACCTGTTGGATTTGAATTGCAAGATCGAGCAAACGATTAATGATTGCGGCCATAGCTTTACGAATTACGTAATACGTATTACGTAATCACATCTCTCTCACCAATTCTTTCAACGCCAGCAGCCTCGCCTCGGCCAGCCCCGGCATCACATCCAGCGGATAGAATGCGCCGCTGCCTTCGACCTTCAACGATGCGGACACATTTCCATACAAGGCGGCCCGCAAAGGGTCATACGTCTTTCTATAGCCTGCTAAAAATCCACCGCAAAACGCGTCGCCCGCGCCGGTTGGGTCGGCCATGCGCGACGGATAGGCAGGTACTTCCCATTTGCGTTTGCCGGGCACGTCGTAAACCAATTGTCCAAGCCCGCCGCGTTTGACGACCACCATCTCACATCCATACGCGCCGAGCGCGGCGGCCATTTCCCACAGGTCGTTCGTCTCGCCCCAAAAGAGTCCGCGCAGTTCCTCCTCAGACGGCAAAAAAGCCGTCAGCCCTGATACGATCACGCGCAGGTCGCGAAAAAAGTTTGGGGCCATGTAACCCGGCGAAGGGTCGAGGGTCAGCGTGGTGACTGATCTGCCTTTGAATGCGGTAAAAAGCTGGTTGTGACTCACAAAATCCATCGGACATAAATGGACGGCCTGCGCCTCGCGGTAATCAGCCGGGATTTCGATGGGAAGCGGCGCGAGCGCATCGGGCTTCAACGCGTCTTTCCGGGCTTCGGGCGGACTCTGATACCCAAGCAGGCTCTTCGGGAAGGCGAGTGCGCGCCGCGCAAACTGAGAGACCACCGCGCCGCGCGTGATCTCGAATTTTTCGTTATAAGCGATGAACGAGCGCAGATCCAAACTTTGGGGCAAAATCCTGACGCCGCTGATATCCACCCCGCGCGCTGCGATCTCTTTCAGCCAATGCCGAGGATAATCCTCCCCGACGCGCGCCAGCAAACCAATTTCCTGGTCCCAGACATTTAATCCGCCGGCCGCATAAAGCGCGCTTCCGCCGGCTGCATCGAGCAGGGGTGAACCAACGGGAGGCAGGATGAATTCGCGCGTAATGCGTCCGGCAATGATGAAGGTTGGCTGCATAATAATGCTGCAAGTTACGGCATGAAGACGCGCGAGCCGGCTTCAGCCTGGGCCGGGTTGATCGGCAAAAGGAAAGAGAAGTTACTGCCCTTGCCCTCCACGCTTTCAGCCCAAATGCGTCCGCCGTGCATTTCGATCATGACTTTTGCGACAGAAAGTCCCAGGCCCATGCCGGCATGGCGGCGCGTGAGATGTGACTCGACCTGGAAGAACCGCTCAAAGATGCGCGGCAGGTCTTTGTTTGGGATGCCGATGCCATCATCGGCCACCGAAACTTTAATGTAGCCCGGAACCGCCTGGCCGGTCACAAAAACATGCCCACCCTCATCGGTGAACATGATCGAATTCTTGACGAGGTTGCTGAGTGCGATGGAGATTTTACTGCCGTCCGCTTCCGCGAATAGATCGTCGCGGCCTAATTCGGCTTTCAATGTAATATTCCGCCTGGATGCCATATCTGCAAAAGAGTCAACGACCTCTTCGATAATGCGCGCTACAGAGATGGCGCGCTGGTGGATGCGCGCCGCGCCGGTCTGATAGTTATCCACACTGGAGAGGCTTTCGATGATCTCTTTGAGTTTGGATGCGTTCTTGATAATGACATCCAATTGCTCGCGATGTTCCTCGCCCAGCAATTCGCGCAGGAAGGTTGCGTGGCCGAGGATGAGTCCCAGCGGCGTGCGGAGTTCGTGTGAGGTGATGGCGATGAAGCCGCTCTTGAGACGGTCGAGTTCGGATAGTTCGGAAAAGCTGGCCTGGATGCGGCGCTGAAGATTGGCGTTCTGAACCGCCAGTGCGGCAGCCGCGGCCAACGTCTCTAGAATTGTGATGTCTTCCTCGGTATAATGGGCGCTGGCTTTGTTGACCGCTTCCAGCACGCCCAGGGGTTTTCCGCTGACCAGCAATGGAACAGCCAGCAGGGAATGAGTTTCAAAGGCCGCAGCAAAATCCACGGCGCTGAAATGACGGGAGTCCGCTTTGGGGTCGGAGACTTGAAGTGGTTTGATGTTACGATACGCCCAGCCTGCCGCGCTTGCGTCCACAGGCACCTGCATCCCACGCAAAGATTCCTGATGAGTCCAGGGCGCGGCCAAAAAGCGAAGCGTTCCGCTCAATTCGTCGAATTCCAAAATGGAAGCCGCTTCGCTATCGGTCAGTTCGATGGCCGCCGAGATGACGGCCTGCAAAAACGGCTCAAGCTCAGGAATTGCGCCCAAGCCGCGCAACACCTCCGTCAGGCGTTCAAAACGAAGCAGTCGTTCGTTGGACATAAGTAATAAAATTATAACCGGTAAGAAGGAGACAAAACAAATGACAAAAAAGAAAGTACGCGTCGCGATCATCGGCGTGGGCAACTGCGCTTCGTCGCTGGTGCAGGGCGTTCAATTCTACAAGGACACTCCCGATGATGCGAGCGTCCCCGGATTGATGCACGTCAATCTGGCGGGGTATCATGTGCGCGATATTGAATTTACGCTGGGAATTGACATCAATATCACGAAGGTCGGCAGGGATTTATCGGAGGCGATCTTCGCTGAACCGAACAACACCTACAAGTTCAGCGACGTGCCGCACTTGAACGTGCCGGTCGTGCGCGGCATGACGCATGACGGTCTCGGTAAATATCTTTCGGATGTGATCAAGAAAGCGCCCGGCCCGACAGCGGACATCGTCAAACTGCTCAAGGAAACCAAGACCGATGTCGTCGTTTCCTATTTGCCGGTGGGTTCTGAAATGGCAACCAAATGGTACGTCGAACAGATCATCGAAGCGGGCTGTGCCTTTGTCAACTGCGTGCCGGTCTTCATCGCTTCACAGGATTATTGGGCCAGGCGTTTCCGCGAAGCCAAACTGCCCGTGCTGGGCGACGATATCAAGTCGCAGGTCGGCGCGACGATTTTGCACCGCGCCCTGACCAGCCTGTTCGTTGACCGTGGCGTGCGTATTGACCGCACCTACCAACTCAACTTCGGCGGCAACACAGATTTTCTCAACATGCTCGAACGCGAGCGCCTGGAATCCAAAAAGATATCCAAGACCGGCGCGGTCACCAGCATGATCCCTTACAACATCGGCGCAGACAACGTTCACGTCGGCCCGTCCGATTATGTGCCGTGGCTGAGCGACCGCAAGTGGTGCTACATCCGCATGGAAGGCACGACCTTCGGCGATGTGCCGCTCAACGTGGAGACCAAACTCGAAGTGTGGGACAGCCCCAACTCTGCCGGAGTCGTTATCGACGCGGTGCGCTGCGCCAAGATCGCATTGGATCGCGGACTCTCCGGCCCGATCATCGGCCCATCTTCTTATTTCTTCAAGACCCCGCCCAAGCAGTTTCGCGATAACATCTGCCGCGACATGGTCGAAGCTTACATAAAAGGCGAGAGCAACGAGTAATCATCAACCGGCAGTCAGTGGGGATGTTTGCATCGCGCAAACATCCCTAATTTTTTTCAGGTAGAGTACATTTTATGATTCAACAAAGACATTCGCTTCTTTCTGCCCTGATATTGGCTACCGTTTTATTGAGCGCCTGCCAGCCCTCCACTCCTCCCGTTAACGTTAACACACAACTGACCCAGGCAGTAGGCACGGCCTTTGCCTCCATTCAACAAACTCAGATCGCGTCTACTCCGCTCGCGACAAACACGCCGTCAGCCGCCGCAACTGCTTTGCGACCGCCGCGCACCCCGCCCGCTCTGCCGCCCGCTTTTCAAACACAGGGACTTAACCCCGGCGTCGCGCCGAAGGCCTACATCAGCGATGTGTGCCAATACCTCAAAGCCAAATGGGATTCCAACAACGCCGCGCCCGGTACGATTGTCATGGTGCTTTTTTTCCACGGGATTGACAAAGGTACCGAGACATCCCCCGACCCGACACGATTCGGCTCCGGTGATTTCAAACGGACCATGCAGAATCTATACGACATGGGCTTCCAAGCCATCAACACCCAGCAACTATCGGATTTCGTCTACAACAATGCCAAGATCCCATCGCGCTCAGTAGTGTTGATCGAAGATGACCGTCACGCATTGGGAAACTTCAACGATTGGTTCCGCCCTTATCGGGAACAGTGGGGCTGGCCTGTAGTCAACGGCTGGATCAGCGTGGATGGCGGAAAAGACATCAACCTGGCAGATAACGTCGCGCTCGAAAAAGAAGGCTGGGTGGACCATCAGGCTCACGGCGTCATCCATAACGTCCCGATGACCGATAGTTCTACGGATAAATTTATCTACAGCGAATTGCAAGGCTCGATTGACATTTTCCAGCAATACTACGGCAAGAAACCGATTGCCATCATCTGGCCCGGCGGCGGGTTCGGCTTGCGCCCGGTGCAGATCGCGCGGAAATTAGGTTACCAGCTCGGCTTCACCATCAACCCGCGCGGACCGATCATGTTTAACTGGGTGCCACAGGCTGATCAACCCACAACTTCATTCGACATCGCCGAGGGTCCGGTCAGCGATCCGCCCATGACTCTGCCGCGTTACTGGCCCTCGCAGGTGATTTCATCACTCGATCAAATACGACAAATCGGCAGCGACGCCGCGGCCTACGCCGAACAAAACAAGGCCACCGAATTGGAATACTATGACATCGTCTGCGCGCCGACGTATGGGCCGATTCCATGAATGTTCAAAGCGCTGGCCATTCATTGGTTTGCAAAATTTTCCGCGCTGAAAGCCACTATGACCGACTCTTGCATCTTTTGTAAAGTTATAAACAACGAAGCCAAAGCGACCATCGTCTATCGCGACGAACAAGTGACCGGATTTCGCGACCTTCACCCCGTCGGCCCGACGCATATTTTAATTGTGCCGAATAAACATATTCAGTCGGTGAACGAAATGGAAGAGACCGACGAGTCCCTGGCGGGTCACATGATCTTCACTGCAAAGCAAATCGCCGCGCAGGAACACATCGCCGAAAGCGGTTATCGTCTGATCATAAACACCGGCCCCAACGGCGGCCAGACGGTGTTCCATATGCACTTGCATTTGATCGGGGGAGATCGAATGAAACATCCGATGGGTTAAAAAATATTCCCCTCTCCTTTCGAGAGAGGGGATAAGTAGTAGTGAGAATTATTTCTTCAACAATCCACTCTGTTTGAGTTTACTTTGCGGCTTGCGCAGGCGCAGAGCATACCAACCGAGACCGATGCCGCCAAGCAATAACAGGCCGCCGATCAATCCAAGCACAGGTGAGGCGCCGCCGCCCGGATTGATATTGTCGGGCTGTGAAACCGTGGCGTCTTTGGACTGCGCGCCGAAATCCACAAATGCCCGGTCGCCTGCCTTAACGTCAATCACATTGGCAAGAGCCATGGTCGGGTTATAGTTATCGGGGATGGCCGCGCTGATATTATAGTTACCTTCGGGCACATCAGCAAAACACAGGCCTTGATATGCAGTCGGGTCTGAATTAATAGCAGTCGTCAAGGTCTTGGAATATTTACCGTTGGTTTCGGTGACACTGATGGCTCCGCCGACAATGACCGGCTCTGTAAGCTGGCGCAAACCATCGCCGTTGATATCATTGAAAAGCAGGACACAGATTTCGGTCGTACCGGTGAACGGTGTCGGCGTGACTGTGGGAGGCAGGGGCGTGGGCGAAGGCCCTGGCGTGGCTGACACGGCTGAAGGTCCTCCTGTGCCGATCAACAGAATATCACCAGGGATAAGATTGCTGCAATCCGCGTTCAACTTGGTGTTAAGCTGGCGCAATTGTTCGACGGTGATCGCATTCAACAAGGCAATGCGAATACATGAATCACCGGCCTGCACCGCGTAAAAGATGCGCCCGTCTGGCAATGGAGTGCTGGTGGCAAATTGAACTCCCTGCGGCGCGGGCGCGGCCTGAGCGGGAAGTGAGGTTCCCAAAAATAACAGTGCAACAAGAAAAATGCTGATAATAACAACGGGGCGAAGTTTCATTGCCAAAATTATATCAGGAATCAAAATCAGCCGCCCTCACAGATGACCGATTCTCTATCTGCTACTTTCGACTCTCTTCTCTACTACACTACTTTCCATATCGCTTTCTAATTTCGGGCAAAAAGTATTTATCGAAGAAAGCATCCTGGTCATAATCGGGCTTCCAGCCCCATTCTTTACGGGCCAAAGAGTCGTCCATATCTTCCGGCCACGAGTCGACAATTCCCTGGCGGCGCGGATTCGGCTCGAAGGTGATCTTCGCCCCGGGAAATGCTTTTAGCGCGCGGTCGCGGAATTCGCCAGCCGTCAGCGCGAATGCGGCCACGTTATAGACCATGTGGCTAAGATTCGGGCGCGGCGCATCTGTTAACATCAGCAGCGATTTGATGGCGTCAGGCATGGCCATGAATGAGATTTTCGTATCTTCGCGCACAAAACACGGATATGGTTTTCCCTGCGCCGCGGCGTGCAGCATCTCGGGGCCATAGTCGCTTGTCCCACCGCTGGGAATGGTAAAGGCGGAGATCAGGCCGGGGAAGCGCAGCGCGCGAAAGTCCAGCATGACCGGCGGTTTTTCATCCAAATGACGCTGGCCGTAGAAACGGCTGTAGTACATCCCCAATTTTTCGCAGTAAAGTTTGTTGCATCCATACATGGTATGCGGCGCGTTGTAATCGTCTTCTTTCACACAGCCTGCCGATTTTTTTACATCAACATTCGACATTCCAAAAGCCGCAATCGAACTGGGGAACAGGAACTTCACGGCCTTGTGATATTTCTCTGAACGATAAGCCGCAAGCATCAGCAATTGCATCGTCCCCTCGACGTTGATGCGGTGCGCTTCTTCCGTCGCTATCTCGGCCTTCGACGAAAGCGAAGCGGCCAGGTGGAAGACGACGTCAAAATCATAGTCGTAAAAAGTTTTGATCTTGTAAACCAAATCGCCTTGCACGTGCTCAGATACAAGTTTCCTGATCGTCTCTGGCAACGGCGCCATATCAGCGGTTACAACTCGACAATCCCCGCGCCTGGATAATTCCTGAACCAACGCCTGCCCAATCTCGCCACACGCGCCTGTAACCAGCACGGTTTTATGCCCTTGCGGGTACGAGTGCCCTTGCGGGTACGAGTGCCCTTGCGGGTACAAGTCAGTCATGGTTTGCTCCTATGGTGCTTGCAGAGTAATACGTCAATCACGAAGAGAGAATTTAATGCGCATCTTGCCTTTAGTAAAATCAGTGTAGTGATTGACGTAAAAAGGCAGTAGAATGATGCAATTGTACAACACCTCATACAAAAATTTTTACGATGTTTGTCATCAATCAAAAATGATTTTCTCCCGCCCAGATAGTAGACCGACCATTTACACACTTATTGCCCTGCTCGGACTCATTGTGGGGCTGGCCGGCTGTGCCAGCCCCACAGATGCAACGACCATCCAACAACCCGCGACGGAACTTGCGCCTCCCTCCCCGACTTTTGTCTGGTTCCCGCCATCGGCCACGCCTGCGCCCCAGGCGGTTCCAACCCAACACCCCACGCCTGAACAAAAGCCCGGCGTTGGCAGCCCGATCTTCAGCGACGATTTTTCCTCGCCCATTTTATGGAACACCGCCGTTTCAGATCAAGCCGCAGTTGACGTCAGCCGCAACCGCCTGACCATTGCCGTCCAACCGGGCATCTATATGCTCAGCCTGCGGCAAGGCGTGACATTGAGCAGCTTCTACGCAGAGGTCACTGCGCGCCCAAGCCTGTGCCAGGGCAAGGATGAATACGGCATGTTGGTACGGGCAATCCCGGTGGCCTATTATCGTTTTGCGCTTTCCTGCGACGGCACAGCGCGCGCCGAACGAGTCAGCCTCGGGACGCGCGAACCGCTCCACTCCCCCCAACCCAGCGGCGATATCCCGCCCGGTGCGCCGGGCGAGGTCCGCATTGGCGTGTGGGCTGTCGGCTCTGAGATGCGCTTATTTTTGAACGGCCGTTACCAATTCAGCGTGAACGATAAAAATTATTTATCCGGCGCGCTGGGCGTGTTCGCCCGCTCCGCGGGAGATACGCCCGCCACCATTACATTTTCTGATCTCGTCGTTTATGATGTGAGCTATTCACCGCCAACAAAGACTCCAAAACCATAACGCACTCAACTTTTAAACCTTCAAACTTTTCGCCCTTCAACCAGAGACATGCCCAACAACAAACTCAACGACCTCGATTCAAAGACCTGGCTCAAATTCCAAAAATCATGGTTCATTCATAATCCGCCGCCGCGTAAAAAGGGCGTACTCGTTCATCCCGCCAAATTTCCCGAAACGATGGCGCAGGATTTCATCGAGTTCTTTACCAAGAAAAATCAAATCGTGCTTGACCCAATGGCCGGCACCGGCTCGACTCTCATCGCCGCCCTGCGCGCCGGGCGAAATTCCTACGGCATCGAATTGAATCCAAAGTACGCCGAGATCGCCGAACAAATCATCAAAGACGAGCGCAGCGCGTTGGGGAAACAAGTTAAAGCGTTAAAGTCCAGGATCATCAATGGTGATGCGCTAAAAGCGGTTAACTACAAACTGCCAACCGTTGATTATGTTTTGACCTCACCTCCCTACTGGGACATGCTCCATGCCAAAGGCGCCGAGACACAGAAGAAGCGCCGCACATCTGCGGACATGGATGTGTTTTATTCCGACGATCCAAAAGACCTGGGCAATATTCACGATTACGAAAAGTTTCTGGAAATGCTGGTGGAAATTTATGCGGGACTAAAGCCTTTACTGCGTGAACGCGCCTATCTCACCATCATCGTCAAGAACATCAAAAAGGGCGGGAAGATTTATCCGCTGGCGTGGGATTTGGCGCGCGAACTCAGCAATGTTTACACACTCAAGGACGAAAAACTTTGGTTGCAGGATAACCAGCCTCTCGCGCCGTTTGGGCTGGGTTCCGCGTGGGTGAGCAACACCTTCCATCATTATTGTTTGCAATTTAGAAACGATCCAGAAAACTGATTACTGTGCTGACGCCCTCCGACATCCTCCGCATCCCTTACACGCCCGATCTCACCGAAGGCGGCATCGCCTACGCCTGCCGTTCCCTGCCGCACACTTACGACCGCATGGGCGGCTCGCCCTTTGACCGTCTGCGGCGCATTGTGGCAGGCGTGGCCGTCGAACTGGCCTTCCGACGTCATCTCGCGCAGCAAAGCATTCCCTTCGATATCAAAGGCGCGACGCCCTTCACCGATCCCGACCGGTACGATGTTTCGCTGGGCGGCCATCGCTGCGACATCAAATCTTTCCTCATCACGCACCGCGACCAGATCACGCTTCTTCGCCGGGACCTCGAACCGGCTCTCAAAGCCCCGGCCCTGGTGCCGCTCGATCAGTATTCGCGTGATGGCCATGCGGACAACGATCTTTATCTTTTCGCATTTCTTACCGGCCTGATCGCGGCCTCACCCGACGACATGCAAAAAGCCGCCGAGGCCGGGCAACCGACGCACCTGATCCACACCATGCCAAAGACGTGGACTCGTCCGCATCATTGGAATCCGCTGGGGGCGCTGGCGCTGAAATCTGAATCGGATGAAACACTGATGCTCGAAATCGGCGGCCAAGATTCCGGCCGGGAATTTATGACGCGTTCGCTGGAACTCCCGCCGCGCACGCGCGTTGAAGTCAATGCAGATTTTTATTCGCTGGCCTATGTGCATGTCAAATCACGGCCGCGCGGGCGATTCGGCATCCATTCATTGTCGCGCAAAGAAACATACCTGATTGAACCGGTGGCGTGGAGCAACATTTGGGTTTACGGCATGGATATTTATCTGGCCGGCTGGATTTCGCGCGAGGATTTTCGCCGCCGGGCCACATTGATCCACGAAGGAAGCCGCGTGTTCCAATACAATTTGACCCGCACAAAAAACCTGGCTGTCCCCGTTTCAAATCTCAAGTCTCTGACCGAATTGTTCGAGCGCGTGCGCGGCTGGGCGGAAAGCGGGAGTGGCGAAAGGAGTGAGTTAAAATAGGAGGCATGAAATGTCCACACTGCGGAAAGACAACTCAGCAACATAAGATTGGGCTTACGAAAGCAGGCAGCCAGAGATACCGCTGTTATTTTTGCGAGTGCAGTTACACAC
>JACPYX010000015.1 GCA_016195815.1 Chloroflexota bacterium
ACTCGCAAAAATAACAGCGGTATCTCTGGCTGCCTGCTTTCGTAAGCCCAATCTTATGTTGCTGAGTTGTCTTTCCGCAGTGTGGACATTTCATGCCTCCTATTTTAACTCACTCCTTTCGCCACTCCCGAAGTTGTAAATTAAGTTTAGCACAAGTCGAAGTGTTGTATAATGGGCGCACGGGCGCATAGCTCAGTTGGTTAGAGCGTCTCTCTTACACAGAGAAGGTCAGGGGTTCGAGTCCCTTTGCGCCCACAAAGTCCCTGCCTGCGCAGGGATCTTGTTTTTCCTTGATCAGGGGTTTCCTCTACGAGGACTTCGCGAGTCCTTTGCGCCCAGACTTTTGATCGGCGAGCAACCCGCGAACTCAAAACCAAAGCGGAGCCACCGGAAATGATATTTTGTTTTTGAACATAATCGTCTCCGCGATTATTATGTTGTTGACATATCAAGAATTAATTACTTCCCCGTATATTGCAACGCCATCCTGAGACGTTCTTCCACATTCTCAGGCGCGTCCTTGGGCAAAGCCTGAATAGCAGTCTGCGCTTCGATCACAGAGTAGCCGAGGGCCGTTAACGCGGCGAGCACTTCGCTGTCAGTATCGGACATGGCCGCAACCTTTGCCAGCGCGTCGGTCGGCTTGAGGCGATCTTTCAAGTGCAACGCAATCTTCTGCGCGGTCTTTTTCCCAACGCCGGGGACGCGCGACAGTAATTCGGCTTCATCGGTAAAGACAGCCCGCTGGACGGCATCCACTGTGAGCGTGGACAAAACCGAGAGCGCAACTTTCGGGCCGACGCCGTCTGCGCCGAGCAACATGTTGAAGAGTTCGCGGTCGGATTGAGATTCAAAGCCGTAGAGAGTCAGCGCATCTTCCCGGACAACGAGGTGGGTGTACAACAAAATGGCATCGCCTGTCTTCATGTGCCCACGTACCTGCGCCGGGACAAAGACGCGCAGCCCAACACCGCCAACTTCGACAACGAGGGCGTTATCTTCGATCTGGATGATTTCACCGCGCAGAGTTGCTATCATAAAGCTGATTATATGTCATTGCGAGCGGTCTTCGCGAAGCAATCTCCAATTTATTAATTTGAGATTGCTTCGTCGCGAGGAGCGTTCCTCGCAATGATATCAATAACGTTTTGTATGCAAATGTGTAATTGCAACTGCCAACGCGTCAGCGGCGTCGTCGGGTTTGGGAATTTCGGCCAGGCCCAACAAAGTCCGCACCATTTCCTGGACTTGTTTCTTGCCCGCCGAGCCATACCCAGCGACAGCCTGCTTGACTTCGTTCGGTGTGTATTCGCCCATGTCGAGTCCGGCCTCGGCAATCGCCAACAGAATTACGCCGCGCGCCTGCCCAACTGTGATGGCTGTCGAAATGTTGCGCTGGAAAAACAACTTCTCCACTGCAACCGAATCGGGGCGATGGAGAAGGATCAATTTTCTGAGTTCGCGATACAGCGCCAGCAGACGCTCATGGTCGGGGGTGTGGGCCGGGGTTAAGATAACGCCATATTTAACGGCGGCCAATTCCCCGTCTGGTTCGAGGCGCACGAATCCGTAGCCGGTGGTGGCTGTGCCGGGGTCAATGCCTAATGCAAGTGTCATCGTTTAAATAATAAACCGCGAAGCCCGCCAGGAACGCAGAGATTCTTCTTGAAAATCTTCGCGGCCTTTTCGCTCTTCGCGGTTCATTTTTTAGGCGGCTTCTTCGAGCGCGGCCAGGGCATCTTCCGACACCTTCAGGTTGGAAAAGACATTCTGCACATCGTCCAATTCTTCAATGCTTTCGAGCGCTTTCATCACTTGCATGGTATCTTCGACGCTGAGTTCCATCTCCTGCTTGGGGAGCATACGCAGGCCGGCTTCCTCAGGTTGAACGCCGGCGGCATGCAAACGATCGGCGATAATCTTGAATGTTTCAACCGGGCCGACGATCTCGATCGTGCCGTTGTCGTCAACCACATCGTTGGCGCCTGCTTCTATGCCCAGTTCGAAGGCCTTGTCATAATTCATCGCGGCGGAGGAGAACGAGAAGTACGCCACGCGCTCGAACTGCCAGCCTACCGAACCGATTTCGCCCATATTACCGCCCGCCTTTGCGAGCGCGTGACGCAGATCGGAAACTGTGCGGTTGCGATTATCGGTGACGCATTCGACCATTACAGCCACGCCATGCGAGGCGTAGCCTTCATAAGTGATCTGCTCGAAGACCGTGCCTTCCTTATCTTCGCCTGAGCCGCGCTTGATGGCGCGCTCGATATTATCTTTGGGCATGTTTTCAGCGCGCGCTTTATCCACTGCCAGACGCAGGCGGAAATTCGCATCGATATCGCTGCCGCCGTCGCGGGCCGCCATGACGATTTCACGCGACAAGCGGGTAAAAATGGCGCCGCGTTTTGCGTCGGCCGCGCCTTTTTTGCGTTTGATGGTAGACCATTTGGAATGACCAGACATAAGAACTCCTTACAATCACTTGTGGAAATTTTCTCTTTAAGCGCTGAAATTATACTACACGGGATTTTCGCTTTTGTCCACTCATCTTTGGAGAGTGTCTAATTACGCGGGTTTATCAAAAATTCCACCACAGAGTTCACACATGTGCCTGCGGCCCCAGTGCAGGCAAAGATCACGGAGAAAAATTTGTGAAAAACTCTGTGGACTCCATGATCTCTGCGATGAGTGATTTCTTTGGCCCATTCTTTTGGACGCTCCCGGTTTTCTGGTCATGCCCGGGGTTACCATCCCCAAAAGTTCATAACAGGTTTCAGATTGTAAATTCCCCCGTCTTTGCTTATAAAGACAGGTTTGATATTTGCAATAGCACCCAGTTCTTCAACCGGGTAAAAAAAGGAATACGCGTTTGGCTCGATCCAAATAATGTAAACATCCAGGCCGGATGCGAATAATTCCGAGGCGTATTGCGTCACCGGGAATTCTTCTTTTCCATAAGGACCGGAAAACTTGCGGGGAGAGGGAGAACTGCCATGCCAGGTGTAGAATGCAATCGCATCAGGATAATTGCTGAATAGTACATACTCTCCCTGCGGCTGGTGTTCGAGCCAATAATTCATCACGCTATTTTCGCGCCATTCTTTTGTGTTGAATGCGTTTTCGCCTGCCGCGCCCGTTGCGCGGGAGGCAATTGCCAGCGGGATGGTGATCCGTAACAGGCTTCCGGCAATAACGATGAGTCCCCCAATCACAACAACGGAAACAACACGGCTCAACGGTTTCGATTTCCTCTCGTTCGCAAATCGAAGCAGAATGCCGCTTGCCAGGATCAGAAGCGTCACGAAGGGAATGTAAAGGGGCAGCAGAAAACGTCCACCCAATTTGTTGAAATATGTGATCGAAGCCGTACCGAACAGCGCCAGCAGATAAAACATCCCATAGATTGCAATGGGGGCCGCGAAGAAAGAGAATTGCCTGTATCGTGACGGGGAGAAAACGACCAGCAGGATCAGACCTGTAATGACGATCCACAGCCAGGCGGTGTAAACGGGCAGGTTGGCTTTGACCGCTTCCACTGGAAGGAACCATTCGAGAACGGATTTCGAGAACCAGGAAAAATTATCCGCGAACGAAATCGGCGCGCGGCGACTTGTCAGCGGCAAGGTGAAGAAGAGCCAGATTCCCGCTGGAAGCGCGGACAGGGCCATCAGCAAACTGCGCCCGATGCGCCGAAGCAGACTCCCATCTGTAAAAAAGAAAACCACTGCCGCGCCCGTTGCAATCGCGGCGATGCCGAGATAACGTTGAAACATCGCCAGCGTCCCAACAACAGACATGACTAACAAGACGCGCGCACTTTTCGATTCGATGTAATATCCCGCCAGCAGAATCAAAAGCATGGCGAAAAAGAGATGCACATAATCCGAGCCGACGATATCGAACGCGGCCAGCACCACCGCGCCGGCATTTGAAAGAATATTCGCGGCGAGCGCCAGCAAAAAGTTGTCAGGGAAGATTTTTAAAAACAGAACGGAGAGACAAACTGAAAGTCCAAGAAAAGAAGCGGCCTGCAAAACGTTGGCCGAAGCAAAGACGTCCAATCCCGATACAAGATGAATCAACGCCAACAGCATGGAATATAACGGCGGCCAAAGCGCGAGAAAACTTCCGTCGAAGGAAATCAGCCCGCGGCCTTCGGCCAGATTGAGTCCGCCGAAAAGCAGATGCACCGAATCGGTGGAAATCCCAAGCCCATACTTTGATATACTCAACCACAACACCAGCCCCCACATTGCGTGAAAAGCCATCAATACAGCCAGTCTGCGATTGTTCATCCGTTTCATAATCAAAAATTCTATCACTCAACAAAATACAATGTCTCTCGAATCTTTAATTCGACTCTGGCGCGCGCACCCCGACAGCGCACCCAACTTTTCCATCTGGCAGACGACGCCCGCGCGCCGCGCGCAAACGCATCCCTTCCCCGACGATCTGCCGGACGCGCTTCGAGCGGCCTTATCCCGGCGTGGAATTGATTCTCTCTTCGATCACCAACTTGAAGCCTGGACTCACGCCCGCGCCGGAAGGAATGTTGTGCTTGCCACCGGCACCGCCAGCGGAAAAACGCTGGCTTATAACTTGCCAGTGATCGCATCTTTAATTGCCAACACAGACGCACGCGCCTTATATCTTTTTCCGACCAAAGCCCTGGCGCAAGATCAGTTATCAACGTTGGCAGATCTCAACCTTCAAGCCTTCCAGCCTTCAAATATTCCAACAGCGATCTATGACGGCGACACGGCTCAATCGCAGCGTTCATCCATTCGCAGGAACGCGCGCATCATCCTGTCCAACCCCGATATGCTCCACACGGGCATCCTGCCTCATCACACCAACTGGGCGGACTTCTTCAAAAGCCTGCGCTATGTGGTCATTGACGAAATGCACACCTATCGCGGCGTGTTCGGCTCGCACGTGGCAAATGTGATTCGCAGGCTCAAACGCGTGGCAAAGTTTTACGGCGCGCAACCGCAATTCATTCTCACTTCTGCCACGATTGGCAACCCAAAAGAACTCGCCGAACGATTGATCGAATCTGCGGTTGAGTTGATTGACAACGACGGCTCATCGCGCGGCGAAAGACATTTCCTGCTTTACAACCCTCCGGTCATTGACGAAGCCATCGGCCTGCGAAAAAGTTCCCTGCTGGAAAGCGTGCGGCTGGCAAAAGATTTGATTGCCAATGATGTTCAATCCGTTGTGTTCGCGCGCTCACGGAGATCGGTAGAAATCATCCTCACTTATTTACAAGAAGAGAGTCGGAATTCGGTACTCGATTCTCGAAAACCGAATACCGAATCATCGAATATCGTCCATCCAATTCGCGGCTATCGCTCCGGCTACCTGCCAGGCCAGCGGCGCGAGATCGAAAAGGGATTACGCGACGGCACGGTCAAAACCGTCGTCGCCACCAACGCCCTCGAACTGGGAATAGATATAGGCGGGCTGGGTGCGGCGATGCTGGTCGGGTATCCCGGCTCCATCGCAAGCCTCACCCAGCAAACGGGTCGGGCCGGACGCGGCGAAGCGCCCGCGCTGGCAGTGCTGGTCGCGTCTGCCAGTCCGCTCGACCAGTTCCTCGCGCATCATCCCGATTACTTCATCGGCAAATCGCCTGAGCAGGCGCTGATCAACCCCGATCATTTGCTGATTCTTTTAAATCATTTGCGCTGCGCCATGTTCGAACTGCCGTTTCAAAAAGGCGAAGGCTTCGGCTCTTTGCCTGCAAAGACCACCGAAGAGTATCTCGAATTTTTGGCATTCAACAACGAAGCGCATTTCTCGCAGAAAAAATATTTTTGGATGTCCGATTCGTATCCCGCCGCAAACATCTCGCTTCGTTCGGCCTCGCCTGCCAATGTTGTTTTGCAAACAACAGACGACCCTGTAAATTCACTCAGGACAGGCAGGCCGCAGGTCATCGGCGAAGTTGATCTGGCCAGCGCGTACTGGATGGTACATCCCAACGCGATCTATCTTCACGAAGGCCAGCAGTATTTCGTGCATGATCTCGATCTTGAAAAGAATATTGCGTCGGTCACTGCCGTTGCGCTGGATTATTACACCGAAGCCCAACGCGAAACCGAGATTCAGATTCTTTCAAGCAATGCTCAAGCCGCCGTCCATGGCGGCGAGAAGGGACACGGCGAAATCCAGGTCACCACGCAGGTTGTCGGCTTCAAGAAACTGCGCTGGTTCACGCGCGAAAACCTCGGCGAAAAACCGCTCGACCTGCCGCCCACCGATTTGCAAACGACCGGCTACTGGCTTTCTCTTTCCGACTCAACAATCGAGACTCTGCGCGAGGCCGGAACATGGACCAACGACCCAAACGATTATGGCCGCGATTGGCCGCGCATCCGCCTCGCCGTTCGGACCCGGGACGGATTCCGTTGCCAGGTCTGCGGCGCGGCTGAGACGGATCGCGAGCACGATGTCCATCATAAGATTCCGTTCAAGGCATTTACTTCAGCCGCAGAAGCGAATCGACTCGACAATCTCATCACGCTTTGTCCGGCCTGCCATCGCAGCGTCGAGCAAAATGTCCGCATGAGAAGCGGGCTGGCAGGGTTATCGTATGTGCTGAGTCAATTAGCGCCATTATTTCTGATGTGTGACCCAAGCGACCTGGGAGTCCATACCGACGCGGCGGGAAGCATTCGCGGATTGCCGGCTGTATTTCTGTACGATCAAATCCCCGCCGGCATTGGCTTCAGCCAGAAACTGTTCGAGATTCACGATGAGTTGATGGCGCGCGCGCTTGAACTGGTTGGCGAGTGCGAGTGCAAGGACGGCTGTCCCTCCTGCGTTGGGCCGGGAGGAGAAAATGGGTATGGAGGCAAGCAGGAAACGATTGAAGTTTTGAAGCGGTTAGCGGTTAGCGATCCTGCCTCATCCACCTCTTGACCGCCTCATGCGGATGTTCATAAGCATTCATCGCATCCAGTAATTTGGCGGGCGCAGAGTCACAACATAACCCGTCGCGGTGTTCACGGAAGATAAAACCTTCGCGCACGGCATGGTCAAGGGCGGCAAGCAATGGAGTATAAAAATTCTTCACGTTCAATAATCCGATTGGTTTTTGATGCGCGCCGATCTGTCCCCAGGTGATGGCTTCGAACAATTCATCGAGCGTGCCGAAGCCGCCGGGCAGGGCGATGTAACCGTCGGCCAGTTCGTGCATGCGCGCTTTGCGCGCGTGCATTCCGGGGGCAATGTCCATGCGCGTCAAACCCGTATGTGCCAGCGCGGATGTATTCATGGATGGAATGATGACACCGATCACTTCGCCGCCCGCCTCCAGCGCGCCGTCGGCAGCGGCTCCCATTAAACCGGTTTTGCCGCCGCCGTAAATTAAACGGAGTCCACACTCGGCGAGAATCCGCCCCATTTGACGCGCGCCCGCCAGATAGTCTGGTGAGACGCTGTCGGAAGATCCGCAAAAGATGCAAATTGATTCCATACGGCCTCGATTCATCTGTTGTTCATTCGTCAGTGATATAAGTACAACGTATAAAATGAGAGTCAGGTAAGTATACTTGAGGTTAGAGTTCCATTAGACCCTGTGTAGTATGCTTGCCCGGCTTTAACATCAGGCATAGAATCATGAGCATGGATTATAAGGACTATTACAAGATCCTGGGTGTGGAACGTTCTGCCAGCACTGACGATATTCGCAAATCGTATCGCAAGCTGGCGATGCAATACCACCCCGATCGAAACCCCGGCAATAAGCAGGCCGAGGAAAAATTCAAGGAAATCAACGAAGCCTATCAGGCTTTGAGCGATCCGCAGAAGCGCGCCCGCTATGACCAGTTGGGGAGCGAGTATTCGAACTGGCAGCAACGCGGCGCGCCCGGCGACTTCGATTGGAGTCAGTGGTTCAACAATCAGCAATCCGGCCGCGGCGGGACGCGCGTGGAATATGGCGACTTGAACGATTTGTTTGGGCAGGGCGGGTTCTCTGATTTCTTTCAATCCATTTTCGGCGGCGGCATGAGCGGAACCGCGACCGGCACACGGACTCGGTCTGTCCCGGCTTATCAGCAGCCTATCGTTATTTCCTTGCAGGAAGCGCATGAAGGGGCGCTGCGTTCGTTTCAGAGTAGCGGCCGCAAGGTGGAAGTCCGCATACCAGCCGGGGTGAAGACCGGCTCAAAGGTGCGTGTGGCCGGCGCAGGTCCTGAAGGACGCGATCTATACCTGATCGTGGAAGTTGCGGAAGATGTGCGCTTCGAACGCGAAGGCAACGATCTGCGGACGTCCGTCACAATTGATGCGTTCACAGCCATACTCGGCGGGGAAGCGGAAGTGGAAACCATGGACGGTAAAGTGAAGTTGAAGATTCCGGCCGGCACGCAGCCTGAACAGGTTTTTCGATTAGCAGGGCGAGGCATGCCGCATTTGAAAAGCGCACACACCAAAGGCGATTTATTCGTGCGCGTCAAAGTACGAATCCCAAAGCAATTGTCATCCAGGCAAAAGGCACTATTGGAAGAAGCGGCGCGCCAGAAATCTGTGTGAAGCCGTATCGTTCGTCAAAGGAGAGAAAAAAATGAAACGTATTTTGGTTCTATTGATTGTACTCATGTTCGCCACGCTGGCCTGCCAGGCTGGGACTGCGCCTCTACCTGCACTACCTGCACCGGCCACCCAGCCGCCTGCGCCTATATCGGTGCCTATCACCAACCCGCAGGCGCAACAGGACGCGCTCGTAAACTTGTATCAACGGGTCAACCCCGGCATTGTGGCGATCAAGGTCTCCGCCCAGGATGGCAGCAGCTCGCTCGGCTCCGGGTTTGTTTACGATTCTGAGGGCGACATTGTGACCAATGATCATGTTGTGGCGGGCGCGAAAAACAACAAGGTTGAAGTGGACTTTATGTCGGGATACAAAACGTATGGAACGATCATCGGCACCGATCTGGACTCCGACCTGGCAGTGATTAAAGTGAATGCGCCAGCCACAGAGCTTTATCCGCTCACGCTGGGAGATTCGTCCACGCTCAAAGTCGGTCAAACCGTGATCGCGATTGGCAATCCATTTGGTTTGAACGGCACGATGACCGTTGGCGTCATATCGGCCCTCGGCAGGACGCTCGACTCAGAACGCACCACCGGAGGCGGCCAGCCCTTCACAGCCGGAGACATCATCCAAACCGACGCGGCCATTAACCCCGGCAACTCCGGCGGACCGCTCTTCAACCTGAGCGGCGAAGTGATCGGCGTGAACCGCGCCATTCGCACAACCAGTTCCACGGCCTCGGGCGAGCCGGTCAACTCAGGAATTGGCTTCGCAATTTCATCGAACATCATCAAGCGCGTCATGCCCGTGCTGATCAAGGATGGGAAGTATGATTATCCATATATCGGCATGTCGTCGTTGAGCGGTCTTAGTCTCGATGAAATTCAGGCGCTGGGACTGAAGACCTACACCGGCGCGTATGTTACGTCTGTGGTCAAGGGAGGCCCGGCAGAGCGAGCCGGACTAAAAGCCGGCGACCAGGCCACCAGCATTCAAGGCCTCAACGCCGGCGGTGACTTGATCGTAGCGATTGACGGACGCCCCGTTCTCGTCTTTGACGACCTGCTGGCCTATCTGATCACCAATAAATCCCCCGGCGATACAGTTGTATTGACCGTCCTGCGCGGCGATCAAAAAGCAGATATTACAGTCACGTTAGACAAGCGGCCATAATCTCCATTTTAAAAAACGTATGGGCGGGATCACCCGCCCATACGCATTTAACCAAATCGTTCTTCTCTCCAAACGTCGGCACGGTTGTGATAACCGGCCTGTTCCCAGAAGCCGCGCTTGTCGCGCGGCATGAACTCGATCGAGCGCAGCCATTTGGCGCCTTTCCATAAATAAGGCGTTTCCAATTCTTCGTGGCCTGGAATGAAGCCCACCACGCCGCGCAGGGGGTATCCGTGATCGGGCGTGATCGGTTCGCCATTGAGATGAGTCGCAAGCAGGAAATTATCCTGCAACACAACCTCCAGCGGCAGGTTGACTGTAAAGCCGTACTCCGCGTGCTGCATCACATGCGTGGCATTGGGCTTGATCTTGAAGAAGCCCTCCTTCACCAGCGTCTTGACCGAAACGCCTTCCCAGACGGTATCAAACTTGCTCCAGCGTGTTACACAATGAATATCCATTTCGATCTTCGCGCGCGGCAGTTTGTTGAATTCATCCCACGTCCAACGTTTTTCTTCGTCCACTTCGCCCCACACGCGGAAATCCCATGCGGCCGCGTTAAAGTACGGCACCGGGCCATAATGTAAAACGGGAAACTTCAAAGTGAGCGATTGGCCGGGAGGCAGGCGTCCCTCGCTGCGGACGCGGTCTTCCTCCTTGCGGCGGTCGGGACCTTCAAAATTAAACATGAATATTCTCTCCTGTTGAAAATTATAAAACAAATGACAGCAAAAGATAGACTCTCTTCATCCGCCTGCTGTTACCCCGTAATATGGCGTTGTGCATAAATCAAAAAGCAGGTGTAATCCGTTTGCCGGGAGTGAAAGATTACGCCGCTTCGCAATCCCCCCCGCCTTCGGATTGCTTCGCAATCCCCCAAATTCAACAGGTGAAGTAGTTCATATCGGCCTGCCAAAGGCGGCAACCCGATTGCCGTCCCAAAATCGGACGCGCATCATTGATGAGTGCCTCTCGTCATGATCTATGATGGGGATTCAATTCTGGAATTAGCCTCGTACAAAGTAAATGATGGAAACCACAACTCCAATCGCGACCACGATCCAGCGCAAGGTTGCAGGTTTGACGCGGCCCGCCAGTTTGCCGCCCAATACCCCGCCCAGCAAAGCCCCGATGGCCATTACGATAGCCACAGGCCAAACGACCTTTCCCGAGAAGAGGAAGAAGATGGCGGCTGAAACATTCACCGCAAACCCGACTGCCTGTTTAGTGGCATTCAATCTGGTCAGCGAATCTTCGATCACCAGGCCAAGCACTGCCAGAACGATGACGCTCAAACCTGCGCCGAAGTAACCGCCGTAGATGGCGGCCAGCCCAACGGGAATCATGGCCCATTTTTCGGAAGGAGTATGCGCTTTGTTTTGTTCCGCGCGGCGCAGAAGCCAGGCGCGTAGTGGGTCTTGAATTGCAAGCAGGCCGGATGCCAGCAAAATCAAAAAGGGCACCAGTGATCGAAAGATCTTTTCGCCTGTGTAAAGAAGCAGGACTCCCCCGATAATTCCTCCGACGACCCCGGCAGGTATCATCAGCCATAATCTTTTTTCCTGGCCCTGCAGGTCTTTGGATTGCGCCAGCGTCCCGCCGAGATAGCCGGGGGATAAGGCGACGGTGTTTGTAATGTTGGCCGCTACCGCCGGAATGCCGAGCGCGACAAGAGCCGGAAAAGTGATCAGCGTCCCTCCGCCCGCCAGTGCATTGATCGCACCCGCTGCGAGAGCCGCCAGTCCTGCCAGAATGAAGCCAATGATACTGGTCATGTGTGGATTGTTTTCCCTTCGATTGGATTTACAGCATAGAACAACATTTTACTGCATATACGCCTGCGCCGCCCCGCTCCTTTGGAGATTTTTTAAGCGCATGGCGATGATCTCATTCCATATCAGCACTGCCAGCATAAAAACATAAAATGCCGCGCCTTTGAGCGCAAAAGCGGGAATGGCAAGCGCGGCAGTGATCCATGTATACATGGCCGCATCTTTCCAGCGCGCATCCTGACGAAATGCACGGCCGAGAAAAATCATGGCAGGTATCAACGATACGCCAAGAAGAACAAACGATAGATCATGCAAGCGTCCATGCCAGGTGGCGGGCGTGGAGCGGATGGTCGGGTCGGTGGTGAAGGCCAGCCCCATCAGGGCGAGCCCGGCCAGGGACATCAAAACGGGGCCGGGCTTGTATGTCAGGGCAATGAAAAGGCCGAATGAAAATAAAATCATGGCCGCGCCGCTGGCGATAAACACCGCGCTCATCAGCCATCCGAGTGGACCAAGTGAAAGTCCGCTGGGCCAGTCGAAGGTTGGGGCAAGAAGCGGATCCCAGCCCAGGGAACGCATGAAGTCGTATTGGGCAATGGTCAGCGTTATAACGGCGATCGTAAATAACAGAGGTCCAAATATGCCGGCGCAGGCAGAAAGTTTGATGAGGCGGGAATTTCCTGTCATGAGTTGTATTACCTTGTGCGAATTTCGCTTCATACATTTGCCGGTTTTGGAATCGCGCGCCGAGACAGCATCCACAAGACGGCCAGGATCAATCCGCCTGCCATGAAAGGCACGGGCGCGCCCAGCCATTGAAAGAGCGAGCCGTAAAACAATGGTGCGATGGCGTTGGCCGCGCTGTAGAACGCGGTTGAAACGCCCAGCATTCCGCCGACTTCGCTTTTGTTGGCAGACTTGGTGATCAAACTATTGATGGCCGGATGCAGAACGCCGCCGCCGAGCGCGGCAGGGAAACTTGCCGCCAGCAGCCAGATAATGCCAGCCCAGCCTCTTGTGGATTGGTCGGGCAGGTTGATGTGGATGTTTTGCACCGAGACGCGTATCACGCCTTCGCCTGCCAGGCTTGCCAACACCCTGGCTTTATCGAACCACGGAACAGGAATGGCGGGCGTCAACGCGGTAAATATCAAACCGACAGCCAGCGATGAGATTCCCAGGATGACCAGCCAACGGTCGCCTTTTTGTTTCGACCAGCGCCCGATCAACCCGCCTTGCACAACGATGATGAACAGGCCTGCCAATACAAATAAGCCGGATGTGTCTCTCGCATCCATTCCCAGACGGGTGAGCGTGAACAGCGAAAAGAGCTGCTCATAACCCCCGAACGCGATCTGGTAAAAGAACATCAGGATCAGCAGAAAGCCGATGGCCGGGCGGCTGAGGGCCTCGATCATGGCATGGAAATTGAACGGCGGTTTGCGCGCTGAAGCCGAGAGAGCATCTGCGCTTTTGGTTTCGCGGAACCAGATTGAAGTCAGGAGAATGGAGGCGAGCGAGAAGATGGCGGCAGTGAACGCGACCATCTGATAATTCTGTCCACTGGCGGCCAGGACGATGAACGCCACGATCGGGCCAAGCACGAATCCGATGCCGAAGGCCGCGCCGATCAGCCCGAGTCCCTGCGTGCGCGTTTTCTCGGTGGTGCTGTCTGCAATGGCGGCCTGTGCGGTGGACAGGTTCGCGCCGGACAGGCCGTCTATGATGCGCGAGAGAAAGAGCAGCCAGAGGGTGTTGGAAAAACCGAGCAGGATGAAGCCTGCCAGGGTTCCAATCTGGCTGACGAGTAGAATCGGTTTGCGCCCGAAGCGGTCTGACAGGCGTCCAAGAATCGGCGCGCCGGCGAATTGCATCAGCGGGTAAGCGGCTTGTAAAATCCCGATGGTGAACGGCGCAGCCCCAAAGCGTGCCGCGTACAAGGGCAGGAGCGGGATAATAATGGACAGGCCAATCAGGTCAACCAGTATAATGACGACGACCGGCAGGATGCGCTTGAAGTCGAGTTTATCGGCTGGGGCAGTTGTTTGAGAAGAGGCCATAATATTTTGCGTGGGAATTAATGTGCGGGCAGGAACAAAAGACCGATGAAGACCAGTATCAGTGAGCCGAGTATGGCAAACAGTGAGAACTGAAAGCGCAGTTTGTCGTTTAAGTTCTTGAAGCGCGCGGGCAGGTGTCCGGCGAAGGCCGCCAGGATCATCGCGATGGCGTGTTCGATGCGGTAGAGCGGAAAGCCTGCGCCTGCGAGGCCGTTCCAGATTAAATAGACCAGGCCAAGCAGGACCTGCAAGTCTATCAAACCGCTATAACCAGAGACGAGGCCGCGGTCCATGCCTTTGAAGGATGAGTTACCGGCCCAACTGATCGTAAATTTAATGATTGCGATGGCTGCGACAAGGATGATTGCCCAGCGAACCAGCGAGTGAATGGCGAGGATAATGTCCATGTTGTGCTCCTTGTTGTTTAATGTGCGACAGTCACCTTACAGTGACTGTCGCATCGAATGGTAGCACAATTTTATTTCTCGTGTAAAATCGTTCCATCTGACATTACAAAATTCGGAAAAGACGAACCGCAAAGAACGCCAAGATCGCAAAGAAAAAGCTTTGCATGCTTTGCGGGTTTAGCGGTTCAAACTACAGGAGAAAACCATGCCAAACGAAATGATCCTGACCGAAACACGCGGGCGCGTTGGATTGATCACACTCAATCGTCCGCAGGCGCTGAACGCGCTCAACAACCAATTGGCGCGCGAGTTGATGGATGCGCTCGAAGCCTTCGATAAAGATGACCACATCGGCGCGATGGTGCTGACTGGCAGCGAGAAAGCCTTTGCCGCCGGCGCAGACATCAAAGAGATGGCCAATAAATCTGTTCAACAAATGATGGATGGCGATTCGATTGCGGTGTTCAGCCGCATTCTAACCATCCGCAAGCCGGTCATCGCGGCGGTGTCGGGATACGCGCTGGGTGGCGGATGCGAAGTCGCCATGTCGTGCGACATGATCATCGCATCCGAGTCCGCCAGGTTTGGACAGCCGGAGATCACGATTGGCGTCATCCCCGGCGCGGGCGGCACCCAGCGCCTGACACGCGCGGTGGGCAAGGCGCTGGCCATGGAAATGATCCTGAACAACCGCACGCTGTCGGCGCAGGAAGCGCTTCAGTTTGGCCTTGTCAACCGTGTTGTCCCGATTGAACGTTTTCTGGATGAAGCGTTGAATCTGGCAGAAGAGATCGCGTCGCGTGCGCCGCTTGCGATCCGCGCTGCGAAGAAGATGATCAACCAGGCTTATGAGCGCATGTTGACGGACGCCATCCATGCCGAGCGCCAGGAGTTCTATAATTTGTTCTCGACCGAAGATCAAAAAGAAGGCATGCAGGCGTTTATCGAGAAGCGGAAACCGGAGTGGAAGGGAAAGTGACCGGTAATCGGTGATCAGTGAACGATGTTGAGTTATGAAGATGCCAGGTTGGGCTTGGGCAAATTGGGTTTGAAGAATAACCCGGTCATCGCACACGCCTCCTTGAAAGCTTTTGACACAATTGATGACGGCGCACAGACCTTATTGCGCGCCGTCCTTGATTCTGTCGGCGCGCTGGTTATGCCGACCTTCACTTATAAAACAATGATCACGCCGGAGATCGGCCCGCCGAACAATGGGCTTGTTTACGGCATGGGCGGCAATTCGAATTCTCTGGCAGAGCCATTCACGCTTGGCATGCCTGCCGATAAGATGATGGGCGCACTGCCTGAAGTTTTGCGTACTCATCCCGCGTCCAAACGGAGCTCGCATCCGATCCAATCTTTCGCGGGGATCCGCGCTGACAAATTCCTCGCCGCACAGACTTTGCAAAATCCGCTTGGGACAATTGGAGCGCTGGCCGAAGCGGAAGGCTGGGTCTTGTTGCTGGGCGTGGATCACACCGTCAATACCAGCATTCATTACGCGGAGAAACTGGCGGGGCGCAGACAATTTATACGCTGGGCACTGACGCCGACGCGCATCATCGAATGTCCCGGCTTCCCCGGCGACTCGTCCGGGTTTGATGCGATTGCGGCGGATATTGAAAACGATGTCCGCCGCTTGCAGATCGGGAATGCAATTGCGCAGGCTATCCCGTTAAAAATTTTATTTTTGGCAGTCGTTCGCAGAATAAAAGAAGACCCGCTGGCCCTGCTCTGCCAGCGGGAAGATTGCGAAAGGTGTAATGCACTGAGAAGCGTGTAGAAGATTTGGCATCTGAAATCCATACAGGAAATGCAGACAACTTCCAGGACATGCGATTCGATTTCCTCATCGAAATAATTGAATGACGGTAAATATCCCTAAAGAACATACAAGCACATAAATAAATAGAAGAATGATCTTTTCCCATTTCTGCAACTTATATCGTTCGGGAAGCACCTTCCACCCAAGGGCCAGCAAAAATCCTAATACCAAAGGCAAAAGAAGGGAGTTCATGATCTCGACGCCGATGGTCAATGAAATCAATGGGATGCCCGCCAGAACCAAAAGCCCTGAGACGATGATAGCGCCGTTATAAAAAGCGTAGAACACAGGCGCTTCTTTCCATGAACTATTCAGGCTGCAGCGAACATTCAAGACTTCGCCAGACGCCCAGGATACGGCCAGGGCAATGACAATGGCCGATTGCAAAGCGGCGCCTGTCATCCCAAGCGCGAAGATCATTTTTCCTCCCATACTTCCCAGGAATGGGGTGAGGGCATTTGCTATTTGATTAACATTTTCCAGGGATGTATTGGGGTTGGTGCGCGCAATGGTTGCGGCTGTCACTACCAGCGCTCCCACCATGACGAGTTGAGTTACTATCGAACCTATAAAGGTATCTATTCTGCTGTATTTAATCACCTCTTCGCTCAGCCTTTTATCCACCACGGCCCCTTGTTGATAGAATATCATCCAGGGCATGATGACCGCGCCGACATTCGCGGCGATTAATAACCAATACGAGTTGTCGTTGAGCGGCTGGCTTCCCACGAAGGATTGCATCAACGCTCCGTAATCAGGTTTTGCAAACAAAGCGGCGGGAATAAAAGCGAGTTCAAGAAGCCCAATCGCAATAAGCGTGCGTTCTACATACTTATACTTTCCCATGCAGGATATTAATATCAAAATTAATGCAGATGCAGGAACAGCTATCCATTTGGATATTCCAAATAACTCGCTGATTCCCACCATTCCGACCATTTCGGTTACGAGCGCGCCGATGGCTGCAATAAAAAGGGTCAGGACCGATATCCAGGCCCACGCCGCGCCGAAGTTTTCTTTGATCAGGTCGCCGTGCCCCCGTCCTGTGGTAATGCCAATGCGGGCGGTCAATTCCTGTACAAAATAAAGAACAGGTATAAGTAATAATTGCAGGAACAATAATTTATAGCCCCAGCGGGCGCCTGACTGCGCGGCAGTGATGATTGACCCGGCATCTGTGTCCGCCAGCATAACGGTCAAGCCCGGACCGAGGGTGGCAAGCAACAACATGAGCCATGATTTCTTTTTGACAGACAGGCGCGGCAAACTTCGATTGGCGACAATGTTTTCATCAAGCATGTGAACTTCCTTGTTTTCCCGCGCGCTAATGGCTGAGAATGGTATAATAAACCTTAGCCTGTTACAATTGTAGGAGTTAGTATATGCTAACTCTTGCAGCCAGTCCATACTGCTTAAATTCATCAGTTACGGGTGACGTATGTCACGAACCAAAACGCCTGCGAATATACCCTATCCAACCCATACAGTGGAAGACTATCTCATGACCATGTACGTCATGGAACGCGATCAGGGCGAGATCATCGCCGCGCGCCTGGCAGAAATGCTCAACGTTTCACCCGCTACCGTGGCGATGACGTTCAAACGCATGGAGAGGGATCGCTGGATCGTTGGGAAAGGGCATCAAGGTGTTCATCTCACTCCAACCGGTCAAGCCGCGGCGCGCTCGGTCATCCGCCGTCACATGCTGACTGAGTGGATGCTCCTGCGTATGTTGAAGGTCCCTCTCTCGCAAACGCATGAAGAGGCGCACAAGATCGAACATGCCATTTCGCCCGAACTGGAGGAACGAATGCGCGAAAACCTGGATAATCCGCAGGTCTGTCCGCATGGTAATCCGCTTCCCGGATTTGAAAAGGTCGCGGCAGCCTGGGTTGCGCTGCCAGACTTGAAGGCGGGCGAGTCGGTGATCATCCGGCGCATTCACGAGTTTGCGGAGGACAACCGGGACCTTATGAAATTTATGGCGGAAAATGGGATTGTCCCAGGGGCAAAAGCAAAGATCGCTGACGTTTTGCCCTTCAATCAGACGGTCACTCTTGTTGTTTCAGGGAAACGCGTGACAATTGGTTTCCCCGCTGCGCGATATATTTTTGTCGAAACCGAATGAGATTAACTGAACAGCGATGTATGCCTCGATACGTCGCTATTCTTATTTTGCAATGGGAAGTGTAAAAGCGAACGCGCTTCCCTGCCCTTCCCCCTCACTCTCAACCCAAATATGTCCGCCGTGCGCTTCGACGAGGGCGCGCGCAATCGTCAGGCCAATGCCGCTTCCGCCGCCCGCCTGACGCGAGCGCGACCGCGAAGCGTCCACGCGGTAAAACCGATCGAAAATGTGATCCAAATGTTCGGGCGGGATTCCGATGCCGGTGTCGCGAATCGAGATTTGAAGATTGTCCTTCGCGCGCATCGCGGACACAGTCACAACGCCGCCTTCCGGCGTATATTGCAGTGCGTTCCCAACCAGATTCGTTAACACCTGCACGGCGCGGTCTTCGTCAGCCAGGATGCGCGGAAGATCGGGAGCCAGTTCGACGTCCAGAGTGATGCGTTTGGATTCGGCTTGAGGCGCGAGTCTTTTGGTCACGGTCTTCACACAGGAGGAAATATCCAAAGGCCGAATATCCAATTGATAGGCGCGGGCTTCGACGCGGCTGAGTTCCTGCAAATCGTCCACGAGACGATTGATGCGATCTGCCTCGGCATGGATTTGTTGATAGGTTTCATTTGTCGCGGGCAGGACGCCGTCCATCAAGCCTTCCATCGAGCCTTTGATGGCGGTGAGAGGCGTGCGGAGTTCGTGACTGACATCGCCAATGAGCCGGCGGCGCATGGATTCAACTTGATTCAATTTTTCAGCCATTTGGTTGAAACGCATGGCAAGTTGCGCGAGTTCGTCCGCGCCTTTCACTTGCACGCGTTCATCGTAACGCCCATCGGCAATGCGTTGTGTGGCAAGAGACATGGCGCGTACGGGCGCAACGACACTGCGGCTGAAAAACAAACTCAGCGCGGCGGCCACAAGCATGGCGGCCAGCGCGGCGTAGGTCAGGGCTTCGTTGAAGCTATCGCGGAAATCAACGTAAAGTTGCGCCATTGTAGCGGGTTCGCCAAAGCCCTGCCCGCCCATCCCCATTCCATTATTCGATATTCCCATCATTCCGCCCATGTGCTGATTGAAAGATGCAGGCAGGACGAACTGGCTGGCCGCAATCAGCACCACCACGCCCACAACAATGATGGCCAGATAGGATAGTAAAAGTTTTGCGCCCAAATGTCGGCGAAAGTAGTCGGTCATAATTCCTCGCAATGCCTAAAGCGGTTCATCTTCGAAGCGATAGCCCGCGCCGCGCACGGTAACGATCAAATCCTCGCGGCCCAATTTCTGGCGGACATGACCGAGATGCACATCCACCACGCGTTGTTCGCCGAAGTATTCGCCGCCCCATACTTTTTCGAGCAATTGTTCGCGCGATAGAACGCGCCCGCGATTTTCGGCCAATGCTTTCAACAGATCAAATTCGATGGCAGTTAACTCAATCGGACTTTCGTCCACGCTGAGCGTACGCGCGCCGAGGTCCATTCTCAGATGACGAAAAGACAACACACTCATTTCGGACGCCGAGCCTGCTCCTGTTTGAATGCGTCTCAGCGCGGCTTTGACGCGCGCCGTCAACTCGCGCGGGCTGAAAGGTTTGGTCACATAATCGTCTGCGCCTACTGAAAGGCCGACGATCTTATCGGTCTCTTCGGTTTTTGCCGTGAGCAGAATCACGTACACTTCCGATTCGCGGCGCAAACGGGAAAGCAACTCGATCCCATCCATGCCGGGAAGCATGATGTCCAGAATGACGAGATCGGGTTTGAAGGCGCGCGCGGCTTTCAGTCCCGATGGTCCATCCGCGGCCGTGAAAACTTCATAGCCTTCGGGCTTGAGATAGGCCGTGACAAGATTCACGATGGAAGGTTCGTCATCAATGACGAGGATTTTAGTCATAAGGGATTCTCGATGTACGAATTGACTGTAATCATCAGGCTAATTGTACTTGCAACAAGTAGAACGCACCGAATTGTGTATGCTCGGCGCGTTCACTGTATCTGCGTGATGAATATTACTTGGCTTCTTCGATGAACGTCCCGTGCCAGGTGTGCAGGAAGACCTGGCCGTTATAGCCGTTGACGCTCAACATGCCGGCGATCTTGCCATCCTTCGAGAAGTCGAGGGTGTAGTAACCGTAGAATTGCACGGGATCGGTTGCGGCAGTTGCGCCTGCTTTATTGGCGTCGAGATATTGCTGGGCATATTGAACAGCCTGTTCGGAGGTGACGGTCATTTCAGCCGAGACATTCGCGGAAGGTGTGGCCTGATAGTTCCAGCCGCCCATCATGCCGCCGTTTCCGCCCATCATTGAGCTATGACCGAGACCGCCATACTTGAGATTCCACATCATGTTGGGACCAAATTCGGGATAGGCAGTCTGCGTAGCGGGATCCACCAGCAATTCAAATGCGCCAACGCCAGTCGCGGTTTCCTTGACGGCCACATAAGCGTTGTTATTGAAGACTGTGACTTCGCCAATTTCCAATCCCTGGATGTTGAGCGATTGGATGTATTTTTCAGCCGCGGCCTTGGCCTGGTCAACGGTCAGTGGCGTGACGTTGGAATTGGTTCCATTATTCCAGCCGTAGCCGGTCATCATGTTAGAACCCGCACCGTACCCGCCGTTTCCGCCCATCATGCCAGGGCCATACGCGTTGTTATTGTTCGAGCCGTAGCCGAACATCATTTCAGGGACCAGGGCATTAGTGCGCGCATACATGGTTCCGAAGAAAAAGGTGCCGCCTGCCAGAGCGAGGACAGCGATGACGATCAGGGTAGCGCTCAAAGTTTTGTTCATGGTATATCTCCTATTGGTTTCGATACACACGTTTGTGTGTTGCGTTATGACACCAGTATAGGATTGTCCATTGAAGGGAACGTAAAGCAATTGTAAAGATATGATAAAAGCTGGCTTTTCTATCCGTTTGTCCGTGCCTTACCAGCCATAGTTTGGTCATTCTCTCTTTTCCAAAACAAACCTTCGGGTTCTACTTTGCAGGTTTTTCAGAAGTATTCTCAAATGCACCGCCGCGAATCTGCTCGCGCCATTTCTGATATTCCGGCACATCAAGCATGGGCGGGCGTTCGTATTCGATGATCTCTTCGACATCCAGAAAATATCCGCCTGCGTGATGCCGTATCAACTTCATTGTCTTGTTCACATCTTCGACCATTTGTTGGCCATAACGTTTTTCCAATTTCCGCAGGAAAGCCTGCAGGATAACGAATGACATTTTGCTCAGGGCCTCCAGCGACTGGTTATGATGAATGCGTTCCAGCAGGTCAACCTGGGCAATGGCCGATAAACCGTATAACTCAAACGCATCAATCAACAGCCCTGTTTCAACTCCATAGCTGGAGAAGAAATGCACTCGCTCAAGGAACGACCGGCGGGCGGCATATTCCCCGGCCAACGGTTGGACAACCCCTGAGAGTTCCGGATAAAACAAGTTGAACATCGGCCGGGCGGTTAATTCTGTCACCCTGCCGCCTCCCCCTCCCTGTATTTTATTTCCCGTCTTCAACGGGCGGCGGTAAAAGCCTTTGACAAATTGAATGTGCGGCGCAAGCAGCAGCGGCCCAAGGATCCCGTACAAGAAGCGCGGATGGATGTTGACGATATCGGTATCTATCCACGCAATGATATCGCCGCGCGTGACGAGCAGGCTTTTCCATAACCCGTCGCCCTTGCCGGTGCGAACGCCCATGTGCGGCAAAAGCTCCTGATGAATGTAAACCGGAATGCCCTGGTCAAGCGCTATCTCGCGCGTGCGATCGCTTGAGTTCGAATCGACCAGGACAATTTCGTCCAATAATGGAACGTCCACCATCAGGGCGCGTTTCAGCGTTTGAATCACTTTAGCTACCGTTTCTTCTTCATCGAGCGCAGGTAACGCCAGACTGATGGTAGTGCTGTACCTCTCTTTCAATGACATGAGCTGTTTCAAGTCAGCGAATTCATCGGCATGAAAAGTGTTTTCCGCAAACCATTTATCTACCAGAATGGAGATGGCCTGAGTGCCGGTGGTTTCATCAGGGGCGGCATAATGCATCGGGCGGCGGCTCTTTACTGCCAGCACCGCTGTGGACGTATTTTTCATAACGCGATCCGCCACAGGTCCGAGTGAGACGCGGCTATCTAAAGGCTGAACCGTCGTGCCCATAATGATCAAGTTGAAACCGGATGATTTTTCCAGGATCGCCTGCGCCGGTTCCAGAGTGGTCAACACTTGTTTTTCCACTTCAGTCAATTGAGATAGCACGCGCTGCAACCCGCGAAAAGGCGCATCAGCCCTGGCTTGCTTTTCATCCGGCGAATTCAGGTGTAATGTGGTGATCTGGCTTTCTCTGAAACTCAAGCCCATGCGCAATGCCAACTCTGCGTGGGGCCCGCCCCGCAACGGGACAAGAATATGCAGGGGTGTTTTGGGGAATGGTCCGCGCATCAGGCCAACATTGCAGGGAGGTCTCATCAGGGCGTCCGCAGGCGTGATGCCAAGCGCGTTGAAATGTTCTTCCCATTCCAGCAATAAGAGATCCGGTTCATCGTCTTTTATGAGTGCGAGAAGATCATTCCAGATTTCATAAGATACCAGAACCCTTGTCCGGCTGCGCATTCGCAAACCTTCAGCCATCTTTCGCAACTGCTGGCGCATCTGGCGCGCAGCAGACGCGCTAAGGCTGAGCGATTCGCCCTGCGGCACCGACACGAGGCCCACCAGGGTTATTTGCGCGTTCAATGCACGCGCGGCGTCCAGGGCCGCTTGCCCATTACAGCCATGGATGACGGGTACGAGCACTGTGCGAAAGGATGAAAATCTTTGCGACCTCATTGTGAGCCTCCTTCATCAGGGAATTGATGCGGATCTTCCGCTAAAAGGGGGGCGATCTTCTCTTGATAAATCTGTTCCCATGTATACTGTTGGCGGGTGCGCGTTGCAAAACGATAGACCGGGTCGTTGTTAAGGGTGTCCGCTATCAGGCCGGCTACTTGATGCGGATCTTCATCGGGTGAAAAATAAGATACATCGTCCAGTCCCAGGGCGCGCAAGGGGGGCAGGTCGGTACAGAAAACAGGTCGATGGCTTAATGCAGATTCGATGAGCGGAATGCCAAAACCTTCTTCACGGCTGGGCAATAATAAGGCATCGGCTAAACGATAAAAATCAGCGATGATTGCATCGGGCAGATACGAGTCGGAAAGTTCGGCCAGAAAATGCGCGGACTTTTCAAGGCCAAGCTGGGCGCGCAGATTCAACAGCCGTGATAAATAATCCTGATTGGCAGGGTTGTGTGCGCCAAGCGGGCCTGTCACGACCATGGCGGCCGCCGGGCACTTTTGTTTCAAATCGGCCAGGATGCGCAATGCCATTTCCAGATTTTTACGCGGTGTGATGCGTACAGGCACAAGCAAGAACGGCGTGGCAGCCAGCAGATTCAAATGCCTGATCCATTCCAGAGTTTTGGTTTCGAGTTTAAAGAATCTGGCAATATCCATCCCGTTTGGAATAACGCGAATCCTCTTCAATGGAATGTCCAGCAAGGCAGCCAGTTCGTTTTGACGCAGGGAGGAGATCACAATCTGGGCTACACCCGGCCAGTCGGTTCGCAGCAGGCTCCATGGGAAACCATGATGCAATTCATTGCGATAGCGCGGCGTAGTCCACGCCAGATCATGATGCCACAGAATCAGCCGGGGGAAATTGGGAGAACCGTTGAGACGATGCAATGCCTCAGTCAATGCCAGGTTTTTGTTGAGCGAGCAGACGTTGTGTGCGATGAGAACATCCACTCCGCGGGTTGCTGTTTGCAGTTGAACCATGATTTCCCGCACCAATTCATCGAAACCGGGCGGGACTCGTCCGTTATCCAATTCAACTTTGACCGCCTGGATAGCCGGATGGCGCGAGCCAACCAACGGGATTCGAATGAAATCAATGTGTCCATCCCAGGCATCGCCTCGCGCTGCGATCACACGGACGGTATGTCCAGCTTCCGCCATCAAGTTTGCCTGGTGCGCCAGCACACTCTCAACACCGCCCACCACCGGCGGCGCGGAGTAATGCAACAGAGCAATTTTCATCCAATCAACTCCTTTGCGTTCTTTACAAAGTACTCATTTCTCCCAGGCAATCGGCCAGCAACAATCGCAAATGGTGTTCCAATACGGCAAACGAATAGTAACGTTTTGCCAATTGATAATTCTGCTCGACGCATTCCAGCACTTCGTTCGGATACGCCAGCCAGCGCCTGACGCTTTCGAGGGTCCGTTCGTTGATAAATCCATCGAACTCGATCAGGCAAAACCCTTTGGGTTTGATATCCACTTCATAAATGGTGTAATTGTTCAGAATAATGGGGCGGCGATAATAGATCGCTTCCAAGAAGGCATTGCCGAAGCCTTCGATGCTGGAAGGATATGTGACCAGGTCAGCTTGTGGATAGATGTCGGCGAGGGTATAAATCTTTTTCCCGTCAGAAGTTAATCCGCGGGATTCCTGGACGAGATTGGATTCAAAATTTACGGTGACATCCAGCAGGTTTGCAAATTCATTCAGCCGGCGTTCGTAATCCGTGCCTTCATCTCCCGCGGCATGTGAGATGACCAGTTTGGCTTTCAGGCCAAGCCGCCGCGTCAACTCGATGGCATGTTCGATACCTTTTCGTTGGATGATGCGGGTCGGTTGAAGAAAAAAATATTCATCGGGGGCCACTCCCAGGTCGGCTCGAGCCGTGAGAGCATAAACATCGAGCGGCGCGGGTGGATGATCAAAATCCATGACATTGGGAATCATCCTTGCAGAGATCCCGGTGCGTGAAGCCAACTGGGAGTTTGCAACTGAGTTGATGACAACATGGCGAATGGAAGGCAGGTTGGGCGGGAAAGCGGCAGCAATGTAATCGCTCACACAATTTGCCATAAAGCGCTGGCGTTCCCATTGGAAATCGTGATGGTGTGCAATTGTCGGGTAGCCGGTTTCGGCAATGAATTCAGTGATTGCCAGGCCGAGGGGCAGGTTGATGGGGATTGAAAGCGCGTTCTCAACAATCAGTAGTTCCAATTCGAAATCGCGGGCAAAAGCATATAGATGTTTTTTGAAATAATCTTTCAGCTCCTGCACCTGACGCGAGATGTGCGGCGGGCGAACGTAGATTGAGAAGTGGTCTTTATACAGCGAAGCCATTTCCGGGTGCTGCGCTCGAGCCTGTGAAGTGATTCTCCAGTCGCCAGCAAACGCGATCCGATTGATGGCGTCAATGGTTGGGTGCCGGTAAAACGCCTCAGGGACAACGCGGCTGCGCCCGGCTGGCCGATCAGAAAGGCCTGAAAAATAGAAACATTCGTGGCCGATGCGCTCCAATACTTCGGCCCATTTTGCGGTTTCGAGCGATACGCCGTCTGTGCCTGCAAAACGAGTGGATATAAAACCAATATGATGTTTTGCCGCTTTCTTAACCAGATTCATTGATTCTGCTCCTCTCGCTCTCCATTTGATTTATACCGCCGCATCAATGACCTGTGGCCTTATCTTGTTTTCGAGCCAGCCAGCAGGATTGATAAGGCAGCAAACGCAGGGTTGAGTTGGTTTGTTCATATAATAAGCGTTGACCGCTGATCAGATCTACGATATCAACCTCTTTATGGATAAACCCAAAAATATTCCCCAAATCCAAGGATATTGTCTGCGAACGATCGGTGACATTTATTATACACAACACAGTTTCAGCTGCCTGCGGCGAGCGGCGCACAATCGCAAAAACAGCATCATCATATTCCAGGATTGTCTGTGCGCCGTACGGATGAAATGCCTGTGAAGCCATCCGGGCCCGGAGCAAGGCCTGATACCTGGCGAACACTTTATGCCGCAGGCTCGACGCGTCCACCAGGTCACGTTCAATTTCTTCAACAGTAAATCTCTGGCGATTGATGGCGCGGTTGTTGCCGGTTTTTTCCACACCCGCCAACCAGCCTCGCGAACCAAAAATGCTATGGAAGTAGATGCCGGGCATTCCTGCAAGCGACAGCATAATGACCTGCGCTGCCATGAATCGATCCACTTGAATTTCCAACGATTCATGTCTGCCTGGGTTGGAGAGCGCATCGAAGTAATTGATATTAAGTTCATAGGGGCTTTTCGTGCCATCAGAGTTCTGTTTGTAAGAGACCAGCCCGCCATTCATCAGCACTCTCTGTGTCATGGCGTCTATTGCCTGGTCGGATAAAATCTCTCGAACAGGATTAAGACCTATCCCGTCATGCGAAGCCAAAAAATTCAAAAATGTAACCTGGCCAGACGGGGGATTTATACTGCCAGCCCATTTTGAAAGTTGGCCTGCGCTGCCCGTATAAAACGTATGCAAAACAAGCGGCGGCAGGGCGAAGTTATAAACCAACTGGGCTTCGTTGTGTCCGTCTCCGAAATAAGAAATATTATCTTTATGCGGAACGTTGGTCTCCGTGATCAGCTTAACTTGCGGCGCGACATCATCCAACACTGCGCGGAACAATTGAATTACAAGATGGGTTTGAGGCAAATGAATGCACGGAGTTCCTATTTCCTTCCAAAGATAAGCAACCGCATCCAGGCGGATAAAATCTGCACCCATCGAAATATAATACAAGAGCAGGTCAATGATTTCCAACAAAACCTGCGGAGAACGATAGTTTAGGTCAACCTGATCCGCGCTGAATGTCGTCCAAATCAATTGATCGTCAGGAGGTTCGCCGAAACTATGCAGGAGCGGCAGTGCGCGCGGGCGGACCACCTTCGATAGATCGACATCCTTATCCACAACAATAAAATAATCGCGATATGGTTCTTCGTTGCGTAGAAAAGCCTTGAACCACCCACCCTGCGCCGAAGCATGGTTGATCACAGCGTCGAACATCAAATGGAAATTGGCTTTTAGCCAGCCAATATCCTCCCATGTCCCCAACTCCGGGGAAACCTGTCGAAAATCTTTTACCGAAAATCCATCATCTGAAGAAAAAGGATAAAACGGTAAAACATGCAGGCAATTCACAGTACCCTCAAGGTGCCGAAGACAAAAATCGGCCAGTGCACGAAGCGGCGGTATCCCATCCTCGCGCACCTGGTTACCGTAAGTAATGAGCATCACATCTTGCTCGGTGAGGTTCACGCCAATACTCGATTGGGCCGCTATTTTCTGGCGGTAATTATCAACTTTCGCGTTCAGTGACTGTAACGTGGAAACGGCAGTTGATGACCCATAAAGCTTTTGAAGAATAAAAAGCAAGCGGTCAGAGTTGATCAATGGAACATCCTTCGCGTCTGGAAATTAACATTAAAGATAATTGCTATAATAGACATTGCCTGAAATAATTTTTACCATAATTTCAATGGCTTCTTGCGATTGCCCTGTTTCTCTGTGGCAATCAATTCTTTCGTCAGGCTGGCGGATCAGATCTTCCAGCGACACCCCAGTTTCTGCTTCCTTCAAGATGTTGACGATCTGGCTTTCCGAAAACTTGGATTTCTTCATGTGGATTTCTCCTGGCTCTATTGCCTGCACTGTGATCTTCAGTGTGCCACGAGTTTTCCACTTCTCACTGGTATGATTTTACGGGAGGGTTACCATGGTGGTTGCCTTTCTTATGAAATGTAACTATACTCTGTCTATAATCTATTATACAGAATTGCACTGTATAACAGCTTTGGCATAGATTTTTTTCTTCCGTAGATTCAAGGCCGATTTTGACAATAAAATTATCCGCGGAGTTGAACTAATAATGGATGCTAAATCTTCCACCGCCACAATCCAATCCACGAATTCTGACAAAGCTTCACTAATATTGACTTTTTGTGCGATGGGCGTTCTGATGGTTTTTCTGGTTTATTCGCGAAATTTTGCTTTTGGTTCAAAACAAGGCAATTGGGTTTATCCGTATTTTAATAAAATAACATCAATACCATTATGGATACCAATTCTTGTCTTTTTACTTCTTGGCCTGTCAATTTTTATTGGCAGCAGGCTAATCTTTTTTCATGAAAAAACAACATTGTTTGGAAGTTTTCTCATTATTGTTTTTATACAACTTCTGATCCGTAATATATATCCTGTTTCGTTAGGAACAATAGTACAAAGCGATAATGCCACCTCTTTTTACTCAGTGGCCATGCGTTACTCGCCAGTTGAAACGTTAACACAATATGACGCTTTAGTTCTCTCATTTCCACTCCATGCAGTATCTAATATGCCCGGGAAAATACTGCTATTTGAACTATTCAAATTATTTACTTTGTCTCCCCAAATCATGGGCTATTTGGTTGTTTTGTTATCAACCTTTGGGGCGTTGCCGCTTTACGGGATATGCAAGAAACTATTCCACGACAAAAAGGCAGCATTCTATGCGTTTATGTTATATGCACTAATTCCATCCAGGCTTTTCTTTTTCCCCCTTCTTAACACAGTAACGCCTCTGTTTATACTGCTTTGCCTTTATCTGTTTTTGATTTACATCGAGGGGAAGAACCTTCTGTTTCTCTGGTTATTAGGAGCCGCCTTATACATACTTATCCTCTTTGAGCCGTCCCCATTGGTAACTGGGATCATTTTTATTGGAATTTTAATCAATGCCGCCGGCGAAAAGAAACTTTCCAAGAAGGATTTTGGGGCCTTATTAATTATCCCGTTGCTTGCCTTTCTTGGTATGTATACATTGTTTTCCGTACTTTTTTCTTTTGATTTGATTCAAGTTCTCCGATTTGTCGTGAGGGACGCTGTAAATTTCAATTTCAAAGATAACCGAGGGTATTGGGTTTGGATTGGAGAAAACACAAAAGAGTTTTTTTACGGTGTTGGTACGCCCATCATGTTAATATTCATATACTGGATATCACAGCTTCTCATGAAATGGAAAAACTTAAAATACAATGTTATATACTGGTCAATGGAAAATATTTTTGTTTTAAGTCTCTTGATGACTTTTGGGGCGGTAGTATTCCTTGGTATTAACAGGGGCGAAGTATCGCGATTATGGATTTATTTGGCAGTCTTTTTTCAAATTCCAGCATCACTCTTTATTGCAAAAATTCCGAAAAGCACCGTTTTATTTTTCTTGGTCACAAGCACGCTTGTGCTTCAGTCCATCGTCGCTTTGCAAAGGGTTGGTTTTATCATCCCTTGAAAATCTCACGGGCTTTTTGGCTTTTACACCTGCCAGCCTGCGGGTAAAATACAGGAAATTTGAAGCCCAACCCATTCATCATTTTGAACAGGAGGCCGCATGCAGAAAAGAAAAAAAGTCTGGACGAAGAAACGCCCGCCGGCCGTGACGGTGGTGGCATGGACCATCTGGGTGCTGTTCCTGATCCGCCTGTATCAGGTGATCGAGCCGCTGGCGCGCACGGGCGTCTTTCAAAACGGCATCACGGGTCCGCTGTTCGCAGCGGGCGGCTTCACCCCGCTCGGCAGCGCCCTTTCATCCAGCGCGGTGTATCTCTTCCTGTCGTTATCGGGGATCGTGGTACTGATCGGATTCCTGCGCGTTCATCGCTGGGCCTGGGTGACCCTCATGGCTTGGACAGGCATCTCACTCACCATTACCCTGATCAATTATTTTTACAGCCACCCCAATTATCTTGTCATGGCTTCCGATACGATCATCGCCTTTGCACTTAATCAGGCGGATGTGCAGCGCATCTTCAGAATAAGGACGGACCAGGGTGAACGAATCGACTGACCGGCCATCAATGCCCGCCTCTTCATCGGACCTCGAACTGTTGCGCCGTTATGAACCGGTCTTGCGCTTCGCCAAAGGCGAGCAGTTCTACCCGACCGATGTTGACCATTACGTTAAAGATTCCAGCCTGTGGGCGCATTACCCCGACGGACACGATGAACTACTCGTCAAGCAGGATGACCTCACGCTGGAAAGTTTGGTCGAACAACGCCCGGCCCCTTTTGGCACGGTCCACTTTCTGCGCTTCATCGAACCGTTGAGCCTGTCAGAATCGGCGCAGGTGCTGGCCAATCAGGTGCGCCTGCATACTATTTTGAAGAACAATTTTCACGCCGGCATAGGACGCCTGGCGCGCGGCGGACTCCTGCCGCGCATAGCCGATGCGCTCTTCACTATCTCATTCCTGCTGCGCGGACGCGTGCCCGCCGCAATTGCCGCCGCGGCCGAATTGGATTACTTTCACATGCGCGCCCAGAAAGAGAATTTCGTCTATTACGGGCGCGTGGCGCACCAAAACGGCTGGGTCGTCTTACAATATTGGTACTTCTATTGCTTTAACAACTGGCGTTCGGGTTTCAACGGCGTCAACGACCACGAGTCAGATTGGGAAATGGTCACCATCTACCTATATGAAGCAGATGGTCAAATTGTGCCTGAGTGGGCCGCGTACGCCTCACACGATTTCCACGGCGATGATCTGCGCCGCCGCTGGGACGACGCGGATCAACTCGAGCTGGTGGACGGGCATCCGGTCGTCTATGCCGGAGCGGGTTCGCACGCTTCGTATTTCCGCAGCGGCGAGTATCAGGCCGAGGTCAATTTGGATCTTCCCTCTTGGGTGCGCGAAGCGCAAAAGGCGTGGAATAAATTATGGGTGGCCGCGCTGGGGCAGCAGCCGATTGATCCGTTCCGCATCCCATTCGTGGACTATGCGCGCGGCAACGGGCTGACGATTGGCCCGGGCGGAAGCAAGGCCTGGACCGCGGTGTTGATTGACGAGTCCACACCGTGGGTGCGTGAATATCGCGGCTTATGGGGGTTGTTCGCCCGCGATCCGATCTCGGGCGAGAACGCCCCGGCCGGACCGATGTATAACCGCGACGGAACGCCGCGCAACGCATGGTATGACCCGCTGGGGTTCGCCGGTCTGGATAAGGTCCCACCGCCGCCCAATGCGCTGAACCTGCTCGAAAAGAATTGTGCCGAGGTCGCCGCACGTCAGGGGCAGTTGGAAACATTGATCCCGGACAAGGCCGGTGAATTACATGCGTTGGGTATAAAGCTGAAAGGAATGGAAGGCAACCCGCACCTGGCGAAACAATATAGCGAGTTGCAAAAGAAAGTGGCCGTGCTTTCTGACGAAGTGCGAGGCTTGCGCCGCGAATACTCTGAAAACACCGCGCTCCTTCAGAGCCTCAACGAACGCTTGAAGCGGATGCGCAAAGGGCTAAAGGATGACCCGCGCGCTCACATCCGCCACCTGGCGAGTCCGGTCAAGATCACCCGGATGCGCTTCGACCGCGCCGCCGAGGCCTGGGCCGCGGTCAGTTTAAGCTTGCTGCTCTTTGGCTTCGTGGGACTCGTGTTTCTGGCCCCTGCTCATTTAGGAGCAGGGTTGCTGGCGATCACCCTGCTGTTTGTCGTGACCGAATCCATCTTGCGCGGCGCGTTCATCCAGACAGTCGGACAGGTCACTGCGCTGCTGGCGGTCATCTCCGCTGTGATTATCATCATCCACTTCTGGTTCTGGCTCCTGATCGGCGCGCTGCTGGCAATGGCTGCATTCCTGATGTTCCAACGTCTGCGCGAACTGGCTGGAATTTAGCACGCCAAGAAAAGCCTTAATCTTTCCGCTCTTAGCGTGCTTGGCGGTAAAGAAAAATTGCAGAAAGCGACAGTGTTCAGTCTAAATCAAAAGGCGCAGAGTTGAAACTCTGCGCCTTTATTATTCTTCTCTACAAGGCGTGCTCGTAATAATGCTCGATCACATCGGCCCGCAGCCATTCCTGAACGTCTTTTCGGTCGAAGATCGCATCGGGAAGATTGATGGACAACTCTATCAGACTCTGGCGCGTGGATTCGAACTTCTTCAAAATGTCGGCTTCGTCCAGTTTGCCAAATAGCGCAATGGCTTCTGCGTTGTAGGCATCGGTGTCTTTATCCGGATGCTGATAAGCAGGGTCCTTTGAAATGGCATTGATTGCATCCATTCCATCCTCCCACCAACCGATGATGTGCGCCAGGATTTCGCGGAAGTTTGCAAAGCCCTGCCGCTTCAAAAACCCGGCTTGCTGTTCAGGCGCGAGAGCTTGAAAGCCTGCGGCGTATTCCGCCCAATCGTTTTGCAGAATATCAAGCGTCATGAAACGAGTCGCGCCGATGCTGTGTTCAGCGGCGTGATGAATGACCACACCGCGCAGCCAGTTACGCACGCGTTTATTTTCTGCAACCGCCTCGGGATGCGCCTTCGTAAAATCCGCCAGCTTGAGGCGATATTGCTCGAAACGGGAAAACATTTCCGGGTCCGGCCATGAGGCGGCGCGTGCGACGGCCTGCGCGTTGAAAACGTCGAAGTCATATTTCTTGGCAGGCCTGTCTGTTTTTTCGACAGCCGCAACAACGGTTTCCAGGGTTTCTTCAAACCAGGCCGTGACGTGGGCGAGAAGATCATGAAGCGATGCAAAGCCCTGCGCTTTCAAGAAGCCGGCTTGTTCATCGGCTGAAAAACCCTGGAAACGCGGAATGTATCCGCGCCACTCTTCGAGATAATCGAGCACGCGTTTTTGTGTAATTAACATTTGGTCTCCTATGAAACCAGATTGATGAAATCGGCGAACAGGCCATAGGCCGTCGGCTCGGGGCCGGGCGTCATGCCTTCGCGCTCAGATTCCATAATGGAATAATCGCCCAGCACATCCGTGCAGAAGGACAGGCCGCTGGTTGAATCCTGCATGGCGTACAGCGGCGAAGATGGAGGCAGGAGTTCGGGCGCGACGCGCGCCTTGATCTGACTTCCAACTCGTTCGGCGGAACAGACCAGCTTATAGCGCCGGCCCTCGACTTTGGCCTGTGCGATCATCTCAGGCGTAATCTCCCGAATGCCTTTTCGATCCACCTGCTGCGGCGTGAACGGCGTATCCATCAAGACCGTCACCAGCGCCGCGACCTTGATGGCAGCATCCCAGCCATCCACATCGTTGGTTGGATCTGTCTCAGCGATGCCAATGGATTGGCAATATTTAACTGCCTGGTCAAAAGTTTCACCGCGCTCCATGCGCGAAAGGATGATATTGGTCGTGGAGTTCAACACGCCCTGAAATGACAGCAGGTCCGCGGCGGGAAACGCATTGCGAAAAACAGAAAAGACCGGCGCGCCGCCCAGCACAGTTGATTCGAAATAGAACTTTTTATTTTTCGATTTTGCCAACGCGCTCAACTCACGATAGCCATGAACGACCGTGCCTTTGTTGGCAGTCGAAACGTGCATTCCGGCTTCGAGCGCGGCGCGGACATGGTCAATGGCTGGCTGGCCTGTGGCTGTGTTGACAGGTGAGTTCTCGAACATCACATCAGCGGATGAATTTTGAATCACGGAAAGAGAATCGGAAATCGGGATTCGGGATTCGGGGGAGATGGATTGGCCTGTTTCAACTTTTTCGATACATCCAAGAAGGTCAAGCCCGGCCGGGTTGGCGGCGAAGCCGTGCCTGCCTGTGGCAATGCCAGTCACAGAGAAGGTGATGTCATATTTTGTTTTGAGAACATTTTGTTTACGAAGCAAAAGACGCGCCAGCGAGCGCGCCACGTTGCCGAAACCGATGAATGCAAGTTTGTAATGCATGAGTTTCTCCTTATATCGGCGGATAGGGAAATGCGCGCCGGTCTTTTGGCGTGCGTGGAAAAACTTTCGAGGCGAGCAATGCCTCGGCGCGGAATTGTAAAGCGGCGATCTCTGCGGGGTCGAGATAAGGCTCAAGAAGGCCGGGCAAAGATGAAGCCGGGGAAAGAAGCGAGAGCAATTCGCTGGGAATCGGCTGGCCGGCAAAATCCCAGATCACCGTCCGCAGTTTATCTTCTGCGTGAAAACAAATGCCGTGATCAATGGCCCACAGTTTTTTCGTACCGATCTCGAAAAAAACATGGCTGCCTTTGCGGTCGGCATTGTTGACGAGCAGGTCGAAAAGCGCGACGGGTTGCAAGCGCGCTTTATCGTCAGCGCTGAAATTGAAGTAATGATATTCGGGATCGTACTCAATATACTGTTGCAGCGAACCGGGACCGTAAGGGCCATCGTCTCGAAGTGTCGTGAACGGGACAAAGTGAAAGCCGAGTGATTCGCTGACGAGATACGCGGCGGTTTCGCGCTGCGCCAGCGTGTTATCGGGAAAATCCCACAGCGGTCGCTCGCCGCGCGCTGGCTTGTACACCGCGGGGATTTCTTTGCCATCATGATGAACGGCAACGAGAAAGGTGTGGTTCGAGCCGAGCATGAACTGGCCCTTCATCTCAAGTTCCCCGCTTTGAAAAGCGGTGGTCAAATCGCTAAACGGAATACTGGTCACTGAATACTAATGCTTATGCCCGTTCTTCTTCGGGCAAAAATGTCCTTCGGGTTCTTCCGGCTGCCCGCATTGCGGACAAATGCGCCGCCCGCGCTGGGCTACTTCCGCGCCCCAGCGCGCCATCTTACGCACCTGACTGCGCGTGCACCAAAAGCGAATCGCTGCGCCCTCCTCGGGGTCCTGCTCCTCCGTCAGCAATTCGCGGGCAAACAGCACGACGCGGTCGCGCGGCTGATCGTAGCCAAGACCGATCTCGCCGACGCGGAACAACGGGTCAACCGGAGGATTGATGCGCATCTGTTCCTCGACGTAATCGGCCGCGGCTTCCTCCAGGTTCGGATTCTGCCGCTCGACCTCTGCCAGAAACTGTTCCACGCCAATGGCAAAGGACTGCAATTGTGCCTTTTCAATGATGACGGTATATGTTTTCTCCGCCTGAAAAGCCTGAATGTAAAAAACGCGCTGGCCGGGCTGTCCAATTGCGTCATTCGTTATATGGTCACAGGGATCAACATCAACTTCAAAACGGGACATGGAATACCTTCTTGAGGGGAGTATACCAGATTAGATGTTGGGTAATTAACCGACGGTGATTGCCGATAAAGTATAATCCGGTTATCTTCGCCAGAAGAGGAGAGAAACATGTACGACCGAAAGAAATTGGATGAACTAAAAGATTCGCTGGAAAAATGGGAAGAGACCAGCCTGCAAAAGACCCTGGCTTCCATGCCGGAGCGCGCCGACAAATTTATTACGACTTCTTCAGAACCAATCAACCGACTCTACACCCCGCTCGATGTTTCTGATCTTGATTACGCTTCTTCACTTGGACTTCCGGGCGAGTACCCGTTTACGCGCGGCGTCCACCCGACGCTCCATCGCGGCAAACTGTGGACAATGCGCATGTTCGCCGGATTCGGCACTGCCGAAGAGACCAACGCGCGCTTTAAATATTTATTGGAACAAGGCCAAACTGGTTTGTCCATCGCCTTCGACCTGGCGACTTTAATGGGTTACGACACCGACCAGCCCGAAGCGCTGGGCGAATTTGGAAAATGCGGCGTGGCAGTTTCGTCGCTCAAAGACATGGAAATTCTGCTGGATGGAATTCCGCTCGATAAAGTTTCGACCAGCATGACCATCAACTCGCCCGCCGCCATCATCTGGGCCATGTATATTGCCGCCGCCGAAAACAAAGGCGTGCACTCCGATCAATTGCGCGGCACAACACAGAACGATATTCTCAAAGAGTTCATCGCGCAAAAAGAATTTATCTTCCCGCCCGAACCTTCGATGCGCCTGGTAGTGGACACGATGGAATTCGGGTCGCAAAAAGTCCCGCAATGGAATTCAATCTCGATCAGCGGATATCACATCCGCGAGGCCGGTTCGACCGCCGCGCAGGAACTGGCTTTCACGCTGGCCGACGGACTCGAATATGTGCGCTGGGGCATGGCGCGCGGCATGGACGTGGATGAGTTCGCGCCGCGCCTTTCGTTCTTCTTTAACGCTCACAATGATTTCTTTGAAGAGATCGCCAAGTATCGCGCGGCGCGGCGCATCTGGGCGCGCGAGATGAAGGAAACATTCAAGGCCAGGAATCCGCGCTCGTGGCTGCTCCGTTTCCACACGCAGACAGCGGGCGTCAGTCTCACCGCGCAACAGCCGGAGAATAATGTAGTCCGTGTTGCAATTCAAGCACTGGCCGCTGTCCTCGGCGGGACTCAAAGTCTGCACACCAATTCCCTCGACGAAGCGCTGGCGCTTCCATCCGAAAGCGCGGTGACGATTGCTCTGCGCACGCAACAAATCATCGCCGAAGAATCGGGCGTGACGAATACCATTGATCCGCTGGGCGGCAGTTTCTTCGTCGAGGCCCAGACCGACCGTATCGAAGCGCAGGCGTACGATTATTTCCGCCGCATCGCGGACTTGGGCGGAGTCATTCCCGCCATCGAAAAAGGTTTCTTCCAATCTGAAATTTCCGACGCGGCCTACCGCTACCAGCGCGAGATCGACGCGGGCGCGCGCAAGATCGTGGGCGTGAACGCGTACGCTGAGAAAAAACCGCTCAGCATCCCAATCCTTGAAATGGATCCGAAAGGCTATGAGCGTCAGGTGACGCGCCTGGCAGAACTCCGCAAGGCGCGCGATAACGGGCGCGTTGGTCAGACGTTGGATAAACTTCGCGTCGCATGTCAGGGCACAGAAAACACGATGCCATATTTGATGGAATGTGTCCACGCGTATGCTACACTCGGAGAAATTATCGGCGTGATGAAGGAAGTGTTTGGAACCTACGAAGAACCAAATTGGATTTAAGACATTCGATATTCGGGAATCGGAAGTCGGAAAAGTAAGGGCGACCAAGATGGTCGCCCTTACTTTTTTCAAATATCGAATATCGGATTTTATCTCGCCAGCGTCTTTGTCATTTCATAATATTCAAGATTCGCCGTGCGCTTGTGGCTGATGACATCTTCCAGTGGGACATAATCCACGCCGCGGCCTTTAAGCCCAGTCATTACGCCGCTCTTGCCGCTCAACAAAGCTTCGACGGCTTTGTATCCCATACGTGACGCCAGCAGACGATCATAGGCGGTCGGCGAACCGCCGCGCTGGATGTGTCCGAGAATGGTCACGCGGGTTTTAAAACCAACATCCTTATCCTCCAATGCTCTGGAAAGATCGGTGGTGCGAATGCCCGACCCTTCGGCATTGATGATGATGGCATGCGTCTTGCCGCGCATATAGGCGTCTTCGATGGTCCTGGCAACTTCTTCGACAGCTACAGGCACTTCAGGGATCAGCACGATCTCTGCGCCGCAAACTATTCCAGCCATGACAGCTAAATAGCCGCAGTTGCGCCCCATCGTTTCGATCAGGAACGCGCGCCGGTGTGACGAGGCGGTATCGCGCAATTTATCCACAGCCTCCATGATGGTGTTCATGGCCGTGTCCGTGCCGACGGAAATATTCGTACCCCACACATCGTTGTCAATGCTGCCGGGAATGCCCACAACTTTTATGCCCTGCTGGTGCAAAGCGTACGCACCCTTGAGCGAGCCTTCGCCGCCAATCACTACCAGTCCGTCCATGCCGACTTCGTTCATCTTGCGGATCGCGTCGCGCTGTCCGTGCGGCTCCATGAAGCGCGCGCTGCGACTGGTCTGCAAGATCGTGCCGCCGCGCTGTAAAATTCCGCCCACATCGCGCGCGCCCAGCGGGCGAAACTCGCCAGCTACCAATCCTTCATAACCGCCAGTAATTCCAAACACGTTAGCGCCATGTGTCATGCCAGTCCGCACTACGGCACGGATGGCCGCATTCATACCGGGCGCGTCTCCGCCCGAGGTCAACACCCCAATTGTAAAGGGTTTACTGATGTCCATCTTCTTCTCTCTTTATTTGAAAATTATCGAAATCGCGCGCCACCGATACATTTGGATGAACGGCCTGCGCTTCCTTCAACACATCCTTCTCGCGGTAACGCCGCGAGATGTGTGTGAGAATTAGTTTTTTAACCCCGGCCTTCACGGCCAGTTCCGCACTTTGTTTGGCCGTCAAGTGTGAAAACTGCTTCGCCATTTCGGCCTCGTTATCAATATAAGTTGACTCGATCACCAGCGCGTCCGCATCCTTGCAGACATCGAACAGATCGTCCGTTTTACCGGCATCCCCCACCACGACAAGTTTCAAACCTTTTTGAAGCGCGCCCAGCACATCGTCCGGCTTGACGCGTTTTCCGTCCGGCAAAATAATTTCCTTGCCCGCGACCAGGTCGCGTCGTTCGGGACCGAACGGCACTCCCAGCTCGTTGGCCTTTTCCGCCAGAAATGGGCGGCGCGACTTGCCCTCGAAGACATAGCCGAGACAATCCGGCCCGCGGTGCGTGACGGGAAAAGCCGTGACAGTGAAATCGTCCGCGTCCAAAATAATACCAGGCTTGATCTCACGAAAATATAACGGCATCGGCGCTTTATTGCCGCGCAAGACTACATCTTCGAGCAGCGTGCGCACTCGCTCGAGCGTGGTTCGCCCGCCGAAAATCTCAAGCTCATCAATCGCTTCCCAGCGCATAAAAGTGCTGAGCAATCCGCCCAGACCCAGGATATGATCGAGATGCCCGTGCGTCAGCAGAATGCGCGTGAGATGCTTGAAGCCCAGGCCCGATTGCAGGATCTGGCGTTGTGTACCTTCGCCGCAATCAATTAGAAAGCGATATTCATCGTGCTTGACGATCTGCGCCGAAAGTCCGCGCTTGGCAGAGGGGGCGGAAGCGGACGTGCCAAGAAATAAAATTTCAAACAAAGTTGAGTCCTTCGCAATTACGAATCACTTGATAAATTTCCAAAACAATTGTACCTTAAAGAAAACAGACCATATGTGCTATAATTTTTTCGCAACCAACACTGGTTACTGGTCACTGAATCTTATGCCCATTATCAAAGGCAAACCCTCCACAAGCGCCAAGCCGCAGAATAAATCAATCCTGCCGTTTAGCCGCAAACCCGCATTGAAATCAAGTTCCAAAGCGGCGGGTAAATCAGCGCGTGCGCCGGAGCCCGAATCCGCCCCGACGTTTTGGGACAGCCTTTCCGCAGAGCGCAAACTGGATGTGGTCGGTGTGATTCTGGCCGTCATCGGTATCCTGATTCTGCTCACCCTTTTTGCCTCCTCACGTTCTTCGATCACAGGCGGCTTTGTCCGCATTCTCGGCCAATTGATTGGCTGGGGCATTTACGTTTTGCCCGTGGCGCTGATTGGCTTCGGATTGTGGCTCGTCCTCCGCAACGTGGAGCGCATCCCGCCGCTTTCGCTCGAGCGCGCCGTCGGCAGCATTCTTCTTTTCATCTGGCTGCTCACCGCAATGCACTCCATCATCGCCGATCCGCAAATGGCGCAAGTGGCCGCGATGGACGGCGCAGGCGGCGGATATATCGGAGGCGTCTTCGAACGCGTTTTATGGTTTGGCCTTGGGTCATTGGGCGCTTTTATTGCATTAACTGCCTGGCTGCTGATCGCACTGATCATGATTCTGGATGTAACCGTCAAAGACTTGTTCCGATGGTTTGGCCCATTGATGGCGCGACTCAAAACCTTGCTCGACAAAACGCGGCGCAAACCGCTCACGCCTCCCTTGGGGCTGGAAGCGGGCGCGCCCGAAAACGGCTTTCTTCCGCTGACAGAGCCCTCCGTGCTTGCGCCCGAATCGACATCTGCGCCTGTTGCACCTGCCGTTATCACTGCCGCCAGCGCGCCGGTCATTCAATGGGTTTTGCCGCAGATCAAAGATATTCTGGATAGCGGCAGTGCGCCAGCCGTGAATGAAGACTTTATCAAACAGCGCGCCCACCTGATCGAAGAAACGCTGGCCTCATTCGGCGCGCCTGCGCAGGTAGTGGAGATCAGCCGCGGGCCTTCGATCACGCAGTTCGGTGTAGAGCCGCTCTTCGTCGAGACCCGAAACGGGCGGACGCGCGTGCGCGTCAGCAAAATCGCGTCACTAGCAGATGATCTCGCGCTGGCGCTGGCCGCGCCGCGCATTCGCATCCAAGCGCCCGTGCCGGGCCATAGTTATGTCGGCATCGAAGTGCCGAACGATGAAATGGCGCTAGTGGCCCTGCGCGATATTATGGAAAGCGAATCTTTTCAGCGCAATAAGACCGCCCTGCGTTTCGCCCTTGGGCAGGATGTCGGCGGGCATCCCATGTCTGGCAATCTCGAAGGAATGCCGCATCTGTTGATCGCCGGAACGACCGGCTCCGGTAAATCGGTATGCGTCAATTCCATCCTGACATCATTCCTGATCAACAACACGCCCGATGATTTGCGGCTGGTATTGGTGGACCCCAAGCGCGTGGAACTCACCGGTTATAACGGCATTCCGCATTTGCACGGTAACGTTGTGGTTGAGATAGAACGCGTGGTCAACGTATTGCAAGGCTTGACGCGCGAGATGGATAAACGCTATCACGATTTTGCGAAGGTTGGGGCGCGCAACATCACCGACTATAACGCGCGCATGAAAACAACCGGCGGCAGGAAACTTCCATTTCTTGTGATGGTGATTGACGAGCTGGCAGATTTGATGATGATCGCGCCGGACGAGACCGAGAAGACCATCACGCGCCTGGCACAGTTGGCGCGCGCCACCGGCATTCACATGATCCTGGCTACACAGCGCCCGTCGGTGGATGTGGTAACGGGTTTGATCAAGGCCAACTTCCCGGCGCGCATCGCTTTCGCGGTTTCTTCGAACACGGATAGCCGCGTGATCCTCGACCAACCCGGCGCAGAGCGCCTGCTTGGACGCGGTGACATGCTTTTTCAGGCTCCCGACGCGCCGGCGCCGGCGCGCCTGCAGGGTGTATTTGTTTCAGATCACGAAATCCAGAGACTGGTTGAATTTTGGAAACAACAAGTTATACAATCAAACCCATATGCCGCGCCTGGCGCTTCAACCAAAGCAATTCCAGATAATGCTCCGCTGACGCAACAACCTTTGTGGGAAGATGCTGGGAAGCCGCCGGACGGCGACCCGTTATTGAATGACGCGATTGATCTTATCCGCCGTGAGGGACGCGCATCCGTATCAATGTTGCAGCGCAGAATGAGGATCGGTTACACGCGCGCTGCGCGCCTGGTGGATGTCATGGAAGATCGCGGCATTGTTGGTCCGCCTGAGGGCACAACGCAAGTCCGCCAGGTGTTGGACTATGGTCCGACGATTCCGCCGAAAGATACAGGCATCTGAGTCAAAGCCGTTCATCGCTGGATCCGGAATCAACGCACAAAATGTAAAAACGACGTGAGGTATAATTTGCACAGTTGCCCCTGTAGCACAACGGATAGTGCAAGGCACTCCTAAGGCCGAGATGTGGGTTCGATTCCCCCCGGGGGCACAACACAAGCATGGAAAGGTTCTAATTTTTCTCTAACGAAATTCCCTTGCCAGACAAGCAGGCATATAGTATATTTGCGTTTGACGGACGCTAGGGTGCCCCCCTCACCCTGGCGTCCGTCATTTAATTTACCTGCCTTGTGTGTGGTATTGAAAAGAGAAATCTGCTTAATCTGCGGATAAATCCCGTCGGAAGCGGGAGACCCATTTAGTCGAAAAGTATCGCAGTTATTTATTTCAAGTGTCAACATCCCATTTTGGTACCACTGGAAAGTAGAAAGAATCAGGCAGTTTTTGCGAATTGGCAGGGCGACAAGCCCTGCAACGCCTCATGCAGACGAACAGCATTGTATTCTTCAATCCGGGGTGCAACGATCAGGCGGGTTTCCTCGGACGTATGCGATATAAAGGAATGTTGTTTCATTCTTTCTCTCCTCAATTAAGCTCATCCCCTTTTGTATACTTGTCGAAGAACTCAATCGTGCGCCGCATCGCCAGGTCGAACCCCTGTGAGATATTGTGATCGCTGCCGGGATATGTATAAAATTCGGCGGTCTTGCCGACTTGGTTGATCGCGTCATACAGCGCCTGCGACCAGCTCAACGGAACTTCTTCGTCCGCTTCCCCGTGATGCAATTGGACCGGTCCCGACAAGTAGCCGAGATAGGAAATAGCTGACAGCGAAGCCCAGAATTCGGGATTCTGCTCAGGCGTGCCATATTGATCCACCAACTCGCGCGGCGCGCTTGGGCCGCCGTGAAACCCGCCGCCCCACATACCCAACTGCTCGCCGGGCGGAGCCACGGTTCCGGCCCAAATGACGCCCGCTCTGATGTCCTGACTGACGACCATGGCGCGCAGTGTAATCTCTCCACCCAGCGAGTGTCCCCACATACCCATCCGATTCGCATCGGCGTCGGGATATTTCTTGAGCGAGCCGACCGCGTTCAGCACGTCAATCGTGTAGCCCGGCGCAAAATGCCCGCTCGGCGTCCCTTCTGAATCGCCGTTCCCGCGATAATCCGATTTGAACGTGATGTAGCCAGCCCGCGCCAACGCATCCTGGTAGGCGATATAGCGCTCGGTTGTGCGATATTGTGCGGGCGGAATGTAGCCATGATTGAACACAATCACGGGCCAGCCCGTCGCAGGTTTGTCGCCATCCGGCACCGTCATAAGTGCGTAAATTTTCAAGCCATCAGATTGGTACGAGGCAATGTAGCGTGGTCATCCTTAAAAGCGATTGCCTATTTCATCTTCATCGCGCAAGCGGCAGTGTGTTGTAATAATTAAGCAATTCGCCATTTCCATTGAGGCCCACTTGAATGAATGGATAGCTCCTTCCATCGTCAAGCAGGGGCTTCGTCTGATCTTCCCACCGGAAGAAGTACGTGCCCTCTTTTGCTCCCCCTGCTGGTGTCAAACTATCAAGATTCACATCAGGAGCAAACTTTGCAATCACCTCTCTAGCTATTTTCTCAAGATCTGCAACAGATGATGCTGTAACTCCCTGAGGGAATTCTTTGGGTAGAATTTCAATAATTTGGTGTGTCGGAGAATACACATTGTAAACCGTTGTGCCGGTCTCATAGGTTGTCAGATTGATATCTGAGCGGTAATAGGGAAAGGCGCCTATGTCTATTAAAGTAACATTCCCAGGCTCAATCTTTTGAATCTGTTGAATGTCAAGCTGCTTTGATTCATCAGAAATACCGTTCAAACTCAACCTGAGAGTATTAATTTCGTCCGATTTTTCTTGTTCCTTGGCGTACGACTCGCCTATAAATATGGGTGTATATTTGGTCAAATTATACATAGTTACAGTTGTTCCGCTCTTTTCTTCATTTTTAAGCCAAGATCCGAACTCCGCTGTTAGTATAGCAAGGCGAGCTTTTTGGTCCTCCTTGCTTGATGGGGTCATTATCGGCACGGGCCCTCTTTCCTCTTTGTAGATTTGATAATACTCGTTATTCAGGTCCTCGATCTTTTGCGCGACTTTGGTGTATTCATTAGTAACCTTGGGATACGACTCGGCATAGAATGTGAAGCCAGTGGTCCCGTTAGGCAAGGCAACAATCTGGATGTTTCCAGTTTTCTTTTCATTTTCCACGAACTTGTTAAAGTCCGAGGCAATTTGTTTAATTTCCGCGACAATCTCCGCCTTTCTATCCGGGGTTGGGGAAGGGATGTTGATCGGCGGGTTTTGTTGTTGCGACGGATTCGCGGCTGTAGGCGCAGGTTGCGATGCAGGACTGCTTTGACAGGCGGAAAGGGTAAAAAATAGTGAGCCGACAAAAAGCAATATCAGGTTTCTGTATTTCATTTCAATTGCTCCTTTGATAATACCCTATCAATATTTTTCAACGTAAAACAACTACAACTCGTTTTAGAGCTGTAGCTGTTCGATCAGTATTCTAAAGATATACTTTGCTATGGATTGTATACCCAAAGCTCATCCCAGGCTACGAGCTTTGAAGTTGTTCCATAGTTGTTCAAATTGACTCCATTGCTTCCAGGCGAAACCGTGCTTGACGTTAGCAGTGCCCACGCGGGATGAAGCGCGGCACCTCGCGCATGTAATCGCGGTATTCTGGAATACGCTGGACGAGGTCAATCTCCTCCAGCCGCGCCTGGACGAAGACCCAGATCACGGCGGCGACCGAGGCAATCAATACGGTCAGCGTGGGGCGCAGGAGAATGAGTCCCGCAAGGACCAACAATAGACCCGCATAAATCGGATGCCGCACCCAGGCATACAATCCATGCCGCACGAGCGTGTCTTTCACCGACGGAAAATGGGATCGCATTTGGACATAGAGATGACCCACCAACAGCGGAACTGCGCCAGCGACGATGAGTACCCAGCCGAGGGTGGTGAGGATCGTGTTCGACGTAAAGACCCACTGCGAAGGAATCATCCACGCCCAGACATAGCCAATGACCCCGAGCGGAATGCCCAGCAGGTTGCGAAGAATGGCAGTGACGATTGTCCCGCCACGTTCGCCGAAGCGCCGCGAATACACGGTGGTAAAGGCGCTTGCCCCGGTGAAGATAAAACCAAAAATCAAAGGGATCAGGAAGAGTTCCATGGCGCATTGCCAGGGAGAATGAACAGTTGTCATGGCAATCATCCTTCTCCATCGCGGGCGATGAGCGCCGCGCCCAACGCGCCGACGATCTGCGGTTCGGGCGGGATGACCAGGCTGATGCCCAGTTCCCGCTCCAGCGCGCGTTTGACGCCTTCATTTTTCGCAACGCCCCCGGCGAAGGCAATGATCGGGTTCGGGCCGATGCGCTTGACCATCGCGCCGACGCGTTTGGCAATCGCGCGATGCAGTCCCGCCACAATGTCGGCCCGCTCCGCGCCCTCAGCCACCAGCGTGATGACCTCCGACTCGGCGAATACGGTGCAAATGCTGGAGATGGCAAGATCGCGCGTGGCCTGCGCGGAAATCCCGCCGAGGTCGGAGAGACCAAGTTGCAGAGCGCGGGCGGTCACTTCCAGAAAACGCCCGGTGCCAGCCGCGCACTTGTCGTTCATGGCGAAGTCCATTGCCTTGCCGTTTTTTCCGACGGCGATCACTTTGCTGTCCTGCCCGCCGATGTCAACCACCGTGCGGACATCCGGGAAGATGTGCGCCATGCCTTTTGCGTAACACGAAATCTCCGTCACCTGCCGGTCGGCGAATTCGATGGCGATGCGCCCGTAGCCGGTGGCAACGATGGGACCGATTTGCTCGCGCTTCAAACCGCTGTCTGCCAATGCTTTTTCCAGCGCCGCTTCCGCCGCGCGGCGCGAGTTGTAACCCGTGTCCACGACGGACGCGGCGAGAATGCCGTTGCCATTGAGGATGACAGCCTCGCCGGAGGTGGAACCAATGTCAATGCCGGTTGCGTACATAGTTGCCTCCAATCTCATACCAGAGTTTCAACAAAAGCCTCGATGCGCGTGCGGAGCGGGCCGCTTTGCACGTTGGCTGGGTCAATGCAGTCGCCGTCCAGTTCGAGCATCGGGATGCCTTCGCGCCTCAGCCGGTCGCGAATCACGCGGGTCGCGCCCGCCGCCTGGCGGCAGCCCCAGTGACTGAAGTGCACCACGCCGTCACATTCGTAACGCTTCACGCCATCCAGGATCATCGCCAGCCGCCGCTCGATGGAACCGTTGCTGGGATGCCCAAGGATTTTCGCCGCCAACGCGCGCAGGGGGCGCGCTTCATCCAGCTCGTCCCACCAGAGGGTATTGTGTTCCTCGAAGGCGATCACCCCGCCCAGGTCGTTTTCAAGATGTTCGATCAATCCGCTTTCGCCATACGGACGCAGATGCAGCCAGAACAGACGAATCTTCTGATTCGATTGTTCGGGGTCGCGGCGTTCCACGCGCTCGGCGGTGTAATCGCGCCAGGCGCGGAAGTGCGACACGCCGTCGCGATGACCAAGGATCCACAGCCCAAGTCCCAGCACGGTAAGCATCGGTCCGCCGCGCAAGGGCGCGGGCTTCTGGACGCGCAACGCGTTAAGTTCAAGGGCAAAGGCGCGCGCCGCATTTGAGAGACGCAGTGCCTCACGCATTCGGTCAGGGTCGTAACGGGCGCCGGTGGCCACTTCCAGGTCCGAGACGAGCGTTTGTAATTGGGCTTCGACATAATCCAGCGAGTCCGAGTCAAATGTGGGCGGAACGTCAATCAAGCGAAAAGGTTTGGCGCGGCGATGCGCCTCGGCGGCCAGCATGATGCCGGCCAACGTGCATAGATGAGATGTGGATACGAACGCGGCCGCCGATGGATAAAACCCTTCGCGTTCCAGTCCGAACGAGGCGCGGTGATACGTGCAAAGATCAACCGGCGTGCCAGCCTCGGCGGCAGAGGCAATGGCGCGCGGCGTCAACCCGATGGCCGCGCCAGCCGCCGCGGCCACTTCGGGATAGAAAGGCATGAGACCGAGTCCCCACAATAGTTCGCATGGAACGAACACGCTGGCCCACACAACATGCTCCGTTTTTTCGGCGTACAAACGGCGGGCAAGTTCGAGCGTGAATTTGGCGGAGGGACGAAAGTGAGCCGGGAGGCGTGGGTCGAGCGGTGCGATCCAGCGCGCCAATTGCAAGCCGCGCGGCGAATGCAGAAGCCGCAATGCCGCGTTCATCGCCAGCGAATCCGGACGGGCTTCGGCTTCAGAGAGAATCTGACCAAAATCGAGTTTCATGACAGCACCTCCAAAAAGGCTTCCAGGCGTGTGCGCTGCTGGCCCGAAAACCCCGACTCGCCATCATCTTCCAGCAGCAGCGCCGGCAGGCCGCGCGCTTTGAACACCTCAGCCAGCACGAGATATTCCGCCAGATACGCGTCGGCAAATTTCGGGTAATACGCGATCACGCCCTGCGCGCCGCGTTCATCGAGCAATTGCGTGATGCGCTCCAGGCGGCGCGCCAGCGCATTCGGACGCGGACCGCACGGCTTGGTCAGATAGGCGGCGGCAAGCGCCTCCATATCTGGACCTGAAACTGATTCCGTTACGACGCGTTCATCTGCCTCTGAATCCTCTGCAACCACGCGCGCCCCACAGGACTCGATGAAGGCGAGCAATTGGCGTGGGATATTCATGCCGCCGAGCAGGAGCAGACAAGTCTTTTCTCCTCTCTCCCTTTGGGAGAGAGGCTGGGGGTGAGGGAGAAGACGCGCGGCGAGTTCGGCGTTCGCTGAAACGGGATCGGTGGTCAGCGCCATCCAACGCAGGTCGTGCCATTCGGACGCGGAGAGCGCGCCTTCGATCCAGCGCTGGCGCAGGGAGCGCCACAAACAACGCTGTTCGTTGTAGAGGTCAATGGCGCGGCGCAATCCGTCAGCGGTGAGGGGCTGGCCCGAAAGCGCGGCAAGCGAGTCGGACAATGCAACCAGGGCGTGAGCGTATCGCTGGCAGGCGGTTTCGGAATCGAGGCGCGGGAGCGGAACGAGGCCGAGCGCGGGGATTTCGGCATAAGCATGCCACACGTCGAAGAGGCGGCGGCTGGTATCGTCTTCGTCGAGGAAGACGACAGCATCCAGGTCGAGTCCGTTTTCGAGCGCGGCGGCCAGCAGGGCGCGCGCTTCGACCGAGAAATTGCGCGGCAAAAAACCGTCAGCCGCGGAAAGACTCTCAGCCGGGCGCAGCCGCACCGGGGTCAGGCCCGAGGCGAAGATTATCTCCGCCGGCAGATAAGGTGAGGTGTAGCCAATCCGTTTTGTGGTCATGTGATTCGTCTCAGGAAATCAGGTGAATGCTGAACATCCGGCGCGGTTTGTTCAGCGAGCCATTCGATTGGCAAAAACACACCGACTGGCAATACCCAACGCGGCACACCGCGCCGTTCGAGTTCGGCGAAGATCAGCACCGCTGAAATGGTGACGGAGGCAGTGCCAATCCAGAAAATGATCTCTTCCAACAATAGCGAGTCGCCGAAGAAATAGATGCCGGAAATGTAGGCGGAGTTGAAACCGCCCCAACTGTTCGCAACTGCTACCGCGTCCAACGGAAGGGCATAAGCCGAGACTAGCAGTGTGCCGAGCAGGATGATCCAGCGGCGTTCCCACAGGAAGCGGAAGTGGGCCAGCCACAGCACAACTGTCACACCGCCGATGATGTAGGCTTCCATGACAAGATATGTAAATCGAAGCAGAAACTCAGGAGTGAACATGGAATTTTTCCTCCAACAGCAGGGCCAGCGTTCCCACCAGTAAGCCATCAATGACGAAGAAAGTCAGCTCTTCGATGGGCAGGTTGAACAGGCGCGTCCCCACAATTACGCGCGGCGAATAAAACCAGACGCGGTCAATCGCTGCCATTTCCCACGGGATGCTGACCAGCAGAATCAGGATCACGATGACGACCAGCGCTCCGCGATGTCGCCAGACCAGACGCGGTGCGGCCAGCCACATCAGGGCCAGCGGCGCGATACCAAAGCTGAGCAAAATTAAAAAGTAACTCACAGTGCGCTCCTTTCCGGATCTTCAAGAGACGTTTGCAGATGCACCGGCACAGACGATCCCACGCCACGCCAAAGTTGCGCCAGCGCGTGCGGGTTGATCACTTTCCAATAAAGTTGCATGAGGGGATTGATGTTCTCCGGTCGCCGAATCGCACCGGCAATGCCCTTCATCCATCCTATCGGCAAAGCGGGAACGATCTTCTGGGCGGCGAGCAGGAGATAATGAGGCGCGGCAAAGTGCCGGCGATTGTTTCGCTCTCGGTACATCTCCAACGCATCGGGCAGACTCGTCTCGCCCTCGAGAACGCGTCGCGCCAGACTTCCGGCCAGCGCGCCAAAAAACAACGCGGGACGAATCCCCTCGCCGCTGAGCGGGAGACACTGCCCGGCTGAATCGCCGATGCGGAAAACGTTTCCGGTCACGGATGGCTGGCGGCGGTAGGGCCAGTAGCCGCCATGGATTCCATCCGGGGAATTACCAAAATATTCGACGGCATAATCTTTCAAAGCCATGTTCAAGCGAGTCTCGCCGCGATAACTGCCGAAGCCGATTCTAGAAAACTCGCCGGTTGGGAATAACCAACCAACGTTATATCCGCCCAGTTTTCGTCTATCATAATGGAAGTGCAATCCCTGTTTCGCGAGCGGGACCACCGTCTCGAGGCCGAAGCTTTTGCCTGTATGCGGTTCAGCCCGCCGCCGGGCATTTGTGGCCAACTCGGCGCGCCAGCCGGTGGCGTCCATCAATATTTCCGCCTCGAACGCGCCCTGAGTCGTGTGAACCGTGTGATCTTGATGTCCAAGCACAGAAGCGCGCACCAGCTCGACGTCGGCCTGATGAAACAGTCGGTCACAGAAGATGCGAAAGTCAAAGGTGCAGAATGGATAGAGCAGGGGAAATTCGTAAGGCCGGTCTTCGAGATTGATCACGAAATGATCGTGAACCTGCAGGAGGCTGTCCAGTGTTCCGGTGGCTTCCAGCACTGCCAGCAGAGTCCCGCAAGCCGAGGTCTGCACCGCGCCGATTTCGTGCGGCTCGACCATCAGCACGCGTTTGCCGCGCAATTGGACTGCGGCGGCCAACCCTGCGAAACTGCCCCCGGCAATGATCACATCGTAATCCATAAGAGCCTCCGTCCGTTTGAAAACAGGCCGCAGGAGAGGACTGCGGCCTGTGAGAAGGGTAGGCGGAAAGTCCGCCGTACTTTGCGGAAAGTCAGCGTATGTCTGCGCATCGCGACAGATGGACAGCGTATTGGCCTAACGATACTGCACAGCCTCCGTCATCTTGGTGCGGTTTTGGCTTCCTCACGAGCGGCAAAGAAGTTCCAAATCGGGACGAAGATCACGGCGGTCAGGAAGCCGCCGATGAAGCTCTCGACCAGGCCGAGGAAGAACGCGCCCCAACTGATGAAGGTGAAGCCGGGCAGGACAAACTCCCATGCTTTCTGCATCACCCACCAATTAGGGAACAGCGCGCCGAACAACATATCAAGTACGAAGACGACAGTGGCAACGACCGCCAGAGTCCACGCAACGGGTTGGAAGGGCAGGGTTTTCATAGCACACTTCTCCTTTCTTTGCTATAGACCTTACCGTCATGCTAAATATAGTGAAGATCAGATTTTATTCCAAGCGCAGAACGGCGTAATTCTGCATGAGCAACTTAGCGCATGACCTTAAAGTGAAAACGCGACAACCTGCTAAAAGCAGATTGTCGGTGTGTTCGTGATTTATCCAGTTGAAAGATATCGCATTATTTCAGGCTCGCGATCGCCCCTTCCAGTTTTGTCTTTGCCTTGACAGCCACGGCTTTCATAGCCGCGTCTTCTTCCAGGATGCCAAGCTCTCATCCCCCGCTGCCTGCACCGTGACATTGCGCGGCAGGAGCAAGCCCATATCCACGCCAGTGTAGTGCCACAACTTTGACCGCCCTATTTATTTAATCCCGGCAAGCCGCCTGCAGATGCCGACATTTTTACGGCGCGCACAATTGCCTGGGCCATCGCCTCCGCCGCAACTGCGCCGATTGTCGTCACGTCACATTTTTTAGTTCCGGTTGACAACGCAAAGATCGTATCGCCGTCGAGCATGGTATGCGCGGGACGAATCACGCGCGCCAGTCCATCGTGCGCCATCTGCGCCACTTTGGCGGCCTGTGTTTTTGTCAGCGCGGCGTTCGTCGCAGCTACACCGATCACGGTGCTTGCGCGTGTTGCAAAATTCAAAACGCCGCGTCCAACAGGATTTTTCATCATCGCCAGCGTGTCCGCAAAAAAATCTTTGCCGCCGATTTTCAACGGCCCGACTTTTCCCGAACGCAGACCGGCAATGATTTTTCCATCTTCAAGGACATCGCCGAACGCGTTGACCGCCGCAATTGCGCCGACGACAATTCCACCGCTAATTTCAAGACTCACGCTTCCAATCCCGGACTTCATGGCGAGCGCCGCACCAAACAGTTTTCCCACACTCGCGCCTGTTCCCGCGCCCGCGTTGCCCTCAACTGGCGCAGCCTTCGACGCGGCGAGACAGGCCTCGTATCCCATCTCCGCGTCCGGACGAACATCCGCGCGGCCAACGCCTAAATCAAAAAGAATCGCGGCGGGAACGATGGGCACACGCGCAACACCGGTATTGAATCCGATTTTATTTTCTTCAAGATATTTCATTACGCCGCCGGCCGCGTCCAAACCAAAGGCCGAGCCGCCCGCCAGCATGATGGCGTGAACTTTTTCCACGAGATTGATCGGATCGAGCAAATCAGTTTCGCGCGTACCGGGCGCACTGCCGCGCACGTCCACGCCGGCTGCCGCACCTTTGCGGCACAGAATGACAGTACATCCTGTCAGTGCGGAATCGTCCTGTGCCTGGCCCACTTCGATGCCGGGAACGTCAGTAATTGAATTGGTTCTCTGCATGGGATATTTGAAAAGCGGACGATACTCCGTTAGGGTTCGTCCGCTTTTCAGGGCATGAAATTATTTAAGCAGGCGGGCGAGTTGAAGAAACTCTTCCCACTCTTCCTGAAAGAAGTGAACTGTGACGTTATTGAGTTCGACGTGCCAGGTTGTTTCGCCGTCGGGTTCTTCGGCTTTCCAGGCGAGGAAGTTTTCGGTCTCGGCGATGGTGTCAGTGCGGGGTTCATCGTGATTGTTTGACATGTGTTTCTCCTTTTGGTTTGGGTGAGGATCAGGCTTATTTAACGCGCTGCCCACGCAAGCCCCGCCAGAAGCGGCGAATCTGGACGATCAGCCGCGAGCCGGGCGGCGGCAGGGGCTGAGTCTGAGGCTCGGGCCACGGATCAAGATCAAGCATTTTTCGCATTGTGTACCGCCACAAAAGAGCCACGGTTGCAAGCATTGGGGCGGCCACAACCACGCCCAGCAGGCCGAGTAAATTTGCGGCGATGATGGCCGCTACCAGCACGCCTGCCGGATGGACGCGCAAAGTCTGTGAGATGATACGCGGGGTGATGATGTTATCAAAGATTTGGTCTATTAGGAGGGCCAGCGTGACGGCAATAATTGTGTAAGATAACGGTGTCAAGCCGAATGGCTGGGCGGGCTGAAAGTATGTGACGAGAGCCAGTGTTGTCCACGTGATAAATGGGCCAACATAAGGAACAAACTTGGCCAGCCCGGCCAGAAACGCAATCCCAATTGCATAACGAATGCCAAGTATGCTCAAGACAATGGTGTAGGTAACTGCCGTCAGGAAAAAGATGATGATTTGCCCGCGCAGGAAGGCGTTCCAGATATGGCCGAGTTCGTGACCCAAACGCCGGATGTCTTCTGCGTAGCCGGGAATATCCAGCCAGACAATTCTGCCGCGCAGGCCGCCGCTTTCAGCCAGTACGAAATAGGAGATCAAAAGGACAAAAAGCGCCCAGCCCAGGAATTGTGCTGCGCCGCTAGCAACCGTGCTGAGCAGAGTCCCGGTGCGGCCAAGCAGAGGATTGACAATGCCAAGCAATTGAGTGCTCAATGCGTTCAAATCGAGAGTGCGGAAGTCAAATTGGAACGGGCCAAATTGATAAATCCGGCCTGATAAACTTTTAATAATATCGGGCAGGGCTGTCAGGTTGTTTTGCACAACAGATACGAGACTCTGAATTTGCTGTATCAGCCCCACCCCGCCCAGAGTCAACAGGCCCAGCAAAAAAACGAGCAGGAGCAGATAGATCAAGCCAACGGTCAATTGCCAGGCGATATGCAGGCTGCGTTGCAGAAGGCTGGCGACAGGATGGAGCAGGTATGCGAGAATGAAGGCTATAAATAATGGGCCGATGATGGAATGAAATTGAATGAACAAACCTGCCGCGATTGCGACGATGGTCAGGGCTATGACCAGCTTGGTGGTGGCGCCCCAATTCGGAGAGGAAGAGGAGGGAGTTTCGTTCATCGTGTTATAGTCTGATTGTAGTCAATGACAAGTAAATTTACAACGGTTAAATAAAACATCCCCGCAAACATGTTTGCGGGGATGTTTTCGAATGGACTTATCCGCATCCTGTCAGGAAGGGGAAGAACGTACACCACAGGAAATTCGCATCAATGTACCAGAATATGACAGCGCATAAACAGATAAAGAGCAATGCGCCAATGCCGATAAAGATGGGCGCCGTGTTGGTCTTTTTGGTTTGCAGAGGCGCGGAATAAGCGGGAGCAGGCGGAGGGGCACCCGGGGCCTGATAAACGGGAGCCGGCACTGGGGCGGCGGCCATTGGACGCGGCGCGCTCGTGCGCGGCGTCATCACCGTTGCGCCTGGGTCGCCAGACAACGCTTCGTACATGAGCACAATCTGTTCGCCGAAGGAAACCACATCGCCGGATTTCAATACAACCGGGCTGGCCAATCGCTGTCCATTAACGAAAGTGCCATTGGTCGAGCCTAGGTCTTCGAGCACATATTTGCCGCCCTGGAACGTCAGACGCGCGTGTTTGCGGGAGACCTCGGCATCATTGATTGCCACGCCGCTTGAAGAATCACGGCCGATGACAAGTTGATCGCCTTCGAGCGAAAATGTCGCGCCCGGCGTTGGACCGGAACGCATCACGAACTGAAATTGAGCGGCCATACCTTCTCCTCCATAAAGACAGTGAATGATATTAATAAGTGTAAAGGCTTCGTTGGGAAAAGTCAATTACCCGCGCGTCCACCATCCGGACTAGGCCAGTTTCATTTCAAATCCGAACACTTCACTAAACGCGGCGATAACTTCATGCTTCACTTTTTGCATGTCAGGCAGATGCGGGAAAAGATCGGCCAGGCTGACGACGGGTTCATCCGCCAGGCCGCAAGCAATGATGCCATCGAAATATTCCATGTCTGGATTCACGTTCAATGCGAAACCGTGACGCGAGACGCCGCGCGCATCCACTTTGACGCCGATGGCCGCGATCTTGGCGGGCTTGGCGCGATCTTCAGGACGACAACGCGGACAGCGCGAATATACGTCGGCTTGAATCCATACACCGGTCAGCCCGGACCTTTGACCGGCCGCCAGTCCAAGGCGCGCCAGCGCCGCGATCAGCGTTCGCTCCAACTTGCGGACATAGCCGACGTAATCAGATTCAGGGAGTCTGTTTTGGCTGTCAATTTTCCCCAGCGGCAAAAGCGGATACCCCACCAATTGTCCCGGCCCGTGATAGGTCACATCGCCGCCGCGATCCACCCAATAAATGGCAATCCCTTTTTCCTTGAGTTTTTCCTCGCCCCACAAAAGATTCTCGGCATGGCCTTTCCGCCCAAACGTATAAACGTGCGGATGCTCCAGCAAAAGCAAAGTCGGAGGCCGCGTGCCCGCCGCGATCTCCGACGCATATTCGTCCTGCAATTTCCAGGCGCGTTCGTATTCGATTAGGCCGAGATCAAGAACTTCACAACTCATAACGATAATTCGACATTCGATTTTCGAGTATCGAATATCGCCTCACAAATCTCCAAACACTCTTCGATACAAATCCGACTCCAAAATTCCGGCTGGGTCACAACGCTTCTTCAACTTCTTGAATTTCGCAATCGTTTCTTCACCGAGGAAGCGCGCCGCGCTTTCAGGTGTGGTCTCGCTATTTTTCGCAAAGTAGAAACGTCCGCCCGCGTCAAGGACAATGCGATCAAACTCCTGCAGCATGGCGCTTAATTTTGCGCGGTTAGAATTAGTGACCTTGAAATCTATTGCCAGTGAAAAACCATCCACAGCATGGGTCAAAAGGAATTTATCTGGGCGATGACGTTTTGTCACGCCCAGATAAGGCGGCATACCGCGTTTGTGCGAGAGGCGCAGCATTTCCGTCCAAGCCGCTTCGGCGGTTTCCTTCGGCATGAAAGATTGATATTCGATCAATCCGCCGCGGCCAAAAGACAATTCCCAATTCGGAATATAGTCGAGCAGAAAATGGAAGGCGGCGTGAGATTCCCTGAATGTATGGCGCGGCAGGCTGACAATGTATTTGCCAGTATTGACGCCCCACGTTCCCAGATTGTTCACGAACGGACTCATGAAGTAATGCAAAATTGATTTTGGAAAAACTCCAAAGATGCGCGGCGGCAAAGATTGATTCTTCAACAGCATTGTCTTTTGCGCGTCCGGGTCTTCGCCTTCGCGCAGATAACGCGCCGCGTGGATCTGCCCGCGGCCGAGAGATTTTCCGCCAGCCGTGGTATCCAGCCAGCCTACAATGTAATCATAATTCGGGGCGTTGTCGAGCAGGTCGGTCAGGTGTTCGTGGAGATTATGCACCGGGCGCGCGGCTATCTCCAAAAGTCCGGAGTAGACGCGCTTCATCTGCATCGTGATGGATGTGAAGATTCCCAACATCCCAAGTCCGCTGATCGCCGCATAAAACAAGTCCGCGTTTTTCTTCGGCGAGCAAGTCACTTCTGCGCCGGTCGGCAGGATGGCGGTAAATTCCAAAACGTGTTCGCCGATGGTGCCCACTTTGAAATTATTTTTTCCGTGAACGTTCGCGCTGAGACATCCGCCCAATGTAGTGAACATCGTGCCAGATACGACCGGCGGCCACCAACCTTCAGGCTCGACGCTTTGCCAGAGTTGTTGAATCGTGACGCCCGGCTCGGCTCTTACCTGACCCGTGGCCGGATCCCATTTAATGATTTGGTTCATGGCTGACATATCGAGCACGATGCCGCCGCTGTTGAGCGAGGCATCGTTATAGCTGCGCCCGGCGCCGCGCGCGGTGACAGTCAATCCATTCTTCTTTGCGAGTTGAAAAACTTCAACAATTTCTTCGGCGCACGTTGGGTTGAAGACATAAGCCGGAGCGCGCAGAGAGTGACCAAAGTTTTCTAGAAATATAAACTTATTAAGAGGAAGCATTGTTGTGTCCATAAAAGATACTCAATAATTCGATATTCGATGATCGTGTCATCGAATATCGAATTGCCGGCCCTTTAGAAATTCATTCTTCGGAAAATGAACGAAGGAATGTTGCGAATGATAAACATGATCCAACTCCAAAACCACGGAGTGTAGATTTGCTGTTTGCGGGCGCGCATGGCCTTGTAAATATCGCCGGCGGCTTTTTCGGCCGTGATCTTGAACGGCGTCGGGCCTTGCGCGGCCTTGAGCATGTCGGTTTGAACGAAGCCCGGCTTGACCGTCAGCACGTTGACGCCGTGGCGAGTCAGGCGGTTGCGTAAAGCCTCGAGATAAGTTGTCAGCCCGGCTTTGGACGTGTTGTATCCGGGGTTGCCCACGCGCCCGCGATCTCCCGCCACCGATGAGATGCCGACGATCTGTCCGCGTTGGGCGGATTGGAACATGGACGCGATTGGGTTGAGCCAGGCGAACGCGCCAATCAAATTCGCTTCGATCATCTGGCGGTCGCCGTCGAAGTTATAGTTGGCGGGACCCGGCGGAAAGTTGACGCCCGCAGCAAATATAACGGTGTCCAGCCCGCCGAGGTCTGCAACGATGCGGCGCAAAAGAACAGGCACTTCATTGTAATTGCTCACATCGTGAACGTAAGGCAGGGCGCGTGTCCCGTTATGAGTCCGATTGATTTCTTCGCAGAGCGAATCCAACATATCTGCGCGGCGGGCGATCAGGGCAAGAGAATATCCCTCACGCGCGAGCAGATGCGCCAATGCCGCGCCCATTCCGCTGGATGCGCCGATGATCAGGCCGCGTAATTTAGGATGAAGGGGGGTTGCTGGGGGAAAAACCGGTTTTTTTGAAGGCACAGAAGGAACTCCCTGACAGATTTGTGAACATTCTAACACAGGTGTTTTCATATATAATCAGGTATGGTTGAACGGAGTGTCTAAACCTGTAGGTGAAGGAAGTCAATAATGTTGGCTGGATAAGCAGGATAAAGGCGTTTCCAGAGTTGACGTTGGTTGTAGCAAAAGACCAGCAAACGGATGGCACATTTCAACGCATACGGACAGCGAGAG
>JACPYX010000001.1 GCA_016195815.1 Chloroflexota bacterium
CGATGTGTATGCCTCGCTGTGGTACCACTGGGGTCGCTATGCGGTTTCGGAAGGCAAGACCGACACCTATTCGGTCGAAGGCAATAATGCAGAACTCAGACATTATCTGGCACGCCTCGCACGTTCTTCCAGATCTTTCTCGCGTTGTCCGTATGCCTTGCAGTGTGCTGTCCGTTTGTTTGTCTATTACTTCAACCAGCGTCAATTGAGAAAACAGCAGTTCCCGAAATACTCGTTTCATATCACCGATTTCGTTCACTCTCCCATTTAGCCACTCCCCGGAAAGCACAGATTAACATCGTCTCATTTTTACATGGTAGACTGGCCGTATGTCCAAATGGAAAAGAAACATATTGTTTGCCCTGGCAGGTCTGCTGTTGCTGGGCATAATGCTTTATCAAATCCCGGCGGTACAAAGCCGTGTGGAATGGCGGGTCGAGCGTATAGTTGCATACGCGAACGGTATTATCTATCCGGCCGGCCCTGTGCCAACCGCTTTGCCGACCCCAACGGGTCAAACAGAACCGGTTGGTCAAACGGCCACGCCTGTTGAAACAGTTCAACCTGCCAAAGCGACCGTTACTCCAACGCCAACGTCCGCTCCACTCCCGGCACAAGTTTCGCTCAAGACGCCCGCGTACGAACTACAGGATATCAACAACTGCGGTCCGGCCACGTTGACGATGACCCTGCGCATGTACGGCTGGCAGGGAAACCAGTTTGATATTTCAAAGATCATCAAACCTAAACGTGAAGATCGCAATGTAAACCCGGAAGAAATGGTGTATTACGTGCGCAATTATGCCGGCTGGCTGCGCGCCGAATATCGTGTGAATGGAAATATTACACTGATCAGGCGTTTGCTGGCGGCGGGCTTCCCGGTGGTCATCGAGGAAACTTTCCGCTTTGAAGATCCATACTGGCCCAACGACGATCTGTGGGCGGCACACTATTTGCTCATCACCGGTTACGACGATAATTCCCGTATATTCACGGGGCAGGATTCGTTCTATGGCCCCGACCGTCAGGTTTCGTACGATGCGGTGGAGGAGAACTGGAAGCCTTTTAATAACGTCTACTTGCTCGTCTACCTGCCCGAACAGGAAAGCCAGGTCCGCGACATCCTCGGCGCGGATTGGGATGAGGGATCCAACCGTCAGAACGCGTTGAATGACACCCAGGCCGCAACCGTTTCAAATCCGAACGATGCGTTCGCCTGGTTCAATTACGGCACCAATCTCACTGCCCTCGAAAATTACACTGAGGCCGCCAATGCCTACGATAAGGCACGCAGTCTGGGCCTGCCGCAACGCATGATGCGTTATCAGTTCGGTCCCTTCATTGCATATTTTCAATCGAATCGAATTGACGACCTGATGGCGCTGACGAAATATGCGCTTGAGCGCACGCCTTCGTCGGAAGAAGCGATGCTCTGGAACGGCTGGGGATTATATCGGCAGGGCGATGCGCAAGGTGCAATCACCATGTGGCGAAAGGCGCTTGGCGCCCGGCCCGGTTACGTTGATGCCCTTAACGCGCTTCAGTTTGTTGGAGCCAAGCCATAATAAAAGAGCCGCCGAGGAATTCGGCGGCTCTTTTTAGACTTCCTGAAAACTATAGCCTCCCGGCCAAGTCTGGATCAAATAAGGTTGTTTGCCCGAATCCATTTCCATTTTTTTGCGCAGCCGGTAAACAACATTCTTCAATACCGCCGCATCGCCGTCCACACCCCACACTGCTTGCATGATCTCTTCGTTCTTGAAGACATAACCTGGACGACTCATCAATAAATGAAATAGACGAAACTCCAGGTTGGTCAACTTGATCTCGCCACCATCCGGCTCAAGCGCGGACCGGCGGGCCGGGTCCAGTTTCAATTTGCCTGCTCGTACGGGGCTCATCGGCACAGCCCAACTACGCCGCGCCCAGGCCATAATCTTTGCCAAAAATACAGCCGGGCTGATCGGCTTAACAACGCACTCATCCACACCATTTTGATAGGCATCAAGAATTTCCGTCTCATTGTTGGCCGGCAAAAACAATAAGATCGGGCTGGAACTGAGTGCGCGAAATTTCCTGCAAAGTTCCATCCTTTGTGTGTGCGGCGCATTCACATCAAGCACAATCAGGTCGGGAATTTCCTCCATGGAACGCTCCATAGCTCTCTGAACTGAGGTCTCCAATATCGCAACAAGCCCCTTTTCCCGAATAATATACCCCCAAATCGGTGCAGTCGCATCCTGGTCACAGACTACAAAAACTCTGTGTGATGCCCCCGAATCCGAATCAACAATATTAGGTAAGACAGTCATTTTATAGAATTTCCTTACTTGCTATTATATGGCAGTTCCGTGTATAATAGTAACAGAAAGTCACAAAAACTTACCGAATTATGACCTTTGGGGGATAGGAAATTTGTCCTATCTTCGTATACTGAGGCCAGAATTCAAAGAAAAAAAAGGAGACTTCAAATGAAAAAACTATTCCCCATCCTGGTGGTATTGGTTCTCGTTAGCACTGCCTGCCAACTGGGTGGCGGTCAGGCACAGCCCACTCCTCTTGCTGTAGCCACCGCCTTTCCTACCAACCCTCCAGCGGCATTGAATCCAACAGCTCAGCCATCAGGCAACAATCAGGCTGGTGGAAGTGAACGCACCACCGTTGACGGGATGACTGCTGTCTTTGTTCCGGCAGGCACCTTCCAAATGGGCGGCATCGATAGTAATGCTGAAACCGACGAAAAGCCCGTTCATCAAGTTACGGTGCGTTCTTTTTGGCTAGATAAATTTGAAGTCACAAATGGCATGTACGTGCAATGTGTGAAGGCAGGCGTTTGTCCACCGCCCCAACAACTCAAATCTGAAACCCGCGATTCATATTTTAACAACCCCGATTTCAACGACTATCCAGTGGTTTATGTGACATCGGGCGACGCCAGCGCTTATTGCAAATGGGCCGGACGCCGCCTCCCCTCCGAAGCCGAATGGGAACGCGCAGCACGTGGCGACACTATCAACACCTATCCGTGGGGCGATCAACGTCCTGATGCCACTCTCGCAAATTTCAACTACATGCTTGGTGATACAGCTCGCGTTGGATCTTATCCTGCCGGAGCCAGTCCTTTTGGCGCTTTAGATATGGCTGGCAACGTTGCCGAATGGACGAACGATTACTACGATGGTAATTATTACGCTAACGGCCCCGCCACGAATCCAACTGGCCCACTTGCCCGCTCGCAATATTTTGGCCGGGTAGTACGCGGCGGAACTTATGCTGATGCCGCAAGAGATATCCGCACATCCAACCGTGCTCAAGTAGTGGGTTCAAACCTGCAAGCCGATCCCGGTTCAACTGAATACTTTGGCGATTTCTCGCCCCGCATCGGTTTCCGTTGTGTTTCCGATAATTAATATAAATCACGCATTGATAAGACATCTATAAGAATGATGCGCATCTTCAAAGATGCGCATTATTCTTATTAAATACTGATGTTGCCTATCGTCCAGTAGCAATCCGAGAGCGAGTTTACCGAGTTTGAAATAATCACCTCCATTGCCAAATCCACAGCCCCTAGTTATAATGTGGTTTCTCGGGCGGATAGCTCAGTTGGTTAGAGCACTGCTTTGACATAGCAGAGGTCGTAGGTTCGAGCCCTATTCCGCCCACTTTTCAGTGACCGATAAGCAGTGGTCAGTAATTAGTTAAAACGCAATGACCGGGACGAGTAGGTGAAACTTTTTTCTGACAGAGAAAAGAGACAAATGTTGAGAGTCTCTTTCAGGAACAATCACCGAAAACCACCCGCGAGCGTGAAGCAGAAAAATGATCAGTGATCAGTTAGTATGCAGAACGGAAGACTCCGTTATCAGTCCAAGAGATACCTTGATGGTTGAGTAGTGCAAAGCACATATCGAAACGACAAGGTAAATCGGGTGGAACCGCGTGAGCAAAACTCTCGCCCCGTCTTGGGCGAGAGTTTTTTATTTCTACGGAGGCCGCCATGACCGAAGACAGCACCACCTTCACTACACGGCGACTCGGAGGTTGGTAACCGCCTCTCCGGGTTGCGGAAATCCATCGAGGCGGTTGCAATTCAAAGTTCAGAAAGGAAGCGAAAATGTCGCAACAAGTTCAGGAAAAATACGAAGAGTCACAACTTTATAAGATCCGTCACTCGGCCGCGCATATCATGGCGCAGGCCGTGTTGGAGATATTCCCGGATGGCAAAGTCACAATCGGCCCGCCCGTCGAAAACGGTTTCTATTATGATTTCGATCTGCCGCGCAATCTCACACCCGAAGACCTAGAAACCATCGAAAAACGGATGCGGCAGATCGTGCAGGGCAAGCACGAGTTCAAGAAAACGGTCATCTCGGCGGATGAGGCGAAGAAGGTTTTTGCGAACCAGCCCTACAAGTTGGAGTTGATCGAAGGACTTGAAAAAGGCGGATTCGACGAGTACGGGAATCCACTCAAGGAAAAGCCTGAGATCTCGATCTATCAGCACGATACGTTCGTGGATTTGTGCCGCGGTCCGCACGTGGCGAACACAAAAGAGATCAAGCAGGATGCGTTCAAGTTAATGTCTATTGCGGGCGCGTATTGGCGCGGCGACGAACATAACAAAATGCTCCAGCGCATTTACGGCACGGCCTGGGAAAACGCGCAACAACTCAAAGATTATCTTTTGCAATTGGAAGAAGCCAAGAAGCGCGATCATCGCAAATTGGGCAGGGAACTTGAAATTTTTATCTTCGATGATGAAGTCGGGCCCGGCCTCCCGCTCTGGCTCCCGAATGGCGGCGTGATGATCGAAGAGTTAGAGAAACTCGCCAAAGAAATGGAAGAAAAGGCCGGCTATCTGCGCGTCCGCACGCCTAACCTGACGAAGGAAGATTTGTTCATTCGTTCAGGCCATCTGCCGTATTACGCCGAGAGCATGTACCCGCCGATGGAACTCGAAGGCGTGAAGTATTACGTCAAGCCGATGAACTGTCCGATGCACCACAAAATTTTTGCATCGAAGGGCCGTTCCTATCGCGACCTGCCGATTCGTCTCGCGGAATATGGGACCTGCTACCGTTATGAAAAATCGGGCGAACTCTTCGGCTTGATGCGCGTCCGCTCGATGCAGATGAACGATGCTCACATCTATTGTGGTGAAGATCAATTCGAACAGGAATTCATGGGCGTGATTGCCCTGTATCACAAATATTTCGAGTTGTTTGGAATTGATAAATATGTGATGCGTTTGTCGTTGCACGCCAAATCAGGTCTCGGCAAAAAGTATGTGGATAATCAGCGCCTGTGGCTCAAGACGGAAGACATGGTCCGCCGCGCCATGGACAACGGCGGCGTTCCATATATGGAGGTCGCGGATGAAGCTGCCTTCTATGGTCCCAAGATCGATGTGCAGATCTGGTCCGCAATCGGACGTGAGTTCTCGCTTGCCACGAATCAAGTGGACTTTGCCGTGCCTGAACGCTTTGACTTGAAGTTCACGAACAAGGAAGGCGCGGATGAAATTCCGCTGTGCATTCACCGTGCACCGCTCTCGACGCACGAGCGCATGGTAGGTTTCCTGCTTGAACACTACGCAGGCAACTTCCCGGTCTGGCTTTCGCCTGAACAGGTGCGCGTCATCCCCATCACGGACGGGCAGAACGAATACGCTCAGGGCATTGTCCGGCAGTTGCGCGAGCAGGGTATCCGCGCCAGCGCGGACATCAGCGCCCAGCGCATGAACGCCAAAATCCGCTCGGCACAGTTGATGAAAGTGCCGTATATGCTCGTGGTCGGTGAGAACGAGATGAACGCGGGACAGGTCTCGCTGCGCGTGCGCGACGGCAGCCAGCAGAATAATATTTCGCTAGCCGAGTTTATTGCACGGATGAAGGATCGAATTGAGAGAAGGGCGAAAGAGTTGTGAGGGAGCAGAGACTGGAGATTGGAGATTGAAGAAGTAGAGAATTGGCGGAGGGCTGGAAGGCTCTCCGCCAATTTTTTACAGAAACAGTTATCGGCTCCACCCCTCCGCCGTGCCATTCACCTGATTCAGAGAAAACGCCTCGCAGGTGAATGGATTGACCAACACCGGTATATTCTTATCGTTCATATCCCGCGTATTGACGATCAACCATTGCCCATCCGGTCCCCAAACCGAAGCAAAGGCGGTTGAGACCTGCGGTTCCACAACCATCTTGCGTTCCGAACCATCCAGCCGCGAGATGAAGATTCCCCAATTTGCTTCGCCAACCACGCGATCTGCGAACACGATCCATTTTCCGTCCGGTGAGATTGCACCATAGCCCGCCTTGTTTTGAATCGTGAACAAGGATTTTGTCTCGCCGCTTTGCAAGTTGTACGATGTAAATGTAAATCCATCCCCGCCCATCACCGCGTAGACGATGGTCTGGTCATCAACCCAGCCCGTCGGCGAGATCACCTGTGCGGGGCCGGTGTTAATTTGCCGTAATCCCGAACCATCCGCATTGATCACATACAAACCAAAGGTGGTCGTATACATCATGCGGGTATCATCCGGCGACCAGAGGATTCGATAACCGTCCACACCAAACGCGGAGCTTTTCCCGCTGGATAGATCAACAACGCGCAAGCCGTCCGCAGCGCTGTACACCAGTTGCATGCCATTGTTGGAAAGCGAGGGCCACGCGCCGGTGCCGATCTTTTGCAAATTGGCGCCGTCGGGACCGCTGACGTAGATCGCAGGCAGGAGTCCGCCCTCGTTGATCGTTGTGACGATTCTGCCGCCCACTCCGGCGGGAAGCGCATCATTTCGACCCGCCAGTTGATTCCACTTCTCAAGCGTGAGACACGCCCCAGGCTCGGGTGTCGGCGTCGGCTCGGAACTCAGCGGCGGATTCCACTGCACCTGCCAAGGTCCGCTGATTTCATACGGCAACCAGAATTCGATGGAAAAGCGGCGTATCCCGGTGGGCATGTCCTTATATGTCACTCCGGTGGTGAACACGGTTGGATCCACAGGTCCACCACCACCCCCGCCGCCTCCGCCAGCGCATACCATCGGCTCGGAAGGAACGACATCACTCACATTTGCAGAAATGCCGGGGGCATCAGCGGAAAAGTTGAAATCGACTACGATTCCCTGGCACGAATCGGGAACGGGCACCAGACTCACAGACCGTAGCCGAATCGTGCGTCCCTCCACCACAAAATCGCGGTTGACCTGCGCCGTTTGTCCAACTTGTGGGTTGGAACCAAAATCAATCTCAAAGTCAGCAGGCGGCGCGGCTATATTCGTCTTGATGGAAGAAACACTCAGCGTCAATGGACCAGAGAAACTCTTGCGATTTGTGCGGTACGACCACGATGTCTTGTATTCGCTGTACGGCGCATCGAGTCGAACTTCTTCGACAGGGATTTGCTGACCGCTGGCATCCGTCATTGTGGGGATGACCGCCTCCGCGATTATGCCTTTGCCAGTGGGAAAAGCTGAATCGTCCCAGGATAGATTTCCCGTAAACACAAAACCGTCTGCAAGTTCAACGACGTTGTCCAATTGGAACGTGAATCCATTAAACGCCGCAACATTGGACAGGGCGGGCGGAGCCGCCTCTCCCGTCTCCGTAATGGATGCGTTCACCGTCGGCAAAACCGTGATGGGAGCGAAGGTCATATCCGGCGGCGCGGGCTTGAGGCGGAAGGTGACCTCCCAGTTCTCAGGCGCGGCGCCGAGAGGCATATTTTGCAAAACGGGGATCACCAGCGTCAACTCATTTACATCCAACGGCACGGATGGATACACCAGCCTCCAGACATAGTTGGGCCATCCACCCTCCGTTTGCACTTGATTGATCAATGGTTCAGGTGTACCGCTATAACCCGCATCTGGTTCTTCCTTCAAGACAGTTCCATCGGGCAGGCGCAGAAAATGTTCCGAGCCAAAAGGTCCGCCGCCCTCGCCTTTTGAATTCGCAGCCTCAATCATCAATCCTTCGGTCTTGTACACAATGACCGTCCGTTCGGAGTCCACAACCACCTGCTCAATGCTCACAGTGATTCCATCGCGGCTCACTGCCACAGGTTCAGCCAGCACACGCAAAGCCGAAGTCTCAACAAATCCGATGCCGGGGATAAATCCCGTCAGTCTGCCAATGGCATAAGCCACACCTGTGAGAAGCGAGAGGGCAAGCACGATAATTACAATCGTCAGCACAGGTCTTGCGCGCAGGGTTTGCATGATGGATTTCCTTTCATTCAGTCGGGCCTCAATCTTCGGCCACAGGTTGATATTTTCAGGGATGCCGCGGCGAGCGATATTTTCAAACGCGTCTTTCATGCGATTGTCTTTCATTCATCGCTCCTTCGGTGCGCATCACCGAGCAGGCCGCGCAATCGTTCACGCGCCGCGTTCAACAGCCATTTGATCGTGCCAGCCGCCGTGCCCGATTGTTCGGCCATTTCCTTCTCGGTCATCTCCAAAAAATATCTTTGGACGATGACCGCCCTCTGACGCGGCGATAACTTTTGCATGGCATCCCAGATTTGATTCTGGACTTCGATCGACTCCACCTGCGACTCAACCGACTCAACCCGCTCGGCCAATTGCGAAAATAGTTCCTCCGCATCATCCCCAACTTCAACCTGCCGCGCCGACTTTTGCATCACCTTCACCGAAGCATTGACCACGCTGCGCATGAACCACGGCTCGAACGGACGCGCCGCGTCGAATCCATTTATCGAGCGATATGCCTGAAGGAAGGAATCCTGCACAGCATCCTCAGCCAGAGCAAGATCCCGCGTGATCAGATAGGCAGCGCGAACCGCTTTCACCTGAAAGCGCGATACGAGGAATTCCAGTCCGCTGATATCTTTGGCTTTAAGTCGTTGAATGGCTTGTTGTTCGTCCACATCATCCTCGTAGAGGATCGTCCTCCATTATATTTATCCGATCATACCCGAAAAGGTTGGGTAGTTTTATTGACGATTCACCTGCGCTCATGGTATTATTCGCCCGCTAAAAACCAGCCCAAGGCTGGGTTTGTATTTGTACAAGGAGAAGCATATCAGCGCTAACGAATTTCGAGTCAATGAGACCATTCGGGTTCCCGAAGTCCGACTGATCGGGCCGAACGGCGAAAACATCGGCGTGGTTTCGATCAAGCAGGCTTTGCAGATCGCCCGCGACGCCGAACTGGATTTGGTGGAGGTTTCTGGGAACACCACACCGCCCGTCTGCCGCGTGATGGACTTCGGCAAATTCATTTATGAACGCGCCAAGAAAGAACGCGAAGCCAAAAAGGCGCAGACCAAGATCGAGATCAAGGAAATCCGCCTGCGGCCCAAGACCAACGAAGCCCATCGCGGCTTCAAAGTGGACGACGCCCGCCGCTGGCTTTTGCAGGGACACAAAGTCCGTGTGACGGTCAAGTTCCGCGGCCGCGAGATGGATTATCCTGAGATCGCTTTGGAAGATCTGAAAGAGATCGCAACTTCGCTGGCAGATGTGGCTACGATCGAAATTCCGCCGCAGATGGAAGGCCGTACGATGCTGGTAGTCCTTGCGCCGGGAAAAGTTCCAGCCAAGAAAAAGGAAAAAGCCGACGCGCCGGCCGAAGCGTCGTCCTGAGCCGGTCGAAGGATCAGGATAGAGGCGAAAGAGTAGGTTCCACGTGTTAATATCTACGGGATGCTTTGCAAATCAAAGCCCGCAGTTAATTTTGTCTGAAAGGAGTACGTTGCTGTGACTCGTAAAGCTCCCAAACCTGGGAAAAAGATCAAGCTCAAGACCCACAAAGCGACATCCAAACGTTTTCGCTTAACCGGCTCGGGCAAGCTCATGCGCACCAAAGGTGGCAAAAGCCATCTGCGCCGCCGAACGTCAAAGCGCACGAAGGCCCAGCTCTCTGAGATGCAAACCGTTCATGGTAGTAGCATCATCAAACGAGTGAAGCGCCTGGCGCCGAACATGGAAAAGTAGCAGGGTCGTCCCTGCCAAAGAATCTATTCAAATTTTATTTGCGGCTTTTGGGTGTACGCAACTGGCGCGCTGACGCAGCCGCCGACGCCCATGAGTTTGCAGGAGAGAACAAATGACCAGAATTAAAGGCGGCCCATTCGGCCACCGTCGTCACAAGAAAATTTTAAAGATCACCAAAGGCCAGCGCGGCGCGAAGCATTTGCTTTTCAAGCGCGCCAACGAGGCCATGCTCAAAAGCCTGTGGTACGCCACGCGCGACCGCCGAGTTCGCAAGCGCGACCTGCGCAAGTTGTGGATCGCCCGCATCAACGCGGCGGCCCGCCTGAACGGCACCACCTACAGCCGTCTGGTATCGGCGATGAAGAAAGCGAACATCGTCCTCAACCGCAAGATGCTTTCCGATCTCGCCATCCGCGACCCGAAAGCATTCGCGGCGGTGGTTGCAAAAACCAGGTAGAAAATGTAGAGCGAGATCATTTCTCGCTCTACTCTTTTAACGGGGTAAAATATTTACATGAACAAAGTTTTGGCAGATCGAACTCTCCCAACCGGACAAACTCTTCAAATCGTCCAAGGCGATCTTACAACTGAAACGACCGATGCCATCGTCAATGCGGCCAACGAGCATTTGCAACATGGAGGCGGCGTGGCTTGGGCAATCACGCAACGCGGAGGCGAAATCATCCAACAAGAATCGGATGCATGGATTCGCAAGCACGGGCCCGTCACCCACTCGCATCCGGCCTGGACTTCGGGCGGGCTACTGCCTGCGAAATACGTGATCCACGCGGTCGGCCCGGTCTGGGGCGACGGTAATGAGGATGAAAAATTGTCGGCGGCAGTTCACGGGTCGTTGGAAGTTGCGGACGCGCTGCATCTTTTATCCATTTCCCTGCCAGCGATTTCCACAGGAATTTTTGGCTTTCCAAAAGACCGCGCGGCGGGAATCATTTTTTCAACCATCAAAAATTATTTTGCTCATCACGAAACTGGAATCAAATTGGTCAGGCTGGTTTTATTCGACGAATCAACCATTCGGGCTTTTATGTCTTACTGGGCCGACAAATCGAATTCTTGAAATTGATCAGGCATTGATGATCTCATCTTCACAAAATTCCAAAATCAAACTGGTTCGCACACTGACAGGCCGCCCAAAAGAACGGCGGGACGCAGGCGCATTTTTGGCTGAGGGCGTGCGTCTCGTGGAGGATGCGTCTGCCGCGAATTGGCCGTTTCGATTTATTTTGTACAGCGACGAATCGAGCGAACGGGGAAAAGATTTGATAAAAAAGTTGGCAGAAAAAAATGTGGAGGCGGAGAAAGTAGAAAGCAGTTTATTGCAATCACTCACTGAAACCGAAACTTCGCAAGGGATCATCGCTGTTCTTGAATTTACCAATTTACCAATTCCCAATTCACCCAACTTCATTCTGATCACCGATTCCATCCGCGACCCCGGAAATCTCGGCGCGCTTCTGCGCAGCGCGGACGCGGCCGGTGTGCAAGCCGTTTTGATTCCGCCTGAAACCACGGATGCCTTCGCGCCGAAGGTCGTGCGCGCCGGGATGGGCGCACATTTTCGATTGCCAATTCATTCGATGGCGTGGGACGAAATTCGCCGGCGCACAAAAGATTTGAAAATTTATCTGGCCGACATGGACGGTCAATCCTGCTGGGAAACGGATTTCAAGTCACCGCTGGCGTTAATTGTTGGCGGCGAGGCCGAGGGCGCGAGCGAGGACGCCAGAAAACTGGCAAATGTTTTTGTCAAAATCCCAATGGCTGGAAAAACCGAATCGCTGAACGCGGCAGTGGCCGGGTCCGTGTTGATGTTTGAAGTGATGAGGCAGAGAACAGTAACCAGTAATCAGTGAGCAGTCTATGAAAATCCGCTCGATCACCTATTTCTGCAATCCTAGCTATCCGCTCGACGAAAAAGTTTTACGTCAAGCCGGAGAGTTTTTGGCCAAGGCCAAGTCCGCTTACGAGGCCGCGGGCTACGAAGTCCAAACCACGCGGCTGGCGACGGTTCCATTTCCAAAACTGCTGGGCGAAAAACAAATCAATGACCTGCCAAAATTGGCACAGCAATTTACTCAACTCATCGAACAAAACGGAATCGAATACGCGTCGCTTGGGCCTGCAGTGCCAGAATCGCCGCGCAGTTATCAGGTCATTCCCGAAGCGATTGCCGCGAGTCAAAATATTTTCTTTGGCGGGATCATGGCAGATGAAAAGATCCACCTTGATGCGATCCGCGCCTGCGCCGAAGTGATCGTCAAGTCCGCGCCGCTCGACCCGAACGGCTTCGCCAATTTGCGTTTCGCCGCGCTGGCAAATGTCAAGGCGGGCGCGCCGTTCTTCCCAGCCGCGTATCATGATAGCAACAATCCATCATTCGCGATTGCAACCGAAGCCGCGGATTTAGCGGTCAGCGCTTTTGATGGACAAAAGACCGTAGACGGTGGACGAAGAGCCTTGATCGAATCCATCACCAAACATGGACAAGTCATCTCGGCAACTGCTACTCAACTACCAACTGTCAACTCGCGACTCCCAACTTTTTTCGGCATTGACTTCTCCCTGGCGCCTTTCCCCGACGATGCACATTCGCTCGGCAACGCGGTTGAAAAAATGGGCATCCCGAAAATCGGCCTGCACGGATCACTGGCCGCCGCCGCCATCCTGACCGAAGCGGTTGATCGCGCCGATTTCCCGCACACCGGCTTCAGCGGATTTTTGCAACCCGTGCTTGAAGATTCCGTCCTTGCCCGGCGCGCCGCCGAAGGCGCACTGACCATCAAAGACCTTTTGCTTTATTCAACCGTCTGCGGCACCGGCTTGGACACTGTGCCTCTGCCCGGCGATACGACCGCCGGACAAATCATCCCGCTTCTGCTCGATCTTTGCGCGCTTGCGCTGCGTCTCGACAAACCACTGACCGCGCGCCTGATGCCTGTCCCCGGTAAAAAAGCAGGCGATGCGACCAACTTCGATTTTGGATTCTTTGCCAACAGCAAAGTGATGGCATTGGACGCAATGCCTTTGATTTCTTCGCTTGGCGGGGATGAAACATTTTCAATTCAATCGCGCACAAAATAAGAAGGGCAAAATGTATCGGTTATAATTCGTGCGTAAGAGCTGGTCCCATTTCCTTACACTGGAGGTGTCTTGTGGATCTCTCGAAGCACGCATTCTTTGAGGGAAAAATCGTTCCGCTTGCGGACGCAAAAATCAGCATTGCCACGCATGGCTTTCTTTATGGTACAGCCGTATTCGGCGGCATGAGGGCTTACTGGAACGAAGAGAAGAAACGTCTCTTCGTTTTTCGTCCTCACGACCATTACAGGCGTTTGCTTCACTCGGCGCGTATGATGGCAATGCAAACAAGTTACGACGAAGAAAGTTTGGTCCAAATAATGCTCGATGTGCTGCGTACCGATCACTGGCAGCAGGATATTTATTTCCGCCCGTCGTTTTATAAAGCGGACCTCGGTATCGGCGTGCGCCTGCACGACCTGAAGGATGAGTTCTGCATCTTCGTCATCCCATTTGAAAAATACGTCAAGAACGATACAAACGCGCATGTGACAATTTCGTCATGGCGGCGCATTGACGACAACATGATTCCCGCGCGCGGAAAAGTTTCGGGCGCGTATGCCAACTCGGCCCTGATAAAAACCGACGCCAACCGCGCCGGGTTCGATGAAGCATTAGTCCTGGACCAGAACGGTCATCTCTCTGAAGGCTCGGCCATGAATATTTTTATGGTGCGCGATGACAAGCTGGTGACCCCGCCCGTAACAGACAATATTCTCGAAGGAATCACGCGCCGCTCGATCATTGAACTGGCCCGCAACGAGCTGGGGCTTGAAGTGGTGGAGCGTTCGATTGACCGCACCGAGGCTTTTATCTGCGAGGAGTTTTTTATGACGGGCACTGCCGCGCAAGTGGTGGCCGTCACAAAAATTGATCATAGGCCTGTCGGCATCGGCACGATGGGACCTGTCACAATGAAGCTCCGCCAAATGTTCGACGATGCGGTGCGCGCAAAGAATCCGAAATACGAAAAATGGAATCTGATGGTTTAGTTTTTTTTCAGAAATAAAAAAAGCTGTCATCTTCACGATGACAGCTTTTTTTATTTCAACGATTCTTTTTGAAACGGATCAGGGTCAGATTTTTCTTGCAATCGTTATAAGTTGTGATGTATACATTATCAGCCAGCGGCAAACCGGCCTGGTCGAGCAGTTGAACGTACAACGTTTTCGAGGAAGCAACCGGGGCAGTGCCAAGCACAAACTCAAAACCCGATTTTCCATAATCCGGGCTTACACCGCTAACAGTGGTCACATTGATTATCTTGCCTCCCAATGTCCCGACAATGCGAACGACCATGCCAACAATTGGGCTGTTATTTGCATCGTCTACCGTTCCTCCAACTCCCTGCCAGTTACAACCCTGATCTATCAAATGTGGAATGATCACGCTTTCAATGGTATTCAAAGATGAACTAAACGGAGCCTTGGGTGTATTCGTAGGCTGGGGCGTCCTGGTCGGAGGCACGAGCAAAACCGGAGTATTGGATGGCGCGATGGTAATCAACGGAGCGAGTGTGCCAGTGGGCGTTGTGCTAAAGGTGGTCGCGGTCCATGTTGGCTGAAGCTGGATCGGCCCAATCGTCGCAGTTGGAGGGCCAAACACAGACGCCGGAGGAAGCGGATTCAAAGGCGTGTTCGGATTGATGAAAATCAACGCAAAATAACCGCCAATGAACAACGTGATAATCAACACCAGAATGGACAACATATCCCACAAACTGAATTGTGAGCCTGGCCGCTTAACCGGTTGTTCGTCTTTGAAATCAAAATTATCCATGAATCACTCCAAAATCAAGGGGCCAATACAACCGCCGCCTGCGCGCGCTGTTGCGCCACCCAATCTCTCAACGCCCGTTTCTGTTGAGACAAAAACGCGTCCGGCGAAAGCTGATGCTGCGAGTCGCGCTCCAGCACTTTGATAATATGAAACCCTGTATCGGTCTGGATTACCTCGCTAAACTGACCTGCCTGCAAACTGAACGCGGCAGTCTCGATCTTCGAGTCCAGCAGGAAACCTTTTGGGAACCAGCCCAAATCGCCGCGCGTGTTTGGGTCATATTTTAAAGCCAGCTCATTGAAATCAGCGCCGCCTTTCAATTGAGCAAACACAGTTTGGGCGTCATCAGCATTGAAGATCAAAATCTGTTGGGCATGCACCTGGTCTGCGGCAGTCGAAACTGCGCCCACAATTTTGTCTCGCATCCAGGCTGCTTCTGCAGAGCGCTTCAATGCTGTGCGGAAGGATGCATCGGTATAGCCGCGATCAGACTCCCACGCGGATAATTTGTCTGCGCCGCCCAGTTGATTTGCCAGCGCGTCCTCGCGGGATTGTAAAGCGGATTCCGATAAATCGAAGCCCGCGGCCTTTGCGCCTTGCGCCAGCAAAACCTGCGCGATCAAATCTTCAATTACAGTTTTACTTGCATCCGCGTCACTGACAGTTTTTCCAAGCGCGGTCTGCGCGGATTTATATCGCGCCAGTTCGGCCTGAAATTCCGCCACACTGACACCCTCCCCGTTGACGGTCAGAGCCATCGGTTCAGGGGTGGCGGTTGGAGGCACAGGCGTAGCAGTCGGCCCGAGAGGCGTCGGCGTAGCTTTGGTCCCAAAAGAAGCGCAGGCAGAAAGGCCCAAGGCCAGGAGCAAAGTCAGTTGAATCAGAATTGCGCGGGGGCGGTGAAAAAACATCGTCCAGATTATACCAATTAAAAATCATAGGGGCGCAGCGTGCTGCGCCCCTACATGGGTTATTCGGTTTAGTAATCCATGCCACCGGGCGGCATCTGAGGAGCGGGCTTGTCCTTTTCAGGGAGGTCGGTGATAAGCACATCCGTGGTCAGGATCATGGCCGCGATGGAGGCCGCATTCTCGAGCGCGCCGCGCACAACTTTGACCGGGTCAATAATGCCGGCTTCGATCATGTCGGTGTACTCATTGGTCAGAACGTTGAAGCCGATGTTCTTATTCTTCAATTCCACAGCCTTGCGGCGGACGGTGTCAATGATGACGGAGCCATCCTGGCCGGCGTTGGAAGCGAGTTTGCGAATGGGGGCTTCGAGCGCTTTCCTGACGATATTGATGCCAACGCGAATTTCTTCGTCTTCAGTGGTCTTGACCATTTTTTCGAGCTTGTTGGAAGCATTGATGAGGGAAATTTCGCCACCGGGAACGATGCCTTCCTCGACAGCCGCGCGGGCCGCGGAAAGCGCGTCTTCGACACGATGTTTCTTTTCCTTCATCTCGGTCTCGGTCGCCGCGCCGACGCGGATGATGGCAACGCCGCCGCTCAACTTGGCAAGGCGTTCCTGAAGTTTTTCCTTGTCGTAATCGCTGGTGCTCTTTTCGATCTCCGTGCGAATTTCCTTGATGCGGCCTTCGATCTCGCTCTTCTTGCCCTTGCCGTTGATGATGGTGGTGTTCTCCTTGTCGGAGACAACCTTCTCAGCGCGGCCAAGATCGGCAATCGTGGCGGTTTCGAGCTTGCGGCCGGTTTCTTCGGAGATAACAGTACCGCCGGTCAGGGTGGCGATATCCTGCAACATAGCTTTGCGGCGGTCGCCGAAGCCAGGCGCCTTGACGGCCAACACGTTAAGCATGCCGCGCAATTTATTCAGGACGAGCGTGGCGAGGGCTTCACCGTCAATATCTTCGGCGATGATGACGAGTTCGCGCTTTCCAAGCTGGACGAGTTTTTCCAACAAGGGGACGATATCCTGCGCGGCGGAAATCTTCTTTTCATTGATCAGGACGTAAGCATCCGCAATGACGGCTTCCATTTTGTCGGCACTGGTAATGAAGTAGGCCGAGAGATAGCCACGGTCGAACTGCATGCCTTCGACGAATTCGGTCTCATCAGCCATTGACTTTGACTCTTCAACCGTAATGACGCCATCTTTACCGACTTTATCCATCACATCCGCGATCAATTCGCCGACATGAGCATCCGCGGCTGAGTTGGTTGCGACGGAAGAAATCTCTTCGCGCGTGTCAATCTTGACGGCCATCTTACGCAGTTCTTCGACAACGGTTTCGGTAGCCTGTTGAATGCCGTGCTTGACGAGCATCGGGTTGTAACCGGCTTCCAGCGCCTTGAGGCCTTCGTTAACGATGGCGTGTGCCAACACAGTTGAAGTCGTGGTGCCGTCGCCGGCAATATCGTTGGTCTTGGTCGCGGCTTCCTTAAGAAGCTGGGCGCCCATATTCTCGAAAGGATCTTCGAGTTCGATTTCTTTGGCAACAGAAACGCCGTCATGCGTAATAGTCGGGGAGCCAAACTTGCGGTCCACGGACACGTTACGGCCTTTCGGGCCAAGGGTTGCGCCAACCGCGTTGGCGACGACATTCATGCCGTTCTTCAGCTTACGGCGCGCTTCTTCAGAAAATACAAGTTGTTTTGCTGACATGGTTTAATATCTCCTTAGCCTTCGACTACGGCCAAAATGTCGCTCTCGCGCATGATGAGCAATTTCTTGCCATCCATCTTGATCTCGGTGCCGGAATACTTAGCGAATAGCACTTTATCGCCAACTTTCAGATCCATGGGAACGCGTTCGCCTTTATCATCGCGATCGCCGGGCCCCGCCGCCAGGATTTTACCTTCCTGCGGTTTCTCTTTGGCAGTTTCGGGCAGGATGATTCCGCCAGCGGTCATCTCTTCCTGTTCGATCGGCTCAACGATCACGCGTCCGCCCAAAGGTTTTAGCTTAAGCTTGCTTGCCATAATTTGACCTCCTGAAAAAGTAATATTTTTGGATAAGCACGAAATTAGCACTCTCTTATCCTGAGTGCTAATTGTATGATACCGAATTCACATGCGTCCGTCAAGAGAGACGGTAGAACTCTAACAAAGTTCTGATGCAGAGCAATTAAGGTGTTGCATACGGTACAGTCGTACCAAACAAATTTATATCGAGCGTGGATGTTGGAACTCCGGTTCCAGGTGTGACAGGGAGCGGCGTGCCCGTAGCAGGCGGACTTTCAGTTGTCGTTGAACATTCCTGCTGGGCCACCGCGATATTTTCAGCAATATCCGGACGTTTCGCCAAAATATCGGCGCCTTGCGTTTGGATTTCATTTATGATGTTGAGCGCCTCGGGACAATATGTTGGGTCACGCGGCCCCAACGCGGCCAGCACCGAAAAATAAACCTGATAGTAATCTATACTGCTCAAGGAAAGCGGTAATACATTCACCTGCGCGCTTATTTCTCCGTTCTCCGGCTTGCAATCCCTCTCGTAACGAGCCTGGCAGCTTTCCTGCGGAGTACAGCCGCGGATGGCGCATTTCAAGATCGGAATAGAGCCTTCGTAGTTGCGGGATTTGAAGAAAATAACGCCAAGCTGTCCATATATGTCTGCGTTGCCGGGTTGAAATTCCAACGCCTTTTGGGCATTGCGCGCCGCGGCAAAGTAATCGCCCGTCTGCGAATAAGTCTTAGCGATGGAAAGATAAGGCGTTGGATCCTTAACCGCCAGTTGCTGGTTGATTTTTGCGGCTTGCGCAAAATATTCCAGGGATTTTTCGAACAATTGAGTTTGAGTCTCTGGGTTAGGGCTGTCAAAGGCCAAACGACGATAATTGGCTCCCGCTCGCAGATACAAAAAAGTCAGCTTGGGCGCGATGGCTACCGCTTTATCATATTCCTGGATGGCCTGATTATATTCACCCCCCGCCTCGAGCACATAAGCATAGACCCGGTGCACATCCATCAAGGACGGATCCTGTGCAAGAGCCTGCGTAATATTTTGTTCGGCCTGAGTCCATTGTTGTTGATCAACCAGTATTTCAGCAAAGAAGGCCAGCGCCAGTGTGTTGGTGTTATCCAACTGCAAAGAACGGACGGCTTCTTGCTGGGCCTCGGTCAAATAAGCTTGAACCTGATTATTATCAACCAAAACAGGGTTTGCATTCCAATCAAGCGCAAAGGCCAGAATGGCATGGGCCAGGCTGTCGTCTGGCGCGAAGGCAACAGCCTGACGCGCGGATGCGAGAGCATCTTTTAAACGGGCAGATTGTTCGGCGTCCGTGGTGAGAAGCGCAGAAGAATATGTCTGAATGCGCGCCAGCTTGGCCCACAATTCCGCATTGTTTGGTTCCACCTTAACGCCTTGTTGATAAGCTAGAATGGCATCATCCAGTTTTCCGGCGCTGAAATTCGCATCACCTTCGAGCGCATAGGAATTGGCAGTGCGCGTGGGTGTAGGCGCGGCTTCAAATGGAGACTTGATATCTCCCTGCCTCATTTGAAGAATCAGCCAAATTCCACCAAGCGCCAGAATCGCCCAGAAGAACATGCGATACACGCTGGATTCACTCCGGCGCGTAAAAATCGGACGGCGAGGAGATATGTTCATGGCGTTGGGGTCACAGCAAGCGTGGCAGTTGCAGAAGGCTGCGTCGAGGTGGGAGGCGCGGCCAGGTTCTGCTGGCAGATTCCAACGGCTTCGTTCGCATTACTGACGGAAAGCTCATCGGCAGGGATGCGGGTATTAATTGTCCGGGCAATTTGCAGAGCTTCACCGCAACGATTCGACTTGGCCAGGACCAACGCATACGTAAAATAATATTCGGCAATGCGCGGAGAATTAGGAATAAGTTGGGCCGGCTCAACCTTTAGGCCATCTGCAGTCAAACCGCCGTTAATCGCCAGATCGAGTTCTTTAATGGCGTCCGGCCACAGGTTATTTTTATAATACATCACGCCCAGGTTACCAATGTACTTGGCGTCGGCAGACCTATCTTTAACAGCGGTCTCTGCATACTGCATGGCTTTGACATATTCGCCGACAGTTACATAAGTACGCGAGATCAAATAATCCGGCTCCGGATCGGTTGGGTTGAGAGCGTTGGCGCGCGTAAACTCTTCAATGGCCTTATCAAAAATACCGAGGGTACGATAGTTTCGTCCTAGTGCCATGTGCAAATCAGAGATATTGCCGTTGATGGCAATGGCCGCCTGATATTCACGAACGGCCTCTTCGTAGTTGGCAGTGTTTTCGAGGATATAGCCGCGTGCGCGATGCGTTTCGAGCGTATCCGGCGCAAGCGCCTTCGCAACATTTGATTCATCAATTGCTTTTTGTACAGTATCCGCGCCCTGGTCAATCAGGATTTCAGCATAATAGGCATGGGCAACCGCATTGTTCGGATCGATCCGCAAGGCTTCCTTGATCGAAGTTTCCGCCGCCAGATAGTCGCCCTGGAAATCAAGCGCCCAGGCGCGCCGGGCATGCGCCATCGAATTATTCGGGTTTAGCAACAAGGCATTTTCCGCGCTGGTTTGGGCATCTTTATAATCTCCATTAAAAACCTGCACGCGCGCCAGATCAACGTAGTAGGTCGGTTCACTGGGGTTGGCCGCAATCGCCTGCTGGTAGGCCTGAATGGATTGCAAAAGTTTACCCTGTTTGAATAGCTCCTCAGCATCGGTGATATAAGACTCCGGCGCACGCGTCGGAGTCGGCGTCGGCTCAAAAGGTGAAGGTGTGGATGGAATCACAAAACGGTCGAGATACAGGCCTGCCGCGATCAACAACACCAGCAAAATAATTCGGAACCAGTTCGGGCGCTGACGCCGGCGGTTCATACTCCATTTACTGCCACGCAAATACATGCAATCATTTTACCATCCGAAACAAACCAAAGTCCAGCGGGCCTTTTAAGGTTGTACTTATTTGCAGACACCTGCTAGAATCAAGTTATGCAATTTGATGTGTTTACGCTCCTGCCAGAGGTATTTCCTCCTTATTTGCAAAGCAGTATTTTGCAACGCGCCAGCCAGCGCGGACTTATGGATGTGCGCGTTCACAACATCCGCGATTACGCCCGCGACAAACATCACACCACGGATGACACACCTTACGGCGGCGGCGGCGGGATGGTGATGAAACCGGAGCCTGTGTTCGATGCAGTCGAATCCATTCTTGGACCCGAAGCCGGGCGCCCGGTCATTTTGCTGACTCCACAGGGACGCGTTTTCAACCAAACCGTCGCGCAGGAGCTTTCCGGGCGCGAAAAAATTGCCTTGATCTGTGGCCGCTACGAGGGCGTGGATGAACGCATCCGTTTACATCTCGTCACCGATGAAATCTCCATTGGCGATTACGTCCTGACCGGCGGAGAAATCCCGGCGCTGATCGTGATTGATGCCGTGGCGCGTTTATTGCCCGGCGTACTCGGCGACCCGGATGGCGCGGCGGACGATTCACATGCTTCGGGTTTGCTGGAATATCCGCATTACACGCGCCCGCCTGAATTCCGCGGCGAGAGCGTGCCGGAGGTTTTGTTATCCGGCGATCATGCAAAAATCGCCAGGTGGCGGCGCGAGCAATCTTTATTGAGGACTTTACAGCGAAGGCCCGACATTTTAGAAAAAGCAAAGTTGAGTAAATCTGATCTGAAATTTCTAAAGGAACACGGTTATGAGTTGAAAGTTGAAGATTGAACGTTTACACAAGCAGACCTTCAACCTTAAACCTGCAGCTTTCAACAAAGGGAGAACCATGAAATTCAACTACGGCAAAATCTTCCTGCTCGGCTTTGGCTTCTTCGGCGTCAGCGTCATCTGGACGGTCTACAACGCCTTCGTGCCGCTTTTCCTCGCCAACAAATTCGGCCTCTCTCCCATCTTCATCGGATTCTTCATGACACTCGATAACATCGCGGCGCTCTTCATCCAGCCGCCCGTCGGTGCATGGTCTGATCGTCTGCGGACTCCGATTGGTCGGCGTATGCCGTTCATTTTGATAGGCGCTCCCATCGGCGCGCTGGCATTTGGAATCATTCCGCTCGCGGCAGTCCTGCCATTGTTCGTGGCCGGCACAAGCACGCTGCTGCTCAGCATGGCCTTCTGGCGCACACCGGTTGTGGCGCTGATGCCGGACATCACCCCATCTCGATTTCGATCACAGGCCAACGGCGTGATCAACTTGATGGGCGGCCTCGGCACGATCATCGCGTCCCTGGTCGGCAGCGCCCTGTACGAAAAAAATGCCGCCTATCCATTTTGGATGGGATCCGCGCTGGTGATCGCGGCCGCGTTACTGGTCTTCATCTTCATCAAAGAACCAAAAGAATATGCAGACAGTGAAAAGGAGCCGGATATGTTCGGCAGTCTGCGCGGGTTGATGCAAGACGAAGATAAAAGCGGCATGCGGATTCTATTTGCCATCTTCTTTTGGTTTCTAGCCTACACCGGCATCGAAGCCTTCCTCACATTGTACGCCACCAGATACATCGGCATCCCCGATGGAGATGCAGGCCGCCTGGTCGGTCATCTCGGATTGTTTTTCGTGCTCTTCGCCCTGCCCGCCGGAATCATCGGCAGCCGCATCGGGCGACGCGTCACCATCTCGGCAGGCATCATTGGCATGGCCGCGCTGATCTTCGGTTTATTCATTTTGCCGCCCGCCACATTATCCACGCTTGTTACCAAACTTCCCGTGCTCGGCAACATCCGAGTCATCAGCCTTCTGCTCATGCCCGCCGGTATCGCCTGGGCATTGATCAACATCAACTCCCTGCCAATGGTCGTGGACTTAACCAGCGCGGCTCGTCTCGGAACTTTCACAGGTCTCTATTATCTTTTCTCTACGCTCTCGGCCATCGTTGGGCCAAATCTCAACGGTCTGCTCGTTCAAATCAGCGGCGGCAGATACAACACCATCATGCTGATCAGTCCATTGTTCCTCATCGTCGCTCTGATCCTGATGCTTGGCGTTCACAAAGGTGAAGCGCAAGTTGCCTGACGAAAAACAGCGCATCTCTCTGAACTTGAACCGGCTTCCGTTTCTGATCCTTCTCTCTGCCCTTGCGTTTTCCGCCTGCGCCCCGCGCCCGCAGGATTGCGCCAGGGCAGACGTGTTTTGCGCCGGCCTCGTCACAGCCTCCGGCACAATTGACGATGGCATTAACCGGGAAGCCTGGCTCGGATTACAAGATGCAAAAGCCGAGGGGCTGGTCAATCGCATTGATTACATAGAGACGGTCGACTCGCGTGACCGCACCAGGAATATCGCAGTACTCGGCGATCAGGGCTACGATGTGATCATTACGGTCGGTTTTTCCATTGCAGATGAGACCATTGCATCGGCGCAGCAATATCCTCTGATCAAGTTCATTGGCGTGGAACAACCGCAAGCCGTAAAATATCCAAACCTGACCGGCCTGGTCTTTCACGAAGAGCGCAGCGGATTTCTGGCAGGCGCGCTGGCCGCCATGGTCACGAAAACAAATCATGTCGCGGCAGTCTGCGAAGAAAAATTTCTCGACCCAATGCGCCGATATTGTGATGGCTTTCAAGCAGGCGCGCGATATGCAAATCCTGACATCAAAATGGATGTCGTTTATCGTACCGGCGCGAGCGAGAATCTATTCAACGACCCGGATTGGGGAAGCGCGACCGCCGTCAAATTAGTCAACAGCGGCGCAGATGTGGTATTCGCGGCAGGCGGTTCGACTGGCGATGCCGCGCTGGAAAGCGCAGCGGAACAAGGCGCGGCAGTTATTGGAACAGAAACAGATGCCTATTCACGTTTAGCGAATGTGCGCCCGAAGATTGTAACCAGCGCATTAAACGGAATCCGCTCCGGAGTCCTGGACTTGATGCGGTTGACTCGATCGGGAGAATTTCCATCAGGCGAATTCTTTGGTCAGGTTGAGTTGGCGCCCTTCCGCGATTGGGATTATCTAATCCCGGAGTCGGTAAAGGAAAAGTTAAATAAGATTTCGCGGGGATTGAAAAACAAGTCTATACAAACAAGTGTGCCTTATAAAAGTCCTTAGATTGTACAACCTTGCACTACGTCAAGGTTGGCTTTATACTTGTGCGGCGGGGAACGAACCACTTAAATCAGGAGGTGCATTTGCACATACATGATTAAGTTTCGCTCAACCCCAATATCGTTTCGATAAATCTGACAGGAGAAGAAAATGAAGAAACTTTACACCGTACTGGCCGTTGCGCTTTTGGCCTCCATGATTTTGGCCGCTTGCGGCAGCCCTGCTACCCCGGCCCCCACTGAAGTTCCCGCTACAACCGCTCCCGAAACCGCGGCTCCCGCGACTGTCGCTCCCACCGAAACGCCGAAATTCAAGGTCGGCGAAGTGACCGACTTGGGCGGCGTTGACGACAAATCCTTCAATGCAAGCGGCTGGGCAGGCATGCAAAAGGCTATGGCAGATCTCGGCGTGGATGGCAAATACCTCGAATCCAAGCAACAGTCTGACTATGCCAAGAACATTCAGCAATTCGTGGATGAGAAGACCAACTTGATTGTCACCGTCGGCTTCCTGCTCGGCGTGGACACCGCCACCGCCGCCAAGGCCAACCCGGAAACCAAGTTCGCCATCGTAGACTATTCCTACCCCGACTGCTTTGGCACCTCGGTTGAAGGCAAGGACTGCGGCTCTGCGACTGAAATTCCCAACGTTCTGGGTCTGACATTCCAAACTGACCAGGCTGCTTTCCTGGCTGGTTACGCCGCGGCCGCTTCGACCAAGACCGGCAAGGTCGGCACCTTTGGTGGCATTAATATCCCGCCCGTCACCATCTTCATGAAGGGCTTCCAGGCTGGCGTTGAATATTACAATACCCAAAAGAAAGCCAGCGTCCAGGTCCTCGGCTGGGACTCTGCCAAAGCCGACGGTCTGTTCACCGGCAACTTCGACTCCACCGATGATGGCCGCAAGTTCGCCGAATCCCTGATGCAGGAAGGCGCTGACATCATCATGCCTGTTGCTGGCCCGGTCGGCCTCGGTTCTGCCGCAGTCTGCAAAGAGACCGGCAAGTGCAAGATTGTTGGCGTTGATACCGACTGGACTGTCTCCGCCGCTGAGTATAAGGATGTCATCTTGACCTCCGTCATGAAGAACATCAACGTGGCTGTATACAACGCCATCAAGGCTGCTCAAGATGGTTCCTTCAAGGGCGGCGTTTATCTCAGCACGCTCGCCAATGGCGGCGTGGGGCTTGCTACTGTGAATGGCGCTTCTGCTGAACTGACCGCTGAACTCGATCAGGTCAAGGCCGACATCATCTCTGGCAAGATCACGATCGCCCCATAGTTAACCTGCTCGCAAGGGCCGGGGGAGCAATTCCCCGGCCTTTTTCTGTCTCTAAGATAAAGAGAAAGCTTGTAGCGGCGGCTTTGACCCATAATTGAAAAATCGTGATAAATAATTAAAGCCATCACTACAAGCGTTCTGTTTTTGGCGCAAACAACAATGCAGGAGAGCGTGCTATGACGACTGTTCTGGAATTGCGCGGGATCACCAAGTCTTTCCCCGGTGTCTTAGCGAACGACGATGTCAATCTCACATTAGAGCAGGGAGAAATCCATGCCCTGCTTGGAGAAAACGGCGCGGGCAAAACCACGCTGATGAACATCCTTTACGGTTTGTATAAACCGGATAAGGGCGAAATTCTTGTGCAGGGGAAAAAGGTTGACGTTCAAGACCCTAACGATGCAATTGCACATGGCATCGGCATGGTACACCAGCACTTCATGCTCATCCCGGTCATGACTGTGACTGAAAACGTCATGCTCGGCGTGGAGCCGACGCTCAACGGCATCTTTCTCGACAAAGACAAAGTTGCAAAGCACATCCGTGAAATCTCGGAACAATATGGGCTGGAAGTTGACCCCAATGCTTACATTAAAGATTTGCCGGTGGGTATTCAACAACGAGTCGAGATCATCAAAGTGTTATATCGTCAGGCCGATATTCTTATCCTGGATGAGCCAACCGCCGTGCTGACTCCGCAGGAAGTCGAAGGGCTTTTCAAGATCCTGCAAACCTTGATTGACAAAGGCAAGTCCATCATCTTCATTACGCATAAACTCAAGGAAGTGATGGCTGTTGCAGACCGCATTACGGTTCTGCGCGTTGGGCGGACAGTGGGCACCGTTTCGCCGAAGGAAGTCACCCTTGAAAAACTTGCCAGCATGATGGTCGGACGCGAAGTCAATCTCGTTGTCCGCAAGAAACTCGCACAACCGAAAGGCCCTGCGCTGGAAGTAAAAGACCTGTACGTACGCGATGAGCGCAAGAACATGGTGGTCAATGGCGTTTCATTTGACGTTCGCAAAGGTGAAGTCCTGGGCGTGGCGGGCGTGCAAGGCAATGGACAAACGGAACTGGTCTATGCGCTGACCGGGCTTCTGCCCGCAGAATCGGGGGAGTTGATCTTGCTGGGCCAACCCGTACGGCATACAACGCCCCGCGCGATCATTGAACGCGGCGTGGCGCACATTCCCGAAGATCGTCAAAAACACGGATTACAGTTGTCCTTTCCCCTTTACGATAATTTTATCCTTTGTAATTATTATCTACCGCCATTTGCAAAGGGCATTTCCATGCAACAAAGCGTCATTGTCAGCAATGGCGAAAAACTAATAAAACAGTTTGACGTTCGTACGCCGAATGTTTCAATGAACGCGTCGACTCTTTCGGGCGGCAACCAGCAAAAGGTCATCATAGGACGCGAGTTCTCGCGCCCCATCGAATTATTAATCGCTTCGCAGCCCACGCGCGGGCTGGATGTCGGTTCCATTGAATACATCCACAACCGCATCATCGAAAAACGCGATGAAGGTACGGCAATCCTTCTGGTTTCATCTGAACTGGATGAAATTCTTGCGCTCTCTGACCGCATCGCCGTGATGTATCGCGGCCAGATCATGGACATTGTGGAAGCCAGCAAGGCCAGCAAAGAATATTTGGGATTGTTAATGGCCGGGATCAAGCCTGCTGAAGCGCAAAAGGTTACTCCCAAATCCGCGAAAACAACCGAAGCTGAGCGCGTCTTTTAGGAGGCCATTGTGACAAACAAAGAAATCAATAAGGCTGCTGAAAAGGCAAAACCTGAGCAGGAAGAAAAACACGGCAAAACCGGCTTCGTTGATAATATGGTGGTGCCTGTGCTGGCCGTGGTAACCGGCTTGATCATTGGCGGAATCGTCATTGCCATTACCAACGATACGGCCGTGGCCGCCTGGGGAAATTTCTTTCAAAACCCTGGCGCGGCATTCAAAGCCTCCTGGGACGCAGTACTCACCGGTTACGGCGCGTTATTCAGCGGTTCGCTGGGCAAGCCCGCCGACATGATCGCCGGTATTCAGAATTATTTTGCAACCGGCGATTCAAAGCTCATACTAAAAGCCTTTTACCCGATCACGGAAAGCCTGGTCACAGCCACTCCCTATATTTTCGCGGGCCTGGCTGTGGCACTCGGATTCAAAGGCGGCCTGTTCAACATCGGCGCGGAAGGCCAGTTTTATATTGGCGCATTAGCCTCGGCTTACGTCGGTTACAGCATCGTTGGCCTGCCGTGGTTCGTTCATTTACCGCTTGCCATTCTGGCGGGAGCAGTGGCTGGTGGTATATGGGGCGCCATCCCCGGTTATCTAAAAGCCAAGACCGGCGCGCACGAAGTCGTCAACACGATCATGATGAACTGGATCGCCTTCCGCTTGAGCGATTGGCTATTGAGCGGTCCGATGAAATCCAGCGGCTTTCGGCCGGTGACCCCCAACATCGAAGCCACCGCAGAACTGCCACGCTTCTTCCCAGACCCTTTGCGATTCAATTGGGGCTTTCCGCTTGCGCTGGCTGTTGCCGCCCTGGTGTACTGGTTCCTCTTCAAGACTACGCTTGGGTTTGAAATCCGGGCCGTAGGCGCCAACCCGGACGCCGCCAAATATTCCGGCATAAGCGTCGTCCGCAACATCGTTCTGGTCATGACTTTGAGCGGCGCGCTGGCCGGATTGGCTGGCGCGGCCCAGGTGCTTGGTACGGATCACTGGGTCGGGCAGGGATTTTCAGCCGGTTACGGCTTCGATTCGATCGCGCTCGCCCTGCTGGGAAAGAGTAATCCGATTGGGGTTGTGCTAGCCGCACTCTTATTCGGCGTTTTGAGAAGCGGGGCGACCAGCATGCAATCGTTGGCAGGCATTCCAATTCACATCATCTCGATCATCCAGGGTCTGGTGATCATTTTCGTGGCCGCCCCGGTCATCATCCGAGGCATTTATCGGATCCGTATCGGCAGCAGCGACGAAACCGTACTTACCCGCGGCTGGGGCAAGTAGCCAGGAAGCCAAGGACAACATGACAACAGAAACTCTTCCGCAAAACAAGAAAGCTTCCAATCAACGCCAGATGATCACAGGCATCGTGCTGTTGGCTATCGGTTTATTGATGTTTGTGCTATTTGCACGCGGCACACAACCGGGCCAGGAAGCCAAATTTGGCATGAACTTGAGCAACAACGCCGAGACGATTCCGATCCCTGATCTGATTTTGCCCGTCCAGCCGTCTCTCTATGCTTTGATCGCTATCACTATATTTCTGGGCGGTTGGCAATTAGCACGCGGGATACGTTCAACCGGTTTATTGATTGGCATCGTCGCTTTCAGTTTTGTCGCGGCTTTTCTAATTTGGGCCACGAAAGATCAATCGTTCAACCTGGTCGGCATGTTGAGCAGTTCGCTTGTCCGCGCTACGCCGATTGCGCTGGCGGCTTTGTGCGGTGTAATCAGCGAGCGCGCAGCAGTGGTCAACATTGGCATCGAAGGCACGATGCTTCTTGCTGCCGAGGCGGCGGTCGTATTTGCCACCGTCACTAATAACCTATGGGTCGGGCTGTTAACAGCCATTTTAACCGGCGGCTTGATCGCTGCCATCCACGCCATTCTGGTCATCCGTTTCAGAGTGGATCAAATCGTCAGCGGAGTTGCAATTAATATCTTTGGAACTGGAACAACATCCTTCCTATCGTCCCGCTTCCTTGAAAAGAATATTGATGCACTTAACAACTCTGGCACATTTCAGATCATCCCCCTGCCTCTGCTTTCAAAAATCCCTATCATTGGGCCCATTTTCTTCCAGAACAATATCATTGTTTACTTGATGATTATCCTGGTTGTAATTATTCATATTTTGCTGTTCTATACCCCTTGGGGGCTCCGTACTCGCGCCGTCGGCGAACATCCAAAAGCCGCCGACACATTGGGCATCAACGTTTATTTCATGCGCTACGTAAACGTCATCATCGGCGGAATGATCGCCGGGCTGGGCGGCGCATACTTCACCATTGGTTCTGTCGGACGTTTCGACCAGGACATGACTGCTGGAAAAGGCTTCATTGGCCTGGCCGCTATGATCTTTGGAAAATGGAATCCAATCGGTGCATTTTCATCGTCCTTGATATTCGGTTTTGCCGACTCGCTTCAAGTCAAGATGCAAATCCTGGGTGTGAATATTCCATCCGAATTCCTGCAAATGGCGCCATATATCGTAACTATCATTGTATTGACCGGCATTGTTGGACGCGCCATTCCTCCCGCCGCAGACGGTACGCCTTACGAGAAGCAATAATTCAATCGCATCACTTCTGGGCAGGGAGCCGGTTATGGCTCCCTGCCTTATTCTTTATCTAAAAATTTCGCCACAGTAGGATAAAACGGGGGTATGCTTTTTCTAAATTCGCATTAAAATTAAATTAGTCAATTGACAGGAGGATCGCATGCGTAAACTTTTCCCAATCTTTGCAGGCATCGCCCTTATGATTATGGGCGTTGTAGCCTGCAATCTGCCCTCAAGTAACCCAAGCCAACAAAACCCAAGCACGATCATGACCGCCGCTGCGTTAACCGTGCAGGCACAAATTCCGCCGACGGTTGCGTTCGCATCGCCGGTGGCTACTTTTACGTCAATTCCTCCCCTGCCAACAGCTATACCTCCTACTTTGCCGCCTCCGGCATCACCGACGCCCATTTGCGATAACGCGCAGTTCATTTCAGAAAATTACCCCGACAATACAAACGTCGCCCCTGGCGCAAACTTCACCAAGACCTGGACGTTCAAAAACATCGGCGTTTGTTCCTGGACACCATCTTATGCAATCGTGTTCTCCAACGGAGACTCGATGAGCGGCCCGGCTGTCCAGGCATTACCGGGTAATGTCAACCCAGGCCAGACAGTGGATATTTCTGTAGCTTTGACCGCGCCCTCTGCTAACGGCACTTATAAAGGCGTTTGGAAATTACGGAATGCCGCCGGAGTTGTCTTTGTCAATCAATTTTGGGCGCAGATCAAGGTTGCCGCAACCAGTTCCGGGTTCGATTTCCATACTCGCGCTGCATCTGCTTCATGGGTTGGGAGCGCCGGCGCAATTACATTTGGCGGGCCGGATACAGACCCCAACGGCTTTGCAATGTACCGCAACGGTCAAAGATTGGAAGATGGTTCCACGCCGGCAAAAGTCCTGGAAATGCATCCTCAATGGGTGGACAATGGAGTGATGACAGGCATCTATCAACCTTATACCATTACCGCCGGGGAACACTTCCTTGCAAAGATCGGTTTTCTGGCAAAAGCAGATGGAAGCTGCGGAGCTGGCGATGCAATCTTCCAGCTTAGCTATTCCGCGACCGGCAGCCCCCCGTGGACGGGATTAGGCTCGTGGACCAAGACCTGCAATGGCAGCCTGCAAAATATTGATGTCAATTTGAACAGCCTGGCAGGGCAAAATCTCCGTTTTGCCCTGGCGGTTCTAGCGAACGGTTCATCCGGACAAGACTGGGCAGTATGGGTAAGCCCAAGGATCGAAATCCCATAAAGCAATAAAGAGAGCGCCCGATTTCATGGTCGGGCGCTCTCTTTTTAAACCGGGTATAATATTTTTCTGCATTTGAAAGGAATAAGAATGACCAGTGATAAACCCATACCATTTCTATTAATCCTACTCACCGTTCTCACATTGATATTGAGCGCCTGCGGATCATCCGCTTCGGGCCAGGCCGCTATTGCAACATCCGTGGCGATGACTGTGCAGGCGCAGAATACTCAGGAAGCGCAGTTTACTCCCACGCCGCTCCCATCCACAGATATTCCACCGCTTCTTTCCTCGCCGATAGCGGGTGCCACAAAAGCGCCTCCAACGGCGCCCCCGACCGGGTCCGGCAATGCGAAACCATGCCTGAGCGCGAATTTCGTCGTTGATGTTTCCTACCCGGATGGGACCATTGTCAACCCTGGCTCGACTTTTATGAAAACATGGCGCGTCTTAAACAGCGGCTCCTGTTATTGGGATTCAACCTATAAATTCGTCTACATTGACGGAGATATCATGGGCGGCGCCTACGTTTATAACTTCCCCGGAGCCGCCGGTCCAGGCGAGACAGTGGATATACCGATACAATTGTATGCCCCGCAAGAAGACGGAACATATACAGGCTATTGGAAAATCCAATCACCAGATAAAACGATATTCGGCGTCGGCCAGTATGATACGCCTTTATCCGTCAAGATCGTCGTTGGCAGCGGCACGCCAGCCAATAACAAGACCGCCACAGTTTATAATGTTACCGCGGTGACCTACGAAGTGGGCCGCACCTGCACTTCAGCAAACACGTTTTACACTGTCACCGCTTACATTACTTCCAATGGGCCGCTTACCGCAATATATGAATGGGCGCAAAGCGACGGCAACGACAAATCGAATAACAAGATCACATTCACCGAAGCCATGACCAAATCCGTCAGCCGGGAATGGTCTGTTAACAGAAACGCGTCAACGAACCCGCGCTGGATGCAGATTATCACAACATCCCCCACCTACCAGGAATATGCAAAAATTACCCTGCCTGGGCTGTGCTGGTAAGAATACTGAAAGAGCCTGTGAAATTCACAGGCTCTTTTGATTCGGGAACTTTTCCAAACAACCCGGCGTCTGGATAAATTGGGATACTTGATTCCCGGGAGGATGTAATGAAACTCAAAAGCAGACTGCTTGTTGCGCCCATTATCCTGGCTATCGCCAGCCTGGCATGCAATGCGCCGTCCATTGTTAACAATACACCGCAGGCGGCTGAGACTCTCAACGCGTTTTATACAGCCGCTGCCCAAACCGTCCAGGCCGCAGCGTCACAGGCAATGACGCCTGTGGCGCCAACGTCCACGAACGTGCCCATACTCCCCACCAACCTGCCTATTACACTTACGCCCAGCCGCACTCCGGCGCCAGTGGTAATATGCGATGCGGCGGCCTTCGTCAAAGACGTAACCATTTCAGATGGGACTGTCATCGGCCGGGGCGAAACGTTCACCAAAACATGGCGCATTCAAAACGTCGGCATTTGCTCGTGGACGCCTTCTTATGCGTTGATTTTCGTCAGCGGAGATCAGATGAACGCGCCCATTGGAATCGCCATGCCGGGCAATGTTAATCCAGGACAGGCCATTGACCTGTCGGTCACAATGGACGCGCCGAACAAGGACGGCCATTATCGAGGGTTTTGGAAATTACGCAACGCTGCCGGCGTGCTTTTCGGCATCGGCCCACAGAGGCAGGACGCCTTTTGGGTGGATGTCAATGTTACCGGTCCCTTGTATGTCGCTTACGATTTCGCCGCCCGTTATTGCGACGCCAACTGGGATAACAAGGGCACAGATCTGCCCTGTCCGGGCACAAGCGGCGATGAGAATGGCTTCGTACTCAGACTCGATAAACCCGTTATGGAAAATGGAAAAACCGAGAATGAGGCTGGCCTGCTCACAGTTCCGGAAGATGCGTACAACGGGTATATCCGCGGCAAATTCCCGGCGGTAAAAATCCGAGAGGGAGACCGCTTCCAGTCACTGATCAATTGCCAATATAAATCCTACTCGTGCAATGTTATTTTCAGAGTAGATTACCAGATTGGCAGTGACAGCATAAAAACACTCGGCCAATGGAATGAAGCTTACGAGGGCCAGTATTACCCGGTGGATATTAACCTAAGCACGCTTTCCGGCCAGAACGTAAAACTCATTCTTGTGGTCATAACCAATGGGGCGTCCAAACAGGATAATGCGCTCTGGCTTGCGCCTCGCATCATACGGGCTGGGAATCCACCGCCCACGTTTACCCCGACCTTTACACCTACTTCCACGCCAACATCGACGCCAACATTGACACCTACATTGACACCTACATTGACACCTACATTAACGCCTACATCTACGCCTACTTGACACCAACCAACACTTCAACACCTACTTTTATGACACCCACGCCGTAAAACAAGGTGCGTTATAATGAATAAGAGCAAAATCTACATAATTCTGTTTTCAAGCAACGGAGGTTTCGAACATGCAAACTAAAAAACTCGTCTGGTTGGCAATGATTGCTTTTGCAACCATCGGCCTGGCAGGCTGTAATATTGGAAAAGCCCCTGAACCCACGCCAGATGTGAACTCAATTTACACCGCCGCCGCTGGAACGATGATCGTCCAATTAAATTCCCAACTGACACAAACCGCACAGGCCGTTCCCCCGACGCCTATTCCAAGCCCCACTACTACCTTGCCGGTCTTTACGTCTCTGCCGACCTTCCCGGTAGCGGGAACAACGCCGTTTGTATTCAATACCCCGGGCGGCCCAACCCTGCCCGCGACACCATTCTCATCCGGAGGCGGTTCATCGGCTGTCGGCTGTAACAACTCGGCTTTCGTTTCCGAGACAGTTCCAGACGGAACAATTTTTACGACAGGAAAAAACTTTGCGAAAGTCTGGAGTCTTCAAAACAGCGGGACCTGCGCATGGGATATAGGCTATTCTTTCAGCTTCGTATCGGGCGACCGAATGGCCGGCAATGACATCACAATCGCAGCCTCGAAGGATGTTACCGCCGCAGGAAAAGGACAGGCATTTAAAGTTAATTTGACTGCCCCCTCTACACCCGGTAATTACAAAGGCTTTTGGAGAATGAAAGATAACAAAGGCACTTTTTTCGGCGCACAAGTTTGGGTTGCCATTGTTGTCAAGTAACGAAAGAGACAAAAATATAATTTGACTCGACCCAAGAGGCCCCATGAAAATCAAACTGCTGATAATCACAATGCTTGGTGCGCTCGTCTTCACAGCCTGTGCGCCATCATCCCCTCCCGCCCCAACCCCCGACACAGCGCTCATCTCGACAGCCGCCGCACAGACCGTGATAGCAAATTTCACCTCTACGGCCGCCGCATGGACGGCGACTCCATTGCCGCCTCCTACTGAAACGCCGACATCTTTGGCTTTGAATACACCAACCCTGGAAATAACAACTGTTCCCACCCTTCCAGGCGGGACGCCGGGTGCAACGCAAATTTCATTGTGTGACCGATATACCTGGGATAACGCAACCGTAGATGTTAATGTCCCGGACGGCACACAGATGACCCCCGGCCAGGATTTTGTCAAAACCTGGAAGATCAAGAATGCTGGCACATGCACATGGGGCGCGGGGTATACGGTTATTTACGCAGGTTACGTGGATAAATTGTCGGGCGTGCCTCAACCTATCAACGGCGTGATCGGCCCCGGCCAGGAAGTTGAAATTTCCGTCCAGTTCAAAGCGCCAAACAAAATCGGTGAATATGTAAGCGCCTGGACTCTGGCAAACCCCAATGGCACACTCTTTTTTGGTAATGGCGCCAAGCCTCTCTACGTAAAGATCATAGTAAAACTGTAATCGAGTGAGTGCCGCGCTCAAACAAGCCATTCAAAACGAAGCGCGCCGGTTGGGATTTATCCTGGCCGGCGTCACAACTCCAGACCCGCCCCCGCACCTATCCGTCTTTGAAGACTGGCTGATGCAGGGGCGGCACGCGTCCATGAACTATCTGGCCGATGACCGCTCCCGCGCCCGCCGCGCGGACCCGCGACTCATCCTGCCCGAATGCAAATCCATCCTCGTTCTTGCGCTTCCCTATACGGACCCGAAAACTGCTGAGGCATCCAATCAGCCTGCCCCAAGCGGACGCGTCGCATCCTACGCCTGGGGTGATGACTATCACCTTGTCATTCCTGAAAAACTAAAAGCGCTGGTGGCATTCATCGAACGGCAAGTGGGACACCCCGTCTTCAACCGCTGGTATACAGACACAGGCCCAATCCTCGAAAGAGAGTTGGCTCAACGCGCCGGTTTGGGTTGGATTGGAAAAAATTCTTTGCTTATCAATCCAAAACTTGGTTCTTATTTTCTTCTGGCTGAAATATTTCTCGATCTTGAGCTCGAACCTGATGAACCTTTTACAACCGATCACTGCGGAACCTGCAGGCGTTGCATCGAAGCCTGCCCAACTCAATGTATTCTTCCCAACAGAACCATAGACGCGCGGCGCTGCATCTCTTATCTGACCATTGAACTGAAAGAAGATATTCCGCCCGAACTGCGGCCGATGCTTGGCAACTGGGTCTTCGGTTGCGACATCTGCCAGGCGGCCTGCCCATGGAATCGATTCGCGGCATCTGAACACGAATCGCCAGCGCTCAAACCGCGCACAGGCGCGCCGCGCCCAAATCTGATCCGTGAACTGGAACTTATGCCCAAAGGCTTCAACGCCAAATTCAAGGACAGTCCGATTAAACGCGCCAAGCGGCGCGGCTATCTGCGAAACGTTGCAGTGGCTCTCGGAAATTCAAAAGATGCGAACGCCCTTCCCGCATTGACCAAAGCGCTCGACGATCCAGAACCATTGGTGCGTGAACATGCCACATGGGCAATTCAGGAAATCGAAAAGAAAATATAAATGACGAAATTACTGATCGCAACAAACAATAAAGGCAAGGTGGAAGAGATTCAAGACCTGCTCAAAGAGCTCGATATTAAATTAGTCACGCCCGCCGACCTTGGGTTGAAATTGAATGTCGTTGAAGATGGCAAAACCTACGCCGAGAACGCCGAAAAAAAAGCCGTCGCTTTCGCCAGCGCCAGCGGATTGATTTCCCTGGCCGACGACTCCGGCCTCGAAGTTGACACGCTCAGCGGCGCGCCCGGTTTATATTCAGCGCGTTATTTGCCGAAACCCACAGCCACCGACGCAGACCGGCGCGCGTATCTTCTAAAGAACCTGCAAAACAAGCCGCGTCCGTGGACGGCGCATTTTCATGCCGCCATCGCCATCGCCGGGCCAGGTCAACCCATCCAGTTCGCGCAGGGGCAGTGTGACGGCGAGATCATCCCCGAAGAACGCGGCACAGGCGGCTTCGGTTACGACCCAATCTTCTTTTTTCCCGAATTAGGCCGCACCATGGCCGAACTTGACATGGATGAAAAAAATCGCCTGAGCCATCGGGCGCGGGCGATCATCAATGCAAGACCGGTTTTGAAAAAGATATTCGATTAAAACTTTATCCCTGACCCGCTTGATATGAAATCGTATTGAGAAAGCCAGCCAGCAATTCTGCAACTGTCTCCGGCTGTTCCAGCATCACCATGTGCCCGGCTTTTGGCACAATTTCCATTCGGGCATTGGGAATGGTATCCCGCAAAAGTTCGGAATATTTCGGCGGAGTCATCTTGTCGTCTGCGCCGCAAACGATCAGCGTGGGCGCAGAAATCTTCGAGAGTTGATCTGTTGCATTGAACGCGTCGCACGCTAAAAAGTCCCCGTAAAGAACGGTGGGCCGCGTCTCTGCCAATTTCTGCGCGCCCAATTCCTTGAGTCGCGCGCTGGCGTGTTCAGAATAAGAAAAATCTTTGACGATGTTAACCGCGTCCATGAAGGTGGATGGACTGGATGCACTCTGCAAAATGGCTGGCGACACACGCAACTTTGAACCGCTTCCAACCAGACCCAAAGCGGCCACCCGCTTCGGAAAACGGATCGCCGCATCGAGAGCGATTGCGCCTCCCATGGAATGCCCAACCAGCACGGCTGAACTCAACTTAACAGCCTTGATGAATTCAATAATATGATCGGCATAATCGCCAATGATCTGGTGCCCCAGGCCTTCAGATTTGCCATGGCCTGGAAGGTCAACCGCAAAGATACGTTGATGATGCAGGCGGCGCACCTGCGGCGGCCAATGTAAATGAGTCCCGCCCGCGCCATGAATCAGAATCACGGGCGGGCGCGCTAGATTTTCGGCCTCATGGGCAAAATAGTATAAACCGGCGGCAGTTGGCATAACTTGATTTTAGCGCGATTTTGCGTGATGCAGCCGATCGGCGGCCTCTTCGGTTAGCGGGATATAGACCGAGATATTCGTCCCCTTGCCAATCGTTGATTTAAGATTGAGCAGGCCGTTGACTAATTCGGTGCGTTCGCGCAAGTTGACCATTCCCAGGCTGGAGCGTTTGTCGTAAGCCTTATTGACCGCATCCACATCAAAACCCACGCCGTCGTCTTCGATCTCCAGCAAAGCCATGCTCTGCTGGAACGGACGCAGGCGCACCCAGATATTCGGGGCATTGGCATGTTTGCGCGCATTGTTCACGGCTTCTTCAATGATGTAAAAGACCACGCCCTGCTTGCCCATTTCCATTTGGCCGGCCAGGTCATCATCCACATTGACGATCACGTTTTGAGTATAGGTCTCGCGCATTTTGTCGGCCATGGCCTTGAGCGCGGCGCTCAAACCCTGCGACTCAAGAATCAAGGGACGCAGGGTGAAGAGCATATGGCGGATTTCCTTGGTAGTACGGTGGGCAAGCTCCTCGATCTTGGAAAGTTCATCAACCGCCCCCTTTGAATCTTTTTCCATCATGCGGCGGGCAATGTTGATACGCATGGCCATGGCCGCCACAGATTGGGTCGGTCCGTCGTGCAGGTCGCGCGCCAGTTTCTTGCGGGCTTCTTCGTGGACTTCCACCATGCGCTCTTTTTCTTCAACGAGGTCCTGGTACAGGCGCGCATTTTGGATCGCGACCACCGCCTGGCGGCCGATGATATCCAGCAAATCGCGCCGGTCGGAGGAGAAATAATTGGGGTCGGGGTGGGCAAAGACCATCGCGCCATAGACGTTGAATCCGCTGCGCAATGGAAAACAATATCCCGAGGTGCAGTTGCGAAAGGCGATCACGCGTCCCAATTCAGGGTCATAACCAATATCCTTTGAAAAGGCCGGTTCCCCTTCATCGAAGACCTTTTTCAAAATCCCTTCGCTGCCTTGAAATGTCACACGCGAGTCGGCGCTTGTAAATCGCCGCGCCGACCCGACCCGCAGTTGTCCACCGCGGAATAATAAAATCGCGCTGACCAGTGGATCGTTGTCAGCCGCGTCGGAATCGGGATTAAGGGCGGTATATCCCAGGTCAAGAGCTGAATCGAGCACGCGCTTGTAAGAGAGAGTGGCCGTAAGAGCCGATGTCAATTCGTAGATGGCGCGCAGCCGTTCGCCTTGAATGTGGCGGCTCTTGTCTTCTGCATCCAGCCATTTTTGACGCGAGATGCGCAAGCGTGACATCAATTGTTTTCCAATAAAGCCGAATAACAGGCCCAAAACCGCATAAATACCGCCCCACTCCATTGCCAGCGCCACATTGAGGGGTGCAAATAACCAGGCAAATCCAATTGCTAACGCGGCCGACAAAATCGCGGCCATCAATCCACCCAATAATTCAAAATAGACGATGCCGGAGAAAATAGGCATAAGCCCTGTCCAGGCGGCAGGGCCAGCCAGGCCGCCCTGCACCCAGAAAAATACCCCGCTCAATAAAATATCAACTGCCAGGCTGATCTGACGATGCAATGGCAGGCGGATACTCAAGCTGGCCAAAACCGTCACCAACATATTCCAGAAGATCATGACAGCAATCGGCCAAAAGAGCGCCAGGGTCAATTCACCGCCCAGCGCCAGCGAAACCACGAAGCCGATCATGACCGTCCAACGCAGGGAGATCGCGAACCAGTCCGCGATATAAGGAGTTTCATACGTCCGCATAGGCTATATGATAACGAAAGAATACGCCTGCGGCAACAGGGACGCATTACAACACGATTACACCTTTGTCAGGAAAAAACTAGATTCCGTACCCCATCCTGGATAAAGATGCGCCAAACCGCTCGGCCAGGAGCTTTTGCTGGTCAACCGAATACGCACCACGAAACCGGCCAATTTTCCCTTTGAAAAAGTGCGTCCCCTGCTGGCCTTCCGCTTTTTCGGGACGATAACGCTCAATCACTTCCCGGACCTTGGGCTGGCCGCCTTCCAAACGGAGATAACCCACCAACCGGGCGGACTCGGCGTCATAGTTCGTTAACAGATCTTCGTAGCGGGCGATCAGCGCGTTCTTTTCGCGCGTCCACTTTTCCCAGATGTGAACATAATCTGTAATGAAGGCCAGCGACTTGTCGAAATCCGTCAGATGTGAGAACGCGTTCGGGCGGCCTTTGGTCAGCGCGCGCTGGCCGTAATCAAAAGCGGAAAGCATCGCGTCGCGCGGGTCGCGGTAAATGTAAGTAATACGGAGCACGCCCAAAGCCGAGAGCAGACGCGAGGCGGGCGTTGGCCCGGCGTGCGCTTTGATGACGAACGTGTTGCCCATCAACGCGGGAAGAGTCACCGCCGCCAGCCGACGCGCCGAAAGCACACCGATGTTGCAGTTGACTTCGGTCAGAATATTTTCAAGATGAAAACGCGCGCGAATGTCACGCGCATCGGCGCAGCCCGTCGTTTCCATTAAATCGTGGATTAGATTGTAGTGCCAGCCGGAACCGGCGCGCGGCATACCCACAGAAAGAACGATCATGCTTTTTCCTCGGTGACTTTGTTAGATTGTATCGCGAAGGCCGACATCCCAGCCAGGATGCCGAAGTTGATCCATAAATTGGGAATCGCGAGCGAGTCTTGCGTCATATTATAGAAGACCAGCGCGATCCACGTAAACAGCGATGCGGCGCCAAGATACTGCCATGTGGATGATTTTCGATTCAATGCCGCGACGATATCGCCCAGCACCGAAAACAGGAAGGCGATGAACAAAAAGAAACCGATCAGCCCGGTCTCTGCCAGCAGACGCACGTAAAGATTCTTCGGGTTGGGATACAGCGCAGCGTCCGGGCTTAATTGCCGCGCGATCTCAGGCACAAAGGTCAATGCCCAATCGGGCAAATTATTGTAAATGTAAAAACCGCTCGCACCGAGTCCCACGCCCGTGAGCGGATGATCCTGATACGCGCCCAGCGCCCCCCAAATGTACGCGGCGCGCGCGCCTGCTGAATTTTGGATGATGAAATCTTCGACACTGGCCGCATTGGAATTCCATAAGCGGGCGATGTAACCTTTTTGTCCGAGGAAGAGCAGCGCGCCCGCCATCACTGCAACGCTGAGAACGATAAGGCCCGCGCGCCAGAGCCATGCGCCGCGCCGCTGAAAACCGGAGACGAACCAAATCCACGCGGATCTGATCTGCGCGCGTCCCGCCAGCAGAAGAGTCAACACGACCGTCGCGCCGACGGTGAGCAGGCCGCCGCGCGAGAAAGTCGCCAGCAAGAGGATGACGGCGCAAACCAACAGCGTTGGCTCAAGCCATTTGAAACGCGTCATCCGCACGCGGGTCAGGAGCGAGGCAAACAACCACGGAAGATAGATCGTGGAAATTTGTCCCGCCAGCCACGAAGGTTCGTACGCCATTCCATTGATCCGATTGGTCTTGATCAACTCGCGCATCGAGAAGGCGCGCTGCCATTGCGTGACCAGTGACTTGGGAAGCACGCCCAAATAAAAGGTTGCGCCCTGCAAACCGCTCCACAGAACGTCGAGCGCCAACCCGGCCAACATCCATTGGATGGTGAAGCGCAGATCGTTTTCGTCCCGGTTCATCCAGATGGCGGCGATGAAGAAGGCCAGGCCAATGAAGATAGTTGCCCAGGCGCGGACAACGCGGCCGAACGCGTCTTGCCCGCGCAATGCCAGCGGCGCAAACAGGACCCCGAGCAGGCTGGCCGCCAAAGCGGCGAAGAGGAACGCTATGAGCGGAGTCAGCGCGCCGGCGCGCGGGAATGTCGTTTTGCCGCGCAGGAGTTGAATCAGCAGGATCGGCAGTAACAGTGCAAGTGGAAAAAATGCCAATGGGCGAACGTAAGTGGCATCGCCCGCGGGAAAGTAGCGAAAACTTGTGACGGGTAAAGTCAGCAGGGCCACGGCCCAGAGAATGCGGGCGAGGCCATCGAGGCTGAACGAACGGGATGATTTCATTTCTTCCAATCAAAAAACAAAACGAAGAAAGCACTCGCTGCAAGAAACACGAGCGGGCCTGCCAGCAGGTACATGCTTAAACTCACACTCCGATCAGGCCTGAGATTCTTAGTCTGTGTTGCGTCAGCAGTGATGTATTGTTCCAGCCCGCTGGACGGATTGGCAACGTCTGCCTGTACTTTTTCTGCAAAGGCCTGCGCCCAGGCGGAAGCAAAAGCGGCGGCCTTTTTCGGATCTTTGTCGTCGGCATAGAAATGCCAGCCGCCGTTGCCGGGCTGGGCGAGTTGAAACTGACCGTCGCGCATCTGCTGGACGGTCACACCGCCGACCTGGGCAGCGACCGATTCCAGTACGGCGTCAGACATGGCAATCTCTTCCAGCTTGCGCGTTTCGCGCTCAAGATAATAGAACTGTTCGCGGTCTGTATTTTGGGGCCAGGCCTGCTCAAGGTGAAAGTCTACGTTGACAGTTGCACGCGCCCGGTAAGGCGGCGGAGCAATGTAGTACACCGCCGCGCCGATCAGCGCGCCGACGACCGCGCTCACCAGCCAGAAACGCCAGGCTCTGAGCAGGCGAATGAGATCATCGGGGGAGGGAGGGGAGAAAAGGAGATTCATAATTCACCGATTTTCGATATTGGACTTGATATTCGGCCATCTGTTTCCAAACTGGCAGGGAACAATTATTTTTATCCGCGTTGATCTGTGTTTATCTGCGGCGTGTTTTTTGTTAACAGCATTCTTCGCCGCCAATTCCAAAATGGAGCAATGATCTTGCGAAGGTAATACTTTGCCACGATGACCGAGAAGAAACCGCCGCCATCGCGGTAATGCACGCGGATCATCTCCGGCCAGCAGCGGTCATCGGCGGCGATGGTTTTGCCCGCCGTGTGCAGGCGAAAATTGGCCCAGGTCTGCGGGACGTATTTTACCTGCGAACGCGCCGCGAGCCGCACCCACAGATCGTAATCCATGGCGAAATAAAACGATGGGTCGAGCGGTCCGACCTCGCGCCAAAGATTTGCGCGGAAGAATGCAGCCTGTTGCGGCACATGGACGTAGCCGCGGCGCAGACGGGGCAAATCGGTTTGAGCGGCGGGAAATTTACCGATCACATTTCCATCTTCATTGATGTAATTCGCGTCGCCGTACAGCAAGCCGATTTCGGGATCGGCCTGCATCAACTTCACCGCCGCGGCGACCGCGCCAAGCTGGTAAGTATCGTCCGAGTTGAGCCAGGCAAGGATACCGCCTTTGGCGCGCGCAAAGCCTTTGTTGAGCGCATCCGTCTGACCCTGATCCTTTTCACTAACCCACCAGGCCAATTTACTTTCATACTTTCTGATAATGTCCACGCTTCCATCGGTCGAGCCGCCGTCCACGATGATGTATTCGAGGCGCGGATAATCCTGCGAAAGCACGGATTGGATCGCGGCTTCGAGGTAGCGCGCCTGATTGAAAGACGGTGTGACGATGGAAACGAGAGGCAGATCGGTCATCAGTTTTCAGTTACCAGTTGGCATCAGGATAAAAATAGTGCGCGGCTTCTTCCGTCATCTTGCGGATGCGATTGATTTCGTCAGACGAAAGCTGTTTCTTCCAGTTGTCCATGTTGGCGCGGCTATCCAGTTTGACCGAATGAGTTTTGTTCTTCGATAACTGCGCGGGATTCTCGGAGCTGCTGGAATTGAGAATCGTCTGTTCGACGCGCGCGGTAATGTTTAAACCCAATTCGCCGTAAAGTTGACGATAACCCGCCAGAGGATCGAGCGAAAGGTCTTCGTGGCGGACAACTCGAATGGACGGGAGCCGCTCACGGGTCGAATGAACGACGCGGTAGATCATCGTCCACAACAGCGCGGCCTGCCCAATCACGTCATCCGCCGCGACCGATTGCATGTCGGCGCGATACGGCTCCAAATGATCGCGCATCAGCAAAGGCTGGTCGAGCAGGTCGCGAAAATCAAACGACCAGTTCAGGCGCTTGAGACTGCCGGCAAAACCGGCGGGATGGCGAACGGTCACGACGACCTGGCAATTCAATCGCTCGGCAAACCACGGCAAAGAAAAAACTGCAAACGGGTCCTTGATTAAAGCGCGCTGGCCGTGCAGGCTGCCAACGTAAAAAATATGGAAGTCGCGTCCCATTCGCAGAAAATCTTTGCGCGAACGAACGGCGCGGATTTCATCCCACAGGTGATAATCGAAATCGAGCAGTTCATTGAAGGCGGGCAGATACTCCGCTTCATTCTCCTTGTTGATGTATGTGTACCAATGCCTGACGGGTGCGCGGAAAACGCCGGGACGATGCAAAACATTCAACGGCTCGCTGACATAGGCAGTATCTTCGTCAGCCGTCAGCATTTTACCGACCCAGGTCGTGCCGGTGCGGTGCGCGCCTGTGACGAGAATGGGGCGTTGATTCATTTGCCCACCGGCGCATTCAAATCGTAAATCACATAACCATCGCCCTGCGCGAATACAGAGAAGCCCTGCAACATCTGTTTGAGATACGGCTGGCGATTCAATTCTTCGAAATCGGTCACGAGAAAATAAGATTTATTTTTGGTCAAATTTGCAAAGTCCGATTTCGAATCAAACGAATCGCCGCGCAAGTCAATGTAACTGATCGCGCCGGAGTTCGGCCAGATGGCCGCGTTCTGCCAGCCCCAGTATGCAAGGCGCGAGCCATAATCCTGAGTCAACGCAACCACACCTGAGCCGTGTCCAAGCGCGTCGCCGATCTGCGCCCACAGCGCGGCCTGCGGACGATAATCCGCCGACTTCATTTGATTGCGCACATCCCAAACCGTCGCGAGCAAGCCGTAAAATAAAATGCCTAACGCGGCGAAACGCATCCAGCGCTTCGTTGTTAAATCTGCCAATTGAGTCAGCACCCAATCCGCGATGGGCGCGAGCGAGACGGCCACAATCGGGATGAACGGCAGATGATAGTAATCGTGGGTCGCAATCTGATAATCGAAATAAAGACCGAACAGGATGTAGGCGATCCACAAACCGAAGATGAAAAAACGGCCGCGTCTCTCGCGGACGAAGAATGGGCTCAACAACCCAAGCATGATTGCCACCCCGCCGGCAGCCATGTTCGCCTTCACGGCCCATTGTATGTAATTGAACGGATCGAGCAGAAGCGCGGGGATGAAACGCCCGCTGAATTGCTGGCCGAGGAAACCATTCAAGACGATGCCGTAATAAAGATAAGCCGCGGCGGGCAGGATTCCCAACACGGCCATAACCCAGGCCTGCGGCTTGCGGATGAGTTCGCGCAAACTTAAACGTCCCAGCGCGGCTCCGAGCGCCGCGCCGATCACGAAAAAGGCGGCCACAAATTTTATGAATATCGCCAGGCCGCCCAAAAGTCCCGCGAGAAGCGCAAAGAGCCAGGCCTGCCATCTCCTTTCAGGAGAGGAGCCGGGGGTGAGGTCTGCCCAGCGATTCACCGCCCACCAAAACAGGATGATGAGCATCACCATCAATGGGTCCGGCTGGAATGAACGGCTGGCAATCACCGCGTATGGAAAGAAAAGATAATAGGCGGTGGCAATCACCGCGCCGTCGGTAGAGACCAAATCACGAACGAGAAGAAAAAGAAAAATCCCGCCGACAATCCAGAAGAGAGAAGAATATACGCGCGCCACCCACAACTGTTCGCCCGTGAAGCGATATGTAAAAGCGACAATGCGCTCGAAAACTTCCGGCTCGACTTCGGCCTTGGTCTTCCACTGTTGAATTGCCATTTGTCTTTGCCAGTCGGGGATGTTCGGCGCGGTCTGATAAAACATGCCGCGCGCTTTGAGCGCGGAAAGCAGTTGGCGCGTGGGCTGAAAATCGAGCGGCAGGTCGGTAAGATCGAAGAGACGAATGCCGAGGCCGAGGCCAAAAAGCGCAATCAATGTGACAATGAGGGTCAATCGGGAGGAAGCAAAAAAGGAACGGGGTGATTCGGAGTTCATGGCCGGTCAATTGTAACGCGAGCCGGAAGAATCGGGATGAAGTCAGGATGAGTAACGGCTTTGCCTGCCGCGCAAGATGGCGTTTCGCAATGCGCCCAAGCCAGCCAGATTGAGCAAGGCCGAGACAAATAAATTCATGCGCGTCAATGCCGTAGGCGGATGGATGAACAACGCGTGCGTCCAGGCTTTGAGCGCGGGCCAGGATTGTCCGCTATCGAGCAGGTAACGCGCGTCGACGCGATGGGCGGAGGCTGTCGCCCGCCGCGCAACTCGCGCCAAAATTGGAGCGAGATTATTATCTCGCTCTACGCTTTTCAAAATGAGAAAGGCTTCGCGCCCAAACTCGGCGGCTTTGAGGCGGTTCTTGGCCTGGGCATGATAACGCGCCGCAGACCAGGTTTGATTTATGTGAATGATCGAGCCTTGTGCGGCGAATTTTATCCAAAGCTGGTGGTCGAGTAGAAAGTGGAAAGAGGTATCGAGTCCGCCCGTCTTTTCGAGCGCGGCGCGGCGCATAAAGACCGCAGGCTGGCCGATGATCTGGAAGCAAAGCAAATCTTCCAAAGTTAATTGTTGATATTTCAACGTGTTCGTTGTTTCGCCATTTTCATCCACCGCGAGCATATCGCCATAAATTAGAACCGCATCGGGGTTTTGGACAAAGATTTTTACCGCTGATGAAATTGCGCCGGGCAGGTAATAATCGTCCGAGTTGAGCCAGGCCACGATCTCACCGCGCGCATGGGCAAAGCCTTTGTTGATGGCATCCGCCTGGCCGCGATCCCGCTCCGAGGTCCAGAAAGCGAGGCGGGATGAATATTTTTGGATGATGTCAACACTTCCGTCCGTCGAGCCGCCGTCTACAACGATGTATTCGACGTCGCGATAATCCTGCTCAAGGACGGATTTCATGGTCTGTTCGAGATAGGCGGATTGATTGAAAGAGGGAGTGATGATCGAAACGAGAGTCATTTCGCCTGCTGCAAATCATAAAGAATATATCCATCACCTTGCGCGGCAATGGCATATCCATCCAGAATCTTTTTCAATTCAGGTTGTTTATTTAACTGGCCGAACGCTGTGACCAGAAAATAATCATTGCCCGCTGTAAGATCGGCAAAATTCGCAGCCAAATTTTTATCGGGGTTTTTGACCTGCGAAAGATCCGTGTTGAGCGGCCACAATTCCACTTTGCGCCAGCCCCAATACATCAGGTCATAGCCATAATCCTGAGTCAGTGCGATGACATTTGCGTTCGATGGAATGGCGTCGCCGATTGACTTCCAGATGGCAGGTGTCTGACTGAAATCTTCCGCGACCAGGACGGAGCGCGCGGCCCAGGATTGATATCCGATGAAAACGATGAGCATGGCAACCAGCGCGGCTTTCCAGCCACGCCGCAAACCGGACGCCTGAACGGCCACCGTTTCGATAATTGGCGCGAGGCCCAAGGCGACCACCGGCACAAGCTGAATATGATAATAACTGTGCGTGAACATCTGGAACGGCAGTAACAGGCCATAAAGCAGATAACCCAGCCACAAGCCGACCAGCATCCAGCGGACGCGCGGTGCGGCCAGCAAAGTCCCCGCCAGGCTGAGAAAGAGAATTGTCAGGCCGAGCAAACCGCCAACGAATCCAAGCCAGTCTGCGTAAAAGCGCGGACTGGTAATCAACTTGATGAGAGTCACCGTCCACGAAAAGAAATATTCCGTCGAACGGCCGGGGTGGCCGAGCACATAATATCCAAACGCGGAGACAATCATCAGCACGGCCATCGTCCACACTTGCGCGGATTTCCAGAAGCGAAGTCCGTGCGTGACCAGCACCACCGCCGCCGCTGCGCCGATTACCAGGAAGACGATCACGATTTTGACGAGTACGGCAAAACCCAAAAACAGCGCGGCCAGAATCGCCCACTTCCAGCTACGCACGCCTTTCCTTTCAAGAAAGTCCGTTGTTCTTTGCGGAGAGCTCGCGGAGGTGAGGTCGTCCATCCAGCGATACATAAAATAAATGCCGATCACAAATACAGACGTCATCAAAGGATCGGGTTGAAAAGAACGGCTGGCCTGTACAGCAAATGGAAGCACAAGAAAGTACGTCAGTGAGATCAACGCGGCAGTCGGCGATGAAATTCGGCGCGCCAGATCGAACAGCGCGATGCCCGCCAGAAGCCAGAGAATCGTCCCGTAGATGCGCGGGGCGGCAAACGATTCGCCGCCTGTCAGGAGAAAAGTGAAGCCAACGATCGTCTCGATGATGGGCGGCTCATATTGTCCAACGGCGCGCTGAAAGGATTCGGCCAAGGCACGTTTTTCAGGGTCAGCGTTGGGAAGCAGATCGTAGTAAATAGCGCGGGCGACAAGCGAATTACGCAATTGACGCGTGGGTTGGAAGTCAAGCGGAGGAGCCGTCAGGTTGACGAGTCTCAGGGCGGCGCCGAGGATGAGGAGAAGGATCAGAAACGGGAGCCAGCGGGGAATCCGAAAAAGAAGCGATGTTTTCATTTGAAGAGAGAGTTGTAATCCACTTTGGGAAATATGGTCAGCCTGCCGCCGACCGTTGCATCCAGCACTTCGCGTCCGGCTTTACGATACGCATCGCGGGCGAGAGTATATCCGATCTCGGACGTGTCGAGGTCGGGCAGTTGCCAGCGGAAGCCCTTGCCGAAATAATCGGCGGAGAAATGATTCGGGTCGTCGCCGGTCGAAACAACCGTCTCGTTGGCTTCACCCTTGCTTGCAAAATTATGATCCACGCCAATGAGCATGACTTGTTGAAAGCCCATGTGAAAAGCAAGTTGGAGCGCGACGTTGGTCACGGTGGCGCCTTCCCAAACGCGTCCGCGCACATCGGGCGAGAAGCGCGGGCCGGTATAAGTTGTGTAAAGAAATGTTGGCAAGTTGGCAGGTTGCAAGGTTGATGGAAAGTGACGACGCGAGCGCCAGGCGAAGAATTTTGGAAGTTGAAGCGCGGCCATTTCGGCGGCGCATTGCTCGATGACGAGGTCATTGATGGAAACAAGATAGGTTGTGGAAAATCCAAGTTGAGGGAACATTAAATAGATGCGGTTGAGGCCGAAGGTGAATTCACCTTTGAGTTTGTTTAGATCGGTCTGATTGAGGCTCGGCCCGTTACCGATGATGAAGGCGCGCTGGCCTTTGTGAATATCCTTCAACGCTTTGAGTCTGCGGATGCTCTCGCGCCGCCAGGGATGCAAATACGCGGCAGGCAGTTCAGGGACGCGGCGAATCGCGTCGTAAGTATTTTTCGCGATTTGGAGGATGGGGGATGGAAGAATGGTTTTGAGGGTTTGCATTTACAAGCCGATATTCGGTATTCGGTATTCGGGATTCGATATTTGGGAGTCGGCAACGATTCTCGAATATCTTTCTTCCGTGCTCAATCGCGCCGTCGCGCCGCCGTCCACCACCAGCGCCTGGCCTGTCATGAAAGATGACTGCTCATTATCGGCGAGGAAGTAGATGGCGTGGGCGATCTCTTCGGGACGTCCCACTTTTCCGCTGACGGTTTTGCGCTCAACTTTGCAAGAGTTTTTTTTCAATAGTTTTCACGAAATCCTCGGCGGATTTCAGAACTCCAACGGCCTGTTCTTCCGTGATCACCCTGGATTTTTGATAATCCCCGGCCTGCCGCATGTCAAACGCATGATGGATGATCCTGCTCATCTCTTTTGCCAAGATTCCCTGGCGGACAAACAGTTCGTCAAACTTGGCAAGCACGCCCGAGTGTTTGCTCGGCTGCACGTCCGCTGTCACAAGCAAAGCCAGTGCGGCATAAAAGACCGCATAATAGGCGCGATTGACAACGCTCACGGGGCTTCCCCCATTTTTCTTAAGCAGTTGCGCGTCCCGCAGCATTTCTTGCGCAGACTCAAGGCGGTATTGGATCAGGTCTTTCTTGTACGACTTGTCCTGTGTCATACCGCAATTCCCTCGCGTTTGATGTTTTGGTAGAACGGTAGGAAGGCGTAACGCTTCATCTGCTCTTTCGTATCGGGGATGGCGGAAATGACCCGACCCGCGTCGAAGCCCACCTCCCAGGCAATGTCGGAGGCAAGCCTGGTTATTTTGGCGTCAATGGAGGGAAGAATGACAAGCAGGTCAATATCGGATTCTTTGGCCGCGTCGCCGCGCGCTTGCGAGCCGAACATGATCACTTTGACGGGCTGTCCCAATTCCTTTGTCAAGCGAATGCGGACTTCCTTCGCAAGTTTGAGAGCGCGTACTCGGGGACGTAATTTCCTCATGGCGCAATTATAACTTCTCTGGCCGCTATTCCGTGCTCAATCGCGCCGTCGCGCCGCCGTCCACCACCAGAGCCTGGCCTGTCATGAAAGAGGATTGCTCATTATCGGCGAGAAAATAAATCGCATGGGCGATCTCTTCGGGACGTCCCACTTTTCCGCTGACGGTTTTGCGCGCCAGGTTGTCGAGCCGCTCCTGCATGTCACCGTGGCCCGCGTGGCCGCGGCCGAGTCCCGCGCGCAACATGGGCGTGTCCACTGCGCCGGGGAGAATGGCATTGACGCGAATATTATCCGGTGCGAATTCAATGGCCATGGCGCGCGTCAAGGCCAGAAGTCCGCCTTTGGAGGCGGCATAGGCGGCGATGTTGGCTGAGGTTTGAATCGCGTGAACCGACGACACGTTCACAACCGCACCGCCGTTCACTTTTAGAAGCGGATGCGCCAATTTGACTCCGAGGAAAACCGAGCGTAAATTGGCGGCCATGACCGCGTCCCATTCTTCGACAGTGGTTTCGATCAATGGCTTGGCAACCTGCATGGCGGCGTTATTGACCAGCGCGTCAAGTGAATCTGTAAACGCATGCGCCTTCTCGAAGATGGCCTGCATATCTTCAGGGCGCGCAATATTGGACTCAATGAAGAGACCGTTTGGGGGGAAGCTATCGCCGAAGGAGGCGCGATCCACACCGACGACATGCCAACTTTTTTCAGCGAAGAGCGCAACGGTCGCGCGGCCGATTCCGCCCGCCGCGCCGGTGATGAGGACAGTTTTATTTTTCATTGTGTAATCCATCAGGTGGAATCCCCAACCCATCCAGCAAATTCCTGATCGTGTTCCAATGTACTCTCTCCCACGCGGCGGGGCTGGAGTTGGAATTGTGCGGAGCGAGCAGGACGTTGTCCATCTTCAAAAGCGGACTCTCCAACGGAAGCGGCTCGAACTCAAAGACATCCAATGCGGCTCCCGCGAGACGTTTGGCCTGCAGCGCTTCGATCAGCGCGTTCTCGTCCACGATGGGTCCGCGCGCGGTATTGATGAGAATCGCTTCCGCCTTCATCCTGGCTAATGTTTTCTCATTGATAAGATGATGCGATGTCGGATTCAAATCGCAGTTTATGGAAACGAAGTCGCTATTCGATAATAGATATTCGAGATTCGTCATTTCGATGTTTGTCTCAGTGACGAAGACATGATCTATTTCGATGATGTCGTTGCCCAAAACTTTCATGCCGAAGGCGCGGGCGCGGCGCGTCACGGCTTTGCCGATGGCCCCCACGCCGATCACACCAAGCGTACACTCGCTGAGGGCCTTGCCGGGGATTTTTTCCCACTTGCCCGATTTCATCTCACTATCCATCCACGGCTGACGGCGCGCAAATGCCAGCATGTAGCCGAGGACGGTGTCTGCTACCGGCGTGGTAAAAGCGTTGGGCGTACGCGCCACTTTGATGCCCAGGCGTGAGGCGGCTTCGTTGTCAATCGAGTCAATGCCCGTGCCCCACTTCGAGATGACTTTCAAACGCGGCGCACAGGCCGAGAGCACGCGCGCGGTGTAACGGTCATCGCCGCAGATCGCCCCGTCGAATTGACCGGCGTATTTCAGCAGGTCAGCTTCTTCCATGCGCTCCTGCACATCCGGGACGATTAATTCGAGCCCATATTTTTTGAATACGGGTTTGAAGCGGTTAAGGGATGGAAACATGTAAGGGGCTGTCAAAAGCACAGTTGGCATTAATTGCTCCCGCAAAGCAAGGCGTTTACCGTATCGTAATCATAGGGGGCAGGATAGGCCGGACCTTTTTGCAGTTGAATGCAAAGGAAGCGGCGGGCATTGTCATCGCTGCGGATGATTGCCGCGGCCCGTTTCGCTTCTTTTATTTTGCCCAGGGTGGCGTACGTTTCGAGGATCGGCATCCACTCTGAAACATCCTCCGGTGTGAGATCCTTCCCAAGCGACTCATCGGCCAGTTTGGCCGCCTCTTGCCAGTTGCCCTGCTGTCGAGCCAGGCTGATTTTCTGATAATAATAGCACCATCCACGCGGAGGTTCAGGGCCGAAGATATTCGCGGGCAAGATGGCAGGCCTGGCAGAGACATCGACGCGGTCAATCTTGGAATAGTCTGCGACATTGGCGATTAGGGAATCTTCCACATAACCAGCCAGTTCCACTTTTTTGCCGTCCAACAAATGCAGACACGAATTGGGAGTTGGGAAGATTCCAAACAACGGGTTTTCGTAATGGTCTTCGACTAAAACGCCGCGATCATAATGCGATTTTGGATCCTGCCTGATGATCTTGGTTGCAGTAGCCGCATTTAACACATCCGCTCCGATCTGGATTCCATTTCCCGGATAATAGATCATATTCGCCGGCCCATAAATTTCATACCCTTCGGCAAAAGACGCGCCGGGTACTATGGCAAACAGCATGGTTTCAGGTTTGATCTGCGGAGCGCGCCACGACATCTGCCACCAGAGATTGCTGGTGGACTTCCAGAAATCTCTGTAATAGGCGGCGCTGTGAAATTGCGTCACGACGCTCATACCGATCAATCCGAGCAGCAGGATCCAGCGGGTAACGCCGCGCAGCGCATAGAACAAAAAACCTGTCACGAAGAAACTCACACCGATGGCCGCATGGAGGGTATAACGATCCCATTGATCGGAGAACATTACATTGCGGCCTGCCGCGTCCACCGGCAGGAGAGTGACAAATAAAATCAAAACGCCCATCCAAAGAAATTCTTTGTGCTGAGTCTGCGGCTCGATATCCATTTCATGGCGCAGGCTGCGAATATAAAAGTAAGCCGGGATCACGACAAGCGCCCCCAGCAGAAAACCAACGCCAAGATCGCGATAGTTATCCCGCACTGTAAATTGATAGAACGGGACAACCCAGGCAAAAATCGCGGTCTCGATCATATCCTTGAAAGTTTCGATGAAAATGGTAAGCGGCGCGCGCCATTGCTGCGCGGCGTATTCGCTGAACAAAAAGTCCACATTTGTGGCATGGCGGGCGCTTTTGAAAATGAAGATGCGCCAAAATAGAAAAGAAAACGCCATCAAAAGATACGGAAGAGCAGCCAGCAAAGTCCGCTTGAAGCTGATCCGCCAGGCAGTCCAACCTGGTTCGCGGCGCTGAAGCCAGACGATCAGGAAACGCACAGCCTCCAGGCCAATCATCACCTCGAATATTCCCAGATACAGCAAAGCCAAAAGCACGGAAAGCACTGTAAAGCCGACCCTGCCGATCATGCGTTTCGATTGGACGGCCTTTACGGTGAAAACAAAAGAAAACATTACTGCGGCTACAGCTATCAGCAAATTGCTAAAGGTGGTGGCATTGGGTTGCTGCAAATAGCCGGGGTAAACAGCAAAGAGCAGGCTCATAATGGTCGATTCGACTCTTCGGTCCGGCCACAAGAGACGCAGCAGCCAAAAGAAGCCGAGCACACCGATAAAACGTTCAAACAGGCCAAGCAACTGCCAAGCCAACGGCGTATTTGGCAACAGCATGTAATCGAGCGCATAAATCCATCCGATCAGCGGACGGTCAATTTGAAACAGGCGGATAATACCTGAAAGTCCCTGCGCCTGTCCCGCCCACAGGTAATACCAATCATCACGGTAAAACCCAAGATTCGGGATAAGCGCGCCATAGGTCAAAATAATGGTCAGTGCAAGCAGACCGATGGAAAGGATGGGTTCAGAGATGGAAAATTTCCTGGGCAAAGACATTCAGTTCTCCAAGGGTGATGAAATTTATAGTGAGGTTACGAAAGCGGCTTCTATTTCTTACGGCTCATCAGGAAATCGCAGATATCGAAATCGAGTTCTTCGTCAATGTCCCAGGCTTCACCGGCATCCATCTCAAACATCATCGGCTTCCTGCCGATGCGATGTCCGCGTTCGAGCAGATTCTGGCGCGTGAAAAGATAAAGGCATGAATTCTCTTCGTAAACGGGCGGCAGGTCCTGGGTCTGGATAAGAACCGACGGATCGTGATTGATGGCCTTTCCCTTTTGATCGTAGAGCCGCGTCTGGAGGCGCGTCACCGAGAAGAGCGAGTCGTGTTTTGGGTAATTGGCGAGAAAAACCTGAACGGCGCGCGAGACGGTCTCGCGTCGAAGCAATGGATTCGTGCTGTGAGTCTGCAAATAAAAATCCGCCTTTACCTGTTCTGTGTCGTAGAGCAGGATGTCGTTCATGGGGACATCGTCGGCGCGCAGATGTTCGGGACGGTTGATGATCATAACCTGCGGAAAATGTTCGCGCAAACCGTCCATCACCGGACCTGAATCCGTGTCCACGACAACCTGATTGATCTCAGGGACGGCCAGCAGAGTCTCGATGATGTGATGAAAAAGCGGCTTGCCCGCCAGCACACGATAATTCTTGGCAGGCACGCGCTGGCTGTGGTGGCGCATGGGGACGAGGGCGGCAAGTTTCATCATGTTTTTTCAGAGACCGCATTGAAAGCGGTCATTGATCGTTTGCAGGGCATCCTGCCGGGAAGCCGAGCCGGTAGAATCTGCCTTCATTGCAGACCATAAATTGCAAATGGCGCCATTCATGCGGCTTGAAACTTTTGAAGATGTGATCGTCAGTTGAACAGCATCGCTCCATTGATTCTGCATGGCATAGGCGCGCACAAACGGGAAGAGTTCGACTCCATGACCGGGACGCAGGCCTTTTTCCTGCGCTTCCTTCCATAGACTCAAGACCTGTTCCCAGTTTGCATACTGAGCGGCCAGGTCGGCCTTTTCGAAATAAAAACACCAGGAACGTTTTGGTTCGCGGCCAAATATTTCCGGGGAAGGAATCCAGCCGCCCTGCGCAACAGACGATATGCGGTTGACAGAAGAGACCGGCAGAGTCTCAAGAGTCCCAGGACTCAGGAAAGGATAATTTCCATATTGAGGAGACAACACCCACAAACATTGTCCTTCTTCGGGCTGGTAATTGATCGTGATGCTATCCGTACTTACGCCCTCATAATTGGATGCACGCGCAGATAACTGCAAAGGGACTCCTGCCCGAAATTCCTCGGGAGACGGCATACGATCCGTCCCGCTGGCAACCCAATAGGTAAGTTGCGGAAAAGGGATAGATTGCGGATAGAGCGTATTGACCGCAAAGACTGTGGGAGTGGCTCCCATAAAAAAGAGAAACTCACTATCTGAGGTCAACAAGGTATGAGGTTGAATGGATGGCGCCCGCCATGCCAGCTGCCAGTAAAAGTTAAGTTGCTTTTCCCAGGAGCGCTTGTAATTAATCTGGGTACGCAAGTTGATGCCAACCGCCAGAGAAATAAGAATACTCAGTAATAGATAACGATGGCGGGAATTCGGCACAAGCAAATAAATCACACCAGTCCAGACCATGGCCGCGCCAAACATGGACGCCAGAGCGAATCTGTCGTTCCAAAGCGGATTCGATCCAAAGACTGTGTTCCCAACCACCCAGCCAGGCAAAACGCCGAGCAGAATGGCAGCGAGGCCGAGTTGAACCATCTGCCGCGCCCAGCGCGATTCGCCGTCAGCGGTGTGTTCTTCGCCGCGCAGTAACCTGAGGTAAGCCCAAAGTCCGAAAATGGCGAGCAGGACCGAGATCCAGATAAAGATGCCGGAACGCGTGGAAAAATCGAACAGACTGGGATTGAACGTATCGTACCAGCTGGAAAACAGAATTTCCGTCAAGTCCTGAAAAGCGGCGCGCAGGTAAAACGACAGAAAAGCAAGCGGCTGTCCGATCAGGGTAAAAAAAGTCATTGTGCCGAAACGTTCATAACCATACAACTGGCTGTACGAAGCGCGGTAAAAAACATAGAGCAGATCAAAAAACAAATAAGGCAACCAATGAAGGAGGGTGCGTTTGAGCCGCAGGCGGATTGGTTCGTCTCGCAAGACCAGCCATAACAAGAGTCCGCGCAACAATTCAAGCCCGAAGTAATATTCGATCATCAAAAGCTGAAACACCTGAAGGACGATCGAAAGGATGGTAAAGAGCAGGAAATAGCGCGGCTTCCGTACAGAAAGAAGCATGAACAGCACAGACAGCATGTAGACAAGGAACATGGACCAATGCAGGGAATATGCGACCGAGAGCGGTTGCAGCAAATAAACCGGATACAGCAAAAACAGAAGCGCTGCAATTGCATTTTCTTTTTTAAATCCGTCCCAGATAACGTTGAGAACGCCCCAGAAGGCCAGCACCGTCAGTGTGCGGAACACAAAGATAGCCAGATGCCATGCCAGCGGCTTGACGCCCAACAGCGCAAAGAGAGTGTCATAGACTACAAAAGCCAAAGGACGACTATCGTTTAACAAGAATTGACGCAAGCCATCGAAACTGGCACGGCTGAAATAATAAACGTGAGGCCAGTCATCCTGGAAGAATCCCAGATTGAGGGTCAACAGGCCTAAAGCCAGGAAGGCAATGCCAACGATCAGAACAGGAACCGTACCCAGGCGAAGCCGAGGCTTATCAAAGAAAGTTGTAATGGAATTTCGAAGGTTTTTCAGCATGAAAAGAAGCCGGAAAAATGGAGGCACTTGGAAAATTCCCAGCCTGACGCTGGTCTACGCATGAGAGCAGGGAATTTCATGACTGTGATTATACCGAATCAATTTCAATATGAAGAGTAAGTCTCTAAAGCTTATTCTGGCTAAAAGCGGCGGGGTGAAAGTTTGATATTTATCATTTATTATACCGAATCGGCTCGACATCCCGCCCGCCCTGCTCGCGCGGACTCCAATGCGGGTAATAAAACGTCTGGCGCAGTTGCTGGGTCACCGCGCTGGAATGTCGGTAGCCCTGATACGTCCCCCAGAATTGATACCAGCGAAACCAAAAGATGGACGCGAAGTTTTTCATCAGTACGCGTTGGCGCGATGCCTGAACCAGGTCGTTCAAAATATTTGTCACTGTCAAACGCGCAAAGTCATAAATGTTGAAATGCGCTTCGGGGAAAATCCGCTTGAAGGCCATGGCTTCGCGGCGGTAGCGATTGAAGACGCCGTGCGGCGTCTCGTTGTGCACGTGGATGATCTCGGCATGAGCCGAATACGCAACGCGATACTCCCGGCCTTGCGCCCATCTAGCCCATTCCACATCCTCGAGTCCCGTCAGCGTTTCGTCATAGGCGTGTTCGTCCCACAAACTTTTTCGGACGGCGGCATTGGCATTGTTGCAAAACGGGCCGGCCTGATTCGCCGCGTCAACATCGGGGAACCATTGATGAAAAATCTGCTGCTCGGAAAATTTGCTCGCGTCCGTGCCGCGCTGTTTGCCATACACCACCGCGACACTTTCATCTTCAAACGGGCGCAGGAGACATTCCAGCCAATCGGGATAGACCGGATACACATGCGCGCTGGCAATGACGATGAATTCACGCGTCGCGGCCTGGACCCCGAAATTGAGCGACCGCCCAAACGTAAACTCGTCTGACGGGATTCTCACGATCCGCGCCCCGAATGACTCAGCAATCGAGACGGTCGAATCGCTTGAACCCGAATCAACCAGAATGATCTCCACATCCTTGATCGTTTGATGCTGAATCCCCTCCAACAAACGACCAATGTGTTTTGATTCGTTGTAAGCGCGGATGACAATACTACAGTTCATAATGCAAAGTGAATAGTGAATAGTGAATGGTGAGCAGGATACCTATTGACTATTTACCATTCACCATCCTTCTCATAACCCAACTTTACCAATAATTCCCCTGCTACCTCCTTGAAAACCTTTTTATGTTCGGGCGTGAAAAACTTCTTCCATTCGCCGGTCTTGCCTGAGCGGAAGGTGGGGGACCTGCTTGGGTTGATGGAAGATTCCAAAGAATCGAGAATCCGCTCACGGGGAGTCTGAAGCGGGACGCGGGCAAGAAAGTGATCAGCGATTCGATTCAACGTTGCGGCGCGGTCATTGATCAAATCTTCAAAGTGAATCTTCATCACTTCGGGATGATCAAGCCAGCCGAGATACGGCGCGAAGCGGCTGGCAATGTCTGGAAATTCTGTTTCAGTATCGGGTCTTCCTAAAATGCTGACATTTAATCGGGCATTGAAATCGGGGAGCGATTGATAGTGGTCGTGATGAATGTGGCGCGCTTCCATGTCAGTCACATAAAAAACATGCGAGACAACCACATCGCGCGGGTCGCGGAAGATAAAGTATGGAACGAAGCGAGGCTTGATAACGCGGTCAACCGCCTCGGGTCGGGCGAAAAGATGCGCCGAGGCCGCGTCGCGCGGACGAAGTGAATCCAGCCAGTCAATCGCCTGCTCGGGCGCGCGCTTGCGTCCGCTTTCGCCTTCGTATTCTGCATAGAACGAATGCAGTCGAAACGGGAACGGCGTGACCTTCGAAAAGCCAAGCAAAATTTGATCGAGCAGGTGCGTGCCACTTTTGGGAAAGGAAATGCTTAAAAGAATCGGCCAGCCGCCTCGAGGTTCAGACAAAGACGCGAAGCGCGCGCGCTGATACAGTTTTTCTGTTTGATAAACAACGCGGCGAATAAAGGCTCTGGGAGTCATTTATTCTTCCAGCAAAAAATCTTTGTTGTCAAGTATGCCATTCAAAATTGTTTTTATCGCGCTTGATTTCATTAACTCATTCAACCCAAACGATTTCAACCTCGTCTGCGTTGTACGGATAGATGGCTCAAGAAAATCTTCAAACGGCAATGACGTTCTGAACAACTGATAATATAAAAACCGGCGCGCGTTGCGCTTGAATTCAGGCGGGACATCAATCGTTTCAGCCGCAAGCAATTTATCCATCTTTCTTCTTTGCTCTTCAATCGTCTGCGGAAAGAACACGGTGGGATATTGCGTGAAGCGCGCCCTGCCCGCGCACAGCACTGCCGCGCCCATAATCGAGGCTTCCAGGCCGATCGTCGAGTTATAGACCATCACACACTTCGACTTCAAGATCAGCTCATACGAACTCAGCGTTTCTTTCGGACCGACGAAGATCACATTCGGTTCTTTCTGGAGCTCGCGGCTGGCCGCCCAACCCTCGACCGTCTCGCGGCTGGATTTTCTGACGCGTAACTCGTCGGGGTGCGCGCGGATGACGAATAATGTTTCGCGATGCTCACGGACAACTTCGAGAATCAGATCGAGCCAATCGAACATGTCTTCAAAGACCGTGTTGGCGTGCGGCTGGCTGGTATCGAAAATGACGTTGGTAAACACGGACACAATCTGTTTGAACTGCACGGCCTTCTGTAAAAACGATTCATCGAGTCCCTTCATATCCGCCCAAAACTTGATGCCCGCCATTGTGAAGTCGCCTTGAAAGCGTTTCGCCAGATACACATCCAGTTTTGCGTTTTGTTCATCGTTCAATTCAAATTCATCGGGGATGTGAATCGGATAGGCGGTCGCTTCGCCGTCGGTAAAAAATGCGGAGGCTGGCTGCAAGCCAACTTCATGAGTGATGACGCGGATGCCGCGCTTCTGCGCGATGAAACGTGCGGTCGCTTCGGGGAAGAACTGCCCGTTGAACACCAGAACAGCCCGCGGCTGAGTCTGATCGAGCAGCGCGTCAAATTTCTGCGCGACATTCCACGCCGATAAAATATATTCGCGCAAAAGATAACGTGTGTTTACGTCATCGTTCAGATGATGGATACGCAGAATCCAGCGCAGACCCGGCAGACATAACGCGCCGAGGGGAATATTTTGCCACTCGAAAGTCATAAGGTCCTGCAAAGAAAGGTTCCGGATGGCTGTTGCGAGTTGCGTGTTACGTTGATAACCAAACCAGTGAATTTGGGAATTGGAATTTTGGAATCGGGTATCAGGAACGGCAGCGTACAGTGTTTTCGACTGATAAATGCAGGATTTGCATGGTGGTTCTTTTTGCGGATGGTCGCGATTCGTTCCCAACACACACTTGCTCATACCTGCATTGCACGCAAAATAAACCACAGGAATGCCCTGCAAGCGGAACGCCCACGAGGCCAGCAGATGAAATCCGCTATTCCATGATAAGTCATCAATTCCTGTGGAGGCCTTGAAGAAGACAACCGGCGCGCCAGCAGGCTGCGACTCCTTGCGAGCCACACGCCGAGCCATTGCCGCGATTTTGAAATTGTTGAAGCGGCGGACAAGTCCGCGCCGGATGCGCTGGGTAAAAAATTCTTTCATCCGCCCTCACCAATCATTGTTTTTTTCATAGCCTAATCTTATCAACAAATCCCCCGCCACATTTTTGAACAACTTCTTATGCTCATCTGTGAAATGTTCTTTCCACCCGCCCGTTTTCCCCGAACGGAAGGTGTGACTCTTCTTCGGCTGGATGGCTTCGACTAAAATGGATAAAGCCTTTTCGCGCGGTGTTGGAATTTTATAGCCACTCTTTTCCACTTCATCGAGCATGGAGTTGAGTGTGGAATCGCGATTGTTGATCAAATCTTCAAAGCGGAGGCATAGAACACCCGGCGTTTCCAGCCATTGGAACACACCTTCATATCTCTGCTTCACGCTGACCATCTTCAGGTCATCTTGCTCGATACCCGTGATTGCGACTTTGAGCCGCGCGCTGAAATCCGGCAGGGAATTATAGTAATCGTGCATCCCATGCTCTTCATGCATATCGGTCGCGAAGAACACCTGTGAGACGAGCATATCGCGCGGGTCGCGATAAATGAAATAGTTGACGCGCCCGCTCGAAGTCAGGAAAGAAACGTTTTCTTTGGTCGCTTCCAAATATCCCCAGCCGATCACGCCGTTCGGGATGGCGCGCAAATCAGTCAGAATATCGTCCGCCGTTCGTCGTCCGCCGTCTTTGTTGATCGTCCGAATCGGATCGGCGTCCACATAGCGATACGGCATGATCTGCGTGAAGCCGTTGAGAATTTGCAACAGTAAATGCGATCCGCTCTTCGGTTTGGAATTGCCAAAGATGGGCGGCGCGTCGTTGAAAGACAATCTCCTCCAGCGGAGAATCGCTTGTGCTGTTTTACCGGCGGGACGAAATGTGCGCCGAAATTGTCGAATAATTCTCATCGAGTCTCAGCCACAGAAAAACACGGATAAACCCTGATATTCAACGAATCGACCAAACGATCTGCGTTCATCTGCGTTGATCCGCGGCTATTCGTCGTTCACGCGGCGCAATTTCTTCATCGAAGATTTTTCGCTGTCGTACACGTGCTTCACGCCGTCGCCCAGCGACGCTTCACTCACGCGGATATATTTCACCAGCCGCTCGAAGCCGCCCGGCTCCACAGATGCAGCCTGGTCACTGCCCCACATGGCACGATCCAGCGTGAGATGGCGTTCGACCATGCAGGCGCCCAAAGCGACCGCCACCGCCGAAGGCACAAGCCCCACTTCGTGACCGGAATATCCGATCGGGACATTCTTGAACTCGCGGCGCAGAGTCTCGACCATACGCAGGTTCAACTCTTCAGGCTCGCAGGGATAAGTGCTGGTACAGTGCATCAATGCCAAATCCTTTTCGCCCGCGATCTTCACGCCTTTATGAATCTGTTCCATCGTGGACATGCCCGAAGACAAAATGATCGGCTTGCCGGTGGTCCGGGTGTGCCGGATCAGTTTATGGTCCGTAAGCGAAGCGGACGGAATCTTATAGGCGGGCGTGTCGAACTTTTCCATGAAGTCCACCGATGGTTCGTCCCATACTGAAACCATCCACGCAATCTTTTTCTCTTTGCAATACTTATCAATCGCGCCATACTGCTCTTCGTTGAATTCAACTTTGTAGCGATAATCAAGATACGTGATGTAACCCCATGGCGTCTCACGCATTTGTTTCTGTTGTTCAAGCGGTGTGCAGACTTCGGGCGTGCGCTTCTGGAACTTGACCGCGTCCGCGCCCGCATGCACCGCCGCGTCTATCATTTGCTTTGCAATTTCAAGATCGCCGTTGTGATTGATTCCGATTTCAGCGATGATAAATGCCGGATGTCCATCGCCCACCGTTCGATTTCCAAATTTTATTTCGCGAGCCATGTTGTCTCCTTGTAGATGATGTCATTGCGAGGGCGGCGCATTTCCGCCCGAAGCAATCTCAACAACTTGGGATTGCTTCGTCGTCGCTCCGCTCCTCCTCGCAATGACATTACATATTTTTCAAAACCATCTCGCACAACTCGCGCACCGCTCCGTGGCCGCCGGGCTTGCTCAAAACAAAATCAGCGGCGCGCGCCACTTCGGGATACGCGTCGGCCACCGCCACCGCCCAGCCCGCGATTTCAAAACACGGCAGGTCATTGAAATCGTTGCCGACAAAAACAACGCGCGACGCGTCCACTTTTTTCGCGGCCAGCAACTGCTTCAACGCTTCGCCTTTTTTTAAAATGCCGACTCCATGCACCGCCTCGACGCCCATCTTTTTGGCGCGGGCTGCGACGACGGAATTCACTTCAGACGAAAGGATCATGACTTCGACCCCGCGCGCGCGCAATTCCGCAACCCGCATCGAATCGGACCGTGAAGCGGCCACCATTTCCCGTCCGTCCTGGTCGGTCCAGACGCGGTTGTCGGTGACAACGCCGTCGAAATCGCAGATGATCATTTTGATCTTCTCCGGCATGGGCCGGCGCGGCTTTCCGGGCGGGACCATTTCCAATCCGCTGTAGACCAGCGCTTCATACTTGGCCCAATCGGACAGATTGTCAATATCCACTGTGTAGCGCGGATCAATAATCAGCGGATAAACTTTGTCTCCCGTCAGCGAATGTTTCTGCAAAATGGCGGATGCACGGATGGCGTCAATGTGGCCGGTCTGCCAGTAGACCGGCGGCAGGATCTGGCGCGGGGCATTGTATGGCTCAGCAACGCCGTCCACTTCAAGCAAAGGCTTCATTGGTTTGTCCTCGCCGTTGAAGCGCCACATCTTGAACGGATTCTGCCCGGCGGGGACTACGCCGCGCACACAGTCCGCATCTTTATGTTCGAGTAAGATGCGAACCGCATCATCCACCAGATCACGCGGGCGAATGGGCGAGGTGGGACGAAGTTGAATCAAGACATCCGGTTTGTAGTTTTCGTTTTCGGCCAGCCATTTCAACGCGTGTTCAAAGACAGGCAAATCGAGCGTTTTGTCCTGCGCCAATTCAGCCGGGCGCATGAACGGCGTCTCAGCGCCCCACTCACGCGCCGCTGCTGCGATCTCCTCGTCGTCCGTACTGACGATGATACGCGTTACCGACCCGGATTGTTTGGCCGCGGCGATGCTCCAGGCAATCAGTGGATAGCCTGCGAAACTGCGAATATTTTTACGCGGGATGCCTTTCGAGCCGCCGCGCGCGGGGATAAGAGCAAGAATTTCAGTCATTACCACGCCGTCCATCCGCCATCCACGACGACGTTATTGCCGGTCATGTACGAGGACGCGTCCGAGGCGAGGAACAACAAAGCGCCGTTCATTTCATCCTTCTTTGCCATGCGGCCCAAAATAGTTTTGGCCGAATAATTGTTGACAAAATAATCTTCATGGTTATTGAACACGCCGCCCGGCGTGAGCGCATTGACGCGAATTTCCGTCCCGGCATAATACGCGGCCAGATATTTGGTAAAGCCCATCACGCCCGCTTTGGTCACAGTGTAATAGACGGGTTTATACGCCACGCGCTTGCCATCTTTGATATAAATCCGCTGGTCGGGTCCATTGAGTCCATACGTCGAGCAGATGTTGATGATGCTTCCTTTCTTGCCTTGCGCGAGCATCGGCTTGACACAGGCCTGCGTGACCAAAAACATGCCGGTCAGGTTTACGCTCATGGCCGCGTTCCAATCCGCGAGCGGATAATCTTCAAACGCGCCCGGTGCGATTCCTTTCGAGGCCGCGCCGGGATCGAACTTTGGATCGAGGGCCGCCGAATTCACCAGAACGTCGAGCCGCCCAAAGTCCGAGAGAACCGCAGCGGCCATCGTCGAAACGGAATCAGGGTTTGTGATGTCGGCTTGAATCGCTTTGGCGCGATAACCGTCAGCAATTAATCCATCTGCAATTTTTTTGGCCGCCTCGCCGTTGAGATCAACCACCGCGACCGCCGCGCCCGCTTCGGCGAGAGTTTTACAAAACTCCGCGCCCAGCAAACCCACGCCGCCGGTGACAATCGCCGCGCGGCCGCTCAAATCAAATTTATCCTGGATCTTCATGTTTCCTCTTACGGCGCGGCGGTGTACACTTCATCGCCCGACGATTTATACGCGAGATACAGACCCTTGCTCAATGTGATTGCGTCCGTCGAAGTGTTCTCGCCACCGGCGAATAACGCCAGCACGGCCCTGCCCGCGTTGATCTCTGCCTGCATCTGCGCCACGCCTTGATCGAAACCGGGCCGCGCTTCCGCGGTGACGGGATCGAAGTCGTTGGGCAGTACATACGCGCCGCGCCCAGTATACAGATAGACCGCGCCGGGTTCGTTGGTATAAATTTTTACGTCGGCTGGCAGGCCGCGCAGGAATTCCATTGCCTGCGAGTCATACCATTGGAACGAAGCGTAGGCCGTCCCGCCTTTTTCAAGTTCCCGCACCGTCAGGGTCTGGTTATAAGCAGAAACGCCGAAAATAAAAACGGCCAATACAATCACAAGCTCACGCCGCTTGTTCCACAACCATAAGCCAAAAACCACCAGCAATATCAGAAGCGAGACGTAGACCGGAGCCAGGATTCGAACTTTGAATTTTGTGGACGCATCGAACAAGAGCATCGTGGCAATGATGGACGCCAAATAGCCAAAAACGTATAACCCGTTTGTGAATGCAACAACCTCCCCTCTTCCCGATGGAGAGGGGTGAGGGACGAGGGGCTGAACGAAACTTTTCCAGGCCTTGACCAAAATCCAGATCAAGGTTGCGGCGAGGATCAAGGCTGTCATCAATCCAAAGAAGGGAGTCTTGAACAGCACGCGCCGCCATGGCTCGACGGGCATGAGAAAAATCGAAATGTTGTAGAGCGCGGTATCAAAATTGGCGGATGTGATCGGATGCCACACCAGTTCGCGATTGGTCACGCTTCCGCCGACGATTTGATTGCGGAGCGCCCAGCCAGCCATCCACGGCAAAACGCTTGCGATGAAGATTCCAACGCCGGTCAATCGTTTGCGCCATGTATCATGCAGAATGATGAGCGCAACGATGAACGTCGCTATCAGGGCCAGCCCCGCATAACGCGTCAGATAGGCCGCGCCAACGAAGATTCCACATGAGACCAGCCACAGCCAGTGATTATCCCTTTCAAAGTAGAGATCGAACATCCAAAACGCGAGCAGACTCAAAAAAATGAACAGCGGTTCGCTCATCGCGACGGCATGCACGCGCAAAAGCGAATCGTTTACGACAAACAACGCGGCAAGCACAAGCCCGGCAGGCAATGACTTTGTCATGCGCCAGCCGAGGATGCCGAGCAGGGCTGTATTGAGTCCGAACAACAAGGCGTTGACAAAACGAGCGCCGCGCAGTGGGTCAAGACCGGGCAATCCAACCAGGGCCAGCACAGACGAAAAGCCGGGCGGGAAATGGATCGCCGGGCCGTTGCTTGCCAGCCAGGCTTCGCGATAACCATTCCCGGCCAGCAGGCTGCGCGCCCCCGCGATGTATGCGATGGAATCATCCGAGAGACCAAGGCCTTCGGGAGTCGCTTTGAGAATGAGAAAGACGCCCAAAACGGACAGCAGGCTGAGGGTCAGAAAAGAGGCGAGACGGAATATCGTAGTGCGATTCATAAATTTACACAGAGGCGACTCGCGAGTCGCCCCTGCCTTTTATTGTTGAGGAAGAACGAAGCCTTGCGCTTCGAGATAGTCAATGACCTTGCGGGCGTTCTCTTCAGGCGTGACGCCGGAGCCCTGCAAAGTGATCTCAGGATCAATCGGCGGCTCATACGGATCGTCCACGCCGGTGAAGCCCATCGGCTTGCCGTCAATCACCGCCTGGCGCGCTTTGGCATACAAGCCCTTGACGTCGCGCTGTTCGCAGACTTCAACGGGCGTGTCCATGTAGATCATCACGAAGTTATCAGCGCCGACCATTTTGCGGGCTTCTTCGCGCGCCGAGCGGTACGGGCTAATGGCCGCGCAAATCACCACGCCGCCCGCGTGGACGATCTCGCCCGCCACAAAACCGATGCGTAAAATATTAGTATCGCGGTCCTCCTTGCTGAAACCAAGTCCCTTCGAGAGATGCGTGCGCACCACGTCGCCGTCGAGAATGCTGATCTCACGTCCGCGCTCGAGCAGTAGCGCGGTAAGCACTTCAGTAGTCGCAGTCTTGCCGGAGCCGCTCAAACCGGTGAACCAGAGACAGACACCCTGGGTATGGCGCGGCGGATACATCTGGCGCAAAATTTCGGCGGTCTCAGGACGCGTGAACCATTCGGGCAATAATTTGCCCTTGGCAAGATAATCGTCGCGAACTTGCGTCCCGGAAATATTCAGGATTTTTGCGCCGGCAGGGATGTCTTTGTTTTCAACGTAGCGATCTTCGTCGGGCAGATAGACCAGTTCTTCGAATGGAATGGCTTTGACGCCGAGTTCATGTTCATACTTACGCATGTTTTCCTGCGCGTCATACGGACCGTAGAACGGCTTGCCGCTCGAATCTTTTCCCGGCCCGGCGTGATCGCGCCCGACGATCAAATGATTCACGCCGTAGTTGCGGCGGATGATGGCGTGCAGAAGCACTTCCTTCGGCCCGGCCATACGCATCGCCAGCGGAAGCAGGGACAACACCGTTTTGTTCTTATCGTAATATTTTTCGACCAAAGCCTTGTAAATACGAACGCGCGTAAAGTGATCCACATCGCCGGGCTTGGTCATGCCGACGACAGGATGAATGAGCAGGCTTCCGCCGACCTCTTCAGCCGCGCGCTTGGTCAACTCCTCGTGGATGCGGTGCAATGGGTTGCGTGTCTGGAAGGCAACCACGTTATCGTTCCCCATCTTCTCGAGCAATTCACGGACTTCAGCAGGCGTGCGGCGCAGTTCTTTGAAATCGTGATACTTGGGCAGGTTGATAACTTTCATCGGGCCGGAGATGCAGACCTTGCCCCAGCGCGCCATCTCGGAAACCATCGGATGCTTGGCGTCAGTCGAACCATAAGCCAGGCTGGCTTCGGTTTCAGCATCCCAGTGATAGACTTCATCAAGAGTCATAATAGCAATAACATCGTTGTTCGTGTTACGCAGGACGATATCTTCGCCGACAGTCGGCAGGTCTTTGGGATCCGCCGTCAGCGTGATGGGAAGCGGAAAAAGCGTTCCATCGCCGAGCCGCATTTCGTGCAGAACCCGCTCATAGTCCGCTTTGCCCATGAAGCGGTCAAGCGGGGAGAACGCGCCGGTGGCGATCAGTTCCAAGTCGCATAAATTACGCATCGTGATCTTGATCGAAGAGAGTTTGGAAGTGCGGGCAAGTTGTTCCTCACGCTCTTTTCCAGTCAGAACCAGGTTGACCAGCTTCTTGCCGCCATACGGTGAAATCAATTTAGCTTTCGACATTTTGTCTCCATGAAATTAGAATTGCGGTGTAACTTTGGTCACAGTTTGGCATAAACCGCCGCCTTGTTCAACACAAGTCTGCGCCCATATTGAGCAGGACAAGCGCCCGTCACTTTATTTCACAATCGCAAGCGGAAATTATACTTCAAAATTCAGTCTGTGAATTTTAGAAATTGGCCCGGCCGCCAAGAGACCTAAAGCCGCGTGGAACAAAAACTCGAAGGGAAAGAGAACGCTTACGATATAATCAAAAAATGAATTCCAAATTCCTCCGCAATTTTCTTTTCGCCCTGCTCACGCTTAGCTTTTTATATTATGCCTACCGTTACATCGAAGCCAGCAGTTTTGCAGCGGCAGGACAAAAATTTTATGTGCTCTTCGATGATGCCATGATCTCGATGCGCTATGCATACAATCTGGCGCGCGGCTTGGGCCCTGTCTGGAATGCGGGCGAGCGCGTCGAAGGCTTTACCAATCCGCTCTGGGTCGGCTTCATGGCGCTTTTCCACCTGCTCCCCATTCCGCTTTCCAGGACGAGCCTTTACATTCAATGGAGCGGCGCGGTCTTCCTGGCCGCCAATCTTTATTTCGTGCGCCGCATCGTCGAACATTTCACCAACGACCTCCTGACCATGCTGGCGGCTGTGGCATTGACCGCTTTTTACGCGCCGCTCATTTCATGGGGACTGCTTGGGATGGAAGTCAGTTTGCTGGCCCTGATTCTGACTGCCGTAGTCTGGCTTTGTTTGCGAAACGGTCTCGAGCGCTTCTCCATCCCGACCTATATCCTCCTGGCCGTTTCAACATTGATTCGCTTCGATATGGCGGTTCCGTATCTGGTCATCCTGGCAGTTCTGTTCATCGTTCAGAAACAGCATCGCAAGCGGCATCTGTTATGGGGACTCGGCCTGCTCATATTGTTCCTGGGCGTCCAAACATTGGGGCGCTATTTCTATTACGGACAATGGCTCCCAAACACATATTATCTGAAAGTGGAGGGCTGGCCGTTTTCCCTGCGTATCCTGCGCGGATTATATGCCCTGGTGAATTTTATCTATTATTCGAACTGGGTGCTTTTCCTATTACCGCTTTCTTTGTTCTTCTTCCGGCGCGATTGGAAAGTGACTCTGCTGTCGGCGGTTTTCATCGGGCAATTGGCCTACAGCGTTTACGTCGGCGGGGACGCGTGGGAGGATCACGGCGGCGCGAACCGTTATATCGCCATTGCCATGCCGCTGTTCTTCGCGGGCTTCGCATGGTCGCTGAATGAACTGCGTCAGAAGGCCGCGGCCGCTTTCGGGTCGAGGAGAGTTGCGGAAGTTAGTTCACGCCTGGTCTGGCTGGCTGTGTTCGTCATCTCCATCCTGAACTTCAACGCGCTGATCGGCGATTGGAAATCCATCGAGCGTTGGGAATTACGGCGCAAGCCCGATTTTGTGGCAGGCAGCCAGCGCAACCTGCAAATTGCATTGGCCCTGCAAAACACCACCAGGCCCGGCGCGTCGATTGCCGTGATCGGCGCCGGAACGATTCCATATTTTCTGCCCAACCGATACGCGATTGATATTCTGGGCAAGGCCGATCCTTATATCGCGCACGAGAAAGTCCGCACGCCGATGAGCATTGAGGATATTCCGAACATGCGGCCCGGACACATGAAATGGGATTATGCTCACACATTTGGCGAGCTAAAGCCCGATGTAATCGTGGCGATTTGGGAAGGCACCGACAAAGAAGCCGCGCCGTACCTGGTGAATTATTACTACGCAGTGGTTGGCGACGGCGTGAAAGTTTATCTGCGGAAAGATTCGCAGAATATCTTATGGGATAAAGTCCAGGTCAAAAACTGACCGCGCGGCCTGATCGCTGGGACTCTTTGGCCGCCAACGCGAGACGCAAGGCTTGAATGCCATCTTGCAGATTACAGGCCGGTTCAGACTCCCCGCGAACGACCTCAACAAAATGACGCGTTTGCGCCACGAAAAGCTGGTTCCGTTCAAACCCGTCCGGCAGTTTGTACTGCTCGACAATAGTCGCGGGCGGGTTATCGCTCCATGTTCCAAACTCGGCGGGCATTTTGAAAAAGTTCAAAACGCCATCGGCATTATCCCAACGAAGAGCGCCTTGCGTGCCGACAATTTCCAAGCGATGACTTGGCGGTCTTTGAACATAATTCAAATGTACGCTTCCGACCGCACCATTTGAAAACTTCAAGCCGATCTCAGCTACATCTTCAACATCAATTTCCAGCGGGGAACTATGCCCATTGAACGACCACAAAGATTCGACATCGCCGAGAATGAATCGCAAATAATCCAGCGGATGAGTCAGCGTGATGATCACGCCGCCGCCCAGGTCGGCGCGCGCCGCGTAACTCCGGCGGTAATCCTCCCACGGATGCCACTGCGGAAGATACTCGCCCCAATGTGCATGGACAGTGATGATTTTTCCGAGCGCATTCGATTGAATTAATTCGCGCGCTTTGTTGAGCGTGGGATGATAGCGAAATTGAAATCCGACCAGAATCCTGCTTCCGCTTTTCTCGGCGGCTTGTTGCAAAACATCCAATCTCGCAAGAGAATTTGAAACAGGCTTTTCCAGCAAAATATGGCAGCCCGCTTTGGCGGCGGGAATGGCAACGTCCAAATGCAATGATGTTGGGTTGGCAACGATGACCGCCTCGGGTTTGTGTTTTTTCAGCGCTTCCGTCAAATCGGTTTCAACAGGATAGCCTGCCAGCTCATCATCCGGCAAGGTGGCACGATGACTGCGAAGCAGAATAACATCTTTTTCACCGAGGGCGATCAGGTTGCGAAAGTGGCGACGGCCAATGGAGCCGAGTCCGGCAATGAGGAATTTCATATCAAAACCTTTTTGGACAGGGATTACACGGATGCTCCGCGCACGGAAAAAATTAAAAATCCGTGCATCGAATCATTACCACTCCAAATCCTTCTCGTACTTCCACCTGACCAGCATCTCACCCGCGAGCTCCTTGAAAATTGCTTTGTCGCGCGCGGTGAATAATTTTTCCCAATTGCCAGCCTGTCCTTTCGGCAGGAAAGATGCGATGTCTTCATTACGTTTGGTTTGCCATTCCTCGTCGGGATTGGAGGCCATCTCGGCCTTGATTTCTTTTTCCAACAGCTTGCCGATCTTATTCACGCCGAGAAATTTCCAAAGTCTGCTCATCTCGTCAAAAGGCCTCGCGAGCAAATCTTCATAACGCAAGCCAAAATAATTTTTGCCGTAAAGTCTGCGCGCCTCGTCTTCTGTCTCCTGCAAGTTTTGTACCCAGCCGTTTGCCACGCGGCGGATGAAAGCTTCCGTGAAAATGGAGCGCGTTCCATCTGTAAAAGGAGCTTGGTCTTTTCGTAAATCTTCGATGATGCGTTTATCTTCGGGCGACAAATATTTTGACTCTTCGACAAAATTGCGGAAGCGTTCTGAAATCAACACGTCGCGCCCATCGCGGACGATGTAAACGAGTTTCGCGTCGGGATAAATTACCTGCGCATCGCGCACGGCCTGTCCATGGATCGTAGATGACGGACTCTTGTCCCCCACGATCCTCTTGCCTTCCTTTGCCGCGTCGCGTTCCATGATGAAATCTGCCGCGGCGCGCAGGACGAGCGGAGAAAGGTCGCGTCCCTGATTCCAGCGGTTGGACTTGCGCGTCAGCCATTCTTCAATTTCTGCGGAATCAACTAATGACTTCAATAATGGCCGGCGCGTGAAGAAGTGAGCTTGATAATTGCAATGCACTTCGGGGTGCAAACGGGCAAGACGCATAAGAAGGGTTGTCCCTGAGCGGGCGTGGCCAAAGATGAAGAACTTCTCGCGCGGAAAGAACTGTTTGATCTCCGCCACTTCATCGCGCGTGATGGCTGGGATGGGGTTGCGGTTTTTCTTTTTTGGCTCGCCCTTGAGCAGGACGCGGGCGGCAGATTTGAGTCGTGTGAGGATTTCCATACTCTCCAATTTACCACAAAGATTTCGAACCGCTAAGCACGCAAAGAACATAAAGAAAAAATCTTTGAATCTTTGCGGCCTTAGCGCTCTTCGCGGTTCGTTTTTTTCAACACTTTCAAAACAAACTCCGCCGTTCGCCTGCCGGACATCCCATCAGTGAATGTGATCTCATCTTCGACAAATTTAAGGCGCTGGGCTGCGTCGAGAGCGGGATTCGTTAAATAGAGATTCAACGCGTCCCGCAGTTGGCTCTCGTTCTCAGCCACGCGTCCGGCTTTTGCATCACGAAAACGTTTATGCGTGGGCCAGTCGCCGATTTTCTTGAGGGATAGAGAAAACTTCTTCGGACGATTCCAACCATTTGGAGCATCAATCGTCGCGGCGATCATTGGCGTATCGTGGACAGCGGTCTCTACCAGCATTGTTGAATAAACTGTCACAACTACATCCGAATATGCCATCATGGAGGATTTCTCGTCCATGTCTTCGCCGCCGTAGTAACCGAGCGATCCGCCCAACGCCACCGGCTGGACAACATGCACACGCGGATATTTCTTCTCCAACTCAAATACGCGGGCGCGTTCTTCGACAAAGATTTTCGGCTTGTCTTGAAAATGGCTGGGATGCAAACGAATCAACAACTGAGAGGGCTCTGCCAATAAATCCGATGAAACCAATTTCGCCAGCGCTTCGATGTTCGGGAAGTTCGGCGCAAAGTGGACAAAACTACTGGCGTACGAAATTAATTTACGCTGCGGATCGAGTCCGTGCAGTTTGAAATATTCGTCACGCGGCATGAGCCATTGCTCCCGGAAATATCCGTCATAGGATGGGATGCCGCCGATGTTCACATGGTCTGGATTCCAATCAGAGCCATAAACCAATTCATCTTTTTGCAATTGAGACCAACACGTCGCCCACCGCACGTCTGCGCCTGAGACGTTGTACGACGATGAGTTGTCCCAGCCGACGATGACGGTCATGTTCGGGATTCCGCGTCGGGCAGATTCACGCAACAGATAACGATCCATACGCCAGCCGGGGGTTGATGCGATGACCATGTCGGGTTGGTATTTGTCGAAGAGGTCGGTGTAAATTCCCGGGTCGGGTGTGAAGCGGTTTTGCATCCGAATTAAAAATTTGCGCGCCCATGAAAAATTTCGCAGGAGGAGAATCATCAGCGCGGAGGGAATCCAAATGCCCAAACGGAATTTCCAGCCGTTCTCCGCCCAGACTTCCCAGATGTGGCTGTCCATGGCTTCGGTGTTGATGCGGCGCGAGCCGCCGACGCGGCGCAGGTAGGCGAGCAGCCACTGCCAGCGCGGGCTGACGGTTTTGGCATATTGATTCGCTTCTTTCAAACGCAAGCCTTCGATAGTGAGTCCGTGTTGCGTGTTGCGAGTTGCGAGTTTTGTTTTGAGTTCGTCATCTGTTAATAGAATGACTTCAACGCCCGCCGCAAGCAGGGTCGGGACGACGTCGCTTTGCAGGAAGTAGATGATTGCCATGCCGTGGTCGGCGGAGATGAATATGCGTTTGGTCATGTAGTTTGATTTTACCCGCTGGTTCAGGGAGTTGTGGCGATGGGGGAGACTGCCCAGGATGCTATCGGATGTAATCCAGAAATAATAGTTGATTCCCCCGTTTGGGTATCTAATTTATAAAAGTAATTATATGATTCTGGAGCAAAAACAATATATCGGCTGTCTGCTGACCAGATAGCACCTTCAAAGAAAGAATGACTGTTATCAGGTATTTCTGAAACGTCAAATCTCGTTGTAGACATAGAATTCAAGTCCATAATATAGACTTGATGTTTTTCGGAAATTCTTGCGTCTATTTCTAGTGTTTGCCCATTTGGAGATATAGAAATATGCCAAAACATAGCATTTGGTTCCGTCTCAGACAAGGATAGTAAACGTTCTATTTTTCGTGTCTTTATATTAAAACGCACCAGTCTTAAGTCTGGGTCTATCTCAGGATGCGGAGGGTCATCATAGTTTCTGACCACTAGATACAAGTAATTTCCCGTCTTATCCCATGCGGGCGGTATAGCATATATGCCATTTACATCACTGTAATTAATCTCGTAATTAACCGTTCCATCCAAATTACTTACGCAAAGCCAACGATTGTAATAAGGTCCATTGCCATGAAATGTGTACGCAAACCATTGCTCGTTTGGCGACCAAAATAATTGGTCATACCACCATGCCGTACATTCGTGCCATCCCGGAATTTCTTTTGTCTTCACGAATTTTTGAGCATTTATATCAAACAAAAGAAACGAAGGGTCTTTACTAAGAAGAAGGTGATTTCCATCGGGTGTCCAAAATAAGGTGATTGTAAGAGGGGATTGATAGGAATCTATTTCAGATATCTTTCCTGTTACTAAATCTAATAATCCAATTGTAATTGATGTCCTGTCACCCCAATCTGATGCTTGTGCATAAGCAATCTTTGAACTGTCGGGAGACCATCTGTATACTCTTATTATTTTTTTGTCAGTATCTTGAATGGATAAGATTTTTCTTTTAATCGAGCCGTCGGGAGAAATTATCCACAAATCATCTCCAGATATGTACCCTATCCATTTTCCATCGGGAGACCATTGGAGTAAATAATTACTTGACTGTGACTCATTATTTTCAATGCCAGTTAATTTCCTTTCTCCGCTTCCATCGACATTTACAATCCATAAAGAAAGATTACCAGCCCAATATTCTCTTTCAACAAACACCACAGCATTTGCCTTCACCACGCTGGCGGTTGGATATGGCGGCATAGCTGTTGGGGATGGCTGCATTGTAAATGTAGGCAATACAGTTGGGGATGGGGCAATCGATGGGGTTATGCCAATTTTCGTTGCAGATGATATAGAAGTAACTGGTGGATAATTTTCGTCATAAACAGAACAGGACATCACCACCAAACCAATGAAGGCAAATATCCCTGCCAGAAGAAAATATCGTTTGTTTGTCATTATTCAAAAACTCCCTTTTCAAATTACTTTTTTTCAAGCCGCATGAAACGCTATGAATAATACCAGCTAAAAATCTTGTTATACACGGGTGGTTTCGATACGGGCGGCGATGGTTGAGTAGCCGCGCAGCGGCGTATCGAAACCCGCCGCCCTACCCTTCGATAAACTCAGGGCATCGCTCAACTACCGATTTGCTCCAAAACAAAATCTTCCCTTTCAATTTTACTTCTATCGAATATTTTCTTTGCCAGCGCGGGCAACAATTCGGGGCTGCCATTTATCAATGCTTCGCGTTTTGCGCGTCGCCAGCCTTGCACTTGCTTTTCTCGATAAAACGCATCGCTCACGCGGTCATATTCTTCGCAATAAACCAGTTTGACAGGCAATCGCCGCGTTGTATATCTTGCGCCGCTTCCTTCTTGATGCTGAGAGAGTCGGCGCTCGAGATTTTTGGTTGAACCGACGTAATACGAACCGTCACAACATTCGAGAATATACATCCATGCCATAGAAAATCCCGTTTCATGTGATGGTTGAGTAGCCCCGTGTTCTTCGGGGCGTATCGAAACCACACATCTGAATATCAGGTTTGCTTGTGACTGGTGGTTTCGATACGGGCTTCGCCCTACTCAACCACCGAATTGCTTTTGTTATGAGTAATACCAACTGAAAATTTTGTTGTATACGGCTAGCAGTATTTTCTTGATGAATCCAACTTCCAGCACGCGTTTTCCAAAAGAAACACTCCTCGTCTTCTTTCCCACCTTCCCCAGTTCCCCGCGCAAATACCCCAGCGTATTGGACATATTCATCGCCAGCGGGTCAGAGACCATCAAGCGCAATAAACCTGCGTCGTTCATGCGCTTGTCCAACTGGCGGACTTGTCCCATGGGCTTGTCCATGTCAAACGGCAGGAACTGCTGAAGCGTGGATTTGTAGGCCGTAAACTGCCAGTGCGACGCGCCCGCCATCGCGGTCACGCCTTTGTATTGAATGCGCCAGTCCTTTGTCTCGGCATAAACTTTTTTATTCTCTTCTTCGGTTTGCCCGAGCGAGAGATTGAATTCAAGGAAGGTTTCCCACGGGATGAATTGACCCTCATCGAGCGTTGCATTTTCTTTTGCCCACTTGAGAGTCGCTTCGTAAAACTCAGGCGGCGTGCGGAAGGGACGCGCGGTCACCATGCCGACATTCGGGAAAGTTTCGAGAATCTCCACAGAACGCGAAAGCCAGGTCGGGGAGAATAAAACGTCCGCGTCGGTGTAGGCGATGATCTCGCCCGGTGCGCCTGCCAGTATCACATTCCATGCGCCGCCCTTGCCCATGTTCTTTTCGGAGAGGATCAAATATTGGATTCTCCCCTCTTCTTTTTCTTTCACAAGGAAGTCGCGCACTTCAGCGCATGAGCCGTTATCGAAAACCATTAGATCAAACGGCAGACCTGCGTCTTTTCTCATGGACTCGAGACAGACTTTCAGCACGTCGAGAGTCTCGGCGTAGAATCCGCTTAGGAATGGAATGTAATTGAGCAGCGCGGCAGTGATCCGCTCGGGGCGGGCGACGTCTTTGACGAACTTGGCAGGGTTTTGGCCTTTACGCATATTAAGTTTCAAGTCTCAAGTTTCAAGTTGGGAATCGGAATTCATTATTCTGGAGTCGTGACGGTTTTCCGACTCACGATTACCGATTCCCGAAGATTTTTTGTATTCGCTTCTTCCATCTCTTCGGCCTTGCAATATTTTCGATCATGTTTTCGGGCAGGAAAAAGAAAATAGCACGCAGAAACAATTCAACGTTTCGCACGAAGCGCAGATACGATATCTTCGGGCGGGTAAGTTTACCATCCACAAGTTGATGCGTTGAATCCAAAATGGTGTAACGGATGTTGGCCTGTCCGCCCGCGAGGCGGATGTTTTCGTTCGTTTCGGGATGTTCGTAATGCGGTTTGCCATCGGGTAAATGCGAGTAATCGTGGTTTTGATGCACGATCATCACCGATGGTGTGCAGTCAATGACAGGCCAATGCTCTTTGCGCGCTTTGTAGATCATCCAATTATCCCAGCCCGCGCGGCCGATGGTGAAAGCGGGAACGTCTGTGTAGCAGGATTTAGGAAAGAGGAAGAAATCACTTCCCGCGGGACGATGCAGGGAACCTGCTGCGTAGGCCGTATTGCGTAATGTTTCCTCCCAGCCATGTGTGAATTCAATTGGTTTAACTATGTCCAAATCCCAGCGTTGACTGAGCAAAACGAATTTATCTTTCAACTTCACAGCTTGGTTTGCTGCTTCGACAAAATCGGGGACAAGGATCATGTCCGCGTTGACGATGGAGAGCAGGCCGCCGTTCGAGTTTTCGCGGGCGAGTTGAAACATGGATGAGATCAGCGGCGCGCCTGATTCGTTGCGCGCCACATTGGGCAAATACTTCACGGCGAGTTCTCGCGCGGCTTCGGCGAGACCCGTCTCTTCGCCAAGCAAAATGACTTCGACATCGGGCAGCAGAGTCCATGATTTGATCGCGTTGCGTTGAATCATCGCGATGTGCGGATCGGTGAAAGGTTTGGGGGCGGAGAACAAAGTAATCAGCGGCATGAGTAATCAGTGAGCAGTCCGTCATTGCGAGGAGGCGTTCGTTGCCGACGAAGCAATCTCCCCGTCGTGTTGGAGATTGCTTCGACCTGCTTCGCAGGTCTCGCAATGACGGGTTATTTTTTGAGTGCCCGTTTATCAATATCTTTCAATGTTTTATGTTGCACAGCCGCGTTAATCTTTGCCAACTCAGGGTTGTCGTGGACCAAATCCAAAACTTCTTTCCAAGTGAAATCGTCTCGTCCATTGAAATGGGCATACACTTCTCGCATGAATTCCAGGTCTTCGGGGGTATCAACCGTCCAACGGTAATCGCCGAAGTCGGTGATGTAATTCAATAAAGCGATTCTAAATCCACGCGGCGAGACGCCTTCTGACCGCCGGCGGCTGACCGCTGAAATTTCCACGCCCTCATAAAAATATGGCATGACGTGTTCGCGGTGCTGAAGTTCTTTGGTTTCCTTCCATGCTTTATCCAAAACCTTGAAAGTGCAGGCTTCGACATCCAAGCCAATCGGATAGGTTCGAGTCCATGGTGGAGGCAGGCGATTACATACAAAGTCGAAACCCGATTCCCGATTCCCAATTCCCGATTCACCGATCAACGTATTCACCGCATCATCAACCAGCGCCGGGTCAATGACGGGACAATCGGCGGTGACGCGCACGACCACGTCTGCTTTCGCTTGTTTCGCTGTTTGATAATAACGATCAAGGACATCGTACAAACTGCCGCGCGTGAATGGTATTCCGCTGAAGCCGCAATACTCGGCCACGGGGTCATCGGTCGAATCGGTTGTCGTGGCGAAAATCGTTTCGGTAACGGTGGCCGCCCGCGAGGTCCGAATGAAGACGCGCTGCAGCATGGGCTGTCCGGCGATGTCCGCCAGGATCTTTCCGGGCAAACGGGACGAGGTCATGCGTCCCTGAATGATGGCAATGACGCGCGGCATTATGATTTCTTCTTCGCCGTTTTCCTGGGCGGGGTTTGTTCGAATTCGGCGATTCTGCGTTTGTGGCGCATCAACGCCCAGCTATTTCCAATCAGAGACGGGATCATCAAGATTATGCCAAGCAAAACGCCGACGCCCAATGCGATCAGCATGAGCAGGCCGGATGAACCGTCCACTGGATAGCCGAAGAATGTAATGCGGATGATGGTGACGTTCTCCAACGAGAACATCACGGCAATGATCGTGACTACAATTGTAAGAATTAATGTGATGATCATTTGGACCTCCTGTCAAGTTGGATGGTTTGCTCGTAGGCCTCAATCAGTTTTGCAAAATTTTTTTCCCAATCGGCCCGTTCCCGCGCGGACCTGCGAGCGGCGCGGCCGATTTTGGGCAGTTCCTTCCTTTGAGCGATCAGCGCCAAAATTTTTTCAGCGAGGGCGTCTGCATCCCCATCGGGAAAGAGCCAGCCGTTGACTCCCTCGCTGACCCATTCTTTGTTGGCGGGAATATCGGAGACCAGCGCGGGCAGGCCGCAAGCCAACGCTTCCATCAACGAGACGGATGAGCCATCTACGTGCGAGGGCGAGATGTAAAGGTCAGCCATATGATACCAGCGCGGCAGGTCGGTTTGCGAAACCTGTCCGCCGAAGTGAACTCTGTCGAGCGCGCCGCCATTCAAGAGAATGCTGCGAATGACATTTCCCTGCGAACCGCCGCTGAGCAAAAGCAGGCCTGCGTCTTTGCGTTTTTGAACGACCTTCACAAAAGCCCTGGCGAGAACATCAACACCATATCTGGGTTCCCAGGAACGATTACAAAAAAGCGTGAAGGATTTCCGATTTCCGATTTCCGGTTTCCGGTTTTTCGCCACCGGCGCTTTTCTGCCAGGCACCAATCGCTGAGGGCGAAAGTGTTTCAAGTCCACACCCCACGGAAAGACAGCCGTGCGATCAGGATTCATTCCATACGCGACGGCTTTGTCACGCGTGACTTGCGCGTCGCTGGTGAAGAAAGTGCTGTTGCGTAAAACGTAACGCGTAATTTGTTTCATCCGCCAGTTGCGTTCCGCGTCCTGCATCAAATCGAAGCCCCACGACATGGTAAGAATCGGACGGAAGCCTGACAGCGCCGCGATGAACGCGCAGGTTTGAATCGGCCCGGCATGGATGAGATCGGGTTTGATTTCATGGACGACGCGTTTCAGATCAAGAACCAGCCGCGGCAGGTCGCGCCAGCGGAATGGACCTTGTCCGCCCGCCCAAAGAATCTGTTCGATGTTGGACGGAACGGGACGGTCTTCGATTTGGCGTAAATTTTTTTCCAACTTCAGATAATAAACTTCATGTTCCGTTTCAGATAATGCAGAAAGGAAACGATGATCATGAGGAGAGTAATCTTTGGAGAAATATAAAATACGTGTCATGTGTCAGGTGTCAGGTGTCAGGTATCGGATGTCAAGTGCCGACAGAAAGAGCCTGACACCTGACACCGAAACACTTGACACCTATTCGCCCAAATCCGTCCAGCGCAATTCCTGGCCATAATTGAGATCGTGCAGGGCTTTTGTACCAATGACATTTTCAATCTGGTCGGGCTTGATCGCGCCCGGCGTGGCGGGACGAAGAACGTCAATCATCTCGCGCGTGAAGACTTCGCCGGCCTTGATGCCGCGCGCCGCGCGCAGGCAGCGGCGCTGGACAATCTTCGTCTGCTGTTCGTTTCCGGCCACGAATTTATCTGGCGAGCCAAGCGCGCGTTCGAGTTGGCGCGTCTCTTCGACCATGTGCGCCCAGTCCGCTGGATTCAACGCGAACTTGTGGTCGGGGCCTTCGCGATCGTTATCGTCCGTGAAGTGACGCTCGATCATGCGCGCGCCGAGGGTCACCGCGCCGAGCACGGTTGCGTTGCCGTGCGTGTGATCGGAGAGTCCCAGCACTACATCGGGAAACATGGTCGCGTATGTCTTCAAGACGTTCAAATGAATATGATCGTAGTTTTCAGAACTGGCTGTGTAGTTTGTATTACATTGCATCAGGCATAACTGTTTGTTGATCTTCAGAATCGCATGGACGGCGCGTTGCACATCGGCAATGTCCGCCGCGCCGCTGGCGATGATCATCGGCTTGCCCTTGGAGGCCATGTGTTCGAGCGCCTCGATCCAGTCAATTTCGCCTGAACCTGCTTTGAAGGCGGGAATATATGGGTCAACATGTTCGATAGAATCATAATCGTACGGCGAAGTGAAGAAATGAATCCCGGCCTTGTCACACTCCTCCTTCAAGATCGGAGTCCAATCCCGCGCAACGGACGCCTCGGCGTAAACCTGCGTCACTGATTTTTTCCATTTGGCCTGATGGCTGACTTTTGAGTCCATGTGAGTGAAGCCGTAATCCGAAACAATTTTCGGGGCCTGGAAATGCTGGAATTTGGCCGCGTCCGCTCCGGCGTCCCGCGCGAGGCGGATGAGCAATTTTGCCCGATCAAGATCGCCGTCATGGTTGGCGGCGATGTCGGCGATGAAATAGGTTGGGCAATTCGGTCCAATAATTTTGTTTCCAATTTTTATTTCCATGCTTCCTCCTACGGTTGTTGATAACTACGGATTTTCTGTGGATAACCCCGCTGGTATTGTGTGTAAAACTCCTGCAAGCCTGTGGAAAAGATGGGGAGAGGATGCCCCAAATCTGTGGACAGCTTGTGGATGGAAAGCCACAAATTGTGCGAACGGCGGGCGGTCAAACTGGACTTGTCAACGGACTGCGGGGAAATGAGGCTTTCCTTCAGCCCGAATTTGCGCGCGATCTCCACCCCAAATTGATATTTGCTCATGGCCTCCGGCCCGACGACATGATACAACCCATGCAGGCCTTTTTCAATCATTTCCAACAAAACTCCACCCAGATGATTAACCAGCATCGGACAAAAAATCACATCCGTAAAACCGTTGACGGTTTTGCCGGCGCTCAAGTTGTTCACGAAGAATTCAGCCAGACTGCGCCTGCCGCTCAACGACCAGCCGTAAAAATTGACGCGCGCCACGATTGCCAGCGGGTTGACCTGCAAAACGGCCTGCTCGCCTGCGTACTTGGTCTGCGCGTAAACTCCCAGCGGATTGGGCCGGTCGCTTTCGGTGTAATAACTTTCCATCTGCCCGTCGAAGACCGCGTCGGTGGAGATGTGTACGAGGCGGATCTTGCGCCGCAGGCAGGCATCCGCCAATTCATACGGGAGTTCAGCATTCATACGGCGCGCAAGCTCCGGATCGGATTCACAGGCGTCCACGTTTGCAAGGGCGGCGCAATGAATCACAGCCTCAGGTTTGGATTCAAGTACGCGGCCAACCGCTTGCGGGTCGAGCAGATCCGCTTTGATCACCTTGAATGGCACAGTCTTCAGCGTGCTGCGGTCCACGCCGGTAACATCGTGAGATTGTCCCGCGTCCAAAGCCAGGTTAAGTCCGAGAAGTCCGCTTGCGCCGGTGATTAGTAATCTCATAACGATACGAGATACTCGATAACTCGATTCGGGCGTCCGAATTTCGAATTATCGAATATCGCTCCTATCCTTCCAGTTTTCCTTCAACAAATAATTTCTCGAAAGGCGCAATATATTTTTTGATGCCTTCCACGTCGAGCCATTCGGTGTTGTTATCGCTGGAGTAACGGAAACCGTCTTTCAACAATTTGCCGCGGCTCTGCCACGAATAGCCAAACCAGAAAGCCTCCGCAGGCTGGACGACAAACATCTTCTCCAATTCCACTGTGTGCCGCGACTCGTCCTCGGAGATCATCACCTCGTGAAGTTTCTCGCCCGGGCGGATGCCGATAATATCAATCTTTGCTTTCGGCGCAATGGCCCTTGCCAGATCGGCCACATTCATAGACGGTATCTTTGGCACAAAGACCTCGCCGCCTTCCATCTGTTCGACGCAGGAAATTACAAAGCGCACGCCCTGTTCGAGCGACAGCCAGAAGCGCGTCATACGATCATCGGTAATGGTGACTGTGCCAGATTCGCGTTGCTTGAGAAAAACCGGCACCACCGAGCCGCGCGAACCAACGACGTTCCCGTATCGGACGCACGAATAACGGGTAGCCGTACCCGCCGCGTACGCGTTGCTTTGAACGACCAGCTTCTCGGCTGCCAGTTTGGTCGCGCCGTAAAGATTGACCGGGTTGACGGCCTTATCCGTGCTGAGCGCCAAAACTTTTTTCACGCCTGTATCCAGCGCGGCTTCCATCACGTTGCTGGTGCCCATGATGTTGGTTTTGATGGCCTCCATCGGATTATATTCACAGGCCGGGACCTGCTTCAACGCCGCGGCATGGACGACAATGTCCACGCCGTGCATGGCGCGCACCAGGCGCTCGCGATCTCGAATGTCTCCGATGAAATAACGCAGGGACGGATGATTGAAACCGGCGGCCTGCATTTCATACTGCTTCAATTCATCGCGGCTGAAGATGATAAGCTTCTTCGGCTGATGCTCCTTGAGCATAATCTCGATAAACTTCTTGCCGAAGGAGCCTGTGCCGCCAGTGATGAGTACGACTTGATTTTTCCAGTCCATGATTACTCCTTTTACATCTGGTGGTCTCGATACGACGGCGGACAATCACCGCCGTCTACTCGACCACCAGAGTTGGAATGTTATTTTATCGCTTCAAACAGACCAGAATCTTTTGTGATAAAGATCTTGCCTTTTTCTTTCAACTCTTTTTTCAAATCAGTTTTAATCTTCGTAAATTCATCTTCCAAAAGTTTACCTGCCCGAATCCCTGAGCGAAAGTAAGCGATCAGCGGTTCCAGTTCGGTCACGTGCAGGTTGTCTTCATAACGAGACAGTGTCACATTTGGGAAAAACGGTTTCAGTTGACCCAGTCCGTTTTCGAGTGTGAAGAGATTGGCGAACGAATCCCACACTTCACTCTTATGAATTTGTCGAAACCAGTTCGTGATTTCTTTCAAATGGCTATCGCCAACGGTTGTTGCAAAGAAATGACCGCCTGTTTTCAAAACCCGTTTGATCTCGGCAATCGCCTTTGGACGGTCAGGGACATGATACAGCATGTGATTGGCGATCACGGCGTCGAACGTTTCGTCTGCAAATGGAATTTCCTGCGCGTCGATCTCCTTGAACTTGTAGTTGCGTCCAGTGACGACCAAATTTCTCCAAGCCGAATCAAGCATCCCTGCGGAAAGATCGGAGAGGAATACATCCCAGCCAGCGGGAATGCGATTCGCGTTTTCTTTCCAAATCAGTCCGTGCCCACAACCCAATTCCAATATTTTTGTATTGGCTGGCAGTTTCAACAAAATATCGAAGAGCCAGTTAAACCAGCCGTATGAATTTGTGCTGAAGCGACGATGAATTTCAACCCGCGCATCGAGATTGGAGGAATCCTTGTATTGGTCGGTCTTGAGGTAATGTTGATCGGTGAATTTGGACACAGTCTCCAATCTCCAGTCTCTAATCTCTTTTCCATATTACTATCAACGGATACTGCCCGTTCTCGCCGAAGAAGTGGGGGAAACGCTCCTCGAACCAAAAAATAAACCGCAAGAACATTTTGCCGCCCAACCGTGGGCGGACGAACCAGCGCATAAAGCGCGGGCTGAGACTGCGCCATGGATATATCTCGAATTTTACCTCCCCATTCAGCTCGTTCTTCAACCAGCGCGGCGTCATCTTCTCGACAAATGTCCCGGCCTGATCTTCAGAGTTCAGGCTTTTTTTCTTTTTGGCGGCGCGTCCACTGAGAAGGCGGGCAAGTCCAATCAATGGCTCGACCATTCGTATGAGCAAAGGCTCATGCCAGCCATTGATGACCACGGCAGACTGGCCTGTTTTAAGGACACGCGTCAATTCAAAGTAGGCGCGCTTATGTTCAGCGAGAGGCAAATGATGGATGGTGTGCATTGAGACCACGCCATCAAAGGCGTCCGGCTTGAAAGGCAGGTTGGCAATATCGGCCACCACGTAGAGTCCTTTTTCGCCGAGGCGCGCGCGCGCTTCTTTTAGCGCGGTGATGGAGATGTCGGCGCAGACGCGGAAGCGATAGCCCGCGGAGTAGGTCAAATATTCGGGCCATTGCACAGGCCCGGAGCCGGCATCCAGCAACAGGTCGCCGCGTGAGGCGATGTGACGGTTCACGCGCAGATGACATTTGTGGATGTACTCGCGCGAAACCGGTCGCAAGTCTTCGTAGCGGGCGTTCTGGTAGAGTCCCTCGCCCATTTGCGACCAGCCGATCTGATCATAAAATTCGCGTACTTGTTGTTTTGTGTTTTCCATAACCACTCTTATGTCATTGCGAGGAGCCGCCTGGCAGGCGACGAAGCAATCCCTAATTGCGCGGGAGATTGCTTCGCGAAATACGCTCGCAATGACATCACCATTTTATATTTTTGCCAGCCAGATAATCGAACGTCGTGCCGAATTCCTTCTCGCCTTCTTTCGACAACACGCGCGCCATCGGCCAGGTTTCCATGTCTTTCCAAAAGTGCATTAAGCGCCACGGGAATACGAGCGGGTATTCAAAGAAAAATCTGTACGCGTATTCCCAGGCGGTTTCGATTTGTGTTTTCGTCAAAACTTTTTTCTTCTTCAATGCGCCGTCCATCATCGCAAAATATTCATCCCACGTTGTCGGGTCAATGGTGAAGCCGCGGCCGCGGTAATGTGTCGCGCCGCACACAATCACCGGGATGCCGTTCATCGCCATTTCAAGCCCGGTCGTGGTCGTGTACACCAATCCCAAATCTGCGATCTCCATCAAGTCGTAGGTATTGACTTTTTCCAGCGGCCCGATCAAGTGAATATTTTCGGGGATGTCTGCCAGCGCGCCTTTGACTACATCTGACATGGACGGCCCATGCGTGAGTCGCTCTCCGGGGTGGATGCGAATCACAAGCTGGACCCGAGGCCTGCCGGCAAAAAACCGGGCAGTTTTCGCGATCCATTCGGCCATGCTCTGCGAGAAGACATTGCGCCCCAGAGTCAAACTGTCGCCCAAAACATTGGTGGCCAGCAAAACGACGGGACGCTTCTTATCAAGTCCCAATTCTTTGCGAAGTTTTTCGCCGCCGATGGTTTCCACATCCTGCCATTTGCGTGTGGATTTGCCGAAGGCCCTGCCGTCCATGCGCGCAGATTCAAGTTCTTCGATCAGGACGCGTTCGGACTTCGTCAATTTATTTCCGCCGCGCGCTGTCCAGAGCGAGTCCGTGTTCTGGCGCATCACTTCGTCATTCTGTGCGATCCAGACCTGTTCGCGCTGGTCATTGAATTCGTAAGTGATCGCGCGAAGATCGAGATGACGCGCGGCGCGATAGACCGCGCCAAGTTCCGTGATCGTGCCGTTCGGGATGAGAACCGCGCCGGGTTTAATTTCCCGCATCAGAGACAACGCGGCGCGGGCGGCAAAGTCATTACGCCTGAGTCGCATTTGATACAGCGCGGACTGCGTATCCACGTCTTCGACCTGGAGTGTGTATTGCGCGTCGTAATTGGAGACGAGGGCGATGTCAGCGGCGAGAGAGGCCGGTAAAACGGAAGCCGGTTTGAGGTCGAGAAGAGAGGCGACGTTCACCATTCCATTCAGCGGAGCCAGTACGCGTCGCGTGTATAGATCCTGCCGCCGCAGATCGAACTTGTTGATGTCTTTACGCCAATCGTGGTAAGGCAGATAGGCGATGGTGACATCGTGTCCCATGCCGCGCAAGGCGAGGCCGACGATGGCGGCTTGCTCGACCCAATAATGCAATGTGGCAAAGAGCAGAAGTTTGCTTTTGGGTTTTGCATTTTGAATAAAAGGCCGCGCCTCTTTGACGGCTTGCGGCAGATGCTTGGCAAGTTGTTCAAGGTTGTAGCGCGTGTGAGGACGGCCTTTGCGAAGAGAATCATAAAGGTCAGCCGTGAAGGGAATTTCGCCGAGAATATTTTTCAAAGCAAGCGCCATGAACTACCTGACCACTGGACTAATCAATCTTTTCAATTTTCCAATCCAGGCGCGGGCGCACCGGCCCCTGGCGCATTTCGGGCCATTGCGTGCCGGGTGCGCCGGTGACATCCACATTGAAGGAGAGCGCGTTCTCATCCATAAAGTAGCGGCGCACGCCGAACGAGCTGGCGTTGACGCCAAGCGAATAGCGGCCTTCGTTGAAGAAGTCCGCGGGAATGACGCAGCGGCTGATGTAGCGCCCGGCTTTGCGCGCGCCGAACTGCTCATATTGTTTTGCATCGTCGGTGTCGAAGGCGGTGAAAATATATTCGCCGCGCATGGTGCTGAGGTACAAGCCAACACGCAGGCCTGTGAGCGGCGCATCCAATTGATATTCCCATTCAAGAGTCACGGATTCAATCGAGCGGACAGTATCCACAACTTTTCCGGTCTTATCTTTGAGACGTAATGCAATCGGCTTGAAGGGCGCGGCCGCGGCGGGAATATCTTCCGCGCTCCAAAGTCGCTCGCCCGTCTCGGCCTGGCCCGACGACAAATAAAAGTCTACAGCTTCCTGTGTGGGCGCGCGCTTGATGAGTTGTCCTTTTTTGAGAACGATGGCTTCCTGCGTGAGACGCAGGATGGCCGACATGTTATGGCTGACAAATAAAACGGTGCGTCCCTGCCGGGCCACATCGCCCATTTTGCCGAGGCATTTGCGCTGGAATTCCGCATCGCCCACCGCGAGAACTTCGTCAACAACGAGGATCTCAGGCTCAAGATGCGCGGCGACCGCGAAGGCCAGGCGCAGATACATTCCAGATGAATAACGTTTAACCGGCGTGTCAATAAATTGTCCAACTTCGGAGAAGTCGACCATTTCGTCGAACTTGTTGTCAATCTCGGCGCGCTTCATGCCGAGGATGGCGCCGTTCATGTAAATATTTTCGCGTCCGGTCAATTCGGGATGAAAGCCGGTGCCTACTTCGAGCAGAGAACCGACGCGTCCGCGCACAGAGACTGTGCCTTTGGTCGGCTCGGTGACGCGCGAAAGAATTTTCAGCAGGGTACTTTTTCCCGCGCCGTTGCGCCCGACGATGCCGAGAACCCGGCCTTCTTCCAAATCAAAAGAGACATCGTTCAAAGCCCAGATCGTGGATGTCCCACTCGTGCCGCGCAACCCTGTGCCGCGCAAGGCTTGAAAGACGCGTACGGGCATCATGAGCGTGTCCACGATCACATCGCGGAACATGTTGTAGCGGAATTTTCCCTGCGCGGCGCCGATCCGATATTGCTTGCCGAGATTTTTTACACTGATGGCGGTTGTCATTTTAGATCGTATCCGCGAAGGTTTTTTCCATGTTGCGGAAGTAGAAAAGTCCGCTTACCAAAAAGAGCGCGGAGATTCCAACCGAGACCCACATTTGCAGGCTGGGGCCGGTATTCGCGCCGAGCAGGGCCCAGCGGAATCCGTTCACCACACCAGCCATCGGATTCAGTGAATAGACCAATTGCCACTTGTCTGAAATCACTTTTGCAGAATAAGCCACCGGCGTAATGAACAGCCAGAATTGGGTCAGGAATGGGAGTACATAGTTGACATCGCGATATTGGACGTTAATAGCCGAAAGCCACAACGCTACTCCCAGCGCGGTGATAACCGAAAGCAACAGAAAAAAGGGCAGGGTCCAGAGAGAAACGAGATTCGGCGTGACCCTGTAATAGATCATGAGTCCCACCAGAATGACGGATGCAATGGCAAAGTCAACAAGCCCGCCCAGCACGGATGCAAGCGGCAGAACAAGCCGCGGGAAATAAATCTTCGTCACCATGTTCTGGTTCGAGGTCAACGAACGGCTGGCATTGTTGAGAGCGGAGGTGAAAAGTCCCCACGGCAGAAGCGCGGTGTAGGCAAAGATCGGGTATGGGATGTTACTGTCGGTCTGCACTTTGGCGATGCCGCCATTAAAAATAAAATTGAAGACCAGCATCGTCAATACAGGCTGGATCACAGCCCAGGCCGCGCCGAGCATCGTCTGCTTGTAGCGCACCTTGATGTCGCGCCAAATCATGAAGTAGACCAGTTCGCGATAGGTCCACAGATCGCGCAAATTCAGCGCCGCGAGTCCGGTGGACGGCTTGATAAAAATCGTTTCAGGCTGACGAGCAAGTTCGATTGATTTCGCCATTATTTGATCTTTGATTTATTTTCTTTGAACCATTCGATTGTGCGGCGCAGGCCTTCCTCGAACTTGACCTGCGCGCTCCAGCCGAAATATTCCTTCGCCCGCGTCACATCCAGACCTCGACGCGGCTGGCCGTTAGGTTTATCGGCCTGCCAGACGAGCTTTCCCTCAAAACCCGTCAAGCGGACGATCATCTCCGCCAAATCCCTGATCGAAATCTCATAGCCCGAACCGAGATTGACAGGCTGATCGCCGTTATATTTTTCCGCGGCGGCGACGATTCCATCCGCGGCATCTTCGACATACAAAAATTCGCGCGTCGGCGAACCATCGCCCCACACAGACAATTCCTTCTCGCCGCGATCCTTGGCTTCGACCGCTTTGCGAATCAACGCGGGAATCACATGCGACGTCTGCAAATTAAAGTTGTCACGCGGGCCGTAAAGATTCACCGGCAAAAGGAAAATAGCATTGAAACCATATTGCTGACGATACGCCTGCGCCTGAACCAGCATCATTTTCTTGGCAAGGCCGTATGGCGCGTTGGTCTCTTCGGGATAGCCGATCCAAAGATCATCTTCCTTGAACGGCACCGGCGTGAACTTGGGATAAGCGCAGACTGTGCCTATCGCAACAAATTTGCCTACACCGTTTTTATAAGCCTGGTGCATCAGTTCCACGCCCATCATCAGGTTGTCGTAGAAAAATTCGGCGGGATGCTCGCGGTTCGCGCCGATGCCGCCGACATTGGCGGCGAGATGAATGACGACCACATTTTTCGGGTCAATGCCCTTCAATGTATCCGCATACAAACGGCGGATATCATTGCCGTTCACCAGGTTATAGTTTTCGATGCGCGGAATAAAAATGTCGGTTGCGCCGCGCTGTTTGAGTTTCTCGGTGACGAATGAGCCGAGAAAGCCCGCGCCGCCGGTGACGATGACGCGTTTGCTTTGCCAAAAGGTTGAAAGTTGAAGGTTTGAAGGTTCAATGTTCGGCATCGTAAGTTTCTCCATCTTCCCATACAAGGCGGGTATTAGGCTGGGTTTGAAGATATTGAATAAAGCGGGTTAATTGTTTGCTGGAAACTTCTGCCAACGACAAAGCAGAATTAAACTGTTCTTCAGTAAGATAACCTTGATCTTTTGCTACATAAAGTTGGGCGCGCACTTCGCCTGCAGAACCTTTGGCGCGTCCTAAAAATTGGATAAACAAAACCTGCGTTTGACTCTCGAATCCCTCGGCGATATTTGACATCACTGAAACTGCCACACGCCGCATTTGATCCCGCAGTCCATAATCCTGGGCGAACTCACCGCTTGGCGAAAACTTATAAACAAGATTCGCCAGCTCTTTCGCTTTTTGCCAAACTTCCAGGTCTTCAAATCGCTTTGTGCTCGTCACTTTACACCTTGAACCTGCAACCTTTAATTTTACTGCACAATAAACTGTGCATTCCGATATCTTTCATCCGTCGGATTGTGGATCAGGCCGCTCTTCAAAGCGAACAATAATTCGCGGATGCCATCGTCCACGTCCATCGTCGTTTCAAAACCAAGTTCGCGCTTGATCTTCGCAAACGAAACAGTAATATCGCGCATGTCGCCGCCAAAGGTCAGGTCTTTGTAATCAACCACCGTTTCAGGCATGCGCTTGAGCACAAGAGCCACGATCTGGTCCTTGGTGTAATTGCCGTTGTCCGCGCCCAGGTTGTAAACCTGTGCGCGGATTTTTTCCTGTGGAACATCGAGACCGATCATAATTCCGCGCACGACATCCTTCACATGCACGAACGATCGCGAGTATCCGCGCTGATAAATCAACAACCGGCGTTTGGTATAAGCGTCAAGCACAAATTGATTGACAATCAAATCAAAGCGGGTGCGCGGCGAAATTCCATACAACGTTGCGAAGCGAAAAAGCAAAGGCGCACAGGGCGCGTCCTTTTGCGTAAGCAAATATTCCTCCGCCGCGATCTTCGTCTCGGCATACAACGATTGCGGATTAAGCGGCGACTCTTCCGTAACCGGCCTGCCATCCACAGCCAGTCCGTAGTTGCTGTAGGTGGATGCGAACACGAATCGTTCCACCTTTAGAGCGGATGCCTGCTCGAAGACCAATTTTGTGGCTTCGACGTTATAGCGCCAGGCCACCGGCCTGCCAACCGACTGGCACGCCGGGAACCCGACAATGCCGGCCAAATGAACGATCGCATCGGGCTTCGGCCAATTCCTTCTCAGCGCATCGCGGATAGCGCGCGGCTCGGTCACATCGGCTTTGACAAAGCGAAAATTGGGATGATGCAAAAACGGCACCAGCGATTCGCCGCCGAACAACAAACTGTCAGCCACGCTAACGCTGAAATTTGCCCTCAGCAGTTCCGAGGTCAGGAGCGAACCGATGTAGCCCGCCCCACCCGTGATCAAAATATGACGCTCCGTCTTCATTCGCGTCCTCCCATGTTCAGCAAAACCTTGAAGCCTTTAATTTCGAGAGCGGGCGCATCGGCATCTTGAACAATGACAAATCCCTGTTCAAGACAGGATAGTTTGCAAATATCGGCAACGTCGCCTTCGCCGGTGACACGGACACGGTTAATACCCGCCGCTCCAATTGCATCCAAATGCTCTTTGACGCGCAGGCGCGTTTTACGATACAAGTCGAAAGAACGCTCGATGTAATCCACCGTCAGGCGGGCGCGCAAAGCAATGCCTTCCGGCGTGATGATGTAACGCAGTTTCTTGCGTTCGGCGCGCTGGACTTTGACATAGCCCTTGGCGATGAGGCGCTTGAGATGCCAGTTAACCGTGCCAACCGCCACACCCAATTGGGTAGCCAGCGTGGATTGATTCACGTCGGGGTTGTTTTCGACGTGTTCAAGTAATGTCAGTTCGCGATTGCTTTCGTTTGAGGATTCCATAATTCAAAATTCAGCCTCTGAATTATAACATAGACCTTTGCAAAGAGACATTCACACCGTACAATCAGAAATGGCTTCTTCAAAGCCTGAGAATGGACCGTGAAGCCGCAAAGTTTTTTCTTGCAACCGTTATGAAAACCACAACCCTTTTTGATTCTGCCGGACAAATCTATCAACAGACTCATATCGCCCACTGGGACTCGGTGGCGCGCAAGCGCGATTCGTGGAATGGCTGGGGCGGGTTGTATCATCGCCGTCTCAAGGAAATTTATCGTTTCCTGATCACAGGCGGGCAACGCGTGTTGGAAATCGGTTGCGGCACCGGCGACCTGCTGGCCGCGCTGCAGCCTGCGCGCGGCGTCGGCGTGGACTTCTCTCCCGATAACATTCAACGCGCCCGCGCCAGACATGCGAATATCGAATTCATCCAGGCTGACGCGCACGACCTTTCATCGCTTCAAGGCCCGTTCGACTTCATCATTTTTTCCGACACCATCAACGATCTGTGGGACGTGCAGCGGGCGCTCGAACAATTGAGCCGCTTATGCGCTCCGTCCACGCGCATCATCTTTAACTTTTACAGCAGGCTGTGGCAGCCGTCTCTCACGATTGCCCAAAAATTAAACCTGGCCGCGCCGATGCTTCCGCAAAATTGGCTGACGCCATCTGACGTGCGCGGCATGTTGAACCTGGCAGGGCTTGAAACCATCCGCGGCTGGCAGGAAATCCTGTGGCCTTTACCACTCGGCGGCCTTGCCAATAAATTTCTCGTGCGGCTCTGGCCCTTCAACGAATTTGCCCTCGCTAACTTCATCGTCGCGCGTCCTACCCCCCTCCGTCTCCCCCCATCTTCGGAAAACATAGGGGGAGCGAAAGAGGGGAACGAAGAGCCAACCATCTCTGTGATCATTCCCGCCCGCAATGAGTCGGGCAACATCAAAGCCATCTTCGAGCGCACGCCCAAAATGGGACGCGAGACGGAATTGATCTTCGTCGAGGGGCATTCGCGCGACGATACCTACGCGGCCATCGAACGAGAAGTGGCGGCTCATCCCGGGACCTCGAGCCGGCTGTTCCGTCAAACCGGCATCGGCAAAGCTGACGCGGTGCGACTCGGCTTCGCCGAAGCCAAAGGCGATGTGCTGATGATTTTAGACGCCGACTTAACTGTCCCGCCCGAAGACCTGCCGCGTTTTTACGAAGCCCTGCGCAGCGGCAAAGGCGAATTCATCAACGGCGTGCGCCTAGTCTACCCGATGGAAAAAGAAGCCATGCAAGGCTTGAACTTCCTGGGCAATAAATTTTTCAGCCTGGCCTTCTCGTGGTTGCTGGGCCAGCCCATCAAGGATACATTATGCGGAACAAAAGTTTTGTGGAAAAAAGATTACGAGTTGATCGCAGCCAACCGAAATTACTTCGGCGATTTCGATCCCTTCGGCGATTACGACTTAATCTTCGGCGCGGCCAAGTTGAATCGCAAAATCGTTGATCTCCCCATCCGCTACCGTGAGCGCACCTACGGTTCCACCAACATCTCGCGCTGGAAACATGGAGTGTTACTTTTGAGAATGGTTATATTCGCGGCTAAAAGGATTAAGTTTGTGTGATCAAAAACCGGAGTCAGGCCGCATCTGGTATACAATTCGGGTCAAGACATGCCAAGCCAGGATGTTCCTTATCGGGCGGCAAAATGTGTAACGAGAGCGGGAAGATTGAAAATAAAAATTACAACAAGAATGATATAAACAGCACGTTCGATATAAGGCCGGCGGGCGCGGATTCGCGCCAGCATAGCAGCAGCCAGCACAGCCAATAACGGAAATATTTGAATGAGATACGTTGCCTTTATCGTATCGCCCTCACCCAAAGACGGATAGCGGATCAGGAACCAGGCATAGCCCAGGAATGAGAAAAGGACAATCAAAGCAAGGAGAGCCAGCTTTGTTTGCGAGCCTGTAACGGGACGGATGCGAAGGTGGCGCAGCGCATCAAACAGCCCAGCCACCCATCCCATTAACAATAAGGCAGTTGGAAACAAAGCTATAAAATTCACCCTGCCTTGATACAGCCCGGCCTGGAAACGATTTGTTTCGATCCCGCCTTCCGGTGGGTTTGCCCCAACTGCATTTAGCAGAAAAACGCCCGACAGCGATTCTCCTGTATTTTTATCGCGTCCATAGATGGTGAAATACATCCAATAGTCGCCCCAGGTGTCGGAGTAAAAGATGGGCAGAAATTGATTCGCAAAAGCCGGGCGAACGGGGTCCCGAAATAAAAGCCCATCGCCCATCCCAAAATAGAATGTGGACGGCTGATTGGAAAAGGCAAAACTCTCGGCAGGGGTTTTGTTGAAGGCAGACACACTCCCATATTGACGCAGGAGGAGCAGGTAGAACCATCCACCGACAACAAAGGCCATTACGAAACTCAGCGCTGTCCAACTGACGACGGCAATATGCCCCTCCTTCCAGGCCAGCATGGCCGCAAGAATCCCGATTGCAGGGAAAAGAAAAAAGCCCCATTGACGCGCAAGGATAAGCAGGCCGAGTTCGATGCCAAGCGCCACAGCATGGGGAAATTTCTTTTGCGCGGAAAACAAGCACAGGGTTTGGTACGAAGCGATCACCGCCAGAGTCGCAACATAAGGTTCGCCGCGCACGAATGCGAATGTCCGGTAATAAACGGGCAGGATACCAAGCAGCGTCAGCGCGGCGAGTTTGAGATGGCTGTCGTCGTCATTGAATTGATCGCAAAGTTTGAGCAGGAAATATGTGAGCAGGAGCGAAAGACCGACATTGATCAACTGGGCAAATTTGGCGGCGCCGGCCGCATCGAAAAAGCGCAGCCGCAGGACAAGCGCCGGAAGCAGGTATGGAAGCGGAGGGGAGAAGAATTCTTTTGTTTGCTCGACCGTCGGCCACTGACCATTGCGCGCCAGCAGTTTAATTATTTTCAGATGATCGCCCGCATCATAGCCGACAGCGGGATCATGCAAAATTGCGTTGACCAGTACCAACCCATTGATTATTAGGAAGGCGGCCAGCAGGATTTTGTCGAGGCGGCCTTTATACAGGAAAGGAGTCAATAGTTTTGACATTGGGGTTATGCAGCCTTAATCCCCGAACACCTGAACGTCTCGACGGTGAAGTTTATGGTTCATCTATTGCGCGGCCTGAATGCGAACAAGCGAATCAATGTAACACTGTCATCCTGAATATCGCCGCTGATAAATTCAGGCCGAATGCGCGGACGGGCTTTTTCAAAGGCGGCTTCATTGCGTTCGAGAATTTCGATCTGCACATCATCGAAATATTTCTCAAACACATTGCGATAATCCCACAGGCGGAAACGATTGTGATGGCTGGTGGGGTTGAGCCAGCCGCGCCAAACTTTTTCTGAATAGCTCAACATTTCGAACGGATATTTGAAGAAATGATCGCGCAGGTCAACAAAGTGTATCTGAAGGCCGTCAGGTTTGGTAAGCGCGGCAAGGGCGCGCGTGATGCCATCCACATCGTCGAGATGCTCATAGACCGAACTGCTGACCACAACGTCGAAAGGCGGAAAATCATCAACAAGACGCGCGTCGCGGATATCAGCCTGGAGCAGAGTCATCCGCTCGGGGTGCGGGCGAGTCCGGCCTGCGTCGAGGAAAAGATGCGCCGGATATTTTTCCAGAAGCGCCGCATTATGCGAATCATCCGGCGGCGCAAACTTATCGCACAGCACAACATGTCCCGCGCCGGATTCGAGCAGGCCGATGCCGACGTCGAAGCGTCCGCCGTAGCCGAAGACGAGCACACGCTTCCCTTCGAACGATTGGCGACGACCGTTTAATAAATCTACGTAGCGGCTGACGGCGACCTGCGGGTCGGATGTCTCGAGGCCGGGTCGAATGATGAACGAGCGAAGTAAAAGATAACGTGTGAGGCGTTCGGGCAAAAAATGGCGAATCACTCGAGGAAGCAGATAAGGCAAATTCAAATTTATTCTCCGGTCAGATATTTTCCACAGGAGGTTGTATCGTCTCTTGGGGCAAGCAATTGCACGCCAACTTTTTGATCGGTAAATATCGGCTTGTAAAAGCAAAGGGTCGGGTTTGATACCCAACGAACCCAGGCGTCGTTTTCATCTGAAAAAGAATCGGTGTTCCGGCCTTTGATAACGCGTTTGAGCGGTTCGGTGATAATCAAGCCAAAGCGTTTCTTGGATAGATCGAGATAATATTGTTGAAAATAATTGCGGTTAGAGCCAAGGGCCTGGTCCATCATATATTTCTTTTCATAATCAGGCACGAAGGGGATTTCGCGCACATATCCAAAAGTCAGAAGCTGGCGCTGATCCATGAATAAGACTTCACTTGTCTGGCTGGCTTGCGCGGCCTGTTTACGAATTGTATCCAGCGTATTCTGCACCTGGGCCGGCGGGGGAACTTGCATGGAGGCGGGAACGCCTGCGATGGAAAACGGCATAAAGCGATAGACGATCAGCGCAACGTACAAGAAAAGCATGGCCTGTGTCCAGAAGGGCCATGAACTCGGATGCAGTTGATCATCCATCCATAGAAAATAAACTCCCATTGCAAAGACAAAAGCCAGTGTGATCAGATATAGGTCAAGATTGTGAAGGTCACCGCCGCCGCCGATCTTCGTGCTGATGACCAACCCAACGCCGAGAAAACCGGTCAGCGTGCCCCAAATCGCAAGCATTTGCAGCCAGTCCAGTTTCCAACGGCGGGAGATCATCCACCAGGCCAAAATAGCAAGCAAAGGTCCGGTGACGATTAAAGTTCCCAGAATGAGGCCAAGCGAATAGGTTTGATTCGGAAACAGGCGATACCATAATAAAGGCTGGTTGGATATAAGGCTGTCAGGTGAGACATATGTTGTCAGGGCCTTCTGCCCGGGAAGCAGGCCGGCAACCATACCAGCCAATGCAACAAGAATGGTGGGCAGGATTTTCCTGATAAAAGGCAATTTGCGCCCGGGATAATACAATAACAGATCTACAATTGCAGCCCATGCGGCCGGCGCTAAAAACCACGTCCAGCGGCTCAGGCTTGCGTAAATGCCGGCAACGATCACTGCGACGGATCGCATTAACAAGGATGGCTGGAAGGCAAAAAGCAAAACCAAAACTGCCGAAAGCAGGATCGGCGCATAAATCGTAGTGGGAACGATAAAGATCAAAAGAACCCAAAAGGCCATGCCCCAACGCAAGTTTCGATCCCTGATTCCTGCGCTTACAAACCATCCGAAAAGAAGCGGGGGAAGGATGCGCAATACGACGGCCCAAAATCGGTGTACCCCAATAGGCAGACCCGGCCAAAGAAACGGAAGTCCCCATAAAGCATAGCGTCCGGGTGAATTATAGGGGCTGATGATGGGGGCGGAATATTTGTAAATGTTTTGGGCAAAGATCAGCGAATAATCGTAGAGGCGGTTGCCTTCGGACCATGAAAGGGAGAAGGGATAATTCGAGACCAGGTACAAGTAGCTGACAAACATGGCAACCGTAAAGAGCATTCCGGAGGCGGCCAGTGCGGCATCAAATGAAAGAAGCCGGGTTGAATCGGGCGTCAACAAAAAGGCTGCCCCTAAAAAGGCAACTGCCAGAAAAATAAAAGAGACATTGGGATTGAACACATAAAATGATGCTCCAAATATGAGCCGAACAAATAGAGGCGAAAGAATAAGAAGCCAAAATACGAGCCATCTCACACGTCCGAGGCGGGAGCGAAAGTCCAAAAGTCTTTTTTGAAAAGAAGAGTAATCAGCGGAATACTGGAAATTGATCAGCGCAAAGAGCAGGACGCTTCCCAATAAAACAATGGCAACAAACACAAAGTTAGATGAGAATAAAATTCGAAGCTCCGCCACACTGCCAGCGTAAACGTAAAGCCCTATTGCAACAACAGCTTCCCGCCAGCCAATGTCGTCCCGGAGTTCATTTACAATCAAAGCAATGACACATGCGGCGGCAAAAACAATTAGATAATGCGTGAACGGCCCGGGAAAACTCAAGCGCCAGGCGGAAAACAGGAACATCCATATTACAGCAAACGTCAGTGTCGTCACAGCCAGATAACGCAGCCAGAGAAAACGAGGCATCCATTTTGTCAATTTTGAAAGCCAGGAAGAGGATGTCCACTTCAGGAACACCAGCCAGCCTCCTGCAAGCAATAAAACGGCGGCGGCGGCGCTGGCTGTTTGTCCACTGATGGATTGCAAAACCAGGCGCGCGTCATCGAGCGGAAGCCAGGTCCACACCTCCAGACCGGAGAGCAGAATCGCCAAGCCAAGGCTTATCCAAAATAATTTTTCGTATGCAGCAAGCGTTCTTCGCATGGGCAAGGTCAACGATTTAAATAAATTTCGCATCCAACAGGGGATTCTTTCGGAACGAGTAGTTCGATATTTTCATCCTTATATATTGCCAGAGGCTCATAAAAACACAAGGTGGCTTTAGAGACCCATTTTACCCAGGAATTATTTTCTTCGGAAAAGTTCGCCGAGGTCTGGTAGTTGGTTGTCAGAATCTCCGTTACGATCAAGTCGAAACGCTTATTAGCCAGATCGCGATAATAAAGTTCAAAATAGGGCAAATTGCTACCCATTGCCTGATCCATCATGTATTTCTTTTCATACTCCGGAACAAACGGCACATTCCGAATGTACCCGAAAGTCAACAATTGTCGTTGATCCATAAACAAAACCTCGCCGCGCCCAGACGCGTCAGCCACCTGCTTTTGGATTTCGGACAAAACAACGCGAGCGTCTTTTTCATCTGGAACGGAAAGATATGGATGGGAAGCGGCTCCCGGAACAAAGGGCGTGAACTGATAAACCGGCAGGAAAAGGACAACGACCAGCATGGCGCGCGGAAGAAAACCCCAGGAGGCAATTTCGTCCAGCCGATTCTGCATGGCAGATATACCCGCCACTGTAACCAGCGATACAAGATACATATCCAGGTTATGCAGATCGCCGCCGCCGCCAATTTTGGAACTTACGACCAAGCCGATTGCAAAAAGAGCGCCAAGCGCGCCCCATACCCCGACAAGCTGTAACCAATCGAGTTTCCAGCGTTTGGAAACAATCATCCATATCAAGAGCGCGACCACCGGTCCTGCGGTCAGTAATGAACCAAACAAAACGCCAACAGGATAAGTAGGATTTGGAAGCAGGCGATACCAAAGCAAAGGCTGATTGCTTATCACACTTTGTGAGGATGCAACTTTCTCGATCACAGAGGAAATCAACAAGAGTCCGGTAAACAATCCGGGCAGGGTAAAGGCCAGGATAGGCAGGGCCTTCTGAACGAAATTCCCTTTTCGCTCGGGATAATAGAGGAGTAAATCAATCAGCGCCAGCAAAATGGCCGGGATCACGATCCAGGTGAAACGGCTCGACGCGGCGTAAGCACTGGCAATGACTCCAACCACGATGCGCCGGGAAATGGAACGGTCAAAGCCAAACCAAAGCACAAAAAACGCAGTTAGAAGGATGGGAGGCTGGACGGGCGCTTCAACCACAAAAAATATGGAAATCCAAAGAAAAAGGATGATTTTTAACCAGCCATTTTTCACCTGCCGCGCCAACGCGATGGCAATGCCCATCCCAGGCAGGACCAGCAGGAAAACATTCCACAAACGGTGCACCCAAATCGGTAAATTGGGCCATAGGAAGAGTACGCCCCAAAGAATATAGCGACCCGGCAAATCATAATTACTGGCAATCGTGCCTGCGTAATCGTACAACTTCTGACCAAACATCAGGGAATAATCATAAAAACGGTTTCCCTCCGACCAGGTCAAAGAGAAGGGAAGATTGACAACCATCATCAGCGAAGAGGTCAGGAAAGATGTTAACGTCATAAACCCAATGCCAACTACAAAGGACTGCGTTGACGCCAGGCGATCCGTCCGAGATTCAAGCAAACAGGCAGCGACACACAAACTTACAAGAAGAAACCCAAAGCGAATGTTCGGATTCAAAATGTAAAAAGACGCGCCGGCCAAATATCGCAAAATGAGCGGAGTCAGCAAAAACACCGCACCGAGGAGAATACGGGCAGGACGAAGGCGCGCCTTCCATTTCAAAAGCCCGTCGCGGACTTTATATCTGCGTTCCGTCAAGACGATGAAGGCAAAAGCAAATACGATTAAAAGCCCGATGAAGGTTACTGCTCGATATACCGTCGGCGAGGAAGATGCGAAACGGGTTTCAACCACAATACTTGTATAAAGGAAGAGAAGAAAAGATAGGGATGCTTCACGCACGCCAAAAGAAAACTCGCGAGAGGAAGCCGTAAAGAACGTAATGAGCTGCGAAAGCCCAAGAGCAAAAAGAAAATGCGTCCACGGGGCGGGAAAGACGTCCTGCCAGGGCGAATATAAATAGAACCAGACCGGGGAAAGTAAAAGGCCGCTTATAACGGCCCATCGCAGCCAGGCCGGAAAAGAGATGCGGTTCGATAATCCGCCAAGAAGCGAGGGAGAGATCAAACCCGCGACCAGCGCGGACAGTCCGGCCAGCAATAAGGCGATCCAGCCTGTGATGGTTAGAAGGCCGGATAATGAAAGCAATTTGTCCCAATTTTGCGCGGCGGCAAAAAAGGCTTTTATTTCCAGTCCGGCGGGGATTAAGACAAGAAGCAGGCCTGATAAAAATAAAGGACGGGAAGATCTCATGGTTTTACTTTCTTTTCTGTGATCGCTGAATTAGCGCGGACAAAGGCAGGTAGAGCATAATGAGAAGCGTGAATGCATACAAGATAACTCGAAAGCCGATGCCTATTGCGGCGGTCTGGGCCGCGGGCAGGCCAAAGATTCCAAACAAATATACCAGCGATGTTTCAGACACGCCAAGCCCGCCGAAGACTTGAATGGGTATCCATGAGATCAATTGAACGAAAGCGTTGACAAAAGTTACCACTGTAAACGGAAAATCCAGCGAATAGGCGCGGATGTTGGAATAGAACCAAAACAAAGTCACGATCATGTAAATCAACGAATAAAGCAGGGCGATCAAAAGCGCTTGAAGGACCGCGCGGCTATCCTGCTCGCTAAAAAGCTGGAGGAAGTCAACGCCACGCCGCACAACCGCGAGGCGGTCAAGTTTGATCCGACCCAAAAGAGTTTTAACCAGTGCTACAAATTTTTGCCGCAGCAACGCGGCGGCCACAAAAACCGCCACTGCTCCCCAAATAACAGCCAGCAAAAAAACAACTGCGTATCGAACCGCGCCAATTTGATTCCACAAGAAAACACTGCTTGCAAAAAGGATGGCCCACACCGCCAGCAAGTCGCCCATTTTTGCGACGACGAAAGCCGACAAAACTTTTCGGAAGCGAACGCCTTCGTCCACGCTTAACATCGTCAAATATGAGGCAATGCCGGCGCCTCCGGCAATGAAATTTGAAAGCGCATTCTGCAAAATCACAATATATAGAACACGCCAATAGGAAACCTGCCTTCCGGTCAACAAATAATATTGAAATGTCTTTATCAACGTCAGGATGCAAAAGAGCAGGAAACTTATCGCCAGCCAGCCGAACGAAAGCCGCTTCAACAGGGCAATCACTTCGGCCAGATTCGTTTTCGATATGACGAATCCGACCAGGGCGACAGCCAGGATAATCTTGAAAAAATTCCAAAAAGTCTTTAAAGAACTTCTATTTTGCATTTCATCCCATAAAACAGCGGCGGGGTTAATCCTTTACGCAAACAAATTCATTGCATCCGATGGGCACATTGGCAGGGCGCGTTAGCAAAACACGAAAACCCAGCCGTTTCAACGCCGCCCCCATTTCAGGGACACTGGCATATTCGTATGGATAGCCTCCCACCCAGTCAATGATATTGTGCATAAAGTCCATGCCGCGCCTCATCTTGAATGGATTTTGGAATGTCACCAGCCATTTCGCAAAATAGATCACAGGAGTAAAAATCCAGATAATTATCTTTTGCCAAAATCGCCCGACGCCGTTATAAAACCATTTAATGAATTTCCAGATCGGAGAAGACCAATGTCTGTTATAGATGGCGATCATCAACGAACCGCCGGGGCGGACACGCAATGCCAAATTTGCCAGTGCAGCCTTCATATTGCCAGTGTGATGCAAAACACCCCACGAATAAACCACATCGAACATGCCCAGCGTATTCATTTTCCCGGCATCCAGGACGGACATGTGATGAAATGAAATCCCGCTTTCGCGACCCAGCCATTGCGCGGCATTCCGCCGGGACGTATCCACAGAAAGCGGGTCAATATCAATTCCGACAACGGGCTGCGCGCCCAGCCGCGCCGCGGCAATCGAAAACAGTCCGCTCCCACAGCCCATGTCGAGGAATGATTTATCTTTCAACGCGCCCTCGCCGAACAATGATGTTAGTGACTGCACGGCTTCCTCAATGCGCGCCTCGTCAAGTTGACGCGAGAACGATGCCCAGTTTTCTCCAAACTTAAACATGCAATTCCTTACTCCACAACGCCAGCATCGCCAGCGCGTAGAGCCGCTTGCCGTGATCGGCGCGCGCTTGAACATGTTCATCAAGCAAAGTCTGCAACGCGGATTCGTTGAACCACGCGCTCAATGGACTTTCCCTGCCGAGCAGAAGTCCGCGCGACCAATCTGCCAGCGGGCCGCGGAACCAGGCCGCCAGCGGAATCCCGAATCCTTGTTTGCCATGCGATTTGACATTTTCAGGCAGATATTTCGCAAAGGCTTTCTTCAACAAATATTTTCCGCTTCTTCCCCGGACTTTGAGCGAGTCAGGCAAACGAGCCGACCACTCCACGATTTCATGATCCAGAAACGGCGAGCGGCCTTCGAGCGAGGCGGCCATCGTCATGCGGTCGGCTTTGACCAGCAAATCGCCGGGCAGATAATTGTGCAGGTCGGTGTAGAGTGTGCGGTCGAGGAACGAGCCTTCGGCCTTGTCGAAACTTTGAGCCAAAAGAATCTGTGCATTGTCGGAGCGGAAATTCTTCCAGTGTTCTTCCTTCCATAAAGATTGTCTTTGCCACGGCGCAAAATACGAACCCCAGCGCAAAATGCTGGCGCGCTGATCCATGCGCGGCAATTGTTCAAGCCGTTTGAATCCGTTGATCAAACTTTGCCCGGTCGGGCGATTCGATCTGTCGGGCAGGCGATGCGCAATGGACGGGACCAGGCTGCGGGTCAGGAAGTGAGGCGACTTGAGATATAAATTTGCAAGCGGATCGAGCCAGTAACGTTGATAGCCCGCGAAATCCTCATCGCCGCCGTCACCATTCAAAGCGACCGTTACATACTGGCGCGTCAATAACGAAAGATGATAAAGCGGAATCGCGGAAGCGTCCGCGAACGGCTCGCCGAAATGATGCATGATCTTTTCGAGCGTGGCGGGGATGTCGCCGTAGGTCAGCGTGAATTCGTGATGATCGGTTGAATATTTTTGCGCCACGGCGCGCGCAAAAGGCAGTTCGGAAAATTCTTCCTCTTGAAAACCAACCGAAAAAGTTTTGACAGGCCCGCTGTTTAATTCAGCCATCAGCGCAACGACGATGCTTGAATCGAGTCCGCCGCTCAAATGCGCGCCGAGCGGAACTTCGCTGAGCAATCGCATCTTGACCGCTTCGCGCAAACGGGCGCGCAATTCTTCGGCCAGTTCATTTTCGCCGCCCGAAATTTTCGGCTGATACGAAAAATCCCAGTAGCGATTTATTTTGGCCTGCCCGTTTTCCCAAACCAACGTTGATGCGGGCGGCAATTTAAAAATTCCGTCATACGCGGTGAGCGGATCGGGAATATATTGCAGGCTCAAATAAAGATCAATGGCTTCGAGATTTATTTCGGGCTTTTGCGGAACCGCCGCAAAGATCGCGCTCAACTCCGAGCCAAAATACAGCGTGCCATTTTGAATTGTGTAATACATCGGCTTCTTGCCGAGGCGGTCGCGTCCAAGCAAAAGACGATTTTTCTTTTTATCCCACAACGCAAAAGCAAACATGCCGCGCAGCCGCTTGATGCAATCATCGCCTTCGTCTTCATAAAAATGGACAATGCATTCTGTATCAGTTTTGGTTGAGAGCTTGTGTCCGCGGCGCAAAAGTTCGGCACGCATTTCGGGATAGTTGTAGCACTCGCCGTTGAAGACGATCCAAATCGATTCGTCTTCGTTGGCAATCGGCTGGTCGCCGCCGCTGACATCAATGATCGCAAGCCGCCGCATCGCAAGGCCGACGCCGTGCGACGTATAAAAGCCGTCGCTGTCGGGGCCGCGATGCGCGATGGCAGTCGTCATCTCATGCAAAATTTCGCGGTCGCCGATGCGTCCATCCGAATGAGCCAATCCGCAAATGCCGCACATTATTTCGAGGCCTTTTCCAGAAATTTTTGATACTGCTCGGCAACGCGATCCCAGCTAAAGGATTCTTCGACTCTTCGGCGCGCAGCGCGTCCCATTCTTTCCCGCATCTTTGCATTGACCAGGAGCGGCCTCAGCGATTCTCGCAGCGACTCCACATCCTCGGCCGGGACGAGCGCGCCCGTTTCGCCGTCCGCCACCAATTCCTCGCTGCCCGCGATGCGCGTGGCTACGACGGGCAGTCCGCTGGCCATGGCTTCCAGCACGGCGTTCGGCATACCTTCATGCCGCGAAGGGAAGAGAAAAATATTCGCCGCGGCGTATTGTTCTTTGAGTTGTTCCGCCGTTTGCCAGCCGCAAAAATGGATGCGATCTCTTAATCCATGTTCTTCAGCCATGGCCTGCAACACCGCCAATTGCGGCCCATCGCCGGCGATCGTCCACCTCCACGGAAATTCTTTCAGGCCAGATAAAGCGCGCATGGCGAGGTCAAGGCCTTTTTGATAGACAAGACGTCCAACCGAGAGCAGGCACGGCTTGGACCAATCGCGCCCGGGCAGGAAAAATTTTTCAAGGTCAACGCCGTTCGAAATAATTGGAATGTTAATCGAAGAGTCGAAAGCGGCCGCCAGATCATGCAGGCCTTTGCTATTGGCGATCACCGCCGAAGCAGAATGCCAGATGACGCGCAAAAACGGCGCGGCCATTTTGTGATACAGGCGAAAATCATACGGGCGAAAGCCCGGCACGTCTCCGCCGCGCAATGAGACAACATAAGGGACGCCGTAAATCTTTTTGATGAGCCACGCCACCGCGCCGGAAGGCAGGCCAAAAAAGGCCAGGGTCACGTCTGGCTTGAATTGGCGGAGCAGACTAAAAGTCCGGAAAGATGCGGCGGCAATAAAAGCCAGTTGTTCGACAACGACGGAACGGTCCATTCGCCGGCGCAAAGCAGAGACGCGGATGATCCGCACGCCGTCGCAAATTTCGTCACGCGGCAAATTGTCAAAATGCGAAGTCAGCAGGAGAATATCGTTTCCCATGTACGCCAGCAAGCGCGCGATGTTTGCGCTGGCGTTTCCCGCGCCGCCGCCAATTGGAGGATATTCGCTGTTGAGCAAAAGGATTTTCATAGATCAGGCCGGCGGCTTTTCGAGTTGAAAAACATTCAGGAAGCACCAATTGGGATACGCCAGCAGGGCGTTGTAAATTTTATGCAGCCAGATCACGTTCGACGGCATGATGACCGTAAAAATGGAAAGCACCGGGAAGGTTGGGAAAACTCCCCTGCGTGAACGAATGTGAAAATGCTTCTCGATCATCTTTACATATTCACCCACAGGCCGGTCGCCGGGATGACGGTCAATGCTGGAGGTTCGCACGAGCTTGCCTGTAAAGGCGAACGAAATGCGAGAAGCCAGGTGTGCCAGGTTCGGCACGCTGATCAGCGCGCGCCCGCCGGGCTTGAGCATGCGCGCAAATTCGGCAAAGGCTTTTTCCTGGTCGGAGAAAATCAAATGTTCGATGACATCGGTGCAGATAATAACATCAACCGAATTATCTTTTATCTCCGATTTCAAAAAATCGCGTTGGATGATGACATCGGACGAATAGTTCAAGTCCATGCCGGTGATGTTGTAACCGGCCCGGCGATACTCATTGACCAGCACACCTTCACCGCAGCCCATATCATAAATAACCTGATCGGTTTTGCAGACATTCAAAAACTTACGCGCCATCGCCATCTTTTCCAAATAGACCGGCAGGTAAGGCCAGTCCTTTTCGGGATTGATGTGATAATCGCCGCGATGGGCGTATTCTCCAAAACGTTTTTTCATGATGACCTCAGGGCTGTCTGTTTGCAGGCGAAGGTAACGGACATTCAGGCACAGCGCGCGGCACAAAGACCTGAATATTCGATGATTCGAGCGTTAGGGTTGGTTCGTATTCGCACAACAACGGATAGGCAACCAGCTTATTCCACAAGGCGCTCTCTTCCGCAAAGTCGCCGCTGTTCGCGTCCAGGTTTTGTTTGCGCGCCACAATGGCGGCGAAGCGATGATTTTTCAAGTCGGAATAAAATTTATCGAGATAAGGCTGGTTGCCGGAGATCGCCATTTCCATAAGCGCGATCACTTCATAATCTTTTGTGAGCGGCACATTCGGGATCATGCCAAAGGTCAGCAAGTGGCGTTCGTACATAAATAAAACTTCGCCAGATTTGCCATAACTTTGAACTGTCTCACGCAGAGCGGATAAATCTTTTTGGGCCTGCGCCCGATCATAAGAAATCGGCGGGACGATGCGCGACAAGGAAAACGCGACCGGGACAATTAGCATAAGCGTGATCAGGGGCCATGCCGCCGCTTCAAACGCGGACCTGCCAGCGGATTCCGTTTCGACGCGCTGAGTCATGAAATAAGCCGCGATCAGCGCCAGCATGACCATGTAGGCGTCCATGTTGTGCAGGTCGCCGCCGCCGCCGATCTTGGCGCTGACCACGAGTCCGCCGCCGAACAATGCGAGCAGCATCAGGGCGAGTCCGCTCGAGCGCACGAAATGCAAATTGTTCAGCCGCCCGCGCAGGGTCCAGAAGAGAAGCGCAAAGAGCGGAAGCGAAACGATGAGAATGCCGGGAATAATTCCCAGCGGGTTTGTGTCGCTTGGAAACCAGCGATACCAAAGCAAAGGCGAGCGCAGGCTGGAAGTAAAACCGCTCACGTCCGCGTTGCCGGAGATCACGATGTAAAACGCCTGGCCGAGAAGCGCCGTGACAAGCCCGGCGAGGCCCCATAACGCAGGCCTGGCAATGTAGCGCCAAAAATTATTTTCGCGCGAAAAAGGTTCTTCGAGCAAATAGATTGCAATCGCCAGCATGGCCGGGACGGGATACCAGTTGAGGCGGCTCATGCCCGCCCAGAACGAAGCCGCCAGCACCGCGATCAGCGAATGCCATGGGCGCCGCGCGGAAACGCCCAGCAGGATGATCGCCACCATGACTTGCAATTGATAATAGACCGCGCCCTGGAACAGGAACAAAAAAAACCAGCCGCCGAGGATCCAGTTTGTAATTCGGTCTTGAACTTTGATGCGGCGAATCAATGACCAGGATGTGAGAGCTGTCAATCCAAGCCAGAGTATGGCCTGCCACAAACGGTCTGCCCAAAGCGGTAGTCCCTTGATTAGAAATGGAATCGAAAGCAGGAAATAGCGCGTGCCGTGCCAGATGGAAAGCGGAAGTTTTACGCCGTAAATGGATTGGCTGAACGGGAGCGAACCATAATAAAAACGGCTGGCCTCCGACCAGCCGAGTGAGAATGGATAATCCGTCACTGGTTGGAAGATGGCATAGATTTGAAATACGATGCCATTCAAAAGCAAAGCCGCCATAAAAACGGCAGGCCATGAAAAACGCGTGATGCGCTTCAGGATGACTGCTTGAATGGATGCCGCCCCCCACATGACCCATAAAAGAGGGAACAGGGCCGTCAGGGCTTTTCCAAAGAAATAAAATTTTACATACCAAAGAAATGGAAAACCTGCAAAGATCAACACTATGCCGAGGATTTTCAACGCCAGCGCGGGCGGTTTTTTGAATTCGGAATTCTCGAGGAATGGGAAAATCTTTTGGGGACTCACATAAACAAAAATCCCAACGATCACGTTGAGCGCAAAAACGCCGATGAGAACCGCCCATTTGTAGCGCGAGGCGATCCGCGTCAACGCGCGCGTCTGTTCCTCGGTCTGATAGATGGCGATCGCGCTCAAAGCAATGCAGATCGCCAGGTATGTTCGTATGAAGCTTTTCAGGTTGACGGTCATATAGGCTCTACGGGGCTTGATTTTATCGTAAAGATCGGAGCTTATTCCCCGTTCTTATTTTCGATGACGCGGTCCGTATCCAGCGCGGCCAGGATACCCGGCATATAGATCGCGCCGGGCAAACTGGCCGTCATGTATAGTACGCGCATCAGCACAGCGACGGTCAGACTCACCGCGGGCGTAAGCCCGCCGATGTTCGAGAACAGGAATGTCAGGGAAAGTTCCTGCACACCGTAGCCATTGATGGAAATCGGGACGAGCGTCACAAAATAGGACACGCTCCATAGCCCGGCGATCATCCAAAATGAGACGTGGCTTCCGAGTCCTTGTATCAAGATATAAAGCGCGCCGAAAGTGCAAAGCATATGTCCCCAGGTGCATAAGAGGGATGCCAGCAAGGCAAACGGTTTCTTAAACCAAAGCGAAAAAGTTTGCAGGGTTCGTTTCAGAAAGTTGGCGAGACGAGAAAAGAACGCAGACAGGGCCAGCGATTGTGCCGCGCCGCGACCAAGAGTTGTCCAGGCCATGAACAGACCGTAAGGCAGGGTAAAGATCATTCCGAGCATCCCGACCAAACGATCGGCTGCAATGGAGGCGAGGCAGACGGCGCGGTCAAAACCCATTTGCATCGCGCCCGCCAATCGAACAACATCCCCGCCGATGGTGGTCGGCAAAAAATTCGCGGAGAAAAGGCCGGTAAAAGTCAGGGCGGTTGTGTCGGCGAAGGAAATCTTTACTCCGCCGGAGCGCAAAAGAATATACCAGCGTCCGATCACAAAAAGGCGCGAGGCGACAATCAAACCGATGGCGAACAACATATTAGCAAATGAGATCTTTTTGAGCGCCGCGAGAATTTCCGTCCAGCCTGCCTGGCGAATCAAAACAATCAGCAGGGCCGTGGCCAGCAATGTCCCCGCTAATCGAATGAGAAACTGTCTTCTATTAGAAATTTGAAGATTCATTTCCTGCCCTTTGTTGCCCGAATAACCTCCCGAACCGTATAAGTGGGCTTGCGTTGGGACTCATGATATGTTCGCACCAGCAACTCGGCAATGAGACCCATCAAAATAGACTGGAACCCCAAAATAATAAACATGACCGCCAGTTGAAAAAGGGGCGATCCCAGCACAGCAACGTTGGCAAATGTGCGGCGGATGAAGAGGTAGGCAAGCGTGAACACGCCGGTTGCAATAAACGCGATGCCCGTCCCGCCGATAAGATATATCGGCTTGAAGGCATAGCTTAAAAGAAATTTCACAGTAAACAAATCCAGCATCACCTTGAGGGTGCGCTCCAATCCATATTTGGCCTTGCCAAAACGGCGCGGGTGATGATGGACTTCAATCTCAGTGATGCGTGCGCCAATCGAATGGGCAAAGACCGGGATAAAACGGTGCATCTCGCCATACAACCTAAAGCCTTCCAGTGCTTCGCGGCGATAGGCTTTGAGCGTACAGCCGTAATCATGAAGATGCACACCTGTTACCCACGAGATCAAACCGTTGGCAAAATAAGATGGCAGATTGCGAGTGATGGCATTATCCTGGCGGTTTTTCCGCCAGCCGCTGACCACATCATAGCCTTCGTCCAATTTAGCCAAAAGGGATGGAATATCTTCCGGATCATTTTGCAGGTCAGCATCCAACAGGACGATATTCTTGCCATCCGAATGATCGATCCCTGCCGTGATCGCCGCAGTCTGGCCGAAATTGCGGCGAAAAACCACCACATGAACATGCTGCGGATCCTTTTTAACCAAACCACGCAACACATCGAGGCTTTTATCGGTGCTCCCGTCGTCTACGAAGATCAATTCCCACGACTTCTTTAGCGTGCCCATGACTTTCCGAACCGCGTCGTAAAGAAGAGACAAATTCTCCTGTTCGTTATAAACTGGAATGACCAAAGATAAGTGATGCATTCGTTTCCTGTCTTGTTTCAGCAAGAATAAACTATGACTTAATTTGAGTCTTCAATCTTTCAACGTCCGCATCCACCATCATGGTCACAAGTTCTTTGAAACCCACCTCAGGTTCCCAACCGAGAACGCGGCCGGCCTTGCCCGGGTCAGAGACGAGCAGGTCCACTTCAGCCGGGCGGTAGAAGCGTTCATCCTGGACAACAAAATTCTTATAGTCCAGCCCCACGCGGCCAAAGGCAATTTCGCAAAACTCCTGAACTGAATGAGTCTCGCCGGTACCGATCACAAAGTTATCCGGTTTTTGCTGTTGGAGCATCAACCACATGGCCTTGACATAATCTCCCGCAAAGCCCCAATCTCGGCGGGACTCAAGGTTCCCCAACCGCAACTCTTTTGCCTGCCCAAGCTTGATACGCGCCACAGCGTTCGTGATCTTGCGAGTAACAAACTCCAATCCGCGGCGCGGACTCTCATGATTGAACAAGATCCCAGAGACTGCAAACAGGTCAAACGACTCGTGATAGTTAACCGTGATCCAATGCCCATAAACTTTTGCCACGCCATAAGGACTGCGCGGATAGAAAGGCGTCGTCTCTTTTTGCGGGACTTCGACCACCTTCCCGAACATCTCGCTGGAGGAGGCCTGGTAGAACCTGATCTTCGAGTTGACGAAGCGAATCGCTTCCAACATGCGGGTCACGCCCAACGCGGTCACATCGCCGGTCAGCGCGGGCTGGCTCCATGAAGTCGGCACAAAGGATTGCGCGGCGAGGTTATAGATTTCCGTCGGCTCATATTCTTCGATCATGCTCAACAAAGAACCCTGATCCGTCAAGTCTCCCTGGATGACTGTAATATCATCCAAAATATGTTGGATGCGCTCATAGGTTACTGTGCTGGCGCGGCGAGCCATGCCGACCACGCGGTAACCTTTCGAGAGTAATAACTCCGCCAGGTATGAGCCATCCTGACCTGTAATGCCAGTAATTAGTGCTGTAGGCATGTCATCTCCTAATGAAAATTCAATTATTGAATTGTAAACTCTCTATAGTGCATGTCAAGCGCGGCGCTTACCGGCCCGCCAGTGATCCCACCACCAGCCGCCCACAAAGGTCAAAACAAAAAGTACAACACTCACTTCCAAAACGACAAGAATGGGCAAATGAAAGCCAATCGAATTATAACGAGCCAGATACCACTGTCCGTACAAAAGAACGGAGACTATTTCCAGGATAAAGATACGCGGCAGCCAATTATCGCGGTGCTGGCGCCACCAAAGCCAGGCATATCCGGCTACAAGCGCCTGCCATCCAAAAAAGATCAGGCGATAACGCGGGTTATCCCATTGATCGCCGCCGGCGCGAATGGCAGAAATCAAAATCCACAGCCACGAAAACGCGGAGAGCCATAACCACAGGCGGCGAGCGCGCCCCGGTTCGGACTTCCACGCCGCGATCGGGCTGTAAAGCAGCAAGGGCAATACCACATACCATCCCAGCGCACGGACAATGGCAATGATACGCCAGGTCAGCGTGGTCGGCTCAAAAAAGGCGGGCGGCAAAACCGGTTGGGCAATTCCATAGCCGATCACGAACAAGAACTGCACAAGCGGATTCATCTTTGAAAATATATTCTGTATCTGGCCTGAACCGCGCTCGAGCAGATAGATAACATATTTGACCGAATCGCGAATCCAGTTCAAGATCACACCGACGGGCGAGCCGCCGCCAAAATCATGCTGACGGCTGAGGCTCCATGCCAGCAACAACACGCCGACAAGGAACACGCCTCCCACTCCGACCAAAACCTGCCACGGCAGGCGGGCCTTTTCTCCCCTCAGCCACAACCAGCCGCCGAACAGAACCAGTAACGCCAACGCCATCGCCGGGGAGACGAGCAGCAAGCCTGCGATGCCAATTCCGAGCCAAAGCCAAACACTTTTATTTTTCTCGCCCGACTCGCTTTGTTTCAGCCAATTGGCAAACCCCCAAAAGGCAATTGCGATGAACGTCAGCAGAAAAGGCTCGCGCATCTGCGCCCCGCCCGTCAACACGGACTCTGGATAGAGAACGAAAAGCCACGAGGAAACAGCGGCCAGCTTTCCGTCCCAGAGAAGGCGCGTGGATTTATAGAAAAATGGCACACCCAAAGCGGCGGTCAAAGCCGCCAGCGTGAGAACCAGCAACGGGCGCTGGACATCCGGCGACAAATAACGATACATGAACGCGCTCAACGCCAGCAGTCCGCCATATTGATCGGCCGCGTAAGATTTATCGAACGCCGACCAAAGCGGCTTGTTCGAACTCGCCAGCCCCCAAGCCTGGTCGTCGCGGCGATGCGCGTCGGTGAATATATAACCGGCTTTATCGTCTGGCACATCATAGCCATTAACTGGCAGGGCAAAATAAACAGCCATACCGGCCGCGAGGCGAAGGATGAACGCCAGAGCCGTCATCCAGGCCAGGGCCTTGCCGCCGCCCCAACGCCAGGCGGCCACAAGAGCAGATAAGCCAACTAATAACAAAAGCGAGAAGCCAAACAAACCAATCCAATAGATTCCGTCCTGCAGGGCGGCCAATCCGGCGCCGGCAATGAAAGCAGTTGGAATAATAAAAAAGAAATCTTTTGTGAAAATATATTTGTTCATGACATGTTTTCCAAAGCGCGTTGCGCGCGCGCAAGCCAGGTATATTTCCCGATGGCGCGCCGCGCATTTGCCGCCAGCGTTGCGCGCCGTTTTTCATCAGACAATAGTTTTTTGACCGCGGATGTCCATGCGCTCACGTCGCCTGGCTCACAAAAAACGGCGCGCGTCTCATCCAACACTTCGCGGATCACGGGCAGGTCAGCGGTGATCATCGGGCGGCCGGCGGCCATGTACTCAAACATTTTCATCGGGTTGATCACCTCGGCAATATTCTGCCCGCTGCTGGCAGAGATGGCGCGGCCATATGGCATCAACAAGACATCTGCCGCAGACTGATAAAGCGGCAGGCGCGAATTTTCAATGAAGCCGGTCAAGGTTACGTTCGATGCGCGCACCGCATTTAATTTTGCACGCCATTCTTCAACCGCGTCCGGTGTGCCGCCGGCCCACAAAAAATTAACATCGGGCAAAGCGCGCGCCAACTCGAACAGCAGATCCATGCCGCGGCCGGCGTAGAAATGCCCGCTGAATCCAACGGTCAAACCGTCTTTCAGATTCAATTGGCGGCGCGCTTCGGCGGGAGCTGGCAGATTTGCGTATCGGTCGAGGTCAACGCCGTTCGGGGCCGCCTGCACCGCCTCGTCCGGGAACTGGAGGCGGGTTGACCGTTCGAGGGCCTTTCTCAACGCCTGAGTCGTGACTAACATCCGCTTGTGCCCGCGGCTCATCCAAAACTGACGAAGCCACCACGCGCCGAATCGTCCGGCGGTATCCGCGTGCATTTCCAGCACAACGGGATAGCCGCTCCACAATCCGAACGCGGCCGATTGCGGGAGCCAGGTGTAAATTAAATCGGCTTTGAACTTTCGCGCGGCGGACTGAGCATACCATATAAAATCAAAACGCTTGAATGCGCGCAATGATGAGAGCCATGTGATCTGGAATGTGTTTCGTATTCCGTAATGCGTAAGGAGCGCGGCAGGCAAAATGGGTTGAGTCTCGGCTGGAGCAAACACGCGCAGATCGTGACCAAGCTGTGCCAGCGCGTCGCAGACCTTCATGGCCTGGATCGAATTTGCCGTCAGCGACGGGATGCGGGAATTGGTAATGACTGCAATTTTCATCTATATATCTTTCGACACAAATATCTCGAATTGACGAATGGCGCGAAATTCGTCCATTGGTGCTGTTCGTATTTCAGGCCATCGCCGCGATCTCGATGTTTTGTTTTTCCAGCGCGGCGCGGATGAGACGCACATTTCCGGCGGCATGAACATGATCTCCGTGCAGGCACAAAGTGTCCGCCTTCACGCGCCGGCCCAAAAAATCGATTCCATTTTTTGCAAGGCTTACCGCGTGCGCCGTGACTTCATCCGGCGATTCGATGACGGCATTCGATTGTCGACGCGAGACCAATGTACCATCAGGATTATATCTGCGGTCTGGGAATCCTTCGTTCGCCACGCGCAGGCCCGCATCCGCTCCCGCCTCGATCAGACTTGAACCGGCCAGCCCGACCAGAATCAAATCCACGCTGAAAGCTTTTACCGCGCGTGCGATGGCATCCGCCAGCGAGCGGTCTTTCGCGGCCTGATTGTATAGCGCGCCGTGCGGCTTGACATGACGAAGCTCCGCGCCCTCCGCTTTTGCAAATGCGGCCAGCGCGCCGATTTGATAAAGCGTGAACGCTTCGGCCTCATCAGGAGAAAGATTCATCTCGCGCCGGCCAAAGCCCTGCAGATCCGGCCAGCCCGGATGCGCGCCGATTGCCACATGAAATTGTTTCGCAAGCCGAATCGTTTTCCGTATCACCTGCGGATCGCCTGCGTGGAATCCGCAGGCGATATTGGCAGACGTGATGAACGGCATGACGGCTTCATCGTCTCCAAGTTTGTATTGACCGAAACTTTCGCCCATGTCGCAGTTGAGATCAATTTTCATTTTGGCTCCATGTCATTGCGAGCGGCGCCACCATCGCCCTCGCAATGACATCATGAGTCTACAATACCATTCTTCATCTTTTCCATCAACGCACGAAATTTCTCCTGCGCGGCTTCGACGGTCGTCGCGCGAAAACGAACGGAATCTTTCCCCGGCGCGCATTGCGCCAGCAAAGGCAAATCCGCGCTGATGACCGATGCAATCTTTGGATATCCGCCCGCCGTCGCGCAATCCGCCATCATCACAATCGGCTGGCCGTCCGCCGGGACCTGCACCGCGCCCGCCATCATCCCTTCGCTGGTGAGGTCCGCGCCGCCAATGTGATTCGAGCGCGGACCTTCCAACCTGTATCCCATTCTGTCGGACAAATGATTGACTTTATAGGAACTCGATAAAAAAGTCTGAATGTTCTTTTCATCGAAGCGTTCTGTTTGCGGGCCGAGAATTACATCAACCATTGGATTCTCGTTATAAGCTGGGCGCGCTTCTTCAATTAAAGTTCGCGCCGCCAATTCGTCAAGAGCGCGCGCAGGTCTTCCGCTTCGCAAAACATCACCGGCTTGCAGTAATCGCCCGTCGAGTCCGCCGAAATGTCCGCGCAAATACGTTGAACGCGAACCCAGAACTGATTCGATTTCAAGCCCGCCCGCGAACGCCAGATACGCCCACATACCGAAGTCCGCTGTTCTTTGCGGAAAGCCGGATTTGTTCAATCGAATGGTCCAGCCTGCGCGCACAAAACACGAATCCCAAAGTGGAAATGTCCAGGTGAAAACAGATAAAGAATATCCTGCGCCCGCCGCGGCGATCACGCAATCGTTCAGCGCGCGCAATTCGATCTCGCCCGCGCCGATTTCAAGCGCGGCGGCGTCCATCGAATTGCCAGCCAAAAGATTCGCGGCGCGAAATGCAAACGAGTCCATCGGTCCCGAGGCCGGCACGCCAAATCGTCTCCAGCCGGCGCGCCCCAAATCCTGGATCGTTGCAAATCCGCTTACATCTAAAACTTCAAACATCCGCCGCCTCGATCACGAATCGCACGAGATCGCCGGGAGAAAATAAAAAGGGCGGATCAGATTTCAGGTCGAAAAGCCGGCTCGAGGTCCGGCCAATGATGCGCCAGCCGCCTGGAGAATCAATGGGGTAAATTCCCGTCTGCGCGCCGGCGATCCCAACCGATCCCGCGCTCACGCGCGTGCGCGGCGTTTCGAGCCGCGGCGTCGCAATCGCGTCGTCGAGTTTGCCCATGTACGCGAAGCCCGGCGTGAAGCCCATCATGTAGACGGTGTATTCGCGGCCGGCGTGGATGTTGACGACTTCGCGGGCGCGGATGCGATGATAGGCCGCGACAAAATCCAAATCTTCGCCGCCGTATCGCACCGGGACCTGGATGCGGCGCGGCTTGCGAGTTGCATTTGATTCAACCCGATCCATTTGCGCGCCGACCCACGCTGAAACTTGCGCGTACGTCAACGCGAGCGGATCATAATGAACGAGCAACGCCGCATAGGCCGGGACAGTTTCGATCACGCCCGCAATTCGATTCGCAGATAAAAGCGCGTCCAAAACCTGGACGCGTTGATTGATGACAGGGTCAATTTCATCGCCGAACTTAACGAGCAAAGCCGAATCGCCGAACGGAACGAGGCTTGCTTTCATTTTTCAAACAGGCTGATGCTTTCGATGTGATAGGTTTGCGGAAAAAGATCGAACGGCGTGACATCCATAAGTTTATAGCCGCCATTGATCAAGCGCGCCGCGTCGCGCGCCAGCGTGGACGGATCGCACGAGACATACGCGATCACTTTTGGATTCAATTTGAGGATGGCATCCAGCGCTTGCTTCTCCAGGCCCGCACGCGGCGGATCAACGAGAATAATATCGGGCTTTAATTTCAAGGCGGGCAAAACGTTTTCTGCCAGATCTTCGTACAGTTCGACGTTATCAAACTCGTCGAGGTTAACCGCGAAATCTTCGCAGGCCGAAGCCGACGATTCGATCCCGATCAGTTGTTTGCATTTCGGCGCAAGGAACGCACTGAACAATCCTGCGCCGCAATAAACATCGAGGACGGTGGATTGGGAAATCGGCAATCGGTTGAGAAGATGCCGAACCATTTTCTCCGCCATGGCCGTGTTGACTTGAAAGAACGACGCCGCCAAAACATGAAACTCGCGGTCCAAAACTTTGATTATGATGTGGTCGTCGCCTGCGATGACAACCACGCTGTCTTCAAAAACATGCGATATTGAAACATCCGCCTCGATGTCAATCTCAGGCGTTTCGGGCGAATCAGATTCGAGAACAAGCATTAATTCATCATCCGTCCCCGTGCGGAGCGAGACGCGTTCGATATTGGTATCCGCTTCAAATTCAATCTGCGGCCAAAAGGCATTGATGGACGCTTCGGGTAAATGGCATTCGGTGATGGGGATTATCGCCTCACCCCTGCGCCCCTGTCCCAAATCGGGGAGAGGGGAAACGAATCCCAATTTTCCATCCTCCGTCAAATGAAATTGTATATGGTTGCGATAATTCCACTCACTCGGACTCGCCACCGCCGCCTTGACTGGCGGATTCTCGATCCTGCCAATTCTCTGCAATTGATCGCGCAGAATATCGGCCTTGACTTTCAATTGCATCTCGTAAGGCATGTGCTGGTAATGACATCCGCCGCACCAGCCAAAATGTTTACAGCGCGGCGCAATTCTCTGCGGCGAAGCCTGCAAAATTTCAACGATCTCACCGCGCGCGAAGCCGCGCTTCTCCTCCGTCAACCGGACGCGCACGCGCTCGCCCGGCAGTCCGAACGGGACAAAAACGGCGCGTGAATCGGGAAGCCGTCCCAACGCGTCGCCGCCATAGGTCAGGGTTGTGAGCGTGAGTTCGTAAGTCTGCGGATCCACATAAACCTTTTGAAAAACATAATGCGTAATTCGTAAAACGTACACCTGCCCTGCGTGCAAATGCAGGGAAGTGCGCTCCACGAATTACGCATCTTCGAATTTCGAATATGAATATGGTTTATTTGATGAAGAACGAAAGAACGATCAGGATCACGAAGAAACTGCCAGCCAATATCCCGATGCGGCCGAGGTCTCGTTTGGTCTGTGTGTAATCGGGGTTGAATTCGGTTGGGCGCGGCGCATTCACAAAAGCTGCAGACCTGCCCACCTGTCGTCTATTTTTCTTTGCCATAAGAATCTCCTTTTAATTTCGTTTCAAACTTGCAATCCACAGATGATGCAGATTATACGGGTCTTTTCTGCCGCGGAATCTGCGTAACCTGCGGATATTAATTTTGTAACCGCGCAAAAACCACAATACGCTGGTTATCAATCAGGTATGGATAACAGGATATCAACGTCACGGTCGGCGCGCCGGTGGACGCCATCACTTCCACCGCGGTCGGTTCAACCACTTGCGTACGGTCTACAATGTAAACGTACTGGCGCTGCTGCGTGTACAAGATCACCTGGTCGCCCGGCTGAAGTTTATCCAGATAACGAAACAACTCGCCATACACGTCATTGTGCGCCGAAAGCACCACGTTGCCTGACTGTCCCGGATCCGCCGAACCGATGAGTTGTCCCACGCCCTTCTTCAACTGCTCCCAGCCAACGCCCTGCACCACCGGCGCGTCAATCTGGATCGCCGGGATTTGAATCCGAATCGCCTGCTCAATGCTTGGCGTGGGCGCGGGGATGTTCGCCAGCGACTGCACCATTGGCCGCAAATTTTCGGGAATCTCGGCATCGTTCGGCCGCGTGTTGCCTTGCGCGTCGGGAGGCGTATGACCGGATGGCAGGACAACCGCCATGACCAGCGGTGTGGGCGTCGGCGTGACGGGATTCAAAGCCGCAGCGACTTCTTTATTCAAATCGCGCAACATGCCGAGACCGCTGAGCAGGACGCCGGCCAGTCCGATCACTGCAAAAACTTCGATGGCAAACAGAAGCCTATCCAGCATACGCCGCCGCTTCGTTTCCGGGACCTGAAGCGGCTCACTGCTTTCATCGGGCGTATCCACCACCCGTGCAAACTCCAGCCCATCGGCCGCATCCGGCGCGACCGTGAGCACGCGTCCGGTCTGGCGAAAATGTTCCAGTCGTTCGCGTCGCACGCCGCGGCGCTTTTCGATCAAGAGTCGCCGCAATTCATCAACAGAAAAATCTTGAGGTGCTTTGCGTCTGGCCATCGCACGGGCGATTATACCGCGCTAATTTGCGCGCTTGGCGGTTTAGAAAAATCAAACGTATAATCGGCGCATGTCTGAATACAAATTCTTTCATCCCACCGAAGTCCGCTACGGCGATCTCGACCCGCAGGGACATGTCAACAACGCCAAGTATCTGACTTATTTCGAGCAGGCGCGCGTCTACTATCTCATTCATCTCGGCCTATTTGGCAAGGACCAATCCTTCATGGACATCGGCCTTATCGTCGCCGACGTTCACATTGCTTACCACGCCCCCACACATTACGGCGACGAGATCAAAACCGGCGTGCGGACGAAGAAGATCGGCGGCAAATCCATCATCATGGAGCAAAGTGTTGTTGATACCAAGACCGGCGCGGAAATGGCAAAAGGCGAAGTGGTGATGGTGGCGTTTGATTACCGCGCGCAGAAGACGATCTCTGTGCCCGATGAATGGCGGAAGAAGATTTCCGAATTCGAGGGATTATGAAATCAAAAGTCGAAAAACGCTCACCTTGAAGGAAAAGCCGCTTCGTTATGCAGGCCAATCTCTCGACGATCAGATTCTGGATAAACGAGATGAGAATATCGAAAAGGAACTTTCCAATTTCAAGTAGCTAAAACTTTCGCGCACACGCAAAGGCGCGCTGATTGCCGAGACAAATTGGATTTGTGCCCGCCTGTTTTCAAAGTAATTAAGCGCTGTTCTCCGTCGTCTTGGGAAAAGATCAAATTCTAGGAAAGCAAACATGGACATAGACACCATTGAATCAAAGATCGGCTCACACGCGCCGGATTTTCGTCTGCCAGCCACCAGTGGGAACGAGATCGGGCTTTCTGATTTTCGCGGCAGAAAAAATGTCGTGCTGTTTTTTGTGCGCGAATTCAACTGAATGCAGTGCCGCGCGCACGTCGCCCAGTTGGGGCGCATGTATGAAAAGTTCCGCGAAGCAGGCGCAGAGATCATCGTAATTTTAGGTGACACAATGGAACGCGCCCGGCAATATGTTAAATCCGTGAATGCCCCATTTCCCATCCTGAGCGATCCCGAACGCGAAGTCTATCGGATTTATGAATTGGAAAAATATTTCCTGCTCGTTCAACGCACTGCATCGCTGGTGATTGACCACGACGGCATCGTCCGCTATCTCAAGCGGACTACCATCCCGAACGTCTGGCTGCAGGAAAGCCGCGAGATCTTCGGCTTCATAGACAGCCTGAACGCGTAACCTAATCAAAGGTTCGACAAGTCTGATACACTTGTCGAACCTTTTTGATTTGATAGATCCGTGAGGTTATTATGCAATTTGACGCAGCTTTACCGCCCGTTCCATTGAAAGATATTCCCGCGATTGCCAAATCCGCCGAGGAAATCGGCTTCGCTTCTCTCTGGACCTCCGAGACTCAACACGACCCATTCCTGCCCTGCGCGTTGATCGCGGAACACACCGCGCGCATGCAATTCGGCACGGCCATCGCGGTCTCGTTCGCGCGCTCGCCTGCCACGTTGGCCTACACCGCCTGGGATTTGGCCGCGCAATCAAACGGACGATTCATCCTCGGACTCGGCACGCAGGTCAAGGCGCACATTGAACGCCGCTTCGGAATGCAGTGGCCCGAGTCTGTGACCGGAAAACTGCGCGAGCAGATCCTTGCCATCCGCGCTTTGTGGGACACGTGGCAAAACGGGACGAAATTAAACTTCCGCGGCGAGTATTACAAACTGACACTGATGTCGCCGTTTTTCAATCCAGGGCCATTGCCGCCTTCTCCTAAAGGAGAAGGGCTGGGAGTGAGGTCAATTCCAATTTACATTGCCGGCGTAAACAGGGGACTGGCAAAACTCGCAGGCGGACTATGCGAGGGATTCCACGCGCACCCGTTCAACAGTCCGCGCTATTTGGGCGAAGTCATGTTGCCGGCGATTGAAGAAGGTGCAACAAAAGAAGGAAGAAAGAGAAAAGATATTTCAGTTTCCGCGACTGCTTTCGTTGCAACGTCCTCCGAAGAAGAAAATTTTGCGCGGACACAAATTGCCTTTTACGCGTCCACACCATCTTATCGCGCCGTGATGAATTTCCACGGCTGGGGCGATGTGGCCGAGAAGTTATCGGCTCATGCGGCTAAAGGCGCATGGCCTGAAATGCCCATGCTCATCACGGATGAGATGTTGCATGAGTTTTGTCTCGTGACTTCGCCGGAAAAATTGGCCGATGGTTTGAAAAAGCGTTACGATGGAATCGCAGACCGGCTAACTTTATATACCCCATTCGTGCCGGGCGAGAGGGATGAATGGTGGAGGAAACTGGCGAATTCTTTTATGAAGTAGAATTCGGGCAAAATTGCAAAACGCAAATCTAATCTGCGTTTATCTGCATTCATCTGTGGTTAAAACCGGAGAAATATGAACTTTACCGATTATCAAACCAAGTCCCGCGCCACTGCCAAGTATCCCGCCATCGGACACGGCCTCATCTATCCCACACTTGGGCTGGTCAACGAGGCCGGCGAGGTGGCGGGCAAGATCAAAAAAGTATTCCGCGATAAAGACGGCCTCATCAGCGAAGAAACGCGCGAAGCCCTCAAAGCCGAACTCGGCGACGTGCTTTGGTATTTGGCGCAGGTCGCAACTGAATTAAATTTATCCCTTGACGAAATCGCCGAATACAATCTCGCCAAACTGCTCGACCGCCAGGCGCGCGGCAAGATCAAAGGCGACGGCGATAATCGCTAAAAGTATCAGGTTCCAAGCATCGCGCTCAACCTGATACCTTAAACCGGCAGCCTGAAACCTATCCAAACTCTAATCTTTCTCCTACACAGACTCCCTTCTCTTTTTGGTAGAATCAAACACGACCCAAACTATCTAATTGGGTCGAGGAGAGACACACACTATGGCTGGCATGGAACGCTTTACCCAGCGAGCACGGCGGGTTCTCAGTTTGGCTCATCAGGAAGCCGAACGCTCCCGCCAGAATAGTATCGGCACCGAGCATCTGCTTCTCGGCCTTATGGACGAGGAAGGCGGTGTGGCTAGCCGTGTACTGCGCGAACTCGGATTGGAATCAACCCGTGTGCGCGATATCATCGAACGCGTCAGCGTCGAGAGCCGTCACACCGACGGCAAGATCGAGCTGGCCCCTGACACACAGCAAGTCCTTGAATACGCTGTGGATGAGGCGCGCCGCCTCAGCCACCATTACATTGGAACGGAACACATTCTGCTCGGCCTCATCCGCGTGGAAGGCACTGCCATGGAAGTTCTGCGCCGACTCGGCGTGACGACTGACCAGATCCGCCGCCAGACTCGCCGCGTACTCAACGAGTCCGCTCCTTCGTCCGCCCCCGCAGCGGCTGGCGTACAACCGGGCCGTCCCAACGCTGGAGACAAGAATCCCAAGACCCCGCTCGTTGACCAGCTCGCCACCGACTTAACGTCAAAGGCCGAGGAAAAGAAACTCGACCCGGTCATTGGCCGCCAAATGGAAATCGAACGCGTCATCCAAATTTTGGCGCGCCGCACGAAGAATAATCCCGCATTGATCGGCGAACCCGGCGTCGGCAAGACTGCCATCGTCGAAGGCCTGGCCCAAAGAATTGTGGACGGCGACGTGCCCGCGCCGCTGATGAACAAACGCGTGCTCCAATTGGATGTCGGCTCGCTGGTGGCTGGCACCATGTATCGCGGACAATTTGAAGAAAGACTCAAACGGGTCATTGATGAGTTGAAGCAATCGGGTTCGATCCTCTTCATTGACGAAGTCCACATGCTGGTCGGCGCGGGAGCCGCCGGCTCGTCCGTGGATGCCGCCAACATTCTCAAACCCGCCTTGTCGCGCGGCGAGTTGCAAGTCATCGGCGCGACCACGCTCGACGAATATCGCAAACACATCGAGACCGACGCGGCCCTCGAACGCCGCTTCCAGCCCGTGCAGGTGGACGAGCCGTCTGAAGAAGAGACGATTCAGATTCTCAAAGGCATTCGCGGCGCGTATGAGGAGCATCATCATCTCGTAATTTCAGATGAAGCCCTCGAAGCGGCGACCCATCTTTCGTCCCGCTATGTTACGGAAAGATTCCTGCCCGATAAAGCCATTGACCTGATAGACGAATCTTCGTCGCGCGTCCGCATGTACAAAAGTCCCGCCGCGAAACACGCCAAGGATTTATTCGGTCAATTGAAGAACGCGCGCCAAAACCGTTCGCTCGCGCAGGAAGAAGGCAACGCCGATGAATTGAAGGAATGGGTGGAACGCGAGACCGATCTCGGCGAACAGATCGAACGCTTGCGCTCCGGCTGGGACCGCGCCAACAGCCCGGTTGTTTCTGCAGAAGATATCGCCGAAGTGGTTTCGATGTGGACCGGCGTGCCGCTCATGCAACTGGCCGAAGAAGAATCAAAACGACTGCTTAAGATGGAAGACGAGCTTCGCAAAGACATCATCGGCCAGGAAGATGCGATCATCGCCATCTCACGCGCCGTGCGCCGCGCCCGCGCCGGGTTGAAAGACCCGAAACGCCCGATTGGTTCATTCATGTTCCTCGGCCCGACCGGCGTCGGCAAGACCGAGCTGACAAAGGCTCTCGCCAAATTTATGTTCGGCAGTGAAGAAGCCGCCATCCAACTCGATATGTCCGAGTTTATGGAACGTCACACCGCTTCGCGTCTGGTCGGCGCACCTCCCGGATATGTCGGCTATGAAGAAGCCGGACAACTTACCGAGGCCCTGCGCCGCAGGCCATATTCGATTGTCGTCTTCGATGAAATTGAGAAGGCTCATCCAGAAGTTCACAACATGCTGTTGCAGATTATGGAAGAGGGCCATCTGTCCGACGCGAAAGGACACAAGGTGGATTTCCGCAACGCCATCATCGTGATGACCTCCAACATCGGCGCGGACATGATCAAGAATCAAACTTCGCTCGGCTTCCAGTTAAAGCGCGATGAAGCCACCACCGAAAGACTCTCGTATGAAGACATGCGCAAGAAGTTGAACGAATCTCTGAAGCGCGCCTTCCGGCCGGAATTCATCAACCGTGTGGACGGCGTGGTCATCTTCCGCTCGCTCAACAAGGACGATATCCAACAAATCGTGCGCCTCGAACTGGATAAAGTGGCGGAGCGCATTAAAGATCATAATCTCGTCCTGACGGCGACTCCCGAAGCGCTCTCGCTTCTGGCCGAGCAGGGCTACGACACTGAATTCGGGGCGCGCCCGCTGCGCCGCGTGATCCAACAGCGCGTCGAAGATCCGCTCTCCGACAAGCTGCTCTCCGGCGAATTCGTGGACGGCGACGCCATTCTCGTCAGCGTCAACGCGGACGGAGAAGCGGCTTTGCTAAGAACCGCAGCGGTAGAGAAGACTCCAGAACCAACTGTGTAAATCGCAAGCAAGACCCTAAAGGTCTGACAGATCTTTAGGGTCTTTTTGTTTTGTTATCCTCTCTTAATAATATTTCCTACTCACGCCGCATCTTATCAGCACGGACCGGAAGATTATTTTAGAAGGAGACTTTATCATGAGCAACCAATTTGAAACCGCAACACTGGCCGGGGGCTGCTTCTGGTGTTTGGAAGCCGTTTTCGATGATGTCAAAGGCGTGCAATCTGTCGAGTCTGGTTATGCAGGCGGGACAAAAGCTAATCCATCTTATCGTGAAGTCTGCACCGGCGTGACCGGCCACGCGGAAGTTGTGCAGGTCAAATTTGATCCGCAGGTTGTTTCCTTCAAGGACATTTTGAATGTATTCTTTGCCATCCACGACCCGACCACGCTCAACCGTCAAGGCGCGGATGTTGGCGCGCAATATCGCTCAGCCATCTTTTATCACAGCGACGAGCAAAAGAGAATCGCAACCGAACTCATCAACGAGTTGAACGCCCAGAAGATCTGGGACAAGCCCATCGTGACCGAAGTTACTCTCTTCGACAAGTTCTACACGGCCGAAGAGTATCACCAGGAATATTTTGCCAATAATCCCAATCAGCCATATTGCCAGGCCGTAATCGCGCCGAAGGTGGCCAAGTTTCGCAAGCACCATTTGGAGATGCTGAAGAAGCAGGCGGCGTAAAGGGTTAAGATTTTCCGTTATACTGTGGGCGGGCGAAATTCGTCCGCTCTTTTATTTATGGAACAACAAATATCCATTCCCAACTTCTCCATCCGCGACATCCCCATCTACGGCGATGCGATCCTCGCGCCCATGGACGGCTATTCCGACTGGCCGTTCCGCTCGCTGTGCCGTGAGTTGGGTTCGGCCATGAGTTACACCGAATTCGTGCAGGTGGAAAAGATTCTCAGCCGCTCCAAACGTCCGCTGGCGAAACTGCATTATGAAGAGATCGAGCGTCCGGTCACGTTCCAGATTTACGGCGACGACCCTGACACGATCCTGAAAGCCGCGCTAAAAATCGAAGCGCTCGGCCCGGACATTATTGACATCAACATGGGTTGTCCGGCCAAGACCGTGTCGAGCCGCGGCGCGGGCGTGGGCATGATGCGCACGCCCTTGAAGATCGCGCACACCTTCAAGAAATTGACATCCGCGCTCAAAGTTCCAGTCACAGGAAAGATTCGTTTGGGTTGGGAAAATTATCGCTCGTATAAACTCATTGCCCGCATCGTCGAGGAGAACGGCGGCTCACTGATCGCCATTCATGGACGCACCAAAGAGCAAAGTTACAGCGGCATGGCAGATTGGGACGCGATTGCCGAGGTCAAAGGCGCAGTCAAGATTCCGGTCATCGGAAGCGGGGACGTCAAAACGGTCGCGGATATTGAACGGATGAAGAAACACACCGGCTGTGACGCGGTGATGATTGGCCGCGCCGCTATCGCTAACCCGTGGATCTTTTCGCGCCTCGACCGGGATCAGGTCACGCCCGGGCAAGTCCGCCAAACGGTCCGCCAGCATCTAGAGCGCAGTGTCAAATTTTATGGGCCGGAGGATGGTCAGAGGTTGTTCCGAAAATATGCGGTGCAATATTTGCTGTTAAGAAGTCTTGACCGGGAAGCTCGCAAGCAAATCCTGCGCGAGCGGCCGAGCGGAGAATTTTTATCAATGCTCGACCAAATCTACGCCGTAACAGCTTAGAATATGGTTTCCTTACAAGCTATGCCATGCTTTTTGCTCATGTTCGAATATCCCCAAAAGGCAGGTTGACCTGACCTTTGTTTCCTCTTACAATGGTAGGGCAAGCACTACCACTCTACTATAAATGGCATGTAACTACTTCGCAGGTTTTTTTCGCCCCGACCACGATCCTCCGTATAGGTTGGTTCGCATATCTGCCTGACTTTAGCGTTTATTCACACTTTTAGCTGATTTTCGGAGGAAAATCCTATGCCTACCCCTATCGTTTCCAAACGTGCCCCTATTTACGCCGATGTTCCCGATGAAAAGTGGAATGACTGGCGCTGGCAATTAAGCCATCGTCTCAACACGGCTGAAGACATCGAAAAAGTTCTGCCTCTCACCGATTCTGAACGCAAAGCGCTCAACACCAGCGGACTATTCCGCGTGGACGTAACGCCTTACTTTATTTCCCTGATAGATCCGGACGACCCTAACGACCCGACCCGCATGCAGATCATCCCGCGCTCAGAGGAGATGCAAGCCTTCACCGCCATGATGGAAGATTCGCTGGCGGAGGACCGCCACTCTCCCGTGCCGGGCCTTGTTCACCGGTATCCTGACAGGGTCCTTATGCTGGTAACCACGCAGTGCGCGTCGTACTGCCGCTATTGCACGCGCTCGCGCATCGTCGGCGACCCCGGACAGACTTTCTCGCGCCAGGAATTTGAAGCGCAGATCGAATACCTCAAGCGCACGCCGCAAGTGCGCGACGTCCTGCTTTCCGGCGGCGACCCACTCGTGCTGGCGCCGAAAATACTGGAAGAGATACTCACGCGTCTGCGCGAGATTCCGCACATCGAGATCGTCCGCATTGGCTCGCGCGTGCCGGTCTTCATGCCGATGCGCATTACGCAGGAATTGTGTGATATGCTCGCGAAATTCCATCCGTTGTGGCTGAACATCCACGTCAATCATCCGAACGAGATCACGAAGGAATTGGCCGAAGCCTGCGACCGCATGAGCCGCGCGGGCATCCCGCTTGGAAACCAGTCCGTGCTATTAGCCGGGATCAATGACTGTGTTCACATCCAACGCGAATTGGTCCAGAAGTTGACGCGGATTCGCGTCCGCCCATATTATCTGTACCAGTGTGACTTGGTCGAAGGTGCGGGACATTTCCGTACACCTGTCGCAAAAGGCATCGAGATCATCGAAGGCCTGCGCGGACACACATCCGGTTACGCCGTGCCGCAATTCATCGTGGACGCTCCAGGCGGCGGAGGAAAAATACCGGTCATGCCGAATTATTTGTTGAGCATGTCCGATCACAAAGTGATCGTCCGTAACTACGAAGGTTACGTTACGACTTATGAAGAGCCGACCGAATACAAGTCGCATGACCCGAAAACCTGCAAGTTCTGTCAGAGCAAGCGCCCCGAGGTCGGCCAGACCGGGCTTACAGGTTTGCTCGACGGCGAAGAGATGTTCATCAAGCCGATTGGATTTGACGAGATGCACAACCGCCACGGTGTTCAACATCGTTTGAAAGACGCAAAGAAATGGCAGCCTTTGGGCATCGGCGCGGGCGGCCCGCCAAACGAAGAAGCCTAATTAAAAAGTCAAGGAGATATTAAATGGTCAAAGAACGAACCACATTGGTCAAAGAACGAACCACTTTGCAAGCTTTACGAAAATTCTTGATCCTGGCATTGACCCTCACGATCGCATTGGCGGCATGCGCGCCGCAACAAGCTACGGAAAGTCCTGAACGACAGGTCGCCACATTCGTTGCGATGACTGTATCTGCACAAAATGCCGAGACCGCCGCGGCTCAACCCCTCACCACCGCAACAACCGCACCGACTGAAGCACAGGCGCTCGTCCTTCCTACCCTGACTCCCATCATCCTGCCGACCGTGACGCCCTTTGTGGCGTCATCTGGTTCCGGCGGATCAAGTGGAGGGTCGAGCGGCGGCTCCGGCAGCGGAGGCAGTTCGTCTGGCAGTCAGAAATATCTTTGCACTCTCGTAAGCCAGACGCCCAACGACGGCAGTCCTGCTACAATCCTGAAAGTCGGCGACACGCTCGACGTCAAATGGACGCTCAGGAACGACGGCACCAAGACTTGGGAATCCACCTGGCCCTGGTCTTTCTACTCCTCTGCGGTTGACACAAACGTCCCGTCTAACTCCACTCTGACAATGTCCTCTGTCGGATCCCAAACTTCGCTCGGAACGAATGTGGAGCCAGGCAAGATGATCACACTGGGCGTCGAACTGACCGCTCCCGGTAATTTCGATGGCCGAGATCCAATCCGCATAGGAACTGCATGGACGATCATTGGCGATGGAACAAAATTCTGCAAAGTAGATATTAACGTGGAAGTCATCCGCCCAGGCATGACGCCATAATGGCCGTACCGGCAGAAACGGCTAGGAGTCTACCGAATGAAATTGCGAAAGCGCGTTGCATATTTTTGGCCGGTCGTCACAATCTTTATGTTCGCTTGTAACGTTTCGACCTTCGCGCCGCCTCAGCAGATCCCAACATCCGCACCCGGCATCGTGAATACGATCGTAGTCCAAACTGCGGCGGCTGCATCTACACAGACGGCGGCCCTCATTCGTCCCTCCCTGACGCCATCTTTCACCCCGTTCCCCACTAAAACGGCCAGCATCACGCCTGCCCCAACCCAGACTTTTATCTTTAAACTCCCGACGTTTACTCCGATCCCCACCAAACCTTTGCCAACCAAAACCCCCAAAGGCAAAGGCGGAGGTGGAGGTGGAGGTGGCGGAGGAGGTGGAGGAGGTGGCGGCGGAGGCGGTGGCCCTAAGCCTGTCGTGAAATGGTCATGTAATTTGATCAGCCAGGATCCTGCCAACTTTACAAACATGGCGCCCGGGAAAATCTTTATTGCAAATTGGACTGTACAAAACACGGGCGACCAGGCCTGGTTACACACAACCATAGATATCGTCTATTCCAGCGGCGCAAATCTATCAACCCTATCATTGTATGACACCACAACAGACACCAATGTCGGCAGTAATTATGTTGTGTCCGTTCCAATGATAGCCCCATCCTCGTCCGGGACGTATTCAACGACCTGGGCATTGAGAGTAGGCAATACTTTGTTTTGCGGAATGCCGCTTACCATCATAGTGCCATAACATCGTGCGGAGATATTGACAGCACAAACAAAAAAATTCGGGACGGCCGCGTATGGCCGTCCCGAATTTTTTATTGCAAGCATTACGATGCCGGTGGGATTGGTCCGCTGGGCGGCGTAATTATCGTCGCAGTGGGCTTCCTGCGTAACATAAAGAATCCAACTGCGACCGGGATGAGAATGAAGATCAATGACAGGCACACAAGCACAAAACCAACTGTGGGCGGAATACCGCCGCTCTGATCGCCGAGGCTGAATGTCCCGCCGCCAAATGCGGATATTGCTCCGAATAGAAGCAGAAACAGCCCGGGGCACCCGCACAGAACAGCGGATGCAATGGTTGCGATGATGCCGGTATTTTTATTGTTCATTATTTTCTCCTCCGAAAATTTTCCTCGATTATACGTACATAATAAAGCGATGCAAGTTTTCAGCGCGAACCATTGGTACTAACTTCGCAATTTCGCGCCGACTTCCTGTTCCAGCCGCTTCACAATTTTATTGCGGATCGCGGCGGCCTCGGCGTCGGTCATGGTTTTATCGGCGGCCTGATACGTCAGACTGTAAGCCAGACTCTTTTTGCCCGCGCCGACCTGATCGCCGCGATAGACATCGAACAGGCGGACGTTTGTCACGTTCTTTCCGCCCGTTTGGCGGATCAATACTTCGAGGCGCGACGCGGCAACTGATTCATCCACGATGACAGCGATGTCTTCCAGAATAGGCGGAAATTCAGGCACGGGCGCGATGGCATACATCGGTGCGATACCGCGCAAGATTTCAAGATCGAATTCCGCGACGAGGACCGGCGCATCACCGAGTTCATATTTTTCCCTGACCAGCGGATGCAGTTCGCCGAACGCGCCGACGGCTTGTCCATTGACTTGGACTTGCGCTGCTTTGCCTGGGTGCAGGTAATTAACGGAATCGGTCGAAGCGAAGGAAATGTCTGTAAAACCGAGTCCGCTCAAAAGGAGTTCGATGCGGCCCTTCATATCGTAGAAGTCCAACGCGGGGGAGTCTTTCATATCCCAGGCTGCCGCGTCGCGCAGGCCGGTCATCGCGACGGCAAGTCTGCGCGGCTCGTTAGGCAGGTCATTCTTGAGAGGCTCGAAGACGGGGCCGATCTCAAAGAACGAAAGCGACTCACTGAGATGAATATTCTTTTCCAGCGCGTCAAGCACAGATGCGGCGAGGCTGCGGCGCAAAATACTTTTCTCCGGCGCGATGGGATTCGCGATACGGACATATTCATTGTGCGCGATCACGCGGCTTTCGCGTTCGACCGAAGTCATGCGATACGTAACAACTTCCTGTAAACCGAGCGCAACGAGCAGATCACGCAGGTGCTCCTCCCATTCATTGACGGGGTTGCCGATTTGCGGCGGGAGCGCATCAGCCATGCGCGTTTCGGGGATGCGATCATAACCATACGAGCGCGCCACTTCTTCCAACACATCTGCCAGGCCGATTGTGCCTTGGCCGATGTCGAGGCGATGCGGCGGGGCGGTAACGGTGATTTGGGAGTCGGGAGTCGGGAGTCGGGAGTCGGTTTTCTTTGACGATTTCCGATTCCCGATTTCCGATTCCCGAACCTTACATTTGAATTCAAGCCGTTCAAGCAGATCAACGATTTCCTGCGCGCTCAATTCAATGCCCAACAGGCGTTTGACATCTTTCGGCCTGACTTCGACGACCGAATCTTTTGGCTTGAGCGGATATTCGTCCACGAGACCGGGCGCGATATTTCCACCAGACCATTCAGCCATGAGTTGCAGTCCGCGCTTGACTCCCTGCTCGGCCAAAGCGGGATGCACGCCGCGCGAGAATCGGAACGAGGCTTCGGATGGCAGGTTGTGTTGTTTGGCCGTGCGGCGGATGTTGATGAAGTTCCAGGCCGCGCCTTCGAGCAAAATGGTAGTAGTACTCCGGCCTCGGATGCTGATTTTGCCTTGAGGTGTCGCGCCAGCTTTTAATTCGATGCCTTTTGCATCGAGCACTTCCTTTGATGCATCGTATACTTCGCTTTCCGCACCGCCCATCACGCCCGCGATGGACAGCGGTCCGCTTTCATCGCAGACGAGCATATTCATGGATGTAAGTTTGCGATCCACACCATCGAGCGTGATGAGTTTTTCTCCATCCTTTGCGGTACGTGTGATGATCCTTACATTTTTATTTCCGGCGCGTTCTTTCAAGACATCATAATCGAACGCGTGGAGCGGCTCGCCGAGTTCGAGCATGGCGTAGTTGGTCGCGTCCACGATGTTATTGATCGGACGCATGCCCGCCAGTTTGAGTCGCCGCTGGATTTGATATGGGCTGGGTTTGATCTCCACATCGCGAATGAGTCCAAGCACAAAACGAGGGTTGAGTTCGGGGTCGGTGATTTCGATGGAGACAAGTTTATCAATTGAATCGCCGCTGGTCTTGAATTTGATAGCCGGTTTTTTTAATTCGCGCCCGGTTAACGCGGCCAGTTCGCGCGCCACGCCAATCACGTTGGCGTTGCGCGCCATATTCGGCAGAATGGAAATGTCCAGCACTGCGTCACCCATGTAGTCCGCCAGCGGCATCCCGACCGGCGCGTCGTCGTCCAGCAGGATGATGCCCTCGTGATCTTCGGCGATGCCCAGTTCTTTCTCCGAGCAGACCATCGAATATGAATCCACGCCGCGGATCTTGGCGCGCTTGAGCGTCATCAACTGCAAGCCCTCGGCGTGACCGTCGTACAACGCCGCGCCTTCCTTGGCGTACGCGACCTTGATCGGCTTGGGTAGTTTGCCCTGCCCTTTCAAGTGGAAAATATTCGGCGCGCCGGTGAGAACGGTTTGGGCTTGCTGACCGTCGAATAGATCGAGCAGAGTCAATCGGTCCGCGTTGGGATGCGGATTTACTTCGCGAATCTCCGCCACGACGATCTTTTCTTTATCCCACGCAATGCCGCTGGTTTTGAATTCGTGCTTTTCGCCATCTTGATAAACTGGCATGGGCAGGCCGACATACTTGATCTCGTCCACTTCCAAACCGGCCAAAGTTAACTTGCGCGCAATGTCTTCAACGGACAGGCCGTCGAGGTCAATGAAATCTTTTAACCAGGATAGAGGTATCTTCATAATTCAGTTTCCTTCTTTGAACCGCGAAGCTCGCGAAGAGCGCAAAGCTTCTTTCTTCTTTCCCTTCGCGTCTTTTGTGTTCCTCGCGGTTAATCGTTTAGAACTGTTCCAAAAATCTCACATCGTTGCCCCAGAAATAACGAATGTCTTCGATCTTGTAGCGCAGCATCAACTGGCGTTCCGGCCCCATGCCCCAGGCGAAGCCGGAATAAATTTTCGGGTCGTATCCGCCGTTTTGCAAAACGACCGGATGCACCATGCCGCAGCCGAGAATTTCGAGCCAGCCGGAATTTTTGCACACGGCACAGCCTTTGCCTCCGCACACAAAACATTCCACGTCCATTTCAGCAGAAGGTTCCGTGAACGGAAAATACGAAGCGCGAAAACGCGTGCGCGCATTCTGCCCGAACATGCGATGCGCGAAATCAATCAGCGTGCCTTTCAAGTTGCTGAATGTAATGCCTTTGCCGACCGCGAGTCCTTCCACTTGATTGAACTGAATTTCGGAGCGCGCCGTGATCTGCTCGTAACGAAAACACATGCCAGGCAATGCAATGCGAATAGACGGCGGGTCTTTTGGATTCATGGCCGCGAACTCGCGCATGGCATGGATCTGCCCCGGCGATGTATGTGTTCTCATCAAAACGGGATTCTCTTCACGGCCTTCTGCTTCGACGTAAAACGAATCCTGCATTTCACGCGCGGGATGATGCGGCGGGAAGTTAAGCAGTTGGAAATTCATTTCGTCGGTCTCAACTTCGCGCGAGGTATAAACCTGGAATCCCATCTCGGCCAGAATGGACAACACGCGCCGCAGTTGTTGTGTGGATGGATGCAAGCGTCCATGATGGATTGTGCGGCCGGGCAGGGTCACATCCAGTTTTTCCCCGCTCAACGAGCGCTCCAACGCGGACCGTTTGACGGCTTCCGTTTTTTCGGCTAAAGCCGCTTCGAGCGCCGCCTTGACCTTGTTCGCGGCCTGCCCGACGATTGGCCGTTCCTCTTTCGACAACGCGCCGAATCCGCTGAAGACCTGCATCAGCGGCGAACTGCGTCCAAGTTGCGCGACCCGCCACGCGTCGAGGGAGGATGCGTCTTGTACAGATCCCAGCGCATCCAGCGCGGTCTTTTCGATCTCGCTTAATTTATCCAGCATTCACACCTCCGTTATTCGATACTCGATATTCGTTCTTCATCAATCGAGTATCGTTGTCTCGAATATCGAAAAATAAAACCTCCCGTCCACACAATGGGACGGGAGGCGCTTATGCGTCCCGCGGTACCACCCAAGTTGACTCACATGAGTCCACTTTGCGCCGACGATGATCGGCCTCCCGCGTAACGCTGGGATTGCGGCTCAAACTACTTTGCAACGCAAGATATTATCTTGCCCTGTGTTCACCCGAGCGGCTCGAGAGGGAACTTCGATTGGCTTGTGCCGGGCGCAAGTTCCAACTTTACTCTTGCGCTTCTCTGGCGGCGTCCACCGATCTACTTTCCTCTGTCACTGCCTTTGTATAGGCTCGCCTGTTGGCTCTTATTATCTGCAAAAACATTGCGCTGTCAAGTGCGGGTTAGACGACTCGATTCCCGCCGGTCTGTTTGGCTTTATACAATGCCAAATCCGCATTTTGGAGAATGTTATCCAGTGTGTTGACCTTCGGACTGAACATGTACAAACCGATGCTCACTTTGGGATGGATTTCAACATCTGCGCGGATGGTGATCTCGGAGATTTTGCTCATTACTCTGTCCAAACATTCCCTGGCCCGCGTCTCGTCGGTTTGAGGGAATAAAAAGACGAATTCATCGCCGCCATATCTTGCAAACACATCGTTCTCGCGGATGTTTTCCATGCAGGCTTTGCTTACCTGCTGGAGCGCCTGATCACCTGCAATGTGACCGTATGTGTCGTTGACCATTTTGAAATTATCGAAATCCAGGATGGCGATGGAACAAATCCCGGCGTATCGTTCGATGCGCGTGATTTCATTGTTCGCCAGTTCGAAGAAATGACGGCGGTTGTAGGCTCCGGTCAGGTCGTCGGTGATGGATAGGATTCTCAATTGTTGTTCTGTTTTATCCAGCTGATCGAGCAGAAAAAGGGAGCGATATTCAAAGAGAGGAGCAATGAGGACCGGCGTAATGACGGAAAGCAAAAAGGCTGTCCCCGAAAAACTTCCATTCAGCGCAAAATTTACGGAGGCTGTCACAGCCACGGAAAGCACAACCGCCATGACCGTAACGACAATCGTGGTCTTGATCACGCCGAAGCGCCGCAGTAACGGGCGGATAGCCATTTTACTTTCCCGAAAAGCCTGGATCACAGAAATTTCTGGCATTGCGTCCTCCAAGAGGCTGGTCATCGGATTCCACTATCATAGACCACATCCACGCGCGTAAACTGGCGATCAGTTACAGTAAAAGGAATCTCCGCCGCGCGCGGCATGACGTTCGGCGATTCGGGACGCAGGATATATTCGCCGGGCGCCAGCGCGGCGCGAAAATATCCGTTCGCGTCGGTTTTGAATTGTATAACTTTGCGGCGAGTGGTGGTTGTCAAAATCGTAAGGGTGGCTTGATAGGGTTTATCCGGGCACGGATTGTTGACCTGCACCACCGGGCACATCGGGCCGATGGTCACATTGCCATCCACGCCGCTATCGGTTGGGGTGGGCGCGAGGAAAGGTGAACAGGCGGTAACAAAGAGGAAGGCCACAAGAAAAATATATTTTGGGCGCATGGCAAACTCCTTTTGACGTAAAGACCGACGCCGCCAGTCGTTTGTTCCAAAAAACAAGGGCATGATTCATCCTGCCCCTGGAAATCATGTTTCGGCGCACAATTCGTCTATTCATTGCGCGAAGCGCTCCGCTCCCGAAGATTATGGCGTCTTCGTCGGATATTGTGTGTAGGTTGGAATCGGTGTGCGCGACGGCATGGGTGTAATCGTTGGCGTATCGGTTGGCAAAAAGATCGGGTCGCCCTGCCACGGCAGGAAGCGGATGAAACTTTTCGCGTCATCGCTGCCTTTGATCTCAGAGCGTTGCAAAACATACAAATTACTTTTCCCCTGATCTGCAGTGAAGCCAGTGGCGCCCATGCCGGCGATATACCCCGCGAACTTGACGTAATCCACTGTGGCGTTTCCCACGTTGCCGAACGGATATGCAAAGGTCAGGATGGGAAGACCCAGCAGGTCTTCCAACTTCTTGCGCGATTCGACAACCTCAGCGCGCAAACGCGGCTCATCCAAAACGGCCAGGTTGGGATGAGTGAGGCTGTGGCTTCCCAATTCCCAGCCGGCGGCGGTCATTTCTTTGATCTGATCAACGGTCAGATATCCATCCAGGCCGATGCGGGTGTACGGAAGATACAACACGCCGGTCATGCCGTATTTTTTCATGATCGGAAAAGCGTTGGTGTAATTATCTTCGTTGGCGTCGTCGAAGGTGAGGATGATCGGGCGCGGCGGGAGCGATGCGCCGTTTTGAATCGCGTTCACCAGCATCGAGGTGGTGATCGGTGTATATTCCCAATCGCGAAGCAAACGGATTTCGTCTTCGAACTTTTCAGGCGAGACGTAATAACGGCTGTTAATCGGCGAGACCGCGATGTGATGATAGAGCAGGATCGGCACCTCGACCGCACCCGGGCCCTGCGTCACCCAGGTCGGCGTGGCTGTCGGTGAGGGAGTAAAGGTCGGGGTGATGGATGGAGTCAATGTAACGGTGGCCGTTTCGGTCGGGGGAGGAAGCGTGGCCGTTTCGGTGGCGGTCGGCGCGGGCGCAGCAAAAACATTTGCGCCGCAGCCAGCCAGCAGGGCAGGCGTCAATAAAAGAAAAACTAAAATGTGTAATTTCATGGGCGGGATTTTACATCAATTTGATGAGAGTGCTTTAACGATTGAGTTCCCAAATGATTCGCAGGCCGTCGAGCGTGAGCCACGGCGCGAGGACGTTGATGACTTTGGTTTCTTGCGCGATGATTTCGGCCAGGCCGCCGGTGGCGACGACTTTCATCTCGCTTCCCAACTCGGACTTGAAGCGGGCCACCATGCCCTCGACCATGCTCACGTACCCGAAGAGCAGTCCCGATTGCATGGCGTGGACAGTGTTGCGGCCAATGACGGACGGCGGGCGCTGCAGGTCAATGCGCTGAAGTTTGGCGGTGTGCGTAAAAAGCGCGTCGGCGGCGAGATGGATTCCGGCGGTGATCGCACCGCCGAGATAATCGCCGTCTTTGGTGAGGGCGTTGAACGTGGTGGCTGTGCCGAAATCCACGATGCAGGCCGGGCCGCCGTATAGTTTCAGCGTGGCGACCGCGTCCGCCACCCGGTCTGCACCGACGGCTTTCGGGTCCTCATAGCGGATGCGGATACCGGTTTTAATTCCGGTGTCCACCACCAGCGGTTCCTGCTTAAGATATTCGCGGCAGGCCTGTACCACGCGCTGGGTCAATTGCGGAACGACGGATGCAAGACAAATACCACTCAAGTCTTTGACGGATTTTCCTGCATGTTGAAGCAGGCCAAGCAATTGCAAGCCGTATTCATCGGGCATGCGGTTGTGATCGGTGGCAAGCCGCCAGTGCGGATTGAGTTTATCGCCTTCGTAGAGGCCGAGGGTCAGATTGGTGTTGCCGACATCAATGGCGAGCAGCATGGTTTGCTCCGATTTGATTTGATTCAAAAACAGTTTCCGGCGCCTGGCTGGCGCACAAAATCAGAAACGTGATCAACGGAAACACTTGCAGGACGATGCGCTGGCCCGAGTAACTCAAATGCCAGTTCAGATCGTAAGGCGTGATGAGATAGACCGCGTAATCGCCGAGCGCTTGTACGACCAGAATTGTAATCCCAGCGATGTAAGCCCGGCGATGTTGCGCCTGGATCGGGGAACGGAAGAGCAGAAAGTAGGTCAGCAGAATGGGAAAGACTCCGATTGCCAGAGATATGCCGGTCCAACTGCCGAAGCGGATGAATTGATTCCAGAAGAATTTTATTATTTCAGCATGGCGCGAAAGATCGAGAATCTGCTGGAGCGATTTTGCCGCGCCGCTGCTCAACACGTCGCTGGGCGGGGCGAGGAAGAGTTTGAAATATAAAGTGATTGCAAATGGGGAGGTGAGTCCCAACGCATAAAAGAAAAGAACTCGGAACGGTTTTTGTCTGAAAAAGGCGATGGTCAGCGCGACGCCGACCGCAACGACGAACAGACCGCCTTCGTTCTTCGTCCACGCGGCGAAACCGGCACTGAGACCGGCCAGCGCGATCAGGGCCGGTTTTTTATGCAGGACATAAAAATAGATGAGAACAACTGTGGCCAGCATGAAAAAAGCCAGCGGCACGTCTGCCAGTTCACGCGCGCCTTCGTTGACCAGCACGGGCGTGCCCCATAATATGATTGCTCCCAGCGCGGCCTGTCCCGTTGACTTGATCGAAGCCAGCGCGCCGACTGCCAGGCCAAGCACACCGACCGCGAACAACGCGCTCTGGATCATAGGCACGCGCGGGGTTTCCGCGCCGAGCGTATCCCAGCCGGAGGCGGTGTTCATCGCCAGAAGCAACGGATAATCGGCGTGGAAGATCGGGTCCATTTGACGCGAGAAGGATTCCAGCCAGTTCGCCTGATCGCGGTAGACGAAGCGCGCGGCGCGGTTGTACATCATCCAGGCGTCCCAGTCTCCCTGCTTGCGGCGCAGAAGATAACTGACTGTGCTGGCCAGAGAAATCAAAAAGATGATCAACGCAACGGCTGAAAGAATCGTTTGCGTGCGCGTCAAGTTCCAGCGCGGCAGCACAGGCCAGGCCTGCTTTCTTTCTTTCCAAATCGTGATTGTCAAAAGAATCGCGAAGATCCCCAGTTGGACGAAGATGAACCAGCGCCCTCCCGCGAAGAAAAACAAATAGAGAAAATACAGCAGGGATGAAAGTCCAAGCCCGAGGCCGATTCCCAAAAAGGCTTTGAAGAACAGAATCTTGAAATCCCGTTCGGGCCACAGGAGATGAACGAGCATCCCGCCGATCAGAATCGGTAAAAGAAAAATAACGGCGAGCAGAATCATTTGCTCACCCTGTGAAAAAGATAGATGTTGCCCTTGAACGCGATGACTTCAAACTTTCCCACATTGGACTGGCTCCAGACTTTATAAGCCTCTCGACTCAAATTGCCGATGTTCCATTCATGGTCCGTGCCTTTGACAATGATGATGGGCGACATCACATACTGCGCCAGCACATATTCGCCCTCATCGTTGGCTGCATCGTAACTCACGCCGGGGATGCTCGAATCGGAAATATAGCCAACGACTCCGCGTTGAAATGGAAGCCGCTCCTTCAGCGGCGCGAAGCGTGTTTCCCAATCCGCGACCGGATCGTCGCTTGCGCTTCCCAAATCTTTTGTGGAGATCAGTGTTTGAATGCTTGCAAAAAGACTCGCGATCACAATCAGTACAAGGAAAAGTCTCTGCGCCCATTTCATCTTCATGCGGCTCTCTGCGGCTCTTTCACTTTGTCAATGATGTCTGCGATCAGATCGAAGCGGCTGAACTGCGGCATAATGTAAATGCCCTGCGCCCACGGCTTGATCTGTTCGACCAATTCTACCGCGATGCGCACGCCCTCCTGCGCGGCGCGCTCGCCCGCTTTTTCCATGCGCGCGATGATTTCATCGGGAATCGAAATGCCCGGCACTTCATGATTCAAAAAGTTGGCGTGCTTCAAACTGACCAGCGGCAGAACACCGACCAGCACCGGACGATTAAGCGGCCCATGTTTCAATTCATTTTTCGCCAAAAATCCTTCGCCGTCTTTGGCCTGATAAATGGGCTGGGTGATGAAGAAATCCGTTCCGGCCTTGACCTTGCGTTGAAGATTCTTCATCTCGTGATCCGCGTCGGGCGGACAAAGATTCAGCGCCGCGCCGACGAAGAAACTGGTCGGCTGCCCGATGCTCGTGCCGGAATGATCCACGCCGGCATTGAATCCCTGCTTGATGAGTTTGATCAAGCCGGATGGCACGAGGTCATAATTATCCGTCGCTTCGGGATAATCGCCGATGGCAGTCGGGTCGCCCATCACCACGAACACGTTGCGGATGCCGAGCGCGTGCGCCGCCAGCAGGTCGCCCTGCACTCGCAGCAGATTCCGGCCGCGGGTCGGGAAGTGAAGCGTGGTCTCCACGTTGACTTTGCGCTGCACCACGTCGCACACCGCCCAGGCCGACATTCTCATGCGCGCCATCGGCGAGTCTGCCACGTTGATCACGTCCGCGCCGGCTTCGGTCAACAGCGAGGCGCCCGCCAGAAGTTTGTGAGTCGAAAGGCCGCGCGGCGGGTCCATCTCGACCGAGACTGCAAATTTGCCCGCCGCCAGTTTCTGCGCGAACTGCGTGGGCTGTTCCTGCGCGGTCTCGACGATTTCCTCGGCGGGCAGCATCGTGATGTGCATCGGGTTGATTTCCGGCGCGGTGTCGAGCGCCTTGCGCATGGCCGCGATGTGTTGAGGCGTTGTGCCGCAGCACCCGCCGACGATGCAGGCGCCCGCCTCGCGGAACGAAAGCGCGTAATCGCCAAAGTAATCCGGGTCAGCCGGATACATGATGCGCCCGCCGACCTGTTCAGGCCAGCCCGCGTTCGGCTTGACCCAGAACTTTCCATCCGGCGCGGCATGACGCATCTGTTTCAAAATGCGAAGCAGCTGCGCCGGGCCGCCGGAGCAGTTGACGCCGAGGATGTCCGCGCCCGCATCGTGCAGAGTGCGCGCCACTTTCATCGGATCGTCGCCCAGCACGGTGCAGTCATCGCGCGTGAACGTGACGGACGCGACCACTGGCAATTTGCAAGTTTGTTTCGCGGCCTTGATCGCCTCGCGGATTTCATGCAGATCGGTCATGGTTTCGATCACGATCAAATCCGCGCCGGCCTCGCACAACGCGCGGATCTGTTCCGCGAACGCTTCGCGCGCCGCCTCGGGCTGGACGCGCCCGAACGGAGCGATGCGCACACCCAGCGGGCCAATATCGCCCGCGATCAACACGTTTTTAAAAGATGCGGCCACGCTGCGCTTCGCCAATTCCACACCCGCTTTGTTGATATCCGTGACTTTTTTATCGAGGCCGTGCTTGCCCAGTTTGAATCGATTCGCGCCGAAGGTGTTGGTCAACACCAATTGCGCGCCGGCTTCAATATATTCACGATGAACATCGGCAACCGCCGCAGGGTTGGTTAGATTCAACTCATCGAAACATTTGTCGAAACTCACGCCGCGGCTGTGAAGCATGGTGCCCATCGCGCCGTCGGCCAGGATCACTTCAAAATTGAGACGTTCGAGTAAATTGCTCATTGTTTCTCCATCAGGGTTTCTTGATCACCGTTAAAAGTGAGCCATCACGCTCGATCGTGTAAACGATCGGCGCGTCGGGGTATGACTGCAAATCCAAGTTGTAGCGAGTCAGCGCAACCACATAATCATAACGGTCGGCGCGTTCGGCTTCATAGGTTGAATAAAGCTTCAAGTCCGGGCGCAGGTACAAGCCGAGCAAATGCGCCGGGCCTTCGGCCCAAATATTCGCGTTGGCGGGCGCGTTGGCGTTCAACCAATCCGCGGCTTCGCGGTACGAGATGCCCCAATAATCCAATTCAAATTTTCGGAACGCGCCCGCCTCACCGCCGATGAAGCGGTTGTAATAAATGTATTCATAAGGATGCAAGCGCGCGCCGTCAATGATGCCGGGCAGAACGACCAGAGCGATCAAAGCAATTTGCAGCACGGGGCGTTTGATTTTTTCAAACACGACTCCTGCCATCAGAAACACCGGCGGCAGGATAAAAAATATCTGGCGGAAATTATCGTACAACGGCGAACGCGTGACGACGAATCCGGTCAGCGGCAGGATGAACCAGATCAGAGTCAGTGCGATCAGTTCCCGCTTCTCTCTGAACCGGATAATGGCCGCCGCCAAACCGGCCGCGAATAAAACCCAGACCGGTTCCGTTAATTGGATTCCCAGCAGGACAGGCAGATACGAAGCCGGCAATCCCGCGGATGAATAGTCCGCGCCGTTGAACAGCACTTGTCCCTGCCAGGGATACGCTGACATGACGCGCACACTCTGGATGAAATTGCCAATTGGATCGAGCCATAAATAAGGCCAGGTCAGATAGGTAACGAAGAGCGCGACGACCGCGTAGACAATCAACGCGGGAACGGCTTGCTTTCCTCGTTTGTGTAACGCGTAAAGCGTAACAATTAAAGCGGCGAAGGGTGCGAGCACGCGAATGGATGTGGCGACTCCAAAAAGAAGCGCGGGGAAGAGAATGGGGAATAGAGAATGGAGAATGGTTGGCGCGTATCGGCGATAGAGGAAAAATAAAATGAAAGAAGAAAGAAGAAAGAAGGCAGAGCGCGCCCACAGAAAATAAACAAAATATTTCTGGATATAAATCTCAGGCTTGACCTTATCAATATCCGAGGCGATGGATGAAATGATATTCGTCTGCCCGGCGGCCGCGGCGCGCACCAGGCCCTCGATCCAGGCGCGGATGGCCGGGGTGGCGACGATGAGTCCGAAGACGGAAGCCAGCCACAGTGCGGTCAGAACGAGCAGAGTCCACTTGAGGCGGGGGGAAAGGTCGTTCAGCGAAATCGGTTCGAGCGAATCAACAAATCTCAATCCAAATAATAAAGAAAGAAGAAAGAAGGAAAGAAAGGGAATATCTTTTGGACTGATAAAAGCATGGCCCCACAAAAGAGGCTGTGTCGCGAAAAGCAGGGTCGCGCCGATGGCCGGGATTTGTGAGAGCCAACGCTTGGCAAGCGCGTAAAAGGCCCAGAGGCCGATGAGATAAGTGAGGAAGTAAAGCCAATGACGAAGGTCGGAGAGACTCCACCGAAAAATGGGCTGAAGGATTTTTGCCCCCAGTTCAACAGCCATCACAAAGGCCGGGCCGTAGTTGTCGTAGGTGTTGCCGGTCAGTTCGATCTGCCCGGTGCGCGGCCAGGACGAATACGCAGCGAGGGCGCGGTCGGCGTATTTATAGAATTGCAATTCGTCCCACGATTCGCCATATTGGCGCGTGATGATGATGCCAAAGATGCTAACGACTAAAAAAATGATAAGGAGAGAATGTTTCTTAAAAGCGGCCATAGGTTTTTTTCCGCCAATCTTCGCGAATTTACGCAAATCAATTCGCGAAGATTGGCGTTAACTCACAGATCATTTCATCAATTGTTCCACGCGGCTTTCACCGACGCTGTAATATTTGGCATCTTTGTGATGGACGATGATCGCGGCGGTGGATTGTTTAGGGATCGGTTGATATATGTTGATAGCCTTGTTCCAATGTGAGAGCAATCTTTCGTCACTAAGCACCTGCGTTCAGACTAAAAGCAAGCAAAACTGGAATAGAAAAGTGTTTAAATCGCACAAGCTTCTTCGTGATCATTTGATACTCGGAGGTATCATCTTCAGCGTCCCTGCTTAACTAAGATAAATATATTGCTATCGCGCTCTACTGTAAAAACGGTTGGCCATTCCGTAAATTGTTTTGTATCTCGGTCGCCCCGCGTGCTAATCACCGCATAGTCATATTCTGTATCAGCATCAAAGCGCGGTTTGTTGCGTGGATCTATGATTAGATCGGGGCGGGCATAGCGTACTACCATGTCCACGGTGTTTCCGGCAGTGTAAATGATCACATGGGCGTTTTCAGGCGCGACGCGGTTAATATACTCGATCGCTTCCCGAGAGGATGTAGCCAGATAATCTGATTCGAATCGGCGATAAGCACCCTGTAGCCCGCCAGCGAAGGAGTTGTAATATACGTACTGATAGGGATGTAAGTGAATGATGGGGTAAATGCCTGCCAGAAGAAATAATGCAGTGACGGGCAATTGCAGATACCATCTGCCAAGTTTTTGCCACAGTTTCTGCACTGCCAAGCCGGCGAGCAAAAATAAAGGTGGAACGATGAAAAGAATCTGTCTGATATTATCGTAAAGAGACGGTCGAAGAATTGCAAAGGCGGCGAAAGGCAGTGCGCCCCAGAGCAGCACAATTGCAGAAAAATCGAAATCCGCCTGCCTCTTCCAAAGTTGAAAGCTAAACAGCCCTAGGCCGAAGATAAATAATAACACGACTGGCTCTGTAAATTGAATTCCAAATAGCAGAGGGACGTAGTTCCAAGGCAATTGATCAGAGGTGTAATAATTGCCGTTGAAAAGAACCTTTCCGTCCCAGGGGAAATTGGACATGATCATCAAACTGGTTCTGAAGCGGCCGACTGGATCAGGCCAAAGGTAAGGCCAAGTCAGGTATATTGCCAGGGCCGCAATCACAATGTATGCCAAAAGCGCTGGCAAAGCGTCCTGTTTAGCTCGGTTAAAAATAAGGATTCCAACGATTAATCCGGCAAATGGACCCAAGATACGAATGGAGGCTGTTAGGCCCAAAAGAATGCCTGAAAAGAGAATGGCTGGATTTCCCAAGTAGCCAAGTAAGTTCTTGGCAAATCGGGGAAATACTCCGAGCTTTGAGTGAAAAAGCAAATTTTCAAACATTCTCCGGAGATGCCGCAGAGTGAAAAGAATAACCACAATTTCCAGAATCGTAGCTACTAGGTTCAACGCCTTTCGAACATAGGATTCTGCATAGAGTAGAGTATCCCCCTGCACAAAAAATGAAAATAGCTTGCCAAGTCCATTTCCTATATTAGATGGCTGGAGTAGTACAGTCACCCAACTCGAAATAAATCCTACGAACCAGAACCTGCTTATAAAAAGTGCGATTGGCAGAGCAATCATGCAAACAAGCAACCAAACTGCTATGCTACGGTCGGTTGATTTAGAGTTCATCCATACTTGTTTAATTTCCGCCCATTTTGAAAAGCTCCAAGGTGTGACTGTTGGAAATAGTCGGTCGCGCATTTGTAGTCCAACGAGTACGCTGATCAAAAAGAACGCCATAAAAGGGACGTCTTTTGGATTGATAAAAGCCTGTCCCCATAGTAGAGGCTGAAATAGAAATAGCAAAGATGTGATTAGAGCGGCAGGTGTGCTGAACCAGCGTCTGGCCAACAGGTATAGACTGATAGTAGACACATCAAAGGAGAGGAAAGATGCGAGATGCCATGTATCTGCTCCGGCTGCATTACCTGTGACTGCATTCCAAAGACGCACAAAGAGATTAGCTGTCATCAAAAAGGCCGGACCGTAATATCGATAGTTGCCTTTTCCAAGATCAGGAGCAAGATTTCCCATCATGAGATCATGATAGGCCCTCAACGAGAAATCGGAGTAAGAGCGAAGAGGGCTTTCATCTAGGCTCTCGCCATAATCACGATATGTTAAGATGCCAATCATTAGTATAGTTATAGCTAGAAGAGTGGTTGTGACTCGAACACCGATTTTTATGTTTTGCATCAAGATCTCCTGCTCTACTTCATCAACTGCTCAACTCTCGACTCGCCGACGCTGTAATATTTGGCATCTTTGTGATGGACGATGATCGCGGCGGTGGATTGTTCGGGAATCAGTTGATATGCGGCGGAGAGAGTCATGCCGAGTTCTTTTTCGACAGGAAGTAACTCAAAGACTTTTTTATGGTCTTCGAGTTCGGGAATGGCGGGATAGCCCCAAGAATAACGTTTACCCTGATTCTCGGCAATGCCCAATTCGCGGCGGATATGTTCGTGCAAATAATTAGCGGTCGCTTCCGCGGTCTGGACGGCGAGTCCGTGTGTGAAGTAGCCTTCGGAGTAATCGCCTGCAGCCTGGAGTTTATCGAAGCGTTCAGTGGCTTCGAGTCCAACAGTGACAACCTGGAATGCGACCACATCCATTTTGCCGGATTCGACCGAAGCGAAGTAATCGGACAGTGCCAGGTGGTCATCGTAAGGCTGGCGCGGAAAAGAAAAACGGATCTTTTCCAACGGACTTTGCAACGGATTCGCGGATGAAACGGATGCCGGATCGTAGACGATCAATTCATCGCCATCCGATTGGCACGGGAAGAATCCATAGACAGCCTGCGGCTTGAGCCACTTGTCACGCAACGCGTCCTTCGTCATCTTCTGCAGACGCGCGTCAAACTCTTTCTTCAACTTGTCCCATTCCGAACCGTGCGAATTTTTTGCGCCCCACGAGAGACGATATAACTCATTGATGTTGAGGTGTTTGAGCACCATTTCGAGCGGCATATCTTTGACGACGCGCGCGCCCCACTTGATTGGATGCGTGATCGGCTCAGGCTGGACCGTGGAGCGGGTCGCCGTTGTTTTGCGGTGTTCCGGCGTTTGGGAGGCGCGGCCCATTTCCAAGTCCGCTTCGCGGCGGACGCGGGCGAGCAGTTCTTTGCGTTTCTCAGGGACGATGAGTTGGTCCATCGTTTCGAGTCCCTCGAACGCGTCCTTGCAATAAAAGACTCCGGGTTCGTGGGCATTGCCATCTTCCGCAAAAAGTATGCGGCGTCCAAAGCGGCGATTGATCGCCGCGCCGCCGACGAGCACGGGAAATTTCAATTTGCGGCGATGCAGTTCATTGATGATGAGCGGCATTTGCTTTGAGGTGCTTACCAGCAGCGCGGATAATCCAATCGCGGTGGCATTCGCTTCAACGGCTTTAGTGATGATGGTTTCCGCAGGAACCTGCTTGCCGAGGTCAATCACGGTATAGCCGTTATTGGCGAGAATCGTTTTGACAAGATTCTTGCCGATGTCATGCACGTCGCCATAGACAGTGGCAATGACGACTGTGCCTTTGGTGACTCCTTCAACTTTCTCAAGATAATTTTCAAGATGGGCGACAGTCTTCTTCATCACTTCGGCGGACTGCAACACGAAGGGCAAAATCAATTCGCCCGCGCCGAATTTGTCGCCGACTTCCTTCATGGCGGGGAGGAGGACGTTGTTGAGAGTGTGGACAGCTATCTCATGTTGTGCAGAGTGTGATGCATTGGGCGTGCGATTAATGATCTCGTCAATATCTGCTTCGACGCCTTCCTTGTGGCGATGGACGATCTTCCAGTGCAGGCGTTGTTCGGGAGTCATGCCTTCGGTGGGATCAACCAGAGTTGACTCGGCGGTGGGTGTGACATTTTCAAAATGTTCAATGAAGCGTTGTAAGGCATCTGCGCGACGATTAAAGATTAAGTCTTCGCAGAGTTCTTTTTCTTCGGCAGGGATGTCTGCATAGGCGGTGACATGCGCCGGATTCACAATTGCCATATCCAAACCGGCCTGTACGCAGTGATACAACATGATCGAGTTCAAAGCCGGGCGGGCTTGCGGCGCAAATCCAAAGGAAAGATTGCTCACACCGAGGGACGCCATCACACCCGGCAGGTTTTGTTTGATGAGGCGAATGCCTTCGATGGTTTCGATGGCGGAGTTGACAAATTCCTGATCGCCAGTTGCCAGCGTAAACGTCAGCGCGTCGTAGACCAGATCTTCGGGCTTGAGTCCATGTTCGTTGACGGCGATGTCGTAGATGCGTTTGGCGACTTCGAGTTTTTTCTCACGAGTCTTTGCCATGCCGTTTTCGTCAATGGTCAACACGATGACGGCGGCGTTGTGTTCTTTTGCCAATGCAAAAACTTTATCGGCTTTGGTACGTCCTGCTTCGAGATGCGTTGAGTTGATCAAACATCGTCCAGGCGCGGTTTTGAGGGCGACTTCGAGAACATCGAGTTCGGTGGTGTCAATGACCAATGGAACATCCACGCCCATTTCAAGTTTCTTGACAACCTTGCGCATGAGTTCCACTTCATCGGGGCGTTCGGTGACGGCGCAGGAAATGTCGAGCGCGTGCGCGCCGCCGTCCACTTGTTCGCGCGCCAGTTCAAGAATGCCATCATAATCTTCCTCGAGCAACATTTTCTTGAATTTGCGCGAGCCTTGCGCGTTGCAGCGTTCGCCGAGCAGGGTTGGCGGAGGATCCTGCCGCATGTCCAAGGCTGACATGGCGGAAGCAAGCTGAGGCGTGGAGTGAAGCGGGCGTTTCGTCGCAGGACGCGCATCCAATTTTTGAATCAAGAGTCGCAGGTGTTCGGGAGTCGTCCCACAACATCCGCCGACGATTGAGATGTTGTGTTTGGTGACAAATTCATAAAGATCATTCGCAAACGGCTCGGGTTCAAGCGGATAGACGGCTTGTCCATCAACGTTCAATGGAAGTCCCGCGTTGGGGATGCACGAAACAGGGAGCGTGGAATTTTCGCCGAGGATGCGGATGGGCTCGCGCATGTGCTCGGGGCCGGTGGAACAGTTGAGGCCGATGACATCAATGCCCATGCCTTCGAGAATGGCAAGCGCGGCGCTGACGTCGGTGCCAAGCAACATGCGGCCGGTCGTATCGAGCGTGACCTGAGCCTGGATCGGCAAATAGATTTGAGTCTCGTCGAAGGCTTTGTGAATGCCGGTGATGGCGGCTTTGACTTCGAGAATATCCTGCGATGTTTCGATGAGCAGCACGTCCACGCCGCCGCGCATCAGACCGATGGCCTGTTCGCGAAAAACGTCGGCGAGTTCATCGAAGCTGACGTTGGAGAGTTCGGGATCGTTTGCGGATGGAAGTTTGCCCGAGGGGCCGATTGAACCTGCGACAAAGCGAGGGTGCGATATTCGGGATTCGATATTCGAGATTCGAGAATGGTTATTCGGGCTTCGAGTATCGAGTATCGAATATTCGTCAGCCAGTCTTCTAGCCAATCTTGCGGCAGTCTCATTGATCTCGAGCACTCGGTCTTGCAGACCATATTCCTTCATTGTGATGCGGTTCGAGCGGAAGGTGTTCGTCTCGATCACGTCCACGCCGACCTCGAGGAAGGAGCGATGGACTTTTTCCACGGCTTCAGGATACGAGATAACGAGGAAGTCGTTGCATCCGTTGTATTGTTCGCCGCCAAAATGTTCGGCGGTAAGATGTTGGTTTTGCAGGCTGGTTCCCATCGCGCCGTCAAAGACGAGGACTTTCTGTTCGAGGGCGTCGAGGTATTTTCTGTTTGTATATTTTCGATTCATATTGCTCCTACATTTCATTTACCAGAGATGACAGAGATTCGATGAGCAACAAAAACGCCTCTCACATGAGAGGCGACATTATTATAAAGCCATCTCTCATCTCCCAGACGAATGTCTGCCGAAATTGGCACCGCTTGAACGGTTGCCGAGGCTTCAAAGGGTCGGTCCCTCAGCCTCTCTGGATGAGTACAGTTTATTAAATTGTTCCCGTTTTATAACACAAGCCGGAGAGCGTGTCAAACAAAAATTCGCTTGACACTTATCGAAATCACATTTAGACTTACGGTTAAGTTTTTCCTTAATCGCATGGACAACATCCAGACCCTGCGCGCTTTCGACCAGATCAAGTTATTAGCCGACTCGCACCGGATGCAGATCCTGCGCCTGTTGATGGCGCAGCCAGCCACGCTCACGCACCTGGCGCGGACCCTCAAGCGGTCACCGGCGTGGATTCGTCACCACATCAAGACGCTTGAATCCGCCAGCCTGGTCGAGATGGTCGAGGTGCGCACGACGGGCAAAGTGACGGAAAAGTTTTATCGAGCAAAAGCCGGCGCGCTGCTTTTGCAGGAAATCATCCTGCCAAAAACAAGGAAGCCTGTCATCATTTTTTCGGGCAGTCATGACCTTGCCATCGAAGGCATTGCCGGGCATATCACAAAATATGTGGCCTTGCTGAATCTGCCCGTCGGTTCGCTGGACGGTCTCGTCAATCTCCGTCAGGGTTTATGCCAGGTCTCGGGCTCACACCTGCTTGACGAAAGCGGCGAATACAACACACCCACTGTCCGCCGTCTATTTCCCGATCGGGAAATGGAAGTAGTTACACTCGCCAACCGCACTCAAGGCCTTATGCTTGCTGGCGGAAATCCAAAAGGACTTAAGCGCATCGCCGATATAGCGCGCACGAAGATCCGCTTTGTGAATCGCAACGCTGGCTCCGGTACGCGTCTATGGCTGGACAGGGAACTCAAGCGGCTCGCTATTTCATCTGAAAAAATTAACGGCTATGACCATGTTGTGAAAACACACAGCGATGCCGCTTCTTTAATTGAAGCGGGCAAAGCAGATGTATCTCTCGGCCTGCAAGCCGCTGCGCATCAACATCATCTTGATTTCATTCCGTTGTTCGAAGAACGATACGACCTTGTTCTGCCGCGCGAAAATGAAAAGGCTCTCACTCCCCTGCTCGACTATTTACAGACAGCGGCCTTTCGAACTGAACTCAACATGCTGACGGGCTACAGTTCCTTTCACAGTGGTAAGCAAATTTCACTCTAAAGGGAAAGAGAAATGAAACGATTAATTTTCGTTTTTTTTATTGGCATCCTGCTTTCAGCTTGCGCACCTGCCACTGCACCGGCGCCCGCCAACCAGACCCTGATTTTAGCAACCACCACTTCCACGCAGGACTCCGGCCTGCTGGACGTGTTGATCCCACTCTTTGAAACAGAGACCGGCTACAAGGTCCAGACAGTAGCGGTGGGAACAGGCCAGGCATTGAAGATGGGCGAAGAGGGCAACGCGGATGTCCTGCTCGTCCACGCGCCGTCATCCGAAAAAAACTTTATGGATGGCCGCTTCGGCAAGGACCGCGCATTGGTCATGCATAATGATTTTATTATTGTTGGCCCGGCCGCTGACCCCGCCGGCATCAAGGGCAAATCCGTTGCGGATGCCCTGAAGGCGATCTATGCAAACGGCGCGACGTTTGTTTCGCGCGGCGATGATTCTGGAACCAATAAAGCCGAGTTGACTTTGTGGACAAAAGTAAAACTCGATCCCAAAACCGAGAAGCCAGCCTGGTATCTCGAAACGGGCCAGGGCATGGGCGCAACACTGACAGTTGCATCTGAAAAAAACGCATATACATTGACCGACCGGGCTACGTATCTTGCCAGCAAGGCTGGTCTGCAGCTTGATATTCTGGTCGAGAAGGATAATGCGTTACTCAACGTTTACCACGTCATTACGGTTAATCCTGAGAAATGGCCCAAGGTCAATTACGACGGCGCCATTGCATTCTATAAATTTATGACGGAGGCTTCAACGCAGGATGTCATCGGCAGGTTTGGTGTGGATAAATACGGGCAACAGTTATTCGTCCCCGATGCGGGCAAGACGGATGCAGACCTGGGTTTGCCGTAAAATACCAATCATGTTCCTTGATCCTGAAATCTGGCAGATCACCCTGCTCTCGTTGCAGGTCTCTGTGCTGGCGACCAGCATCAGCTTGTTGATTGGTCTGCCGTTCGGCACCTGGCTCGCGCTTGGAAATTTTCGCGGGCGTTCCTTTATCCTAAGCATTATCAACACCGGCATGGCACTCCCGCCAGTAGTGGTGGGCCTAGTGGTCGCGATGACGTTATGGCGCTCGGGTCCGCTCGGGGACCTAAAGCTGATTTACACGCCGATGGCGATCATCATCGCCCAGACCGTGATTGCCGCGCCCGTTGTGACGGGACTGACAGCCGCCGCGCTCGAAGCCCTCGACCCGCGCCTGCAACAACAATTGCTCGGCCTTGGCGCATCGCACCTGCAAATGATCTGGATGTTGTGGCGCGAAGCGCGCCTGCCTTTGCTGGCCGCGCTGATGGCTGGGTTTGGAAGTGTCATCTCCGAAGTCGGCGCGTCCATGATGGTGGGCGGCAACATAAAAGGGCAGACGCGCGTTTTAACGACTGCCATCGTTTTGGAAACCAGCAAAGGCGGGTTCAACCAGGCGTTGGCGCTTAGTGCGCTCCTGCTGGTTATAACTTATCTGATCAATCTTGCGCTTACCGCGATCCAACAGCGGGGGACAAAACGATGAAAGCCCTGATCGAGATACACGATCTGCATATCCGGCGTAATGGGAGGGATGTGCTGGCGATTCCTGCATTGGAAATCCCGCGCGGTGAGACGCTGGCCGTAGTCGGCCCGAACGGGTCGGGAAAGAGCACATTTCTATTGGCGCTGGCGCATTTGCTAATCCCCGTCAGCGGCGGCATTTTTTTTGAGGGTAAATCACTTGAATGCTGGAATGATCTGGCATACCGCCGCAAGCTATCATTTATTTTTCAAGACCCTTTACTGCTCGACATGACGGTTGAACAAAACGTCGAACTGGGACTCAAATTTCGCGGACTGCCGAAGGATCAGATTCAAGCGCGGGTGGAGAAGTGGTTGAAACAATTGGGGATAGAGTCGCTGGCGAAACGGCGGGCCGGCCAGTTATCCGGCGGCGAAGCGCAGAGAGTCAGCCTGGCAAGATCGTTTGTGTTGGAGCCAGAATTAATTTTGCTTGACGAGCCGTTCTCATCGCTTGATCCGCCCACGCGCGCAAATCTGCTTGAAGGTTTATCTACATTGCTGGCAAAGGATCATCGCACCGCGGTCTTCGTCACGCATAATCTGAACGAGGCCGCGAAGTTAAGTCATCGCATCGCGGTGATGGTCAAAGGCATGTTGCGGCAGGTTGGCCCGGCGCGGCAGATCAAATCGAAACCAACAGATGAAGCAGTGGCATCTTTTTTGAAAGGATTGACCAATTAAGCATCCCTGTCCTTCGGACAAGAGGGTGGCTTAACGGCATACCCCGCGATCACTCGCGGGGCAGCCAAAGACCAACTCAGAGGGAGGAGAAAGAGTCTACCAAGCAGGCTTCGGAGGAAGCATGCCTAGTTCACAAAGGTTGATGGTCGGGGTTGGTGCCGCACCAGACACAAACGGGCTGATCGAACTGGTTGCAAACGATGGCATTGGAACAGCGGCGAGCGACCACTCTCGGCGGCTGTTCGGGCAGGTTCTCGGCGGGATAAATCACTTCGGTCTCCAGCGCAATCTCATGCCCAACATGTTGACAATATTTTACCTTGCTAACTTGCCAGGTGCGAACTGCCATCTGACACCTCCAAATTACCTTTACAGTTTAAAGCATGTCAGACAAGCCTGCCAGTGACAGGCTTCCTAAAGGCGCGTGACAAATTGCCCAATTTTAGGACTAAAAAGGCCAGGTTTGTAACCTGGCCTTTTGCTTTATTTTCCAAGGCGATAAATGGCGCCGCCGCGGTCGGCGAGATAGATTTCGCCGGACGGATCCTGGCCGAAGGATGTGATGTTGAAGCCCGTCTCAAACAGGATTTGAGACTGCCAGCCACCCTGAGAGCGGATCAAGCCCCAAACTTTTCCGCTGCAAAAATCTCCGTAAAGATAGATGCCCTGCCATTCAGGCATCGCGCCGCGATAGACGTATCCGCCGGTGACAGCGCATCCGCCCTCGGCGTGACTATATTCGGCGACGGGCATGGTGATGCTGATTCCAGCGGGCGGCTGGCCGGCATATCGATGCGACCCCTCATAATAATTCCATCCAAAATTCAAGCCCGGCGCGTTGGGCGCGGCGACATTTATTTCCTCCCATGTATCCTGACCAACATCGGCGATGTAAAGATCTCCCGTTGCGCGGTCAAAAGAAAAGCGCCACGGATTACGCAATCCATAGGCCCAGACTTCGGGCCTGCCGCCGCCGTTGACGAACGGATTGTCATTTGGAATTGCGTATGGATCGCCGCGATCAACATCTATCCGTAAGATCTTGGCGAGCAGGACATCCTTGTTCTGGCCGTTTCCGTTTGGATCGCCCTGCGAACCGCCGTCGCCGAGTCCCAAGTAAAGATACCCGTCCGGGCCGAAGATCATTTCACCACCGTTGTGGTTGGCGAATGGCTGGTCCACTTGCAGGAGGATTTTTTCACTGTTGGGGTCAGCCGTGTTTCCGGCGGCCTGGAAGCGCGCAATGACGGTGTCGCCGTTATTGTCGGTATAGTTGATGTAGAAGTATGGGTTGTCTTTGAAGTTTGGATGAAAGGCCAGGCCAAGCAATCCCTGTTCGTTGCCCGTGCTTCCGACGCGACCGGTGATATCGAGGAAAGGCGTTTCGAGCAGTTGACCATTTTCCACTACGCGGATGCGCCCAACCTGCTCGAGAACAAACATGCGGCCTGAGCTGTCATCCGGGAATTGAATATCCACGGGTGAGTCAAAACCGGAGGCAACTTGAGTCCATTTGTATAAAGTTGAATCCGGGAATGATGCGGCGTTGGGTGGCGCGGGAGTAACTGTCGCGGTGGGCGGGGCGGGCGTAAAGGTTTGAGATGAGGAAACGCTCGGGGTATCGGCGGGCGCTTTCGGCGTGAGGGGAGGAGGCGTTTTTAATCCCGCGCAGGCAGTTACAAATAACACCAATAAAACTGGCAGGATGAGCTTCATATGTTTTACTGTTTGCCCTCTTTTATCTCGACCGAGTCGGCATCAACCACATCATCCTGACCATCAGCGATATCTGAATTACCGGCAAGTTTTTTCATGTGTTCCTGAACGACATCCTGCGGAGATAGCTCGATGAAAAGATAGTATCCGAGGCTCAAAACTGCCACATCATCCACTGCATCCAAACCAGGAATACCTGGGATCAGGTCGAAAGGCCATATCCAATATGCCAACGCCCCGATGGGTATGAGTTTTGTCCAGAAACTAACGCGTCGATCTCCCAATAGGCGGAGAGTTAATTTTACACTCGTTGCAACTCCTCGCAGAAAACCTTGTCGAGGAATTATCATGTCTTTTTTATCGGCCATGTCATACTCCTGTCGTGCCAGAATTCATTATATTATACACGCGGAAGATTTTTGAGTTTTGCCGCGTCAATTGGACGTACAAAAAATATTTTTGGGAGTGGCAAAAAATGGAAATTATCATTGATTTTCCGGGTGGATCAAAAGTGGATGCGCATTGGGGGGCCGTTCAGTGTACAAACCGACCAGCCTCCTGCGGCGTCCGCGCCGACACCGTTCGAGATCTTTCTTTCTTCGATTGGAACCTGCGCCGGGATTTACGTGCTGGGCTTTTGCAAACAGCGCGGGCTTTCAACGGAGGGAATGAAGATCGTCCAGCGCGTGTCCAGCAATCCGATGAGCGGCATGGTGGAGAAGATTGATTTGGAGATACAACTGCCGCAGGGTTTTCCAGAGAAATATCGCGAGGCAGTCATCAACTCGGCGCAGTTATGTACGGTGAAGAAACACCTGGAGAATCCGCCGAAGTTTGAAGTCACGACAAAATAATTTTATAAAGGCACGGCAAGGATACCGCGAACATGTTGCAGGAACCCTTGGCCGTGCCCTTACGCTATAATCGGGGCAATGCCTTACCTGATTGACGGCCATAACCTGATCCCAAAACTCGGCCTGCGTTTGGATGCACCCGACGATGAAATGGAATTGGTGGCGATCCTGCAGGAGTTTTCGCGCCTCTCGCGGCGCGAAGCGGAAGTTTATTTCGATGGCGCGCCGAGCGCTCAGGCGCGCACACAAAAATTTGGCACAGTAACCGCTCACTTTATCCGGCTGGGTGTGACGGCAGATTCAGCCATCAAAGCCCGCCTTCAAAAAATGGGGCGCGGGGCGCGCAACTGGGTGGTGGTCAGTTCGGATCATGAGGTACAAAACGCGGCCCAAAAAGCTCACGCCGAATCTATTTCATCAGATTTATTTGCGGGGCAACTCAAACACGCGCAAGCATCCGCGCCCCAGGCAACAGGCGAACGAATACTTTCAGCCGAGGAAATTGATGAATGGTTAAAGTTCTTCGATAAGAAAGAATAAAAAATCAGACAAGTCGTCTCCGATTTCTAATCCAGGGTTAATGTAATCTGGACAAATCGGATGTATATTTGCACCAAGACACCTGCCCTCCCTTTTACTGGTATTCAAGGTGTCAACCACCTGAAAGCAGTCTGCATGCCCCCCCCATGTCGGCTGACGGTGGTGTCCCTCCCCCTCAAGGTGACAGGCGCGTCTTTTATGATGCGCCTGTCAACCGTTTAAAGACTCTGCTCCGACGCTCGTTGTCAGGACATCTTTCACTGATGCTCTTCCCGCCTCAGGCAGGACTTTGGACTGTGCGCGGTATTGAGCGGATTCAGCCTGCCCCTATCAATTCAGTGTTCCCTTTTTTGAGCCAGAAAACTATCCAGGGCTCAAGCTTGCAAGACGACGCAACCCCAAATAATATAGTGGATCAGGAAATTTAGACAGGAAAACGGGCATAATTGGGGTGAACTTTCCGGAGAAAGACATGCCCAAACGAAAACGCTTATCTGCCAGCCAAAAGGCACAAATCGTTTTGGAAGCCATCCGAGAGGAAAAGAGTGTCGCTCAGATCGCAGCTGAGAACAGCCTCCACCCGAACACGAAAAACAACTGAACGAACTGTATGCCGAGATTGGGCGCTTGAGCGCCCAATTGTCCTGCTCACCTTCCTCGATCAACAATTTGTCGCTTTTTCTCATCCGCAAAACTACTTGTCCGAGGATCGCGCCATTTTGCCTGTATCGAAATCGGCAAAGCGGCGCTAGCGGGGTGAAGTTTTGAAGCGTATCATCAGAATGATGACCGTTACCCTGACCAAACTCAACTGCCCCAATTGCGGCGCGCCGATCAATTGGGATGGCTCGTACGGCAAGCCCGTCACCTGTCCCTATTGCGGCTCGACTTTCATGCCGGGTGCGACAGATGTGGACGACGTGTGGCTCTTTACGGACCCGGTGGCGCGCGCCCGCTACGAGTTCAACGGCACGCTCGACAAACTCGAACACGACATCCGCTACGAAGTTTTGCGCGGCGGGACATGGAGTGACCTTGACCGCCAATGCAAGCACGAACTCGACCGCCTTGAGCGCGAGGGCGCCATCCGCAAACTGGCATCGTTCTGGAGTCTCTCGCCGTTCCCGCCGGTCTATCGCGCAAAACAGGATGGGGAGTTGAATCTCGGCGGTAAACGTTTCCCGTTTAAAAAAGGACAGGAACTCGTCTGGGCCTGCCCGATGACCCGCGATCGTTTTGAATTGGATGATCCCATCTTCATTGGCGATTTTAATTCCGAGCGTGTACAGCGCACTTGCGGCGAGATGGCGCAGGCAATGATGGGACGTATGAAAACCATGATGGAGGAATGACCCATGTATAATTTATTTAAATCCCTGCTCGGCACAGCAGACTTTGTCTCGCGCGCCGACACAACCGCCGACAGTCCCGACCCCGATCCGAACGATGTGTGGGCTTTCACCGATCCCGATGCCCGCGATGGATATGCCCGGGATGGCAAACAAAAGCGCCTCGAGCAGGACATCCGTTTCGAGGTCATGCGCGCAGGCGGCTGGCAGGCTGATGAATTGGAATTCAAGTCCGAGATCCGCCGCTTGTTGCGTGAGGGCGTCATCCGCGATAAGGGCGCGTACTGGTTTCGCAGTCCACATCCAACAGTGTATCGCGCCGAGCGCGATGGCGGGTTGAGCGTGGCCGGAAAAACAGTCCGCTTTCGCGCCGGCGATGATATCGTCTTTCAATGCCGCATGGAACGCGATGAAAGCCGCGGCGACGATGTTCCCGTGCTGGTTGCCCGGTTGCAACCCACCCAGGACGCGAAATTATGCAGTGATATGTCTAATGCCATGAAGGGCATGGGCGGAATGGAGTGATAATGACAAAACAATTAAACACACTTAACTTTTTTGAAACCGGCCTCACAGATGGACCAACGCTGGTCTTCATTCCCGGCCTGAGCGGCACGACGCGCTACTGGCAGGGAGGACGGCTGGGCGATCTCGAAAAGAAATACCGAATCCTGGTGATAGACCCGCTCGGCTTCGGCGATTCGCCCAAGCCCTGGTCGCGCTATACGGTTGACAGTCATGTGGATGCGCTGTATGAGACTTTGAAAAACGAAAAGCAATTTGCGCTCGTCGGTCATTCAATGGGAACACTGCTCGCCATCGGTTACGCCGCGCGTCATCCCGAACAAGTGGAAAGACTCGTGTTATTAAGCACTCCCTTCTTTGGCAGTGCAAAAGAAGCGCGTCGTTTCTTTAGCAGCCAGCCCGTTCCGACTGGATGGTTCTTCTCGAACATGGTGCTGGCAGCAGTCATCTGTATCATTACGCGGCGCATCTTTGGTTGGTTAATGCCTTATTTTCGGCCCGACCTGCCGCGCGAAGTCGCGGCGGATATTGTCAAACATTCGTGGCGCTCGTTCACTTCATCGTTTTGGGAAGTCATCTGCAATTACGACGCAAAAAAAGATGCTGACGCTCTCGGTGATCTTCCCGTTCTGTGCATTCACGGCGATCAGGATGAGACCGCTCCGTTTGCCGGCGCGCTGGCGCTCGCGGCTGGACGCCCGAGCTGGCAGGTGCAGATTCTTCCAGGCGTGGATCATCAGCCCTGGCTGCGCGCCCCTCAGACCTGCCAGGAAGCTGTGGCCTCTCCATTTATCGCTGGTAACGTAGAGCTTTATGCGCGCCCCGTTGACTTTGTACAATCCTCGAAAGCGGCGGTTATAATATAGAACATAAAAATCCAACGTGAGGTAACTATGGATATTTTGCTCGCCTTCTATATTATTACTGGCGTCATTATGTTGTTGGCCGCCATTGCAATGGTCAACACACGGAACATGGTCTACAGCGCCTTGTACATGGTAGTGGTCTTTCTGGCTACAGCGGTGCTTTACTTGATCTATCAGGCGCCTCTGATTGCCATGATCCAAATTACCGTGTACGCCGGCGGAATTATGGTGCTTTTCGTATTCGTTATCATGCTGATCGGAACAGATAAGATGATCCATGAAGAACACATACGCTGGCATCGGCCTTTGGCGTTTATCTTAACGTTCGCATTGGTGGCAGAGACCGCTTATCTGGCTGTCTATAGATTCGGGCAGCCAACCCTGACTCTTGTTAACCAGGATTTCGGCAGCCCCAATGAGATCGGGCTGGCGTTGTTCCAAAAATATGTTTTGCCGGTGGAAGTTACTTCCGTATTACTTCTGGTGGCAATGGTGGGAACCATCGTACTGGCGTTCCGAAAGGAGAAAATGAAATGATCCCGCTTAACGTTTCACTTTTGCTGAGTGCGGCGCTCTTTGCGATTGGGGTGATTGGATTCGTTATTCGCCGCAATGCGATCATGATCTTCATGTGCGTGGAATTAATGCTTAATGCGGCCAACATTCTTTTCATCGCCTTTGCCCAGGCCTATGGACAGATAGGCGGACAGATCTTTGTGTTCTTCACGATCACTGTCGCGGCTGCTGAGGTTGCCATTGGGCTGGCATTGATTGTTGCGATCTACCGTTCACGACACACATTGGATGTGGATGGCCTGAATGAACTACACGGGTAAAGCATGAGCGCCGCCAGTTCGCCCCTTTTTTGTTCAGGGCGGCCTTGATATTGTCAGAGGCTGCAGAGATGGACGCTGCATACATTTTTATAAAGAGGAGGCACCGTGTCTACGCGTCTAAGTTTCCTCGGCGCGGCCGGGACTGTGACCGGCTCCCGTTTTCTGCTCGAAGTCAAAGATCATCGGTATTTAATTGACTGCGGCCTCTTTCAGGGAGGGCGATCCGAAAAAGTTTTGAATTGGGAGGCGTTTCCCATTCCTCCCGAACGCATTGACGCAGTCCTGCTCACCCATGCACACATTGATCATGTTGGCTACCTGCCGCGCCTGCTGCGCCAGGGATTTCGCGGCCCGGTCTACGCCACCGATGCAACGCAGGCTTTGCTGGAAATCGTCCTGCCGGATTCGGCGCATCTGCAGGAACAGGACGCGCTCTACGCCAATAAAAAAGGATACAGCCGTCACAAACCCGCTCTGCCTTTATACACTGCCGCGGATGCCGAAGAAGCATTGAAGTTGATCCGCGGCGTTTCCTTCGATAGCCCGCTGAAATTGGATGGCGTTACTATCACCTGGAGACCGGCTGGACATATCCTCGGCTCGGCTACTTTGGATGTTGAGATCACAAACGGCGGCGGAACGCGCCGCGTCGTTTTTTCAGGCGACTTGGGGCGATACGAAAGCGAAGTGATGCGCCCGCCGGTGAGTCTCGCCGATGCGGATGTGTTGCTGGTGGAGTCAACATACGGGGATCGACTCCATTCAGAGGAACCCATCCAGAAGGTCCTGGGTGAGGCGCTCGATCACATCATCAAAAGCGGGGGCGTTCTCCTGATTCCCGCCTTCGCGGTGGGACGCACACAGGAAGTCCTGTATCACCTCCGTCAGTTGCAGGAAAGTGGGCGCGTGCCTGATTTGCCGATTTTTGTTGACAGCCCGATGGCAGTGGACGTGAGTCACATTTACTGCCGCTTCGGGAACGACCACAACCTGGATATCAACCTGCTGATGGATCAAAACGAATGTCCATTGCGCTGCCGCGATACACGCTTCGTGCGCGATGTGGAAGAATCCAAGCAACTCAATACGCGCGCCGGCCCGGCGGTGATCATCTCCGCCAGCGGAATGGTCAACGGCGGTCGCATCATGCACCACCTCAAATGGCGTCTGCCCGATAAACGTAACGCGCTGCTCTTTGTCGGTTATCAGGCGGAAGGGACGAAGGGACGCTTATTGCTGGAAGGTGCAGAACGAATCCGCATTCATGGAGAAGAAGTTCCCGTGCGCGCCCACATCTTCCAGGCGCACGCGCTTTCAGCTCACGCCGACCGCGATGAAATTCTGCGCTGGCTGGGCGGCTTTTCAAGACCGCCGCGCCGCACATTTGTTGTACATGGCGAACCGAAAAGCAGTCAGGCTTTGCAGGAACATATTCGCAAGCGCTTTGGATGGGAAGTGAGCGCTCCGAGAACCGGCGAAGTACATGAGATAGTGTGATTTCATCGTGGGCCAGGATGAACCACCGTGAAATCTAAGCTGCAATTGCGGTGGCTTTGAAATGGATCGTGCCGGGCCGGATATGGAGGAGAGGCTGGTTATAAGCGCGGAAGATGGCGGGAAAAGCGTTCTCTAAAATTTCAAATGCCTGACTGTCTGCCCATTGTTAATCAATTCTTTTAGCGAATCGATGCCGATGCGCAGGTGCATGTCGAGATATTTCCGGGCGACTCTTTTGTCACTGGCCGCGGTCTTGATGCCGCCATGAATCATCGGCTGGTCTGACACCAGCAGCAAGGCCCCGGTTGGGATCTTGTTGAAGAAGCCGGTGCTGAAAAGGGTGGCCGTTTCCATATCAACGGCCATGGCACGGATGCGGCGCAAGTAGGCCTTGAATGCCTCGTCGTGCTCCCAGACGCGGCGGTTGGTCGTGTAAACGGTGCCCGTCCAATAGTCGCGATCATATTCGCGGATGGTGGTCGAGACCGCTTTTTGCAGATTGAAAGCGGGCAGGGCCGGGACCTCGGGCGGGAAATAGTCGTTCGATGTGCCTTCGCCGCGGATGGCGGCAATCGGCAGGATCAAGTCACCGAGCTTGTTCTTTCTTTTGAGTCCGCCACACTTCCCGAGGAACAGGCTGGCCTCCGGTTGGATGGCGCTTAACAGGTCCATGACTGTGGCTGCATTGGCGCTGCCCATCCCGAAGTTGATCAGCGTAATTCCCTCGGCAGTAACGTTGGGCATGGGTTTCTCTTGCCCGCGAATGGGGACGTTGTACCATTCCGAAAACATGTGCAGGTAGTCTTCAAAGTTGACCAGCAAAATATATTTGCCGAAGTCCGCAAGAGGTGTATCTGTGTAACGGGGAAGCCAGTTGGTTACGATTTCTCGCTTGGTTCTCATGGGTCTCCTGAAATTTATGTCCGGAAAGGAACATCAAGGTCTATCTTACTTGATCTTACCTTATTGTAGATCGCCGTTCAACCTGCCGTCCCATTCCATTTTGGGCAAACTCAGAGTGATTGGAGGATAAAGACATCATTCACTTTAGTTCTTACATAATTAATTGTCTTGGTGAGCGCGAGTTGTTGCGCGCGTTTCCAGGGATAAAGTTAATTTATTTGTTTCCGATTGGGCAGTCTTCCCCTTGACTTATTTTTGAATGCGCATATAATCCAGCGAAATCTTCAAGCCATGAATACAATCTTCACTCTTTCCCTTATTGTCGTCATTCTTGCGGTCCTTATTATTAAGGACCTGTTTGAGTTTGGGATGGCAACGGTGAAGGTGAAGTAAGCGTAACGCACACCATAAACGTAGAGAGCCGCCCAAACAGGCGGCTCTCTTTTTTTACCTAATCCACCTCGGAAGAGAAAAGAGAGCCATGCGATCAGATACCGTCAAGCAAGGTTTTGAGAAAGCCCCCCATCGAGCATTATTGCGCGCTGCCGGCGTAAGGGAAGAAGATATGGCGAAACCATTCGTGGCAATCGTCAATTCATATGTTGACATTGTGCCCGGGCATGTGCATTTGCAGGAGTTTAGCAAACAGATAAAAGAAGCTGTTCGGGCGGCAGGCGGTGTGCCATTTGAATTCAATACGATAGGCGTTGACGATGGCATCGCGATGGGACACTTGGGGATGAAGTACTCGCTTCCTTCGCGGGAACTGATAGCGGATTCCGTTGAGACGATGATCGAAGCCCATCGCTTCGACGCGATGGTGTGCATCCCCAATTGTGACAAGATCGTGCCGGGCATGTTGATGGCCGCCATGCGTGTCAATATCCCGACGATCTTCATCTCAGGCGGGCCGATGGCCGCGGGCAGGACGCCCGAAGGCGAAACGATTGATTTGATCTCTGTGTTCGAAGGCGTGGGGGCTTTTCAAGCCGGAAAGATTGACGAAAAGCGACTGACAACTTTGGAAAGATTTGCCTGCCCATCGTGCGGATCTTGTTCGGGCATGTTCACGGCCAACAGTATGAACTGTTTGATGGAAGTCATCGGGCTGGCGTTGCCGTATAACGGCTCCGCGCTGGCGAAAACAGCAGAGCGCGATGCGCTGGCAAAAACAGCCGCGGCGCAGATCATGACTTTGTTCGAGCGCGGCATCAAGCCGCGCGATATTGTCACCGCCGATGCGATTGACGATGCGTTCGCCCTGGACATGGCGATGGGCGGCTCGACCAACACGGTTTTGCACACGCTGGCCCTGGCGCATGAAGCCGGCGTGGAATATTCACTGGAACGCATCAACAGCGTAGCGGAACGTGTGCCGCATATCTGCAAAGTTTCCCCGGCTGGCAAGTGGCACATGGAAGATGTCCATCGCGCGGGCGGGATTCCCGCCATCTTGAACGAAGTCCAGCGCGGGACGCAGATGCTGCACTTCGACCGAATGACCGTCAGCGGCATGACGTTGGGAGAATCGATCAAGGGCGCGCAAATCAAAGAGGAGGATGTCATCCGCCGTTACGATAATGCCCATTCGAAGCGCGGAGGATTGGCGGTTTTATTTGGCAATCTCGCGCCCAAAGGTGCGGTGGTCAAGGTTGGAGGCGTGAGTGCGGCGATGATGAAGTTCGCCGGGCCGGCGGTCATTTTTGAATCGCAGGAAGAATCAATGGCGGGAATTCTCGGCGGCAAGGTCAAGGCCGGGGATGTGGTAGTTGTCCGCTATGAGGGGCCAAAGGGCGGGCCGGGGATGCAGGAGATGCTCTCGCCGACAAGTGCCATCATGGGCATGGGGCTGGGCGACAAAGTCGCGCTCATCACGGATGGCCGTTTTAGCGGAGGCACGCGCGGGGCGTGTATCGGCCACGTTTCACCTGAAGCCGCTGCGGGCGGGCCGATTGGCGCACTCAAGGCCGGGGACGTGATCGAAATTGATTTAGCGGAACGCAGGCTCGAGGTCCGTTTGAGCGAGGCGGAAATTCGTCAACGCTTGAGGGAACTGCCTCCGTTCCGGCCTAATGTCGAAAGCAAATGGCTCAAACGTTATTCACATTTTGTGACCAGCGCAGATACCGGCGCAGTTTTGGAATCTTAGTTTGAAACGGAGGAGGTACGAATGAAAAGAACCGGCGCCCAAATTGTTTGGGAATGTTTGGTGAAGGAAGGGGTGCAGGTCGTATTCGGTTATCCGGGCGGCGCGAACCTGCCGATCTACGATGCCATGCGCGCTTATCCGGGTATTCATCATGTTCTGCCGCGGCATGAGCAGGGCGGCGCACACATGGCGGATGGATATGCGCGTGTGAGCGGCAAGGTCGGTGTTGCAATGGGAACGTCGGGGCCGGGCGCGACGAATCTTGTGACGGGCATTGCCACCGCGCAAATGGACTCTATCCCGATGGTCTTCATCACGGGACAGGTTTCCAGCAAGCTGATCGGCTACGACGCCTTTCAGGAAACAGACGTGACCGGCATCACGCTCCCGATCACCAAACATAATTATCTCGTGACGGATGTGAACGACATCATGCCCGCACTGCGCGAAGCGTTTTACGTGGCGCGTTCGGGCCGTCCCGGCCCGGTTCTGGTGGACATTACGAAGGATGCCCAGCAGGCCGTGGTTGAGAATTGGCAATACGATGCCAGCCCGATCCGCTTGAAGGGCTATCGTCCCGATCTGCGTCCGGCTTCAGCCAGCCTGCAAAAAGCCATTGAACTGATCAACTCTGCCAGTCGTCCGTTGATCCTGGCCGGCCATGGCGTTTTGATGAGCAATGCCATGCAAGAGCTGCGCGGCTTTGCCGAGAAAGCCAATGCGCCAGTGGCGGTCACTTTGCTGGGCATCGGCGCACTGCCTGCCAGCCATCCGCTCAATCTGGGCATGATGGGTATGCACGGTGAGACCTGGGTTAATCATGCCGTCCAGGAAGCCGATCTATTGCTGGCTTTTGGAATGCGCTTCGATGACCGCGTGACCGGCAATTTAAAAACGTACGCGCCGAACGCGAAAAAGATACATATCGAAATTGATCCGTCCGAGATCAATAAGAACGTCAAAGTGGATGTGAGCCTGGTCGGTGATCTGAAGGATATTTTGCGGCAGGTTAATCCATTGGTGAAGCCGGGCGAGCGCGCGGAGTGGCTGAATCACATTGCCGATATGAAAGGCGATAGCGCGGTGCGTGATATTCAAAACCTGCCCGATAACGGGCATCTCTATGCGGCGCATGTCATCAACGATCTGTGGCGTTTCACCGGCAGGGACACCGTCATCACCACCGATGTGGGACAGCATCAGATGTGGGCCGCGCAATATTTTCGTATGGATAAACCGCATCGCTGGGTGACTTCGGGCGGGCTCGGGACAATGGGCTTCGGTCTCCCCGCTGCCATCGGCGCAAAATTCGCCAGCCCTCAGAGCGAAGTGTGGACCGTGGTCGGCGACGGCGGTTTCCAGATGACCATGCCTGAGTTATGCACTGCGGCGCAGGAAGGCATCAAGGTGAATGTCGCCATCATCAACAATGGTTTTCTTGGCATGGTGCGCCAGTGGCAGGAATTTTTCTACGACAAAAATTATGAGTCCACGCCGATGAAAAGCCCGGACTTTGTAAAGATCGCCGAAGCCAATGGCTTAAAAGGCATCCGTGTAACGGAGCGTTCACAGGTCGAAGCCGCGATCCGTGAAGCGCAGGCGGCCGACGGCACAGTCGTTATTGATTTCCGTGTGGAGCAGGAAGATTCCGTGTATCCGATGGTTCCTGCGGGCGCAGATTTACATGCCATGATCCAACGTCCCAGTGCGTTGGTGGAAACCCCGCAGGATGTTTAGCAGGAAAGATAAACATGTTACATACACTTGTAATTCTCGTGGAAGATAAACCCGGTGTGTTGAACCGCGTGGCTTCTTTATTTCGCCGGCGCGCCTTCAATATCGAATCGCTGACCGTCGGCCACACACATACAGAGGGACTCTCGCGCATGACCGTGACCGTCGAAGGGGATGAGCATCACATCGAGCGCCTGACTTCGTATTTATACAAACTGGTTAATGTGATCCAGATCGAAGACCTGACCGGCAAACAAATGGTGACGCGTGATCTGGCGCTGATCAAGGTCAACACGGCCTCGGAGAAGCGCTCTGAAATCTTTCAAATGGTGGAAGTATTCCGCGCCCGCATTGTGGACGTGACCAGCCATTCGGTCATCGTCGAGATCACCGGCGACGGCGAAAAGATTGACGGTTTTGTAGATGTGCTCAGACCGCTCGGTATCGTCGAAATGGTGCGAACCGGCGCGATTGCAATGGAGCGCGGCAGTGACAGCCTGATCAATACCAGCGAACTGCTCTTTGATTCGGCTGCAGTCGCTTAACAAAAAACAAAAGGAGAGATTATCTTATGGCAAAGATCAATTTTGGCGGCACGGTTGAGGAGGTCGTTACGCGCGACGAGTTTTCACTCGACAAAGCCCGCGAAGTTTTAAAGAACGAAGTCGTTGCGGTTCTGGGTTACGGAGTTCAAGGCCCGGCGCAGGCTATGAATATGCGCGATAACGGTCTCAACGTGATCGTCGGCCAACGTGCAGGGACGAAGAATTGGGACAAGGCCCTCGCCGATGGCTGGGTTCCCGGCGAGACTCTTTTCTCTGTGGAAGAAGCCGCCGAACGCGGAACGGTCATTCAATATCTTTTGTCGGATGCGGGACAGCGTTCGCAATGGCCGAAAATCGTGGAAGCTCTTAATGAAGGCGACATGCTTTATTTCTCGCATGGATTTTCCATCACTTTCAAAGATGATACGGGCGTGATTCCGCCACCGCAGGTGGACGTGGCGCTGGTCGCGCCGAAAGGTTCGGGACGCAGTGTGCGCACGAATTTCCTGGATGGTTCAGGTATCAATGCCAGCTTCGCTGTTCATCAGGATGCAACTGGCAAGGCTTATGAACGCACGATCGCGTTAGGCATCGCCATCGGCGCGGGATATTTATTCCCGACCACGTTTGAAAAAGAAGTTTATTCCGACCTGACAGGCGAGCGCGGCGTTTTGATGGGCGCGTTGGCCGGTGTGATGGAGGCGCAATACAACACATTGCGTTCGCATGGACACTCCCCGTCCGAGGCCTTTAATGAAACAGTTGAGGAACTCACGCAATCACTGATTCGCCTCGTCGGACAGAACGGCATGGATTGGATGTATGCCAACTGCTCGACCACCGCCCAACGCGGCGCGCTGGATTGGAAGAATAAATTCCGCGAGGCGGTGGCTCCTGTCTTCAGCGATCTTTATCAAAGCGTGCTGACCGGCAACGAAGCCCGCATCACGCTTGAAGCCAACAGCCGGCCTGATTACCGCGAAAAGCTGGATAAGGAATTAGCCGCCATACGCGATTCTGAAATGTGGCAGGCCGGCGCGGCGGTGCGTTCGTTGAGGCCGGAGAATTGGAAGAAATAGCAAATAGTGAGCAGAGAGTAGTGAGTAATTACTGATCATCCAACCTCTAATTATCTAATCTCTAACCATCCAGTCTCTTTCCTTGAAAGGAAGACTCTATGTCAATTACCAACTATGTAAAGATTTTCGATACCACTTTGCGCGACGGCGAGCAATCCCCGGGCGCCACGATGACCTCCGCTGAAAAACTGGAAGTGGCGCGTTCGCTGGCGCGCATGGGCGTTGACATTATCGAAGCCGGATTCCCCGCCGCTTCACCGGACGATCTCGAAGCTGTCAGGCGGATTGCGGTCGAAGTGGGCAATCCGCCCAAGGGTGAGCCCGATGCGGGAGTCCCGGTTATCACCGGCCTGGCGCGCGCCAACAAATCCGATATTGATAAAGCCTGGGAAGCCATTCAGGACGCGCAGAAACCGCGCATCCACACTTTTTTGGCGACATCTGAAATTCACATGAAGCACAAATTAAAAATGGATGCGGAGGAAGTGATCCAGCGCGTTTCAGAAATGGTGGCGTACGCGCGCACGCTGTGCGCCGACGTGGAGTTTTCTCCGGAAGATGCCGGACGCTCTGATCCGGAATTTTTGTATGTGGTGTTGGGCGAAGCCATCAAATCCGGCGCGACCACGTTGAACATTCCCGATACAGTGGGGTACACCACCCCCGATGAATTTTATAAATTGATTGACGGCATCATCAAGAATACGCCGGGCATGAGTGAAAATATAACCGTGTCCGTGCATTGCCACGATGACCTTGGCCTGGCGACGGCGAATACGCTTGCTGGAATCCGCGCCGGCGCGCGCCAGGCCGAGGTGACCATCAATGGAATCGGCGAGCGCGCGGGTAACACATCGCTCGAAGAAGTGGTGATGGCGCTCAAGACGCGTCACCCGGTTTTTGGTTTGGAAACGGGAATCGAAACGAAACAACTTTTGCGCGTCAGCAGGTTGGTCAGCAATTACACGGGCATTGTCGTGCAGCCGAATAAAGCCATCGTCGGCGCGAATGCGTTCGCGCATGAAGCGGGCATTCACCAAGACGGAATGCTCAAACACCAGACCACGTATGAGATCATGCGCCCTGAAGATGTGGGCGTCAACCAAACCACGCTGGTGATGGGCAAACATTCCGGTCGCCATGCGTTGCGCTCGCGCCTCGCCGCAATGGGACATTCACTCGACGAAGGCGAGCTGGATAAGGCCTTCGCGCGTTTCAAAGAATTGGCCGACCGCAAGAAGGTCATCACCGACGCCGATCTCGAAGCCGTCATTGCCGATGAGTTCTATCGTCCGCGCGATGTATATTATCTCGAAGGTTTGCAGGTTTCATGCGGCACGCTGGGTTTGCCCACTGCCACGGTCCGTTTGCGCGGCCCCGACCGCGCGGTTCACGTTCATGCTTCAATGGGCAGCGGCCCGGTGGACGCAACGTATAAGGCCATTGATGCCATCGTTAAGATGCCGAACAAACTGCTGGAGTTCAACATCCACGCCATTACCGAAGGCATTGACGCTCTTGGTGAAGTCACCGTTCGCATTCAAAGCGGCAATGGCGATAGCACAATGGACGCGCAGAAAGAAATTGAGTTCTCGCGCGTCTACGGCGGTCACGGCGCAGATATGGACATCATCGTCGCCAGCGCCAGGGCGTATATCAACGCCATCAACAAATTGATCATCGCCCAAACCGAAGGACTGCAAGTGGTCCAAAATAATTTTGGCGTGATGTTGGGATGAAGCACAGCGCTTCATTCTTGACCGGCGGTTGATTCCAGCCAATGAGCATTTAACTCCATCCCAACAGAATCCAGCCAACCGCAAAGAAAGATTTTCCTGGCGTTCTACTTATTCCTGGATGTTCAAAAAAGGTTTTTATAAACAATGCCCAAAACGCTCTTTCAAAAAATCTGGGACTCGCACGTTGTTACTGAACAACCCGATTCCCCGGCTGTCCTCTACATTGACCTTCATCTTGTGCATGAAGTCACCTCGCCGCAGGCTTTCACCGGCCTGCGCCAGCGCGGACTCAAAGTCCGCCGCCCCGACAAAACCCTGGCGACGATGGACCATTCGATTCCGACCACGCCGCTCGACGTCCCGATTGCGGACGCGCTGGCCGCCGCGCAGATCAAGCAAATGGAGACCAACGCCGCCGAATTTGGAATCACACTGCACGGCATGAACAGTCCGCAGCGCGGCATTGTGCATGTCATCGGCCCCGAACTCGGACGCACCCAGCCGGGCATGACCATCGTGTGCGGCGATAGTCACACTGCCACGCACGGCGCGTTCGGTGCATTGGCTTTTGGTATCGGCACGTCCGAAGTGGAGCATGTGCTTGCCACGCAATGCCTGTTACAGCGCAAACCTAAAACGTATGAAGTCCGTGTAAATGGAAAAATATCCAAAGGCGTTTCGGCCAAAGATATTATTCTCGCGCTCATCGCCAGGATCGGCGTTGGCGGGGGAACGGGACATGTCTTTGAATTCACCGGCGAAGCCATCCGCGGCCTGACGATGGAACAACGCATGACGATCTGCAATATGTCCATCGAAGGCGGCGCGCGCGCCGGCATGATCGCGCCCGACGACAATACGTTTGAATATCTGGCGGGCCGCGAATTTTCTCCGAAGAACGAAGAATGGGACAAGGCGGTTGCGCGCTGGCAACAATTGCCAAGTGATGAAGGCGCAACTTATGATAAGTCCATCACGCTGAATGCTTTTGAAATCGAGCCGATGATCACCTACGGCACAAATCCCGGCATGGGCATGAAGATCACGGATCGAGTTCCGACCGCCGAGTCTTTTTCCGACGCTTCGCAAAAAGCCGCATTTGAAAAAGCATTAACTTACATGGGGCTTCAACCCGGACAATCTTTGCTCGGCCAAAAAGTGGATGTGGTCTTCATCGGTTCATGCACAAACTCGCGTATTTCTGATCTGCGTTTGGCCGCTTCAATGCTCAAAGGCCGCAAAGTTTCTGAAAGCACGCGCGTGATGGTCGTGCCCGGTTCACAGGATGTCAAAAAACAAGCCGAGCAGGAAGGCCTTGATAAAATCTTCAAAGAATCCGGCGCGGAATGGCGCGAAGCCGGATGCAGTATGTGTATCGCGATGAACGGCGATGAATTGAAGCCCGGACAATACGCCGTCTCTACCAGCAATCGCAACTTTGAGGGCCGTCAGGGAAAAGGCGGGCGAACATTTTTGGCGAGTCCGTTAACTGCCGCGGCAAGCGCGATTTCCGGCGCGGTCTCTGATCCGCGCGCAATACTCAATAATCTTTAATTTGATAATCGAGTGTCGAACATCCAATATCGAATTATCTGAAACGGAACCTATGGCTCAATTTACAACCCTTACTTCCCGCATACTCCCTCTGCCCGTCAACGACATTGATACGGACCAGATCATCCCGGCGCGTTTCCTCAAAGCCACCGACAAAAAGGGCATGGGCGATAATCTCTTCGCCGATTGGCGCTACAACCCGGACGGCTCGCCAAAGCCGGGCTTTGTTCTGAACAAGCCCGAGTCAAAGGGCGCGCAAATTTTATTAGCCGGTGACAACTTCGGCTGTGGTTCGAGCCGCGAGCACGCTCCCTGGGCGCTGATAGGTTTTGGATTCCATGCCGTTATCAGCACATCCTTCGCCGATATTTTCCGCAATAACGCCTTGAAGAACGGCCTCATCCCCATCATCGTGGATGAAGCCACGCACAAAATGTTATTCGATCTGGTCGAAGAAATTCCCAATGCCGAATTCACGGTTGATCTCGCCACGCAATCGCTTTTGTTCCCAAACGGCTCTGTGAATTTCCCGATTGACCCATTCAACAAAACCTGCCTGCTCAACGGCGTGGATGAACTTGGCTACATTATGGGATTTGAAAAACAAATCAGTGTGTTTGAGTCAAGAGCGTAGTCCGTAATTCGTAATGCGTAAAAAGATTCTTACGGATTACATATCACGCATTACGAAATTCACAACACGGAATAACTTATGGCCATCATCCAAATCTACGACACAACTTTGCGCGACGGCACGCAGTCTGAAGGCTTTACGCTTTCGGCCAATGACAAGGTCCGCATCGCACAGCGGCTCGACGATCTCGGCGTGGCCTTCATCGAAGGCGGCTGGCCGGGTTCGAATCCGAAAGACGTTGAGTTCTTCGAGCGCGCCCGCGACATGCAATGGAACAATGCGCTTATCGCGGCATTCGGTTCGACGTGCCGCGTCAAAGGAGGCCCCGAAGACGACGCCAACATCAAAGCGCTGCTCGATTCGCACACGCCCGTCTGCACCATCTTTGGCAAGACCTGGACCCTTCACGTCAGGGAAGTTTTGCAGACCACGCCCGAAGATAATCTCCGCATCATCGAGCAATCGGTCGCGTATCTTAAATCAAATAACAAACGCGTCATCTATGACGCCGAACATTTTTTCGACGGGTACAAAGCGGATTCATCCTACGCACTCGAGACTCTGCAAGCCGCTATTCGCGGCGGTGCGGAGACGGTCGTTTTATGCGATACCAACGGCGGGACCTTGCCCTGGGAATTGGAACGCATCATTCGGGACCTGAAGCCTGTTCTCGCTCATCCATTCGGAATCCATACTCACAACGATTCCGAGTGCGCCGTGATCAATTCGCTGGCCGCTGTCCGCGAGGGCGCAATGCAGGTTCAAGGCACGATCAACGGAGTTGGCGAACGCTGCGGAAATGCCAATTTGATTTCCATCATCGCCGACCTTGAACTCAAAATGGGCTGTCAATGCCTGCCCAAAGGAAACATTGGCAAGTTGTACGATCTTTCGCATTTCGTGGCGGAGGTCGCCAATATCAGCCCCGATGAACATTTGCCGTTCGTCGGCAAATCCGCGTTCGCACACAAAGGCGGCGTGCACGTCGCCGCGATGAGACGCAGCGCACAATCTTATCAACACATCGAGCCGGAAAAAGTCGGCAACAAAATGCGCGTGGTGGTCTCTGATCTTTCGGGCCGCGGCAATTTATTAAGCAAGGCTGAAGAACACGGCGTTGAAGTGGATGGCGAAGAAGTGCTTGGCGTGCTTAACGACATCAAGGAACTCGAGGCACGCGGCTTTTCATTTGAAGCCGCCGAAGCCTCCGTGACCATGATGTTGAAGCGGCAGGAATATAGCTACAAGGCGCCCTTTGAATTGATTGATTTTTTTGTCAATGTCGAGCATCGTCAGGGGCGCGGCATCTTCGCCGAAGCAATGGTCAAAGTGCGCGTGCAAGGCGAACTGCTTCACACTGCGGCGGAAGGTAACGGCCCTGTTAACGCAATGGACAATGCTTTGCGAAAGGCCCTGGTTGGTTATTATCCCCAAATCGCCCAATTCCATTTGTCCGATTACAAAGTCCGCATCCTGGATTCGGATCACGGCACTGAAGCCATCACGCGCGTATTGATTGACACGCGTAATAACGCCAGCCGCTGGAGCACCGTCGGCGCAAGCACGAATATCATCGAAGCGTCGTGGCGCGCGCTGGCGGACTCAGTGGAATACGGTTTGATGGTGGCACATTAAATAAAATCCAATGTCATTGCGAGGGCGTTTTTTGCCCGAAGCAATCCCTTCGGAGTTTGGGAGATTGCTTCGCTTCGCCCGCAATGACATCAACAAGGAAAACACATGAATTTCAAAATAACCCTCCTCCCCGGCGACGGCATCGGTCCCGAAGTGGTCGCCGAGGCTGTCCGCGTGCTGGATGCCATTGCCAGTAAGCACGGACATTCATTCAAATTTACCGAACGATTGATGGGCGGCTGTTCGATTGATAAATTCGGTTCGTCGCTCACAGATGAAACTCTTGCCGATTGCAAATCTGCAGACGCGGTTTTGCTCGGCGCAGTCGGCGGCCCAAAGTGGGACGACCCGTCCGCGAAGGACCGCCCCGAACGCGGATTGCTTGCGTTGCGAAAAGGCCTCGGCGTGTTCGCGAATCTTCGTCCTGTGAAAGCGCATTCGGCGCTGATGGAATGGTCGCCGCTCAAGCCGGAGAAACTCAAGGGCGTGGATATCATGGTCGTGCGCGAACTGACGGGCGGTTTATATTTTGGCTGGCCGAAGGGACGCGATGTCAAAGATGGCCGCGAACGCGCGGTGGATACGCTCGAATATTACGATTACGAAGTCAAACGCGTGATGGAGCTTGCATTTAAATTGGCGAAAGGCAGGAAGAAAAAAGTTGCCTCAGTGGATAAAGCCAACGTCCTGGAATCATCCCGCTTATGGCGGCAGATTGCGGCTCAAACCGGAAAAGAGAATCCCGGCATCGAACTTGAACACGTTTTGGTGGATACCGCTTCGATGAAACTGATAACTTCACCTGCATCGTTTGACGTGGTCGTCACCGAAAACATGTTCGGCGATATTCTCACAGACGAGGCGTCTGTGTTGGCGGGTTCTATGGGGATGTTGCCGTCGGCCAGTTTAGGAGAGTCCGGCGCGGGGTTGTTCGAGCCGGTGCATGGGTCCGCACCGGATATTGCAGGCAGGGGAATCGCAAATCCGATTGGCGCGATTCTTTCGTCGGCAATGATGCTGCGCCATTCATTCAAACTCGAGGCCGAAGCCGCGTCCATTGAAAAGGCCGTGGACGATGTGATAACATCCGGCGCGCGTACTGCCGACATTGGCGGCAAGTTAACGACCCGTCAAATGACGGATGAAATCATCAAAAGAATGTAGAGGAAAATTATCATGGGCATGGAATCGAAGTTCATCTGGATGAACGGTGAAATGGTGCCGTTCGAAAAAGCAACCCTGCATTTTCTCACGCCCGCACTGCATTATGGCGCGGCAGTGTTCGAGGGAATTCGAGCATATAACACGGCGAAAGGGCCGGCGGTCTTTCGCTTGAATGAACATACCGAGCGCTTGTTCGACTCGGCGCGCGTGCTTGGCTTTCGTGAATTCCCGTGGACGGCGGCGCAGGTGAGCGCGGCTGTCAAGCAGACTGTGAAGGCGAACGGTTTTGCCGATTGCTACATCCGCCCGCTTCTGTACCTGGACGGCGGCGGCTGGAACCTGAACGTGGATTTTGGCAAGCCCAGCCTGGCGATTGCTGTGTGGGAATGGGCGAACTATCTCGGCGAGGAAGCGCTCGCAAAAGGGATTCGCGCCAACATCTCGTCGTTCACGCGCCATCATCCGAATGTTTCAATGACCAAGGCCAAGATCGCAGGCAACTATGTCAACAGCATTCTCGCCAAAACCGAGTCGCAGCGGCTTGGATTTGAAGAAGCCATCATGCTTGATCCGCAGGGATACATTGCGGAATGCACCGGCGAGAATCTATTCCTGGTGCGCGATGGAAAAGTCATCACGCCGTCCACTGCGCCCGTGCTGGAAGGCATCACGCGTCACACGATTTTGACGATTGCAAAAGATTTGGGTTATGAAATTCTCGAACAACCGGTTTCCCGCGACCAGCTCTATGTTGCCGACGAAGTATTTGTGTGCGGAACGGCTGCCGAGTGCATTGGCCTGAGCGAAATTGACTTCCGCAAGATCGGCGATGGAAAATCCGGCAGGATCACGCGTGAGATTCAAAATGTGTATCACGACGCGATCCGTGGAAAGATCGCAAAATATGAGTCGTGGTGTGATTACGTTGGGTAAAATCGGATTGCTGAACTTGTGAGAGAAAAGAAGAACGGAAGATTCGATGGAATTGCCCGACTCACAAATGAGTCGGGCAATTTTGAAACGCGTGATCCATTGCAGCCAGAAAGTTTATCGCGCATCCTGCCCTGCTTCTTTCTCGTTCTCCCGCTGCAGGATCATCACGCGATACGATTCTGAAAACTCGATGCCTTTTTCTTTGCCGCTTTCCCGCGCCCAATCGCGCATCCATTGATCTACATCGTGCGTGTCGCCCTGGCTGACGTGTTTCTTCAGCGCTTCGATTTTGATATCAATGGTTTCACGAATGTCCACCCACGTATCGGGCTTTTCATTCCCGTGAATGTACAACCGTTTAACGTTGTGCGGTTCATACCCCGCCGATAACAGTTCCGGGAAAATGAGCCGCGTCCCCGCTGACGGGAAGACCGCGTACGTGGCGGCTTCGGCCGCGGCGCGATGATCGGGATGGTTGATGTACTCATTGCCATAAAACCATCCGCTTGGGTCGCCGGTAATCACTACATCCGGTTTGTGCTGGCGGATGAGACGCGTCAGGTCTTTGCGAAGTCCGAGCGTAGCCACCAGTTCGCCGTCGGGGTAGCGGAGAAAGACCGTCTGCTTGATCCCGAGTACTTTATTGGCGGCCAGTTGCTCGTCCTCGCGCAGTTGCGCCAGCCTGGGCTTGTAATCCACATCATGCTCGATGCTGTTCGAGCCTGAGTCTCCACTGGTGATAAGCACGGAAACGATATCACAGCCTGCCTTTGCCCATTTGGCAAGCGTGCCGGCAACAGTAAAATCCTGGTCGTCAGGATGGGCTTGAATGCTCATGGCTCGTTTGGGGACGTATTCGGTTTTGTTATCCATAGGGGGTGATTTTACCCGCTTTCATATCTTATGGTTAAGGCTGTAATTCAATCTGCCGTGTCTGATACAATATTTTGGGGCGCCAATGACAAACCATGTTCTGGCACGTGCGGCTTGGCATATATGCGGCTGATGGAGATCAATAAATGATGGACAGACTCGCGAACAAAAAACTTTTTTGGATTTGGCTGCTGGTGGCGGCAATTCTTTTGAGCATCGCATCGGTATATGCCCAGGTGGACTATCTTGGTCTCCGTTTCTTGAAAGTGCAACAAGTAAAAGTTCACGGGCAGATGATGGAAGGTGTGGCGGGCAATCCGTGGCAATATCGGATACTAGCCGATCTGGCGGTTGAGCAATTCATCAAATTATTTAATAAGGCTGGTGTTTCCAGCCCGGCAGTTTCAGCCTTCATAACTTTTAGGTTTCTGCAAAACCTGTTGATTTTCTTGTTCGCAGGGATTTACTAGACCCCTTGCAAAAGTCAGTTTGGGTTGAGTTCGAGGTTGTAAATTGCAGCGATCAAATTGAAGCGTAAGGCAAATCTCTTTCTGCGATTGCGATACTTCTCACTCAGGATACGAAACACTTTCAATTTACGAAAAATATGTTCGATCAAAATGCGTTTTCTAGCCAAGACACGATTTCTCTGCTGCTCTCTTTGCGTCAGAGCATGATATTTGGATTTCTTGAACGGGGTCTGACAGTTCTCATGAAGTTCTGCCAAACCTTGGTAA
>JACPYX010000017.1 GCA_016195815.1 Chloroflexota bacterium
CAGCAAATGCGGCGAAGTGTACAGGCCAACTTTTAAACCTGCGACCTTCAAAGCGGAGGCGCATAGGGCGCTGACCGAACCTTTGCCCTTTGTCCCGGCTATGTGGATGATCGGATATTTTGTTTCGGGGCTGCCGAGTTCAAGCATCAAGGCGCGCATCCGGTCGAGGTTGAAATCGGCCTTGGCAAGTTCGGACGAATGTTTGAGACTATAATCTACGAAACTGTAGAGGTAATCGAGGGCTGAGGTGTAGGCGGATTCGATGTTAGACATGCGAGGGATTGTAAAGCGGAATTCGTATTCTAGCGACCCGACACTTTAACAAGAAAATAGTTGATCGGCTATGTGCCTATCGGTAAAACTGTCAGGTGGCTAGGTAAAACTTTAAAGCTTTCTATTTTTTGAGCAGCCTTACTATCACATTCACAACAATCGTCAATACCACCGACACCAAAATCGAACTCGTAACCGGAAAATAAAAAGAGCCGTTCCGGCCCTCGATGCGAATATCGCCGGGCAAACGTCCGAGCGGCAAGCCGAATTTCGCGGCGAGATAAATTCCGCCGCCGATAAGAAATAATACAATCCCACCGATCATCAGATAACGGGCAATGGTTTCCATGTTCTTCGGGTTTCCAGGTTTGAACATTCAAACGCTAAAGCAATCTCGCCTGCCCCTGCTCTGTGTATGTCAATCCCAAATGCTCATACGCGGACCTGGTGGCAATGCGTCCTTGCGACGTTCGGTCAAGAAAGCCGAGTTGCAGAAGATACGGTTCGACCACATCCATGATCGTATCCTGCTCTTCACTGATGGACGCGGCAATCGTATTCAAGCCAACCGGCCCGCCGTTATATTTTTCGATGATGGTCTTCAGCACGCGGCGATCCACATCGTCGAGGCCGAGCGGGTCAACGGCCAATAAATCCAAAGCTTCCTTTGCAATCGCAGACGTGATCTTGCCGTCCGCGCGCACCTGGGCGTAATCGCGCACACGTCTCAGCAGGCGCAGGGCAACACGCGGTGTGCCGCGCGCGCGGCGTCCGATCTCTGCGATGCCGGCTTTATCCACTTCGACCTTTAGCAACTTCGCGGCGCGCGCCACGACAGCCTGCATGGCCGTTAAATCGTAATAGTCCAGCCGATAGACCGCGCCAAAGCGCGCCCGTAGCGGCGCAGTGACCAGAGCCAGCCGCGTCGTCGCGCCAACGACAGTGAAGCGCGGCAGCTTGAGCCGAATGGAACGCGCCGATGGCCCTTTGCCGATCACAATATCCAGCGCGAAATCTTCCATTGCCGGATACAACACCTCTTCGATGGCGCGTCCGAGGCGGTGAATTTCGTCCACGAACAAAACATCGCCCGCGCGCAGATTGGTCAGAATGGCGGCCAAATCTCCGGCACGTTCGATGGCCGGGCCGGACGTGACTTTGATATTGACACCCATTTCGTTGGCGACAACATGCGCCAGGGTTGTTTTGCCGAGTCCGGGCGGGCCGTAAAATAAAACATGGTCGAGAGCTTCAGATCGTCCGCGCGCGGCGGCAATCAGAATGCCGAGATTTTCTTTGACCTGGTCCTGTCCGATCAGGTCGCCGAGTTTTTGCGGACGCAGGGCATTATCCACGCGGTCGTCAGGTTTGGCTTCAGGGTCGAGGGGTCTTGGGCGGGAGTCGCTCATAGCATGATTATACCTAAATAAAACGGCGGCCCGCTTCCGGTCGAGGGTGAGGCGGGCTGTCTACAAAAAAATGAGCAGGGATGACGAATATTCGTCATCCCTGCTGTAATTCGCTCTTCGGCAGTCTGGCAGTCGTGGTCAGGTTATGAATGACTTTAGACCCATGACTTTGCGCCGCCGGATTTCTCCGGTTTTGCCTTTCGCCCAGCCGGTCGATCCTGATCATTTCTGATTTTAGATTCCTTGGCTTTGCGTCGCCGTCTTTTGGCGGTTTTGCTTTTTCGGCAGTCTGGCAATCGTGATCCCATTATGAAATGAGATTTTAGACCCATGACTTTGCGCCGCCGGATTTTTCCGGCTTTACTCTTCTCGGAGCAATTTCATTTTCGCGCAGAATTTTCTGTTTTTCAATCCAACAGTTGTTCTAATTTACATCACTTCCACATCGTGCGGGCGGGACTCTGCCAGCCCAACCGGTGTCATGCGAATGAAAACCGCCTTATCGTGCAGTTCGTCCAGCGAATGGGCGTTGGTATAACTCATGCCGGATTGCAATCCGCCGACGAGTTGCGTGAGCATCTCGCGCGCCGAACCGCGGTATGGCACTGCAGCCTCGACGCCTTCTGAAACATATTCTTCGATCTCTTCCTGCGTGACATCGCCTTCGCCCTCGCGGACTTTGCGCGCTACGCTGGCTTGAAGCGACGCCATGCCGCGCGAGACTTTGTACCGGTGACCCTTGCGCGTCATGAGCAGGCCCGGGCTTTCGTCCGTGCCTGCCAGCAGGCTTCCCAGCATGACGGTGGAGGCGCCCGCCGCGATGGCTTTGACCAGGTCGCCCGATGTGCGGACGCCGCCGTCGGCGATGATCGGGATATTCTGGGGACGCGCCACCGCCGCACAATCCATCACCGCGGTCAGTTGCGGCACGCCTGCGCCCGCCACGATACGTGTGATGCAAATCGAGCCGGGACCAACGCCCACCTTGACCGCGTCCGCGCCGGCGTCAATCAGGCGTTTCGTGCCTTCGGCGGTGGCGACATTTCCGCCAATGATCTGCGCCGATGGAAAACTCTTGCGAATGCTTTTGATGATATCCGTCTCCAGTTTGGAATCGCCGTGAGCAATGTCCACTACGATGCAGTCTGCGCCTGCTTCGAGCAGGCGTTCAACGCGCGTCAACTCGCTGGCCTTTACGCCCACCGCCGCGCCGACCGCCAGACGGCCGCGCGAGTCTTTCGTCGCTTTGGGAAACTGCGCGATCTTCATGATGTCTTTCAAGGTAATAAGACCAACCAATTTGCCTTTTGCATCCACCAGCGGCAGTTTCTCGACGCGATGCTCGTGCAAAATCTTTTCAGCCTGCTCGAGCGTGGTATCAGGCGGCGCAGTGATCACCTTGCGCGTCATGATATCGGAAACAGGTCTGCCGCCATTTTTTTCGAACAGCAGATCGCGCGTCGTGATGATTCCAGCCACATGATTGTCTTCATCCAAAATCAAAATCCCGCCTGTATCAGTTTCATCCACGATCTTCCGAACATCGCCAACGGTGTGTGAAAGAGTCAGAGTGATCGGGTTATCAACAATAAACGACTCGGCTTTCTTCACGCGCGCGATCTGCGCCACCTGTTCATGGATGGACATGAAGCGGTGGATGATGCCGATGCCGCCTTCGCGCGCCATGGCAATTGCCATTTCGCTTTCGGTCACGGTATCCATGTTGGCCGAGACAATCGGGATTTGCAATGAAAGCTTCTGGGTTAATTTGGTCTGGGTGGAAAGCCTGCGCCGCGACTCTACATGCGAGTATTGCGGCACAAGCAGAACATCGTCATAGGTCAAGGCAACGTCGGGTAAAATTTTCATGGCATCTCCTTCAAAATATTCAAACACAAAGGGCAGCAAGTACGCGAAGGCTTTTCATTTGAGTCCTTTGCCTACACCGCAGGCACACATGCGCCTTTGTGTTTAACAAAGCCGCGCCGATTATATGGCGCGCCGCCCGTTCCCGCAATGCTATAATGAAAACCATGACCGACGACTTGCAAGCCCTCTCCCCTCTGGACGGACGCTACGCACGCGAAACCGATTCGCTGCGCGGACACTTTTCGGAATTTGCGTTCATCCGTCAGCGCGTCCGCACGGAAATCGCATATCTCATTTCGCTTTCACGCGACGCAAAACTCATCCGGCCCTTCACCGCCGCCGAGTTGGACCTACTTGGCGCGCTCTCGAACGATTTCTCGATCGGCGACGCGCGCCAGATCAAAGATATTGAGCAGGCCACCCGCCACGACGTGAAAGCCATCGAGAATTTTTTATCCGCCCGCCTCACCCCGACCTCCCTGGCGGACGCCGTTTCGCGGCTTCACTTTGCGCTGACATCGGAAGACGTCAACAACCTGGCGCAGGTCATCGCATTGCGCGACGCGCGCGATCAAATCATCCTGCCCGCGCTGGCGAAGATCCTCGATCAACTTGCCGCGTTCGTCCGCAAACACAAATCCACGCCCATGCTGGCGCGCACACACGGACAAGCCGCCGTCCCGACCACGTTTGGAAAAGAACTGGCTGTTTTTCATTCGCGCCTGACAAAGCAGTTTGCCGCGTTGAAAGCACACCGCTTTGAAGCCAAATTGACAGGCGCGGCCGGCAACTTCAACGCCGCACAATCTGCCGCGCCGCAGGCAGACTGGCTTGCTTTTAGCGAGAATTTCATCCGCAGTTTTGGGTTGGAACCAAACCTCATCACCACTCAAATTTTGCCGTACGATAATTGGGTGGAATATTTCAATACACTTCATTTGATAAATTCCATTTTGCTCGATCTGGCGCAGGATATGTGGCGATACACAAGCGACGGCTATCTCAAATTGCGCGTGGTAAAGAATGAAGTCGGTTCTTCGACCATGCCGCAAAAGGTCAACCCGATTGACTTTGAAAACGCCGAAGGGAATCTTGGCATTGCCAATTCCCTGTTCGAAGGATACGCGCGCAAACTGCCCATCTCGCGCCTGCAGCGCGATCTCTCCGACTCGACTGTCCGCCGCACGTTCGGCGTCGCGCTGGGTCATACGCTCGTGGCGTACGCCAGCCTGGCGCGGGGACTGGAAAGAGTCGAAGCGGACGCGGCCGCCATGAGGTCCGAGCTGGAGGCGCATTGGGAGGTTGTGGCCGAGGGCGCGCAAAGCATCCTGCGCGCCGCGGGAGTCCTGCAAGCCTACGAACAGCTAAAATCCCTGACGCGCGGCAAAGACATCACAAAAGAATCGTTCAAAGAATGGATTGATGGTTTGCAAGCGGAAGAAACAGTGAAGGAAAAACTGCGTTCACTCTCGCCGCTGAGTTATTTGGGTTTGGCGGAAAAGATTGCCGAGCGCGCGGTGATGAAAAAAATATAAACAAAATTGCCGCGCCGCATGGAGCGCGGCTCGCAACGACATCAAGGAGACAACATGCCAGTCACAGTAATTCTTGGAACGCAATGGGGCGACGAAGGCAAAGGCAAGGCCATTGATACCTTCGCCGGAGATTTCGATTTCGCGGCGCGCTACAACGGCGGCAACAACGCCGGGCACACCATCATCAACGAATTCGGCGAATTCAAAATTCATCTTGTGCCGTCGGGAATTTTTTATCCACGCGTCAAGTGTTTGATCGGCGGCGGCGTGGTGATTGACCCGGCCGTGTTGATCGAAGAGATGAAGTCGCTTGGCCATGCGGGCGTCAAACTCGAAAAACGATTGTTCATCTCGCCGCGCGCCCACGTCATCATGCCGTATCACAAAATTCTGGACGGACTTTACGAGGAAGCCAAAGGCGCGGGCGCAACCGGCACCACGCGGCGCGGCATCGGCCCAACCTTTGCGGACAAGGTCAGCTACAACGGCATTCGCTGGAGCGACTTTGCCGACAAAGAAGCATTCGCAAATAAATTACGAATGCAGGTCGCGCTCAAAAATAAAATCATCGCCGCGCTGGGCGGTTCGCCGCTGGACTTCGATAAAGTGCACGATGAATATCGCGGTTATTACGACGGGATCAAACCGTTCATCACTGAACTTTTTGGCATTGTGCAGGATGGGTTGAGAAACGGCAAAAAGTTTCTGCTCGAACAGGCCATGGGTTCGATCCTCGACACGGACTGGGGCACATACCCGTTCGTGACGGCCTCGACTACGCTCGCTTCGGCCGCGACGGCCGGGCTGGGGATTCCACCCCGCGCCATTTCGCGCGTCATCGGCGTGACCAAAGCTTACACCACGCGCGTCGGCGCCGGGCCGATGCCGACCGAAGTCAAGGATGATGCGCGCGCCGAGAAAGCTCTCAGCGAAGTGGCGGCCACGACGGGACGCATCCGGCGCGGCGGCTGGTTCGACGCGGAACTGACGCGCTTCGCGGCGCAGGTCAACGGAATTGACCGCCTGTTCCTAACCAAACTGGATATCTTGAGCGAGTTCGAAGAAATAAAAGTTTGTACGGGATATGAATTCAATGGCAGGCGCGTACATTATTACGACCTGGATGCTTATCAACTTGAACGCGTCCAACCGATTTATAAAATTGTAAAAGGCTGGCACAGCGATATTCGCGGCATTCGCAAATACAGAGACTTGCCTGCAAAGGCGCGCGCTTATGTTGAGATGATCGAAAAATTATCGGGCGTGAAAGTCGGCTGGGTGGCAAACGGGCCTCAGCGTGAAGCAGTGATCGTCAGACAGTGATCAGTAATTAGAGTCCGCAAAAATACAACTTCCCTCAGTTACGTCATTGCGAGCCGTTCTCCCCTGCATCGAACGCAGGACAGTGTGGGGAAGCAATCTTCCTCACGCGATCGCGGATTGCTTCGCCGGGAAGTACGCCCTCCTCGCAATAACGGAAGTTATTAATTTACAGACCCTTAGTCGCGGTCTTTTGTACACGGGTCGGACGAAAAAAATGCAGATTTCTAAAGAGACTTTTCCGTGAGAATCGGCGTGATCCGTGTTGTCCGTGTCCCAAAAAAGAAGTTAAGAAACTGATGTTACGCAACCCTCACCCTGCCCTCTCCCAAAGGAAGAGGGGACTATCTCATTCGCCGCCTTTTCACCGATTTAAG